>JAJRXX010000038.1 GCA_024276075.1 Planctomycetota bacterium
CACGCTCGACGGTTGGCACGCCGCGACCAACCGCGACAAAATGACCAACTCCGCCGCCGGCACGTTCCTTGACCTAGGCTGCGGCACCGCGCCGCTGCTGACCGCCGCGGCACCCCATTACCAAAAGGTCGTCGGAGTGGACATTGCCTTCCGCTGGCTCGTCGTCGCCAAAAAGCGCCTCGCCGAACACAACATCGATGCACCGCTAATCTGCGCCTGCGCTGAAGCACTGCCCTTTCCCGACGGCTCGTTCAATACCGTCGCCGCCGAATCGGTCATCGAACACGTAAGCGATCAAACCGACACGCTCTCTCAATGTCACCGCGTCCTGAGCCCTGGCGGGCGGTTGCTCCTTTCAACGCCAAACCGTTTCAGCCTCGGTCCCGATCCGCAGACAGGCGTGTGGGCCGGGTCGTGGCTACCGGATCGGATTGTCGCCGCCCTAGTCCGCCGTCAGGGCGGTATCCCACCAAAGCGACGCCTGCTCTGGGCACAGAGCCTACGCCGACTCGTCTCCATCGCCGGGTTCGAAACATTACAGATCACAGTCCCCGACGTCTCATCCCAGCAGCGGGCACACTTCCCCGCGCCCATGAGGCTGATCATCGATCTGTACCGATTGGCACGCGCCATGCCCGGCGCCCGTCAACTCCTACACCTGATCGGTCCTATGCTGCTGGCATCCGCTAGCAGGCCTCTGACCGATACGAACGACACACCACAACAAAGCACGCCACAATGAGCACTGTGTTTAGTCGCAAATTTCTGGTCCGATTGGTCGCGCTGGGCTTAAGTTGCCTTTTCGGATTCATTTTCGCTGAATTATCATTACGCCTGCTTTGGCCCAGCCAATACTACTATTGGCCGCCGAATTTCGTCGCCGAGTTCCAACCGTCACCGGATGTCATGCCGGGCGTCAACGCCGTCGCGCACTTCCGTGTCAATAGTCTGGGAATACGCGGTGACGAATGGTCCGCTGACCGCAGTGGAGAGTATCGAATCATGGCCATCGGCGGCTCGACCACCGAATGCAACTATATCGACCAGGACAACACTTGGCCCGCATTACTTCAGGACGGATTACCCCGCACCGCAGACCAACGCCGCGTCTGGGTCGGGAACCTCGGCAAGTCCGGATACAACTCACGCGACCACCTCGGTTACATGCGCCACGTCGTTGACCAACACGACATCGACGCCGTCCTGATCCTCCTAGGCGGCAACGACATGATCCACCGACTCATGGCAGACGATCAGTACGACCCGCATTTCGTCCAAAACGAACAGGAATACACCGATTGGCTAAACGAGCGGTTCTGGAAGGTTCCCCTATCCATGCGCATCTACACAGGGCCTTTGTACAAGCGCACGGCGCTCTACCAAGTTGCCAAAGAAATCCAGATAAAGCATTTCCCATCCGACAAAGCTCACATCCAAGACAGTGCAGGCAAGTGGCTGATCAAACTCCGGCTGATGCGGCAACAGGCGCCGCCCGCAGCCCAGACACCACCGCTTGATACCGCCCTCGATGAATTCGAGCAGAATGTCCGAGAGATGATCCAACTCGCTCGCAGCAGAAACCTACGCATCGTCTTCCTCACACAGCCCACAATCTGGAAAGAACAGATGCCCCCTAACGAGCAAAAGATGCTGTGGTGGGGGTCCCGCAGACGCGACAAGGCATTTTACACCACCGCCACACTCGCACATGCCATGGACCTTTACAACCAACGCCTCATCGACACCTGTGCCGACACCGACACCGAATGCTTCGACCTCGCCAATCGGGTACCACGATCCCTCGACGTCTTCTACGACGATATTCACTTTAACGACCCAGGCTCAAAGCTCGTTGCCGACGAATTGATCTCGTATTTTACAGCCCGACCGCCTTTCACCACGACAACAAATTGATCTGAGATGATCCCCTCCATCAACCACGACACTGCAAATTCGAACCCGCGACGACTGCCTCAAATCCAACGGTGAACCCTTTCCGTAACATCTTCAGGCTATCCGTAGGCGATTTTTTCGCCAAAACGTTCAGCTTCCTCGCGTTTGTCTACCTCGCCCGCGTGCTGGGAGTCAACACCTACGGCGTGCTGGAGTTCTCGATCTCGATCCTCGCCTATCTCTTGTTGCTGGGTGATTGTGGGCTCGAGTTGTGGTCTACGCGCGAGGCAGCGCTGGGGCGTGACATGGTTAACCTCGTGGCACGAATCGTCCCCTTGCGACTGATCTTCGCGACTATCACGTTTACCGGCCTGTTATTCGTCCTGCCGATACTGCCCGACTACCCACACCTACGCCCGCTGTTGGTCTTGTTCGGCATGACCATCTTCGCCCAGGCACTGAATCTCAAGTGGGCGTTCATGGGCAAAGAAAAGATGGGCCGCGTCGCCGCCGGACTGATCGTCGGACAGATCGTCTTCGCAGTAATCGTCTTCACCTGGATCAGACGACCCGAACAGGTCGTCACCGTCGCCGCGATCCGCGTCATCGCTGATTTCGCCATGTCCGGGTACTTCTGGTCTCAGTTCGCTAAGACCTATAACCGCTGGCTCGTCCCGTTCACACTCCGAGGTACCCGCACCATCTTCCGACCCGCACTGACACTGGGCACCGCGCACGGGCTATCCATGATGAGTTACAACTTCGACTCCGTGCTGCTGGGCTTCATGCTCGGCCCCGCCTCAGTGGGCCTGTACAACGCCGCGTACAAGCCCGTCACTGTTCAACTCGCCATGCCCGTGACCTACTTCATCGGTCTGTTCCCCACACTCTCACGCACCTACAAGCACAGCCACCACGCATTTCGAGATATCGTCACCGCATCTGTGCGTCTTATGGCCATGGTGGCGATGCCTATCGGCATCGTGGGTACATTTCTGGCTGTGCCCATCATCGACCTGCTCTTTGGCGACGACTACGCCAGGTCCATTCCCGTCTTCCAGGTGTTAATCTGGTCCGCCGTCATGACCATCCTCCGCGGCACGTTCCGCCAATCGCTCAACGCCGCTGGCCGACAAGACCTCGACCTACGCTGCGCCGCCATATGCACCAGCATTAACGTCCTGCTGACCGTCCTGCTGATCCCGTCGTTCGGCATCATGGGCGCCGCCTTCGCCACGCTCACCTCCGAATGCGCCTGGTTCGCCATTGCCAGCTTTTGGTTCAACCGATACGTCGCCAGTATCCGCCTGCTATCGCTCCTGTGGCCCGCACTGACCGCGGGTGTGATCATGGCGCTTACCTTTACCCTGACCCAACAGCTATTCTGGGTCTACCAAGCCGCGCTGGCCCTGGCCGCATACACCGCCATGCTCCTGGTCCTAAAGCAGGGGCCCTATGTCCAACGCGCACTATCCAAAACATGGTAGCCTTGAATAAGACAACCGACCAGAACACCAAAATGAACCAAAGCAACCACACCCCAACGCCACCAACCGCACACCAGTCCGTCGCCACACCACGTTCCCTCATGGCCATCGGCGCCGTGCTGATCGCATTCGCATTCGTCTTCTCAAACGCCGCATACGAAACCGCCCTGCTAGGCGAATCGACCGGCCAACTCACCTGGGGCCCCATCCTATTCCGCGCCCTGCTGGCATTGCACGGCTGCGTCCTGATCTTCGCCGGGTGGCGCACCACAAAACGCGCCAGTCAACCTCCCCCCCTCGCAAATATCACGACCTACCAGCCCACCTCGCTAGCCACGTGGTGCACTCTAGCTGCCTTGTGCGCGATCGCACTAATTCTGCGGCTGCACCACCTCGAATCTGGCCTGTGGCACGACGAAATCGGCACACTCGTCGATATCGTCCGTGAGCCTGTGGGCACTATCCTCACGAGCTTTCGCAATCAAAACCAACACATGCTCTACTCGCTGTCGGCTCACGCCGTCATCGCCACGTTCGGCGAGTCCGCATGGTCGCTGCGGCTGCCCGCCGCCCTGTTCGGCGTCGCCTGCATCCCCGCGCTGTTCTTTTTAGGCCGACGTGTCACCGACACCCGAGAGACGCTGCTGGCTTGCGCACTGTTGACCGCCTCATACCACCACGTCTGGTTCTCGCAAAACGCACGCGGGTACACAGGCGTGCTCCTGTTCGCCATCCTCTCGACTTGGTTGTGGCTCGAAGCATTACCCCGAAACGACTGGCGGTGGTGGACCGGCTATGTCCTAGCCGTGGCCTTAGGCATGTGGGTACACATGACCATGGCGTTCGTGCTCACCGCGCACGGCCTGATCTACCTAGCCCTTTTGGCCGACTCCTTCCGTCAAAAACCAGATACAGACGCCCGCCCCCGGCTCGCTTCACGCACGAACCCCATCCTCGCATTCATACTCTGTGTCACCATCACGACCCAGCTATTTGCCTTGGCGCTGCCGCCGTTCTTCCAATCCGGGCTACACGAAGTCTCACTCGAATCAGACTGGATTAACCCATTCTGGCTCGTCGTCGAGACCGTCCGGGGCCTGATGGATGGCTTCTCCGGACCGCTTATATTTGTGGGTGCGATCATCATGATCTGCGGAGCCTTGTTCCTGGCTTCAGGATGGTTCAGCTACCTGCGTCAAGACTGGCCTTTTGCCATCATCATGGTCCTGCCCGGCGTGCTGATCGTCGCGGTCATGGTCGCGTTGCAACACAACCTCTGGCCACGGTTCGTCTTTTTCTGTGCGGGCTTCGCTATCCTCATCGTCGTCCGAGGGGCTTTTGTGTTCCCACGCATATTCCTGTCACTGATCCCGCCGCTGCGGACACGCCTCCACACCGCCTCCACCCTCGCCGGCACCACGCTGATCGTGGTTATGGTCATCGCTTCGCTGATGAGCCTGCCCCGATACTACACCCTGTCAAAACAGGATTACCAGGGGGCTATGGATTACATCGAGCAAAACCTCGAATCCGGCCAGGCAGTGGTATCCGTCGGGCTCGCCCGTGTCGCTTATGGCCAACTCTACGCCCAGGACAAGCCCCGCTGGTTCACCGCTGAGACCGCCGACGAGTTGATCTCACTCCGCAGCGACCACACGGGCCTCTGGGTCGTCTACTCACTGCCCATCCACCTCAAAGAGTGGCACCCCGACATTTGGCGGATGCTCCAAAACGACTTCGAGCAAATCAGGGTTTTCCCTGGATCACTCCGTGACGGAAACGTATACGTATTCAGACAGCGGCACGATAATCCCGGATCCGGCACGCTGTTTTTCAAGCCCACCACCCCGCTGGACGATCTTTCATATTCATGGACCACACAAACGCTTACACCGATCACACCCCCGAACTGTCGTTCGAGTAACCCGGCTTCATAATTCAATGATTAAAAAACTCTCCATCGTCATCCCCGCGTTCAACGAGCAGCAGATCATCGAGCAGGTCCTCACCGACCTAAAAGACCTGCTCGCCAGCCACGACATCGACGGCGAGATCATCGTCGTCGACGACGGCTCAACCGACGACACCGCCCGCCACGCGCTGGCAACAGGCGTCCGTGTCCTGCAGCACCGGTCCAACCGTGGCTACGGCGCCTCGCTCAAGTCGGGCGTACTCGCCGCCTCGAACGACATCGTCGCCATTACCGACGCCGACGGCACGTACCCCATCAAGTACCTCCCGAAGATGCTCGAAGACCTGGAAACCGCTGACATGGTCGTCGGCGCACGCACCGGCGCGGACGTGCACATCCCCCTGGTCAGGAAACCTGCCAAGTGGGCGCTCAACAAGTTGGCAAACTTTGTGTCCGGCTACCAAATCCCCGACATCAACAGCGGCCTGCGCGTCTTCCGACGCGACGTCGCCATCAAATATTTCCCCATCCTCCCCGATCAATTTAGCTGGACCACGACCATCACCATGGCCATGCTCTGCGACAAGTATGCTGTGCGATACCTCCCGATCGACTACAAGCAGCGCGTGGGCAAGTCTAAGATCACGCCCTGGGACGCCGGGACGTTTACCGTCCTGATCCTGCGCATGGCTGTGCTGTTCCGCCCCTTGCGCGTGTTCCTGCCCGTCGTCGGCTTATGCCTCGCTTACGCACTGATTAAGAGCTTCATTGACATCTTTGTGACCGCCGACCGCAACATTTCCGCCACCGCCATCATGATGTTCATGAACGCTCTGATCGTTCTGTTGATTGGCATGGTTGCCGACGCCGTCTCGCGCATGGGCAAGCTCAGCCCAATCGCTATCGCCAGCGCTCGAACCAACGACACCGTCGAGGTCCAACAAGACGACGCGCAAACCAAGAGCAAACCTAAGAAGGATAAACCCAAGAAAGCCGCTAAATCCTCATGATGATCGCCTTCCGCATCTACTTGCTAGCCGGCTTGGTCGCCCACAAAGCGCTGTGGGAGGCCATGAAGCGTCGCCAGGGCCACGTGCCCTCACGCCCGGCGCTCACGCTCAAGACCCGACTCGTCAAGACCGTCAAGTTGACCATCCTCGCCGCCATCCTCATCCAGACCGTTTGGCCCGACGATGTTTTGTCGATTATCAAAGTGGGCCAGATCGACCCATTCACGATCCGCGTGATCGGGTTCTTACTCTACACGCTGGGCTTAGCGGTGGCGGTGCTCGGACGTGTCCAACTCGGTGATAACTGGTCCGACATCGAGCAAGGCAGCGTCATCGAAAAACAAGCCGTCAAGGACGACGGCATCTACCGCTACATCCGCCACCCGATCTACACCGGCGACCTGCTGCTGCTGGTCGGCTTGCAGTTGAGCCTAAACTCCTGGTTCGTCCTGGCCGTCGTCGCGCTGGCGCCGATCGTCATGCTCCAAACCATCAAAGAGGAGAAAATCCTCATGCAAAACCTCACCGGGTACGACCAATACGCCCAACGCACCAAGCGTTTTATTCCATTCATTATCTAACCATTTTTGTAAACCAATGACACGCACCAAAGTCATCATCCTCGGCGCGGGCCCCGCAGGCCTCGGTGCCGCGTGGCAGCTCGCAAAACAGCAACGAGCCCACGTCACCGTGCTCGAGCAGCGCGACGACGTCGGTGGCAATGCAGGCAGCTTCGACCTACAAGGCCTATCCGTCGACTTCGGCAGCCACCGCCTGCACCCCTCTTGTCAGCCTCGTATTCTCGATGACCTGCGCGAGCTACTCGGGCCTGACCTACTCGATCGCCCCCGCCACGGCCGAATACGCCTGGGCGGAAAATGGATCCACTTCCCGCTCAAAGCCACTGACTTGCTGCTAAATCTCCCTTGGCCGTTCCGCATCGGCGTCGCGTGGGACACGTTCCGGGGTATCCTTCCTCGCGCCAAGACGACCGCCGACCCCACGTTTGCCAGTATCCTCCAGCAAGGGTTGGGCGCCACGATCTGCCGCGAGTTTTATTTCCCATATGCAGTCAAAATCTGGGGGCAACCACCCCAAGAGCTATCAGCCGTCCAGGCTCAACGGCGCGTATCCGCCAGTTCACTCATGAAAATGATCCGCAAAATCTTCGGGCTCAAGGTCGACACCGCCACGGCCGGCAAAGGCCGGTTCTTCTACCCACGCGGCGGCTTCGGTCAGATCAGTCGTGCCATCGCCGACGCCGCTCGACAAGCTGGCGCCGACATCCACCTGAGCGCTACCGCGCGCAAGATTCAACTCGGCTCACCCCACCGTGTCGAGGTCGAGCACGACGGCACCACCACCACCCTCGAAGCCGACTACCTCTGGTCGACCATACCGATCTCTGTCCTGCCTCGGCTCATCACCGACGACGTCCCGCAAGCCGTCATCGACGCTAGTAAAAACAATCTCAGCCGTGCGATGGTCCTGATCTACCTCGTCCTCGATCAGGATCAGTTCACGCCTTTCGACGCGCACTACTTCCCAGGCGCAGATATCCGCATTACACGCCTATCCGAGCCCAAAAATTACAGCGATCATTCCGACCCCGTCGGCCGTACGATCCTCTGTGCTGAGCTGCCTTGCAACGTCGGCGACGAACTCTGGCAAGCCTCCGACGACACGCTTGGGCAGCTAGTCAAAGACGCACTGGCACAATGCGGCCTGCCCATCTCAGCACCCGTCAGCCACGTCACCACCAAACGCCTGCCACAGGCCTACCCCATATATCTCAACGGCTACGAAAAGCATTTCCACGTACTCGACGACTGGGCGTCGGGCCTGAAAAATGTGCTCTCATTCGGGCGGCAGGGTTTATTCGCTCACGACAACACCCACCACGCCCTGGCCATGGCGTACGCTGCCGCTGAATGCCTACACCAGGACGGCTCATTCGACGCCGATCAGTGGCGCCGCCACCGTGACGAATTCGAGTCGCATGTCGTCGAAGATTGATACGCATCAGCGTATGTTTTGACCGCGTCGTATAGACATAATTATTTGTAACATCTGCTCCCACGTACACGGACCATACGACAATACTTCTAGAAGATTGGTAAAACCCGCAACCCCACAGCGATCATGACCGACCACACCGCAACAAATCTCAACGAAGATCAGATCACCACTCTAGGCCGATTCACCACCGGCCAGACGGCCATGCGCCTGTTCCTCACCACCTGGATCATTTTCACCCTACACTTCACCACGAACATCGTCCGAGAAATATACCCCGCCCTGGCACTGGGCGATCATCTCTCGTTCCGCGTCGACGAATACGCAAATATGCACCCCGACCTATTTGAAAAAGAAGGCTATGGCTGGCACATCGGCAACAACCCCGGCGCCTCCATGCTCGCCGCGATTCCCTACGCGCTAGCACGACCCGTCATCGATCCCCTCGTCCAACATGTACTTGATACCCGTGCCAAGTCAGGGCAAACCGAGCCGCCCGCATACGATTCCCCTTGGCCTATGGCGCAGTACTTCTACGCTGAGTCGTGGCGGCGGGGATTCGATGTCAAGTTCGCACTCGCGGCGTTCGTCATGCAAGCATTCTGCATGGCGCCCTCGTCCGCACTGGCGGTCGTCGTCATGTTCTTCCTCTTGCGACACGTCTTCCGGTCCGATCGCACCGCCTTCTGGTTCGCCATGCTCTACGCGGTCGGCACGCCCGTCCTGTTCAGGACCGCGTTTCTCAACCACAACCTCATGCTAGGCCACATCGTATTCATGGGGTTCGCCGCCATGTGGAACCCCACCGGCTCCGATCGCTGGTCCTCTCACACACGACACCTGCTAGGTGGACTGGCCGGAGGGACGGCGATCCTATTTGACTACAGCGGCGTCATCCTCCTGCTAGGCCTATTCATCTATGGCCTGGCTAAACGCCTACAGGTCGCCACGCCCGCAGATGCGTTCCGACACGGCTGCTGGTATGTCTTGGGCACGCTCGCGCCGGTTGGCCTGCTGATGTGGTACCAGTGGCGCGCATTTGGCCACCCCGTTTACCCCGGACAACACTGGATGCCACCCGTACAGTGGAGCGAGCGCGGCTACCAGGGCTATGGCCCCCCTCAACTCGAACTGCTCTGGATGCTCGCATTCGACCACCGCTTCGGTTTGTTTGTCTCCTGCCCACTGATGCTCTTGGCTCTAGCGGCCCCCTTCACAAACCGATCCGCACCCCACCGCATGCCAACGATCGAACTGCTATTCACCTTGTTACTGCTCCTGGCTCTGTGGGTCTTTTTCAGCGGCAGCAACTACACACGCTTGCAGTTCAACACCGGCATCCGCTACATGGCCCCGATCTTCCCGTTCCTATTCCTGCCCGCTGCCATCGTGCTCAAGCGGCTACCCAAAGGTGTGATCTGTCTTATCGCTGTCCTCGCCGTCACTCAGTCGTGGGCACTGGCCATGCACCGAAACGTCGAACACCCCTTGGGCATGCTCAACCCGATCCTCCACGTATTATGGGGTGGGTTCGAGTTGCCCATCCTCACCCGGCTATCACGCATGGGTATGTTCGAACAATTCTTTCCCTATGGCCCATCGCCCCTGCCCCTGTTCGTGTTGACCGCCGTTCTCGTTGGCGTCATTTGGCTACCACCACGCTCACAACGCCCATCGAACTCCATAGATACATAAACGAAAATCTTCGCTAAAATCGAGTAACAAGCCGTGAACCAGAAAGACACCGTCAACCCGACCACACCATCCAACGCCGGCAATTGCCTGCTGTCTATTGTTGTACCCGTCTTTAATGAGACCGAAGTCGTCGAAATTTTTTACGACCGCGCCCGGAAGTTCATCGACTCCCTCGACGGCATTTCAGGCCAACTCATCTTCGTCGACGACGGCTCCAAGGACGACACCTACGACAAGCTCACACGCATCGCCGACGCCGACCCTGAGGTCAAGATTATTAAATTCTCACGAAACTTCGGCCACCAGACCGCTATCACCGCCGGCGTCGACGCTGCACAAGGCGACGCCGTTGCCGTCATCGACGTCGACCTGCAAGACCCGCCCGAGGTCATCGGGAAAATGGTTGAAAAGTGGCAACAGGGCTACGACGTCATCTACGGCATACGCAACAAGCGCGAAGGCGAGAGCGCTTTCAAACTCGCCACCGCCAACCTCTTCTATCGCATGCTCAAAGCACTCACCAAAACCGACATCCCCGTCGACGTCGGCGACTTCAGGCTCATGAGTAGGCGCGCCGTCGATCAACTCGTGCAGCTACGGGAAAAAGACCGCTTCGTCAGGGGCCTGGTTAGCTGGATCGGCTTCAAACAAACCGGCGTCTACTACAACCGCGAAGAGCGCCTCGCCGGCGAAACCCACTACCCGCTACGCAAGATGCTGCACTTTGCGCTCGACGGTATCACTTCGTTCTCCAACAAACCACTTCGAGCCGCCACCTACCTCGGTTACATCACTTCATTCCTGGGTTTCCTGTACGCAAGTAGCGTCTTCGTTCAAAAACTCTTGGGGCACACCGTCCAAGGCTGGGCAACCATCATGGTCGGCGTCCTGTGCCTGGGCGGCGTGCAACTGATCTGCATCGGCATCGTGGGCGAGTACATCGGCAGGATTTTCACCGAGATCAAACAACGCCCGCTCTACATCGTCGAACAGGTCTATCAACAAGGGGACGAACACCCGTCGCCCGGCCAAACTAACACCGCAAATCAAGCCACGACGAGCCGAAATTAGAACGCTGTTTTATTCACTACGGATAGCCTGATGAGTGCGATTCTGATAACAGGGGCCACCGGTTTTGTCGGGCGACGCCTATTGGCGCGTATTGACCCCGCGTCATACGACAAGGTCTACTGTCTCGGCAGACACGTCAGCGCCGCATCATTGACGGTTTATAACAACGATAAGTTCGAGCACGTCACCGCCGATCTGCTCGACCCCGCTTCTTACGCTGACTACCTAAGCAGGGTTAACACCGTCGTGCACCTGGCCGCCATTACCGGCAAGTGTCCCCCTGATCAATATTTTCGCGTCAACCGCGATGCCACCGACCTCCTGCTCCAGCAAGCCAAAAAAGCAGGTGTCAAACGCTTCCTGCACGTGAGCACCATCGCCGTCAAGTATCCAAACAAAGACCTCTACTACTACGCACTCGCCAAGGAGCAAGCCGAATACGCCGTCAAGCAAAGCGGGCTTTCCTACACCATCGCCCGGCCGACCATCGTCCTGGGCCCCAAGTCTCCGATCTGGGACGCTCTGACCAAACTCGCAAAGCTCCCTGTCGTCCCCATCTTTGGCCACGGGCAAACCCGAATACAGCCCATCCACGTCGACGACTTAGCCGATTCGTTGCTGTACATACTCGAGCACGACCTATTCAACGGCGACACCATCGAGCTTGGCGGGCCCGAGCAAATCACTTTTGAGCAATTCCTAAGCGACATCCATCGTCTCTATCACGGCAAAGACCCCCGCACCTTACACATTCCATTGCGGCCCGTGATCGCCCTGCTTTCACTGGTTGAGAGACCCTTATATAAAGCCATGCCCCTGACCGTAGGTCAGCTTTGTGCTTTCCATAACGACAGCACCATCGAGCCCAACGCCGTCTTCGACGCCAACAAGGACCGCATGCTCGGTATCGATCAGATGCTCCAACAGGCCAAAGACCAGGAACAGCTTGGCGAACACGCCCGTGAAAACACGCTCGACCAACAGTGCCAAACGTTCACCGCCTATTTGGTCGGCGCGCAACCCGACGGCTACATATTGAGCAAGTACCGGCAAGCCCACTCAACCAGCCCCCAACTCTCCGAGCCGCTGCCCTGCGCTACCGATCAAGCCTTTATCACCATCGCGTCCAAGCACCCCTGGCTCACCAGGCTCGTCGATTCGTACACCCGAATACTTGCCCCTCACTATATCATTCGTCGTAAGCTGACTGTGTTGCTGGCGATACTAGAGACCAGCCCGGCCACATTTCGGTACTTTGATTTGCCCGACCCCGGCTCCAAAGCCATGCTCCTGCTGCGTGTGATAGGCAATGCTTTTTTCTTTACGCTATCGCTCGCTCTGTCACTGGTCGTGCTAGGGCCTATCCATTTGCTTTCCTCCCTTCGATCCTCAACAAAGAGAGACGCCTAGCGTGGCTCAGCACTTAGTCGTTGTTGGTTCCGGCGCCAGCGCCGTCCACTTTGCCCTATCCGTCTTGGAAAAGGGACACAAAGTGACCATGATCGACGTCGGTCATGCGCCGCCACAGCCCGTCTCGCCCGGCCTCACCTTCAACGAGCTCAAAACCAAACTCGATGACCCCGTTGGCTACTTCCTGGGCAGGCGATACGAAGGTGTTGTACACGCCGACGGTGACGGCGAATACTACGGATTTCCACCCAGCAAGACGTATGTCTTCACCCCGCCCGATGACGACATCGACCTGAACACCACTGGGTTTGAGCCCCTGCGTTCGTTCGCCCAAGGCGGCCTTGCACAGACCTGGACCGGCGGGTCATACCCCCTCAATGACGCCGAGCTCGCCGACTACCCCTTCAGCTACAAAGACCTTCAGCCCTACTACGAGCAGGTCGCCCGCCGCGTGGGTATCTCCGGCGATGACGACGACCTCTCGCGGTTCTTCCCTACCCATGACCACCTATTGCCAGGCCTCGAACTCGACGAGCACTCCCAACTACTCGCCGATACATACCGCAACGCCAAACACAAGCTCAATAACGGATTCCACGCCTACCTGGGCCGATCACGCATCGCCACCCTTAGCCGAGACCAAGACAACCGAAAGGCCTGCAGCTACACCGGCAGATGTCTCTGGGGTTGCCCTTCGCAGTCGCTCTACACCCCTTCGATCTCGCTGGGGCAGTGCAATAACCATCCCAATTTCACCTACATGTCACGCGTCTACGCCAGCCACTTCGTCTACGACGATCACAAGCAAATCAAGCACCTCGTCGCACGATCATTAGCCGATGGCCAAGTGATCGAAGTCAAAGGCGACAGCTTCATACTCGCCGCGGGCACGCTCTGTTCGTCCTACATATTCATGGCCTCACTGCTGCACGGAGAGGGCAGGCTCGTCAGACTCCCTGGTCTAATGGACAACCGACAGTTGCTCGTGCCCTTTCTCAACCTCGCTATGATCGGCAAGCCATTTCAACCCGACTCCTATCAATACCATCAGCTCGCTATGGGCATCGAAACCCCAGACCCCAAGCACTACGTCCACTGCCAGATCACCACGCTAAAAACCGCGCTGGCACAACCTATCATCACGAGTATGCCTCTGAACCTGCGCACCGCTTCGTTCCTGTTCCGAAACCTACGCAGCGGCCTGGGCATCTTAAATATCAATCTCCACGACACCCGGCGCGACGACAACTTCCTCACGCTCGATGGCGGATCCAGGTCGGACCAACCCAGATTGGCCATCAATTACACCCCTCCACACGACGAGCCGCAACGACTCAAAAGGACCTTACACACCGTCAAAAAGTGTCTCTGGCAACTCGGGTGCGTCGTTCCCCCCGGTATGACCTATACGCGTCCCATGGGCGCAAGCGTTCATTACGCAGGCACCATTCCGATGTCTGACAACCCCGCCCCACTAACCGCATCACCGACGTGTCGCAGCAACGATTTGGGAAATCTCTATTTTGTCGACGGTACCACCCTGCCCTTCCTACCCGCCAAGAACCTCACCTTTACGCTCATGGCAAACGCCGCCCGGGTCGCCGACCAAGCGTTTTAGCCATCCCACCAACACATCATGCGATCTTATAACGATGCCCCGCAAAAGGTGCTCGCGTTCCGTATATCATCAGGTCGATCCATCTTTTTATTGACCCCTCATACCCATCAAGATTAATATTTGCGCGGCATCTGCGAACGCGAAGGCAAAACAGGCAATAACTTACATTCTTTACAACGCGCTAGAACGATACGCAATGCGTATCACTCAAACCCTATAAAATAAACTGGAAAATATGCCGACACGGCAGTAAGATTAAAGTGTTAAACACGTCTAAAATAGCTCGTTTGTGTATTCGTCAAGTCAAAATATCACGCCATCCACATCGCACAGAATGAACTCTTTTTTCCCCCTGGATACAATTTCCCGTTTGACAGTTCGGGCGTAACACCAGCACGATCCCACGGTCAACTTCATAGGCTGTCTTTTGATACAACTGCTGGCGGGCTAACATGTCGTGACGCAGTGGATAATCGTTTACATGACTTGCTCAGTAGACCACATATGGGCTACCCTCACTGAGGGTATTAAATTAAGTGACTGTTACAAATCACTCTGTACAAGTGATGCGAGGCAACAAATTTTGCACATCTCAGTTCAGATGGAACAATTTTTTGGCCGTTTTTGATACCAACTCGGATATAACTGAGTCAGACTCGATCGCCCAGCACACACCCAACGCCCACGGCTTGGTGTCGCGGGGGGATTGGACCGCCATTGCCCTGATTACGATCGCGTGGCTTTTGCCAACTTTTTTCATCGGCTTGAACGGCCAGTTCCCGCTCAACGACGACTTCGCCTATGCAATCGCCGTGCGTGAACGCGTTGACCACGGCCAGTTCGTCAGAGACGACTGGACCTACGTCCCTTTGATCACCCACACGGTCATCGGTAGCACGTTTTCGTATTTCCTAGGCTTTTCTCACGAAACGCTTCGGATTGCCGGCTTCTTCATGGGATGGGTCGGCATTGTCGGCTTCTACACCCTGTTCCGATGGGTCGGCGCGCCTTGGCTGATTGGTCTTTTTGCTGCGCTCGTCATCGGCTTCAACCCAGTCTATTTCAATCTCTCATACACCTTCATGACCGACGTCCCCTTCACCGCTCTATTCACGTGGAGCATGGTTTTCCTCGCCTACGGCATTAATTCCAAGTCGCTACCCGCAATAATCATTGGCACACTGCTTGCCTCAGCCACCACCCTCTCGCGGCAATTCGGGTTGGCGATCCCTCTGGGGTTTGCCGCAGCTGTCATCGGCACAGGTCCATTACGCCCCCGGCGATGGGTAGCAGGCCTGAGCGTCTCTGCATTTATCATTGCATCTTATTTGGTTGTGCCCAAACTAGCCTATGGCAATTTCACGACCATCGGCGAGGACCATGCTTCGGTCCTTAACATCATTAATCAGCCTAAGTATTTCTTCGGCGTCATCAGAAAAAATTTCGCCTACCAATTCATGTGCATCGGCATCTCTTTGGCGCCATTGACGGTGTTGTTACTGGCCGCGCAAGGTCGTGCAAAACGCCGCATCATCTCGATTAGCCTAATACTGACCTTGGCGCTGGGAACCATCGTATTTATCAAGGGCTGGCGGCTGCCTTGGTTCAATATTGTGTACGACACCGGCCTGGGGCCTTTCAGACTACTGAAGGCTTTACCACCAGTTCAAGCCTCTCCTTGGATTTGGTGGCTGATCACAATAACGAGCGTCGCCTCGGGCGCGGTTCTTTTGACCATGGCCTACACCCATTTTTGGCCCCAAATCAAGTCATTTCGACCACACACCTCGCACTTGTTCCTGGCAATCACCATCGCCATCTACCTGGGCGTCATGCTCACAAAACGATTTGACCGATACCTGCTGCCGGTGATCCCGATCGTCGCCGCTCTTATCTTGATCGCAGCTTGCAAAGCCTACCAACCTGGACGTACTGGATGGACCGCTGCCAGCCTGCTGTTAGCTGCCATCGCGGCGGCGGCTATCCTGGGAAACTACGACTACTTTCAGCGCAACAGAACCCGGTGGGCCATGCTCAACCCGCTGCGCGAACAGGGCGTGAAAGCCGACCGCATCGACGGGGGCTTTGAGTTCAACGGCTGGTACCAGGATGAAAAAGACCCCCGACTCATCAATTGGGAAAAAGGATTCTGGGTAATCGACAATGAATTTGTGATCTCATTTGCCAGCCAACGCGACGGCTACGAAGTGATCGACCAGCGCACCTACTATCGCCTGCTGCCCCCGGGCAACGAACAATTGACGCTCTTCAAGCGGGTCTCACCTTGACCCGTCCTGCCTCAGATCAAATTTTAATTTGATTCCACTAATTAACTAGCTTGTAAAAAACCCGATCAGTCAATCACGGCAAGAAGAACCTAGCGATGTGATTGCTTGCAGTCGACAAGACGTGGGAGTTGGTAGTCACGGCAGTGGTCTCCCATTGAGGAAACGTATCAGGTGATACGTTTCTTTTTTTGGGTTACAGCCGTTCCGCAGCTTGAACGGGTATCCCCAACACAGGGGTTCAGCATAATTTACGTCGAATGGGCCATACTGGACTTGAACCAGTGACCTCCTCGATGTCAACGAGGCGCGCTAGCCAACTGCGCTAATGGCCCGTGATTTCCCTTTTCGCGTCGTCCGATTCGGTTGCGCCAAATTGGTGCTGAATCACATCAGACGATTCCAACTGCTGCATTATAACCACCTTGTGAATCGCTACCACAATTACATCTCAAGCGCAATGCCACCTGCTCAAAACAACCAGACCTACACGTCGGCTGAAAAATAGTAGCTTGCCCCTCCCACAAAATAAATTATAGACTTTTTCAACGAGCGCTACTAACTAGCCATAATCACTCTACCGCTGCCCAAACAAACGCTCGACGAAGTGGATGTCCACGTCGCTCTTACGGAAGCTGCCGTTGAGCATTAGCCGTATGTGCAGCGGAATCGTGGTCTTGTTGGGTCCGATGTCGAACTCGCCCAAGGCACGACGGATCGTGGCGATCGCCTCGTCACGTGTGGGCTGGTGCACGATGAGCTTGGCGATCATGGAATCGTAATTGGGTGGCACGCGGTAGCCGCTGTAGCAGTGGGTATCGACGCGCACACCCGGTCCGCCTGGCATTTCAAATTCGGTCATTTGCCCCGGGCTGGGCGTAAAGCCATTATCCGGGTCCTCGGCGTTGATGCGTGTCTCGATGGCGTGGCCGTGACGCTTAATATGCTTCTGTGAAAATGGTAACTTCTCACCGGCGGCGATACGGATCTGGGTCTTGACGATGTCGATCCCGGTTATCAACTCGGTGACAGGGTGCTCAACCTGCAGACGAGTGTTCACCTCCATAAGGTAAAATTTCTGCTTGGCGTCCATGAGGAATTCGACGGTCCCCGCGGAGAAATATTTCGCCGCTTTGGCCAAGCGCACCGCTGCTTTGCACACATCTTCACGTTTGTCGTTGCCCAGCACGGGGCAGGGCGCCTCCTCGATCAGCTTTTGGTGACGGCGCTGCATGGTGCAGTCGCGTTCAAACAGGTGCACGACGTTGCCGTGCTGATCGCCCAGTATCTGCACCTCGACGTGGCGAGCGTTCTCGAGGAATTTTTCGAGGTAGACCGTCCCGTCGCCGAAGGCGCCCTGTGCCTCGGCCATCGCCTGCTTGATGCCCGAACGTAGGCTGATGTCGTTGTGCGCCACGCGCATGCCGCGCCCCCCGCCCCCGGCTGCGGCTTTGACCATGACCGGGTAGCCGATGTCGCGGGCGATCTTCACAGCGTCGGCTTCGTCTTCGATCTTGCCTTTCGACCCGGGTGCCACGGGCACCTTGTGCTTGATCGCCAGTTGCTTGCATTGCACCTTGTCACCCAGGATGGACATGGACTCGACGCTTGGCCCGATGAACTCGATATTGCACGATCGGCAGACCTCGGCAAAGTGAGCGTTCTCCGCTAGAAATCCGTACCCCGGATGGATCGCGTCAACGTTGGCCACCTCGGCGGCGCTGATGATGCGCGGGATGTTCAGGTACGAGTCGGCGGGTGCCGGCGGACCGATGCAAATTGCTCGGTCCGCCAGGCGGACGTGCAGGCTGTCCCGGTCAGCAGTGGAGAAGACCGCTACGGTTTCGATGCCCATCTCGCGTGCCGCACGGATGACCCGCACAGCGATTTCGCCACGGTTGGCGATCAGGATGCGTGAAAACATAAGACTGCCTATTGGATGGCCGCGGTCTGGACGCCGGTGTTCTGTCGTGGTGGACGCCTAGCTCCAGCCCGCGGGCAGATGATTTCAGGTGTTCTAGCTAATCGGGCCTGACGAGAAACAGGGGTTGGTCGAACTCCACCGCCTGGCCCGTCTGCACTAATATTTTTTCAATCGTGCCGGTGGCCTCGGCTTTGATCTCATTAAAGACCTTCATCGCCTCGATAATGCAAACGACCTTTTCAGGGTCAACCCGGTCGCCAACGGTGACAAACGGCGCTGCATCGGGGCTGGACGCCGCGTAAAACGTGCCGACCATCGGGCTGGTGATCTGCTCGAGACCCGTATCGCCTGCCTCCTGGTCCGCTTGTCCCTGGCCGACCGCTGGAGGCGTCGCGGTGCCGTTGGTGGGTGGTGTGCCATTGGGTTCACCGGCTTGGAGCACGGGTGCCGCGGTGGGCACGTAGTGGACTTTTTGATCGCCGGGCCCCCGCTTGAGCGTCACACGCTCACCATCGCCCTGGAGGTCCAATTCCGTCAGGTCATTGGTCACCATGAGCTTGATAAGCTCTTTTAATTTTTTTACATCCAACATAAATGTCCCTGCTAAGCCGTCAGCAGAATGCTGTTAATTAAATGACAACGCATTAACTGATAGTTAGTTGCCTACACCCATGATTCGATAGATAGGCTAAATGATCGTGGATTCCAGGTCGCTGGGCAAATCGCTCAAAACACGCCCGCCCCGATCCGTCACCAGCACGTCGTCCTCGATCCGCACGCCTCCAACACCGGGCAGATAAATCCCAGGCTCCACAGTAACAATTTGGCCGGGACGCAATTCACCTTTTGAGCGGGCCGATAGTGTGGGTTGCTCGTGGATATCGAGCCCCACGCCGTGCCCCAACGAATGGCCGAAGTACTGGCCGTACCCCGCACTGGCGATGATACCGCGAGCAATCGCGTCGATTTCGCCAAGCGATTTCCCAGGACGGATTGCGTCGATCGCGGCCTGCTGCGCGTCGAGCACGACCTGGTAGATATCACGGATTTTATGGGGCATCTTCCCGATCGCTACGACACGGGTCAGGTCGGAGCAGTACCCGCGATACCGCGCGCCCCAGTCGATCAGAACGATCCCCCCCTTCTTAATTTTTCGTGTACCGGGCACCGCGTGCGGGAGACTGGCGTTGGCGTCGGCTGCCACGATCGTCGGGAAGCTCGGGCCGTCCGCACCCAGCAGGCGCATCTGGTACTCCAGAAACGCCGCCACATGCTGCTCCGTTTGGCCTGGATGCAATTGGTGCACCGTCAGGCGAAACGCCTCCTGCTGGATCTTCAGCGCCCTGAGGATCGCGGCGATCTCGTCGCTGTCCTTGACCGCCCGCTGCTCGAGTAGCCGATCGTCGATGGGCACCAAACGACAGCCTTTGACGTGTCGGCCCAGGGCCTTGCGCTGCGCTAGTGTGACGTATCGCGATTGGATGGCGAGCTTTTTTAGGCTGTGTCGTTTGCCCAACGATGCCAACTCGACAGCGAGCCCCGATTTTTGCATCCTGACCGAGACGTGCGGCGCTTCACGAGCGATCTGTTCCTGAAAGCGAAAATCGGTGATAACCGTGACTTTGGGTTGACGTGCCCAGACCACCGCCCAGCTATCGTCGCCGACAAAGCCTGTGAGGTACCGGATGTCCCTGGCATGGGTCACCAGCAGTGCCTCGACGCCCCACTGCTTTATTCGGCTTCGCAAGACGCCGACTCGTTTCGTGAACCTCGACGGGCTAGCTGTATGCCGACGCGTAATTTTCTTTTTGGTTGATGGCATAAGAAATATTTTTGTTTGCGAATGGCTGATACAGACGACACAGGCGTGGGTCACTTTTGATAAACCGTTGCAGGGTCGAAAACCTTTTCTTCGACAAACCGCAGCTTGTCCTGACCATCCCACGCTCGGTAGAAGCAGGTCTGGTATCCGACGTGGCAGCAGGGGCCATGCGACTTGCAGCTCAACAACACAACATCCTGGTCACAGTCAATGCGTGCCTCGACGACCTCCTGGACGTGGCCGGAGCTTTCGCCTTTGACCCAGAGCTTGCCGCGGCTACGGGAAAAGAACGTGGCTTTACGCGTCTGTAGCGTCTGCGTCAGGGCTTGCTGGTTCATCCAGCCCATCATCAGGACGGCTTTGGTGTCGGCGTCCTGGACGATCGCGGGGATAAGGCCCTGATCGTTGAACCGGACGCCCGGCACGGTGCCGATTTCTTGGGGTGACTGACTCAAATCGATACCTCCGCAAAGGATGGTAAAGGGCGAGATTATAGCTCACAATCAGTTCATGACGACATGATAATGGCGATAAAAATTCCGTTGATTTGGAACTGACCCCGCTTTACGGACTATTATAGATGGGGCTGTTCGTCCTAAACAGGGTAGAAATATGTGGGGTGTGGCATGAACATGAAAAAGATGATCGTTTTGGCTGTGATGGTGTGTGCGGTATTGACCGGTCCCGTCGCTTGGGCTCAGGTCGAAGCGGTGACCAAGGCGCGTTACGACCTGCGGCTGGGCTTCACCGTCGGCGGCAAGGTGTCGCGCATTTTGGTAAAGCCGGGAGACCGCGTGAAAAAAGGGCAACTGCTGATCGAACTCGATGACGATGAGGGCAAGTCGCTGGTTGAGCTATACCAGTTGCGTGCGTCGAGCGATCTGGCTGCGCAGTCGGCGGACGCGGGTTTGCGTCTAGCAAAGATAGAGGAAAAAGCCATCCGCAGGGCATTTGAAAAAGACGCCGCCATGCCCATCGAAGTCGAGCGGGCTCAACTCAACAGCATTCAGTCCAAACTAGAACTATTGATGGCCTACCAGCAAGGCCAAGAGGCGAAGCATCAGCTCCAGCAAGCCCAATCGCGTCACGATGAGTACATGCTCCACGCGCCGATCACTGGTATCGTGGATACGGTCACGGTATCTGAAGGCGAGCTAGTCGAGTCGCTCAAACCGATACTGCGCCTGGTCATGATTGATCCACTATGGGTCGATGCCAATGTGCCCACGCGCCAGACGCTGGGTCTTAATCCGGGCGACACAGCGTGGGTGCGGTCGCAGTTGTTACCCAAAGACAGCGCCCCGATTCGTGGTAAGATAATCCACCTCGCCGAGGTCGCCGACGCCGCCAGTGACACCCGCTTGGTCCGTATCGAAATGTCCAACGCTGAACACCTACCCGCCGGCAGTCAAGTCATCGTTACTTTTGACGCGTCTACGCCATCGACGTCGGCCGAGACCGGCACCCAACGCACAGGTATTCGCTGATGATGACTCAAGCCCCAGCGACAAACCGTCCCTCAGGCAGCGGGTGGGAGCGGATCGTCGAGCGCATTAACGAAGCTTCCGACGAGCCCTCGTTCCTTGCCGCGATGCTCCAGCTCCAGTGCATGATCGTCGCTGCGGACTACGGCGCGATCTGGTTGACCGATGACCGCGGCGAGTTGCACCTCGGCGAGACTTGGCCCACAACGCTCAAGGAGCACGACCCCAACTCAGCGGTCGTCCAGATGCTACGCGAGGCCGCGACAGCCGGCTTGGCCCGCGGCAACAGCCATACCCTCAAGCTGCACATCGGAGACGAAGTCCCCTCCCCTGACACACAGCCCAAATCACTGGTGCACATCACCCCGATGCGTAGCCATGGCAAAATCGCGGCGGTATGCACCGCTGTCGCGGAGACGTCGGACCCGAAGGTCGCCAAGATCACCGCGCCGATGCGCGAGTTGGCGGCTGGTTTGTACGAAGGTTTTGAGAGCAGGCTAGACGCCCACGACTCGCGTCTCGACGCACAAGGTGTCCGCAGCGCCATGGCGTTGTTGGCGGTCAGCCAAGAGGGCAGAGGGTTTAACGGCGCCGCTTTAAATCTGGTTAACGAATTGGCGCGGCAACAGCAGTGCTCTCGGGTTTGCCTGGGCTGGGTTAAAGGCAAGTCCATACGCGTCGTAGCGATGAGTGATACCGAGCACCTCAAGCGTCATCACGAACAGGTGACGCGGTCCGAGATGGCCATGTCCGAGTGCCTCGATCAGCAGCAACCGATTGTCTACCCCGTTTGGGAAGATGCCGAGCCTTTGCTGGCGCAAGCGGTCGTACACGCCCACCGCAGACTCACCGGCGATCACCCCTCGAAACACGTGTTGTCGATCCCGCTGCGCGACGGCGACGAGTGGGTCGGGGTGCTGCTGCTGGAACGGTCGGACGTGCCGTTTGACGATGATTTAATCCGATCACTACAGCTCGTAGCGGACGTGATCGCTCCGCACCTAGTTGATCGCCGCAGCAGCGACCGTTTCCTGTTTGTACACGCGTGGCACTCACTGATCGACGGGACCGGCTACGTACTGGGACCCAAGCACATCGGATGGAAACTGGTGGCGATCCTGGTCATGGCTGTACTGGGCGTAGCGGTCTTCGGCACTTGGCCTTACCACGTCTCCGCGCCGTTTACACTCGAAGCTCAGGACAAACGGATCGTACCGGCCCCCTATGAAGGCAGACTTGACCTTGTCAAAGTCGAGCCGGGCTTTGTCGTTCTCAAAGGGCAGTTGCTCGCTCAATTCGACACCACGGACCTGAAGCTGCAACTCGCTGAGACGACCGCTGAGGAAAAGAAGATCACGTTCGAGAAAAACCAAGCGACCGCTGAGAACAAACTCGCCGAAGCCCAACAGGCTCAGGCGCAGCTCGAGCAGATACAGTCTCGCATTAAGCTATTGCAATACCACATCGAAAAAGCGTCGATCCGCGCACCCATCGCTGGCGTTGTGCTCTCGGGATACTGGCACGACAAAGTGGGCGGTGTCCTTGAGCAGGGCAAACCCATGTTCGAGATATCTTCGATCAAGCAGCTACTCGCGATCGTGCGAGTCGAGGAGAGCGATATTGATCTGATCGACCTTGACCTTCGCCAGGACGGTCAGCTCGCGACGCGCAGCGTGCCGGAAGAAAAATTTGACATTATAGTCTCCCGCATCGTGCCCATGGCCACACCCATCGAGGGCACAAATGTCTTCGAAGTCCGCTGTGAGATCAAAGACCCCGCCAAATGGCTGCGCCCGGGCATGGAGGGCCTGGCAAGGGTAAATGTCGGTGATCGGCGGATTATCTGGATACTCACGCATCGGATCATCAACACCGTCCGGTTGTGGCTGTGGCTGTAGAACCCGGTGGCACGGAGCGGCCGTTCTTGGCGAATTAACCCTCTTACTTTGAGCAATGCACACCCGTGGAACGCCCCACCTTTAGCCAATCATGGAGCCGAGTCAGCAAGCTGACGCCGACGCTGCGCCCACACGTCCAGATCACACGCCAGCTATTCCGCGGTGAGCCGTGGTACGTGGTCCACGACCCGGTGAGCAATAATTTTTTTCGGCTAAACCCCGTCGCACACCACCTCGTCGGGCTATTCGATGGCCGGCGTTCCGTAGACGAGGTCTGGCGGCTGACGCTCGACCGTTTCGGCGACATGGCGCCAACCCAGCACGAAGTGATCGGCTTGCTTGGACAACTAAACGAATCGAACTTGCTACGAGTCGACCTGCCGTCGGATGCTGAGCCTTTGCTCCGCCGCGCACGCAAGCGCAAGGTCAAGCACTGGGGCGGACAGATGATGAGCATCCTGTTCTTCCGCGTCCCGGTGTTTAATCCCGACCGTATGCTGCGTTGGCTGCTGCCACTATTTCGGCCGCTGTTGTCGATCGTGGGGCTGCTGATGTGGCTGGCGTGGATCGGATACGTCACCGTCCAATTTCTCCCAAGCATCGGCTCGTTTATCAACGACGCACAAAGTGTTCTGGCACCGACCAATTGGGGCTGGATGATTGTGTTGTTTTTGGGAACCAAATTCCTGCACGAGTTGGGCCACGGGCTGGTGTGTAGGCGGTTTGGCGGATCGGTGCCCGAGGTCGGGATCATGCTGCTGGTGATGTTCCCCGTGCCCTACGTCGACGCAACGAGTTCTTGGAACTTTACGAGCAAATGGCACCGTTTTTTCGTCGGCGCTGCGGGCATGATCTTCGAGTTAGCGATTGCTGGCATAGGCATCATGATCTGGCTGCACGCCGAACCCGGATCACTGGCCAAGCAACTCTCCTACAACACGGTCTTCATGGCGTCGGTCGCCACCATCTTGTTTAACGCCAACCCCCTGCTCAAGTTCGACGGCTACTACATGCTCAGCGACGTGCTGGAGATCCCAAATCTGTACGACCGTGCCAGCCGATACCTGCAATGGTTAATCCAACGGTACATCTACGGCATGACAAACGCCCAGCCGGTCAGCACCCGACACGGCGAGCAGTCTCTCCTGATCCTTTACGGCATATGCAGCCAAATTTATAAGGTCATCATCCTTTTCGGGATCATCCTATTCGTCGGAAGTCAATTCCACGCGGTAGGCATCCTATTGGCGGCTTGGTCCACTATCGCATGGGCACTGGTGCCGCTGGGCAAGTTTATCCATTGGCTGGCGACACACCCGTCCCTCCACGAGCACCGGGTACGAGCGATCACAACCACGGTCTTATTTTGCTTCCTGCTACTGGGCACGCTCGGAGCGATACCGATGCCCGAACACCACCGAGCTGTGGGCGTAGTCGAAGCGGCCAAACGCACCGACCTAGCCATCCGAACCGACGGCTTCGTGACAAAAGTCCTCGCTGAGGCGGGTGATCATGTGCAACAGGGGCAGATCATCCTCATCACCGACAGCCCGGAGCTACGCGTCAAATACGTAGAACTCACCGCTAAGCTCAAGGGCCTCCGCTCCGCACAACGCCAGGCGCTCGCCCAGGACCAAGTGATTCTCAAGAGCACCAGGGCAAAAATCGAAGCGGTCACCGAAGAGCTAACCAAAGTGCAGGAACGCCTCGACGATCTGACGCTGCGCAGCCCGATGCAGGGCACGCTAGTCGGCGGCATCATGACGCAATTCCTCGGCCAACACCTGCCTCGGGGCAAGGTCATCGGCCAAGTCGTGGACCTGGACACGCTTCGCGTCACGGCACTGATGGACCAGGCACAAAACGCCAAGCTGTTTGACCAAGCCAACACAATCGCGCGTGTGGAGCTACGCACCGCAGGTCAATTGGAACGCACCCTACGCAGTAAGTTGATTCAGGCATTCCCTTCAGGGCGATCACATCTGCCACACCCCGCGTTGGGATACGCAGGTGGCGGATCGATCGCCATATCTACCGACGACCCACACGGCCAGACCGCCACGCGCCCGCAATTTGAACTTTGGCTCAAACTACCCGACTGGCGAGGCGGAACCAACACCTACGCCACCGCATTCCCCGGCCAGCGAGTCTATGTTCGACTCACCTCTGAGCAGTACACCCCGTTGCTCGCGCAGTGGATACACAAGTTAAGACAGTTGTTCCGCGAACGGCTTAGTATTTAACCCTCGCATCGCCACTAATACGCTTTCAGATACATCCGTGCATGATCGTAACGAGCCCCGACCGTGAGGACATTATGCACGTATCACACGGGAATAGTTCTCAAGGAACACCGGGTGGCACTGGTTGCTTGCAACCAGTGAGTCACGATTGGCCCAACCACAGCTTGCAAGCAAATCGTGATTGACGCAAGGGGTTACAAATATTGGTGCATAATGTCCGTCAGAAAACAGGCAATTTGCTGTAACCAAACGCTACAGATGCGTTGAGAATGCTCTATACTGGCGATTCGACTAACCCTGATACCCGACTTTCTCGTGGAGACGCCATGACTGACAGCGACACCGGTTCCAAGATTCACATCGACGCCGACTGGAAAGCCCAAGCCCAAGCTGAGAAGGAAAAGCTCGCCCAACAAGCCAAGTCTTCGGAAGGTCAAGGCCCCGGCAGCGCTAAATCCGGCCCCGGTGGGCTGCCACCCGCCACGTTTGAGTCGCTCGTGAGCACCATGGCTACGCAGGCGCTGTTCTCGTTGGGTGCGATCCCCGACCCACGCACCGGGCAACGCATAGTTCACCTCGACTTAGCACGCCACCACATTGATATGCTCAATGTCATCGAGGAAAAGACCAAGGGCAACCTGACGGACGAAGAGAGCAAAATGATCACCACGACGACGTACGAACTACGGTCGCGTTACATCCAGGCCGCCAGCGGCGCACGGGGTGCTATGTAATCAACACCCGCACAACTGCGATCGAACGCTGCTAAATTACACGCTTACTCATATAACAAGATTGACGGCTCGTTGCCGACGGCTATCCTGGCTAACTTACGCCACGAGAGTTGGGGCCACGTGCAATACACATTGCGTATAAATTGCGTTGAAAGGACCCGAGGCTGTGTCTGACGCCCACGCGACTGGTTTGCCAAATACTTCGGAGACGACGTTCCTGAGTCGGCACCACTTTTTGCTACGCAGGCTCCACTCGCTGTCGGGCATCGTGCCCGTGGGTGTGTTCGTCATCATGCACCTGTTCACTAATTTCCAGATGGTAGTGGGCGACTTCCAGCACGAGGTCGATTTCATCCACGCCACTCCCGCTCTGCTGTTCGTCGAGATCGCCTTGTGGGGATCGATCGCGTTCCATGCAGCCTTAGGCTTGGTTTACACCTTCTCTGGTCAGCCAAACACACGAAAATACCCCCACGCCGATAATTGGCGGTATTTTTTCCAGCGTGCCACGGGTTTCGCAGCGCTGATCTTTATCTTCCTGCATGTCGCCACGTTGCGTTGGCGGTGGGAATTTGGCGGCTGGTTCACGCCGTTTTATGTGCGTGGCGCCGACGGCCAACCCCTGGCACACGCCACCACAGCCCTGGCGATGCAACACGCGTGGTGGGTCGTGGCGATCTACCTCGTCGGCGTGCTGAGTGTGATATATCACTGGTCAAACGGCCTGTGGTCCTCAGCCATTACCTGGGGATTGACGATCAGCGTCGCGGCGCAGCGGCGGTGGGGATACGTCTGTGCGGCCCTGGGCGTGGCGTTAACGATCTTTTCGCTCGGTGCTGTGGTCGGCGCGTTGAATTACGAAGTCAGCGACGCTGAAAATACCGCGATCCAGCAGACGAATTTGTATTACCAGCAAGGCGGCACGGGCCACGCCACGCCTGACGCGGTGGGTACGCACGCCGATCGGATGATCGAGGCAACCCCAACCGAGGCGGCCGCTGCGCATTAGTGTCATAGCCTGCTGTCGCGGCTGGGACACATTGACCAGGCCGAACGCAGAGCATTGATTGAAGGTCGATTGCACATGGCTAAAAACCAACCGAGGATCATCGTGGTCGGAGGTGGACTAGCAGGGCTGGCGGCGTCTGTACGCATCGCAGAGGCGGGCTTGCCCGTCGATCTGTTCAGCATGGTCCCCGTCAAACGTTCGCACAGCGTCTGCGCTCAGGGCGGCATCAATGCCTGCAACGAAGTAGCGCGTCAGCAGGGCTACTCCGAGTGGCTGCACATGGACGAGACGCTCTACGGCGGCGACTTCCTCAACCACCAGCCGCCCGTCTACGAAATGACCCACTGGGCGCCCAAGATCATCGACCTGATGGACCGCATGGGCGTGCCTTTTAACCGCACTTCAGAGGGCCAACGCGATCTGAGAATGTTTGGCGGCAGCCTGTTTAAACGCACACACTTCGCCGGTGCCACGACCGGCCAGCAACTCTTGTACGCGCTCGACGAGCAGACCCGCCGATACGAAACGCAGGGCAAGATCAACAAATACGAGTTCTGGGAATTTCTCTGGCCCGTGATCGATCCGGACACCGAGCGCTGCGTGGGCATCGTCGCACAGGACATGCGGTCGATGCAGGTCCGCTCGTTTCGCGCCGATGCGGTGGTCATGGCCACCGGCGGTTGTGGTGTCGTGTTCGGCAAGAGCACAATGAGCGTGATCTGTACCGGCGGGGCCGCGTCACGCTGCTACCAAGCAGGTGCTTGGCTGGGCAACCCCGAGTTTGTCCAGGTACACCCCACGGCCATCCCCGGCGAGGATAAGTGCAGGCTCATGAGCGAGTCGGCCCGTGGCGAGGGTGGACGCGTCTGGGTACCCGCAGTCAAAAAAGACGGCAAGTGGCACCCACACCCCGATGCTGGCAAGCACCCCAATCAAATCCCGCAGTCCGAGCGGTGGTACATCCTCGAAGAAAAGTACCCCAAGTACGGCAACCTCGTCCCACGCGACATCGCTACGCGCGAGATATTTTTCATCTGCCAGCAGGGGTTCGGCGTCGGCGGCGGACGCATGGTCTACCTCGACGTCTCGCACCTACCCGAGCAGACCAAGCACAAGCTCGACGGCATCCTCGAGATTTACGAAAAATTTACCGGCGACAACCCCCGCCAAGTTCCCATGAAGATATTCCCTGCTGTCCACTACAGCATGGGCGGGCTGTACACCGTCTATACCCCCAAGCCCGACGGCAAGGGCATGGTCCACGGCGACCCCAATAACATGATGACCAACGTCACCGGCCTGTACGCCTTCGGCGAGGTCAACTATCAGTACCACGGCGCCACGCGCCTCGGTGCCAACGCCCTGCTGAATTGCATCTTCGACGGCCTGTACTGCGGCTTGGGTGTCGCCAACTACGTCCGCGACCATATCAAGGGTACCCGTGCTGTCGACCTGCCCCCCACCGCTTTCGACAAAGCCCAGCAGCAGGAAGAAAACAAGATCAAACGGCTGATCGAATCCGACGGCCAATCCAACCCCTACGAGTTGCACCAGCGACTGGGCGACGAGATGACCGACTCCTGCACCGTCGTGCGTGAGGAGTCTCGCATGCGGCAGGCGTACGACGTGCTCCGAGAACTCAAAGCCCAATACAAAAACGTCCGACTCAGCGACACCGGCATGTGGACCAATCAGAATCTGAGCTTCACCCGTGCGCTGGGCGATATGCTGATCTATGCCGAAGCGCTCCTGGCTGCGTCGATCCTCAGGAAAGAGTCTCGCGGCTCGCACTACCGCCCCGACTACCCCGAGCGCGACGACGCGAAGTTCCACAAGACCACCATTGCCAAATACGACGCAGCCAACGACCAGCCGATACTCGAATACGAGCCGGTACCCTCGCCACTGGTCGAGCCCAGGGCACGCACCTACGGCAAAGTTGAAACAGGCGAAGCCAACGCCACCGATCAGCAAAAGCAACCCGCCGCCGCGAGATAAGACGATGAGCACGCTCCAGCGACCACCCATGACAGTCGCCCACGACGCACCGGCCGCCACCGCGCAACGTGTCGAGCAAAACCTCTGGCTACCCCCCGCACGCCTGCGCCGATACGAGTGGAATAAGGTCATCGGCGGCCTGCTAGCCTGCACGATTTTCGCCGGATGGCTGGTTCTGCAGTGGTCCAACCCCGTCATGAGGCTGGTATCTCTGCTGCTGATCACCGTGACCGCTTGGGTCGTCGTATCGTCGATCCGTGACGACCGCCGCCACAGCCACGGCAGACAGATCGCCCTGACCCACGACATACTGAGCATCACCATGCCCGACGCCACGACACCTGTTCGCCTGGCCGACGTGGCCCTGGCCCAGTGGCGCGACGACGATCAACCGGGTCTCTGGTTTTACGGTACGGACAATCGCGTCCTGGCTCACCTCGACACCGACTTTCTGGCGGACCAGGAGCAAGCACGCCGATTCTTGAGGTGGGCACGCCAACTCACGCCCCTGCCCTTTGACGTGCGATGGCCCCATACGGCTGCGTAAACCCACGGAGCTACAAAACAACGGGATCGACAGACACATGAGCAGCGAAACCAACAAAAACAGGACGATCCGGTTCAAGATCAAGCGGCAAGACGCGCCCGATTCCCCCTCGTACTGGGACGAGTTCGACGCCCCCTGCCCACCCGGTGCCAATGTCATTAGCTGTCTGCTATGGATCGCAGCCAACCCCACCACCACCACCGGGCGCCAGGCCACACCCGTAGCTTGGGACTGCAACTGCCTCGAAGAAGTCTGCGGTGCCTGCACGATGGTCATCAACGGCCGTGCACGACAAAGCTGCTCAGCCCTGATCGACGAGCTTCAAAAAGAGGACCCCGTGGTCACGCTCGAGCCGATGAGCAAGTTCCCCGTGGTCCGCGACCTGGTCGTCGACCGTAGCCGCATCTTCAATGCGCTAACAAAGGTCAAAGCGTGGGTCCCCGTGGACGGGATGCACGCGATGGGCCCCGGCCCGACCGAGACGCCTCAGCAGCAGGAGACACGGTACGCGTTATCACGGTGCATGAGCTGCGGCTGCTGCCTCGAAGCCTGCCCGCAATACCTGATTGATAACGAATTCATCGGCGCCCACGCCATCAGCCAGGCGCGTTATTTCAACGCCCACGCCACCGGCGCTTCGCTCGCGGGCAACCGCCTCGACGCGCTGGAGGGTCCCGGCGGGATCACCGATTGCGGCAACGCGCAGAACTGCGTCAAGGTATGCCCCAAAGAAATCCCCCTCACCGAGTCGATCGCCGACATTGGCAGACAAACAACGGTCCACGCCATCGAGAAGTTCTTCACCGGCAAATGATCACCCGTTCTCAGGACTCTCGGCAGACGACAAGCCCCTATTTCCCACACCCTCACGCTATCTGTCGCCCATTCAAACCGCCGCCCCGTCCGATAATACCAGCCCGTCAACCCCCTAAAACCACGCCCGAAGACGATCGGTTATGGCCGTACAGGTTTCATGCCGAATAATATAACTACCGCCCCACCCCGTTGGGCCTGGACCTATCTCATGCTCCCAATCGCAGACGATGCTGATCAGTGCATCTCGATCCGCCCACTGGTGCGATACGTCGACCGAGAGCAAGCGGTGATCGACATCCGCGTCACCCTGCACCGCCGCCGTGATATCGGTAGCACCCAGGCAACCGATTTGGAGCTTCCCCTGGAGCTTTTTGTAGACGTCAAGGGACCAGACGGTTACGCCTACGAACACCACGCCCACCTGGACCTGCAAGACAACACAGGCATGGTGCGGTTCGAGATGGGCGACCCGCAACGATGGTGGCCCACGGGCATGGGACAGCAGCCGTTGTACGACCTGAGCGTCGTCGTCTTATTCGAGGACGATGTCATTGACCAATGGTCCAACACGATCGGTCTGACGTCGGTCCGACCCATGACCAAGCACATCTCGCTTGCGCACAATACACACACCGCAGCGATGGGCCTGCCGCTCGACGAGCAAGCTATCCTGCTGATCAACGGCCACGAATGTTCGATCCGCACGGTCGTGCCGGTCGACCCGCCCGATGAGCAGCAGGTCCTGCCCGTGGGCAAACACTGCCTGCTGATCGTGCGTGGCCACTACGGACCCGACGAGTTGTACAACGCCGCCGACCGAGCGGGCACGCTGTTAGTCCAATCGATACCCCCTACCCACGACATTGATGCTGACCCGTCCATCGGAGTGCAGATCGACCGCCTCGCGGGACACCCGTCACTCGCGGGCTGGCTGGTCGAAAGCGACGACACGGATAGCGATCGTCTCGCGGCTCACGTGCACGACCTGGACCCGACGCGAGGCGTGTTGCGGTATCTGTAATACCCAACCCTTGCTCGACCATTATTATCCAGCTTCGCACGGTGTTTTTTCCGTCATCAGCAGGCAATCCCCATACCCCGCCAAGCCCTGTAGAATGACCTGATGATTTCGTTGTTCCTGGGTCTCAGCGCCGCCAATATCATCATGCTCACCATCGTCTTCGGCCTGGGCATGTCCGCCACCGACGCGCAAGGTCAACCCACCGCCATCTTCCCGTTTCACATCACCTTTGCCATTGCCGCGGGTTTTATGACGCTGCTGACACACACAGCCGTCTACACCTACTTCATGGCCACCACCCGTTGGCTCCAAGCCGCCTGCGACAAGGCAGCCTTGGGTACCCACCGCTTCGTTGCACCCGCTCTGACACGAAAGAACCGTGGACTGGTCATCGTCATGATCGCCATTGCCACCACGATCGCCACGATGTTCGTCGGAGCCGCTGTCGACCCAACCATGCCCGGTACGGGTGTGCCAGGCGGTGTGCATCTGGCCATGGCTGTGTTAACGATTCTTGTCAACCTCGCCGCAGCAGCCTGTCAGTTCCCGTTGATCCAGCAACAGAGCAGGCTAATCGACGACGCCTTGACTCACGTTAATAATATGCCCCCTGCAAACAAAGACGCTGCACCACCTATCGGCAACACCTACAACAGCCCGTAGCACTGCCACAGGGACCTCCATGACTCGCATCAGAGCACTGGCCATCTTGATGACATTCACCGCCAACACCGCGTGCCAAGCCGCGGACGCGCCCACCGGGTCGATTGTCGCAACCGACCCGGCGACACCCGCCGACCACCAGACGTCCGCTGATAATTCGGCGAAAAGCTGGCTCGACCGGATCGAAAAGCGTGCTTCGCAGATCAAGACCCTCCACGCCAAGATCACTTATGACCGTATTCAGCAACTAGTCGGCGACCGTCAGCGACGATTCGGCAGACTCGTCTACGCCGCCGGGCCGCCCGGTCGATTTGCCGTACTGTTCGATCGTTTGCTTGTGGACAACCGACTCGACCACGACGAACGGCAATATATCTTTGACGGCCAATGGCTCGTCGAACGCTACGACGACGAAAAACTATTCATCAAGCGGCAGATCGCCCCACCACCCAGGCCCGGCCACCCCGCTCAAGGGGCTGACCCGTTGGCACTGGGCTCCGGACCGTTCGCATTACCGATCAACATGCAAAAGGACAAAGTCCTCCAGCGCTTCCATGTCGAACTGATTCGTCCCTGCACGTTGAGCGATCAGCCCGACGCGATTCAACTGCGCCTGACGCCCAAAGCCACCGACTCCAACGGATTCACCCGTATGGACCTCGTCTACAATCGCCGGTCGCTGCTGCCCCTGGTCGTGAGCACCCTCGACGACTCGGAAAACCAATCCGTCATCACGCTCAGCGAGTTGCGTGTAAATACCCCCATCGACGACGGCGTGCTCGATACCACCGCTCCTACCGAACGAGGCTGGCGCGTCGAGGTCAAGCCATGGGAAGATCGCCCCGCCTCGACCGGATCACAGGAATAGACACCTCGAAACAGGTGCGGCATGGGTTGCTTGCAACCCGTGTAAACGGCCCATTGCCAGCAAGCCTGTGCCACCCATCACGCATCCATCCACCTACGGCAGCGCCTCGATCAGCGTATCGATCTGCTCGGGTGTGTTATAGAAATGCACACTCGCACGCAGCCGTCCTTCACGCACGACGATGATGATCCCGCGTTTCTCCAGTTCCACCACGATCCGCGCCGGCGACGGGGTCTGCCGCACCGATGTCGACGGCGGATCGAACACCACGATCCCGCTGCGCTCGCCATCGCCACGCGGACTGAACACGCCGTACCCTCGGTCGACCAAACCCGCACACAGCCGCGCGGTGAGCGACTCGACCCGTGACCAGACCGTCTCGATGCCCACCTCCAGAAGCATCTCGATGCTCGCACCCATCGCCATGACGCCGGGGATGTTGTAGCTGCCCGGCTCAAATCGTTTGGCCGTCGGCTCGAACTCGAACCGATAGTCGCCGTAATTCGAGCTGTCGACCATGTTCATCCACCCCACAACGCTCGGGTGCAGCCGCTCGATCAGCGAGCCCCGGCAATAGAAAATCCCGCACCCCTCGGGTGACAGCAGCCATTTGTGCCCGTCCGCCGCCAGGAAGTCGATGCCCATCGTCTCCACGTCCACCGGCATCACGCCCACGCTCTGGATCGCATCCACGCACAGATACCCACCCACCCGGTGTACCGCGTCACTGATCGGTCGCAGGTCGATCCGGAACCCCGACGCATACTGCACGTGTGAGATTGACACGACGCGTGTCCGATCCGTCACCGCTGCCACAACTTCTCGCGCGTCGATTCGGCCGTCCGGCGTCTGAGCCACCTCGATGACCTCCACACCCAAGCGTCGGAGGTCTTCCCACGGATAGCGGTTTGCCGGATACTCCACGTTGGTGATGACCACATGATCGCCCGGCCCCCACGCCAAGCCCTTGGCTACCAGGCTCAACCCTGCGGATGTGTTCGCTACGAATGCGATCTCGTCACCACTAGCCGCGCCGATGAGTTTCGCTGCCGCCGCTTTGGTCGTCTTCGCCTTGGCGTACCAACCCGCACCGACATACGCTGCGGATTCAGCTTGGTCCGCATACGCACGGATCGCCGCAGCTGCAGGCCCGCTGATCGGCGCCACCCCCGCGTGATTAAAAAACACCCTCTTACGCAAGATCGGGAACTGATCAGAATAATCAATTGTTATTTGGTCAGGCATCATGCCGATCCTAGACTATCAGACAGTGGGCAGCTAGCCGCTGGCGACCGATCATGCCGTTGCAGATACATATATGAAACTCGCTCACCCACACCCCGTTCGACTCCTCGCACTGCTGATGATCGCAGCCGTGTTGGCAGCCCCCACAGCCGCCAAGATACCCACCGACGTCGACCTGTCGCCCGTCGTCGCCAAGCTGCTCGACGACCCCGTCACGACCGAGGCCCAGCGGCAAAAGTTAGCCATCTTTCACGGTCAATGGAACCGGCTCGATCAACCCACACCCACTCAGCGTGCCGCGGTAGCTCTAGCGTCGTACCAACTCGACGACCCCGTCCTATCCGATGTGGCTGTGCCGGTGCTGATCCGTGCACAAGCCGCTGCCGCACGCGGTGAGCCTGAAGCCGCCGTCGATCTTCTCAGCGACGACACCTCTGCGCCCGCCGTCGTCGTGCTCGCCGGTGCCCTTGAAGCCCTGGGCCGTGTCCCTGATGCGGTTGATACGCTCACACCTTTGCGGCAACGCCCCCAACAGGAGCAGATCACCGACCCTGCCGAACTCACCGCCATTGCGCAAGCCATCATCATGCTCGCCCGCTTTGAAGGCCGACCCGCCCAAGACTACGGCCTGGCCATGTCGCTGCTGGGCAAAGCACGCACAGAGCTCGATCCCCTGTATTGGCCGGCCTATGTCGCTGAGGCACGCGTGCTGATCGACAAGGACAACGCACCTGAAGCCGCCAACGCCCTGCTCGAAGCACTCCGACTCAATCCACGCAGTGCAACCGCGTGGCACATGCTCGGGCAGATAGCGGTCAACGGTTACGACTTCGCTACAGCCGAACGCTGCGCCGCCAAGCTACGCAGGATTAACCCCACGCACCTGCTGGCAGACCTGCTCGACGCCGAATCGTTTTTGACTCAGAAAGACACAGCCGCCGCCTTAGCCGTGATCGAACCGGCGCTCGGCGCGTACCCGCATCACCGTCAACTGCTCGCGTTCCTCGCCACAGCCCAGGCACTCGCGTTTCAGCAAGACGCCCTCCAAGACACGCTCGACCAATTCGACGCCCTGTCACCCGGAAACGCGCGGGCCTATTTCACCGTCGGGCGATTCCTGTCCAAGGCACGGCAATACCCCGCCGGCGAGGCCGCCCTACGCACCGCGATCAATCGTGTCGGGAACTGGCCCCAGCCTCGTATCGAGTTGGGCTTGTTACTCATGCAAGCGGGCGACGAATCCGCTGCGTTGGTCGAGCTTTCCCACGCCGCCAGGCTCGACCCCTTTAACCGCCGCGCCAATAACCAACTCAAACTCGCACAAGAATTAGCCACCTACGATCATATCCGTACCGAGCATTTTCTGATCCGATATCAGCCCGGTATCGACGAGGCACTCGCACAAGACATGCCCAAGCAACTCGAACAGGTCTACCGCCACATCACCGGGGTGTTTGGCTATCAGCCCACCCGTCCAACGATCATCGAGATCATGCCCGACGAGCAGCGCTTTGCCGTGCGCATCACCGGTATCGCCGACATCTGGACCATCGCCGCCTGCACAGGCGACGTCATCGCACTGACCCCGCCCCGTAGCGGCGCCAGTCAGCGGGGCGCCTTTGACTGGGCCCGTGTGATCCAGCACGAGTACGTACACACCGTCACGCTCAATCAAACCAATTTCCGCGTCCCGCACTGGTTTACCGAGGGCTGTGCTGTGTCGCAGGAACCCGGCGACCGCGCCTATCAGGAGTGTCTCTTGCTCGCCGCGGCTTGCGCTGCTGACAAGCTGTTCGACCTTGACCAGATCAATTGGGCATTCGTTCGCCCCAAGACACCCCGCGACCGCCCCCTGGCCTACGCGCAGGCTAGCTGGATGATCGAATACATCACCACGCGCTTTGGCCACGACGCGGTGATTAAGCTGCTCGACCAATTCCGTGATGGCGCTACCGAACCGCAAGCGATCCTCGCCGTTACCGCCCAAAACGCCGATCAGTTCATAGCCGAGTTCAAATCTTGGGCCACCGACCAGACGCGTCAATGGGGCTTGTACCCGCAACCTCAAGACCCGGAAATCGAAAAGCTGATATCAAGCGATCCACCGTATGACCAACGCACCCTGCAAAGCCTGCTCGCTCGCCACCCGGATCACCCCGACTTGCTGCGGCTGAAGTCCGAGATTGCCGTCGAAAACAATGACCCCGCTTCGGCACGCCAAGCGGTGCTGCGCTACGCCGCAGTTCGGCCGATCGACCCGTGGTCGGACAAACAATTGGTCAAACTCTCGCTACGGTCCGGGTCGCCTCACGAAGCAGTGATCTGGCTTGAACAGCTTGACCGCCGCGACACCCAAACCGGGCAATGGGCCCAACAATTAGCCCAAATCCACCGCGACGCGGGCCGATTCGACTTGGCCGCCGATGCCATGACACGCGCCCTGCACCGCCAGCCGTACAACGCCACTTACCGTGAGTCCGCAGCCGCCATCGCTCTGCAGACGGGCGATCCGCCCACTGCGTTGCATCACCTCAAGGCCTTGGCCCTGATCGAACCCGACCGCGCAATCCATTATGTGCGTTTAGCAGCGCTGTACGCCAAGATGGGCCTGCACGACGACGCTCGCACCGCAGCGACCCATGCGCGTCAGATCAACCCCCGTGCGCCTGTGGATAGGTTCCTTTCGCCTGGGGATTGACCCGCATTAGCTGCCGTAAATCGTGGTTAGAGCAACTTGCGTAATTATTCTCCATCTCCCCAAGAAGAAGGCAGGTCAATGACCTGCCCTACTCCAGAACTGACATGGCGATTATTTATGCAAGGTGTTCTAATACCAATCAAGATTAGAACTGGTTTCATAACTCCCCTCCCTGTCAGGGAGGGGGTAGGGGGGAGGGTCGTGTGCACATGATTTGCGAGGCTTTCACCCCTGGTCCAACCTCTCCCCTGGAGGGGAGAGGGGTTTTGAAGTAGCTTTAATCGTCTTCGTCAGCGAACAGCCGCTTGCGCCCCAGCGATACTGCCTGGCGCTGCTCACGCCCGGCGACGATTGCCGCTGCGATCTGCACGTCCTCGGGTCGTGTGATCTTGAGGTTCGTCGTCTCACCGTTGATCACGTACACCACTTCACCCGTCGCTTCCACCAGACCCGCGTCGTCAGTAATACTTGATGTATCGATTTGCTTTTGTGCGATCCGATCGTACGCGCTGCGTAATAGTTCCACCTCAAACACCTGTGGCGTCTGCGCTTCCACAAGGCCGCTGCGGTCAACCGTCTTCACGATTCGCCTGACGCTCACGGGTGTCTTGCCCGCGTCACCCAGGATCGCGTCGAGCGGGTCCTCCGTCTCCTGCTGGGCTGGGGCGTCCTCTACCTGCTTGAGCGTGGCGCGGACCGGCACAGCGGGGATCACAGCCGAGTATTGCTGCGCCGCTTCAAACACCCGATCGATCAGCCCGCTGCTGGTGAGCGGTCGTGCCGCATCGTGGACCGCCACGTGCGTGCACGAGTCATCCACCACGGATAGCGCTTTGAAAACGGTCTCCCACCGCTCGGCCTTGCCGCCGGCCACGATCTTTACGCCGTGGAAGCCCAGCTTATCGCCCCATCGGAATTTAAAGTCCGCCACGGCGTCCGGGTTCACCGCCAGGATGATCTGGTTTACGCTTGGTCGATTGACAAACAGCTCAACCGCTCGCATAAAAACAGGCCGACTCGCCAGGTCGATTTCGAGCTTGCCTCGCGTGCCCATACCAGCCACCCCGTCATGGCTTTCGGCAAAACGTTTACCCACTCCCGCAGCCGGGATGATCACAGCAATCTTCATATCAATCACTCAATACTTAACGAAACAGGTGCGATACAGCCGCCCGCGTCTGTGATTGCCCCTACTTGATTACGATAGCTGTGGGCATGAGCGTGAGGATCGGCTCCTGCTGTATACGCATCAGCCCGGTGAGCACCGGCGCTGCCGCGCGCCAGCGGCGTTCGCCCAGCACCGCGCGGGCCGTGCCGATCAATTGACTCACCCCCATTCCCGGCGCACGCACACCTGGCATCTGAAATAATTCCTCCAACACCTCCGCAAGGCTCTTGGGCTGCGGGAGATTGACGACGTCGTACTCGCCCGGCTCGAACCCCACTTGCTCGGCTAGGTTCGCCAACACTGTTTCGACGCCGCCGATCTTGTCCGCCAGACCATTACCCACCGCCTGCCTGCCGGTAAAGACCCTGCCCTGCGCCACCGCATCCATATTACTCACACGCCGCCCCCTGCCAACGGCAACCCGATCGGTGAACTGCTCATAAATACGGTCAAACGCATTCTGCAATGCCGCACGCTGCGGATCCGTAAACGGCTCGACGCTGTTAAACATATCGCCCAACGGCCCGCGACTGCGCCGGTGGACATTCACACCGATCTTCTCGTACAGGCCACCCAGGATGATCTTTCCGCCCACCACGCCGATCGATCCCAGCAGCGACCCCGGCGATGCATAAATGCTCTGACCCGCACAGGCGATGTAATAGCCCCCGCTAGCCGCCATCGCCCCGACACTCACGAACACCGGCTTCGTCTCACCCAGATCGCGTACCGCCTGCCAGATCAACTCGCTCGCCAGCGCCGAACCACCCGGCGAGTCGATCCGAAGCACCACGCCCTTAATTTTCGAGTTGTCTCTCGCCTCTACCAATGCATCGACCATCGTCTTGCTACCCACCGTCGACGAACCAAACGTCCCGTCAGTCTGGCTCTCGCCCATGACAATCGGACCCTTGACGTGAATCATCGCCAGCGATGGCCGACGCACCCTGACCTGCGGTTCCTGGAACAGCATCCGGAACACCGCAAACGGGTTTTCCATTTCCTGTCGTGGACCCGTCGTCTCAAGCAGATCGTCCCATACAAAGCTATTGCCGAAGACCTCGCCCGTCGCTTCGATCAGGTCCCTGCCCGCAAGTTGATCGACCACGCCCCGCTCGATGTACTGTTCGTCGGTCATGGTCCAGCAGTCCGTCATGATGCGCTCGACCTGTTCGTGGCCCAACCCCCGATCTTCGGCGATCCGGCTCACAATCCACGCATAGAGGTCGTCGAGCAGGCGGTCCATCGTCTCGCTCCACGCCTCGCTGGGGGTGTCGCGTGTGAGCGGGTCCTGTGCGCCCTTAAAGCGCCCGACCTGAAGGAAGTCCGCCTGGAGGCCGACCTTTTTCAACAGCCCCGCCAGGTACATCTCCTCGACGCCCAGCCCCGTCAACTCGATCAACCCCTTGCGCTGGAGCACGATCCGGTCCGCTGAGCAAGCCAGCAGATAAGTCAACAGGTCATACTGCTCAGCAAAAACCAACACCTTCCGCCCAGCCGCACGCACTTCATTGATCGCCTCGGTGATCTCCTGCACCTGTGAGAGGTTTAGCATGACCTCGTCAAGGTAGATCACCACGCCGGCATATGATTCGTTTCGTGCCACGCGCCCAAGCGACTTGACCACCCGCCTCAGCGTCGCGCCCTCCTGGTCCGGCGTGACCCATGCATACCGTGCCTGACCATCGGGCAAAGGCCCCGATAGCTCTAGCCAACCCACATACGCTTCGTTAACCGATTGGACCGCAGGCTCCTCCGCCTCGTCTTGCTGATCCGCACACAGCGGAAACACCGGATAGGCCAGCACCAACAAACACACAAGCTCAATGCACGAACGATTAAGGATACGAACCATTGGGTTTTCCTTGTGCAACAACGCTACACACGCGATTAACTCTTTACATCGCGAATTATACATGACATATGCCCGCTCCCTGACGATCGCGGCGCGTGGCAATTGTCGATTTCAAACTACGACACGACTGAACACAGTCAATCGCTGACCATCATCAGCAGCTATCCACTCCGAGGCCGGGCGGCCCAGTGCATCTTCTTCGCGAGCATGTCCCAGTAGCTTAGGTCCGGGTTGTGCACGAGTGTGAGCGTCTTGGGGTGTCGCCGGACAAAGACCTGCTCATCAACGTTTAATTTAATAGGCACGCGGCCGTCGATTACAAGGGTCGTGCCTTCGTTGGCACGCTTGACACACACGCACGCGCAGTCGTTTGAACTGATCACGATCGGGCGAAACGCCAAGCTGTGCGGGCAGATCGGCGTGATGCACATCGCATCACTGCCCGGGCTGACAATCGGGCCACCGGCACTGAGGTTGTACGCGGTCGATCCGCTGGGCGTCGCGATGATGATCCCGTCCCCGGCGCTAGCGGTCACGCTGGTCTGCGTCGCGCTGGGATTGATCGTCAACTCCCATTCGATCATCCGAAACGGTTCGCCCGCTGTCACCACCGCGTCGTTTAACGCCAACGCACTGAACTTGCACCCAGACTGATCAATATGGTCTACCCGACACGGCGCAGCACCGGCACCGAAGACCATCACCTCCAACACGAGCCGCTGACTCGTTCGGCAGCGTCCTGACGACACTAGCTCCCAGTGCCGGCGCAAGTCGTCGAGGCTAAACTCAGCTAAGAACCCCAGCTTCCCGAAGTTCACGCCCACGATCGGTAGGCCTCGCGCCACCGCTGATCGAGCCAGCGCCAGCATCGTCCCGTCACCGCCCAGGACCACCCCCAAGTCGGCCCGCGGCACCGCACCATCGTCTGCTGTGCCGTCGAGCTCATGGGCCTCGAGCTCCGCTACGATTTCCGCGCGCTCTTCAAGCCACGGGCGTAGCTGGGCCAGCGCGCCGGTCACGGGCGGCTTCGCCTTATTCGCCAAAATAATCACACGGGTCGGGTTCGTTGCCATGGCGTAAAAGTGTACCCGCCAGGACCGACGACAAAAAATCACCCCGCCCCTGTCCCTACCCTTGCCCGCCTCACACCCGACACAATCCAAACGGTATAGTACAACCACGATGCGGCCGATAGACCCGATAAGCCGTCGATCCCAATCCGCCCAAGCGGTCGGCCAACAGACACCCGAAACACCCTATCAACGGAGCTTTCTGCATTGCGTGCACTGGTATTCGACGGCCAAGAGCCCTCGCTCGACTCTAATCGCAAAGACCCCACCCTCGTTCCAAGCGAGGCGCTGATTCGGCCACTGCGCATGGGCGTCTGCGCGACCGATCTGGAAATCTGCCGCGGGTATATGGGCTTTACCGGCGTGCTGGGCCACGAATTCGTCGGCGTCGTCGAACAGGTCGGCAAGAAGGCTGACAAAGATTGGATCGACAAGCGCGTCGTGGGCAGTATCAACTGCGTCTGCGGCAAGTGCGACATGTGTCGAGGCGGTCTGCCCGAGCACTGCCGTGACCGTACTGTCCTGGGCATCGCCGGGCGCGACGGCTGCTTTGCAGACGCATTCACCCTGCCTATTCGAAACCTTATCGAAGTCCCTCCTGGCATTGATGACGACCATGCGGTGTTTACCGAGCCGCTTGCTGCGGCGTACCAGATTATTCGGCAACTCACGATCGAAGGTCGGCCGTTTATCACTGTCCTGGGCGATGGGCGCCTGGGCCTGCTGTGCGCACAGGTCATGAGCCAGCTCAACGCCACGGTCCGCTGCGTGGGCAAGCACCCCGACAAGCTGGCACTGTGCGAAAAATGGGGTGTCAAGCACCGCCTGCTCGACGACGTGGGCCGGCGAGCCGATCAGGACATCGTCGTCGATTGCACCGGGTCAGCGACCGGCTTCGACACCGCGGTGCGCATGGTCCGTCCACGGGGCAAGATCGTGCTCAAGACCACCGTTTCACCCGATAGTCAAAATCAACCGATCGACCTTTCGCCCCTCGTGGTCAATGAGATTCAGGTCATCGGCAGCCGCTGCGGGCCGTTTTCCGAAGCACTCGCAACACTGAGCGAGCAAAAGGTAGACGTCCTGAGCCTGATCTCACGTCGCGTCAAGCTCACCGACGCTGTCGACGCCCTACGCACCGCCGCCCAGCCCGACGTCATCAAGGTCCTGCTGGAACCGTAAGCACGCCGCCCCATAGCAACGCCCCTAGCAGCCCCGCCAGCACCAAGCGGTACCAGCCAAACGGCCCCAGCCCGTGTCGGGTGAGAAACGCCACAAACCACTTCACCGCCAGCGCCGCCGACACTGTCGCCGACACAAATCCGATCAGCACCGGGCCAATTCCGATCATCTCCACCATCGCCTGACCGTCGCCCATGGCCTTATACCCCGTCGCGGCTGTCAATGTCACCAGCCCCAGCAGGAAGCTGAACTCCGCAGCAGCAGCAGGGTGCAGCCCCAGCATCATCGCCGCCACGATCGTCATCATCGATCGGCTCGTGCCCGGCCACATCGCCACGCACTGACCAAAACCAATCAACAGCGCAATCTTCCAATTAATGTAGTCCAGGTCGCGCCCGGCGTGTTCGTTCTTCGCCAGCCGTCGGCTGTACGCCACTGCAAGCATCAACCACGCACCGACAAACAGCGCGCCCACCACCGGCCACGGACCATTGAGGTACTGCTCGATCCGGTCATCGAGCAACGGCCCCAATACTGCAGCCGGCAGGAACGCGATCATAATATTAATTGCCAGACGTTTGCCCTGATCGTCTCGCCCCGCCAGTCCCCGCGTCATCTGCCCTACGCGCTTGCGATACAGCCCAAGCACCGCAGCGATCGCGCCCGCCTGAATCACGATATTAAATACATACACCGCTTGAGCCTGCTCGGGATTGCCCATCAAACCCAGCAGCCACGATGTGATAATCAGGTGCCCCGTTGAGCTGACGGGCAGGTACTCCGTCACCCCCTCCACGATCCCCAGTACCAACGCCTCCCACCAAGTCATCGCATCTGTCCTTACGTTAACCCTTTTGTAGTCCCAAGGTCGATAGTACTATCGACCTGCCCGCGTCCCAAGCGTGAGGCTTATACCTTGGTAGGTACAGGTGTTGCCTTGATGGGACGGGTTTAATAACATCTATCAATCCGGATAAACGGATAGTCAATATTCCTTTCGTAGATTTCCGCAGTCACGAGAAGCGTTTATGAGCCGATTCACCGACCAACTAGCCAAGCGTGTGCTGTTCCTCGACGGGGCGATGGGGACGAGCATCCACAACCTCGACCTCGATCTGGAGAAGGACTACCTCGGCAAGGAAAATTGCACCGAGATACTCGTCCAGACCCGCCCCGAAGCGATCCAAGCGATCCACGAATCGTTCCTGGCTATCGGTTCCGACGGCGTCGAGACCGACACCTTCGGTGCGAACAAGCTCGTACTCGCTGAGTTCGACCTCGCCGATCAGGCCTATCAGCTCAACAAGACTGCTGCCGAGGTCGCGCGTGCTGCCTGTGACAAATTATCTTCTGACGACAAACCTCGGTTCGCTATCGGCTCAATCGGTCCTGGCACCAAGCTGCTGACCTTGGGCAACACCGACTGGGACACCATGCTCGACAGCTACCGCGAGCAGGTGCGTGGCTTGGTCGATGGCGGTGCGGACGTTCTGCTAATCGAGACCGCTCAGGATTTGCTTCAGGTCAAGTGCGCCATCAACGCCTGCCTCGCCGGGCTCGACGATTGTAAAAAGACGGCTCAAGACATCCCGATCATGGTCCAAGTCACCATCGAGACGACCGGCACCATGCTCCTGGGCACCGAGATCGCCGCCGCAGCTGCTGCGCTGGCGCCGTTTCCGATCCTGTCACTAGGGCTCAACTGCGCCACCGGCCCCACCGAGATGATCGAACACGTCCAGTGGCTATCGAAGCACTGGGACCGCCGGATCAGCGTATTGCCAAACGCCGGACTACCCCTGCTCGTCGAGGGGCGCACCGAATACCCGCTCAAGCCCGGGCCTTTCGCTAAGGCTGTGGCGCGATTCGTCGATGAGTTCGGCGTCGATATCGTCGGCGGTTGTTGCGGCACCACACCCGAGCACATCGCCGCGGTGGTCGAGACGATCGGCCAGCGCCCACCCGCCCCTATCACCAAAGACCCGCCCAAGCCCGCCTGCACCTCGCTTTACAGCCCGGTCGATTACCGACAAGACACGTCGATCCTCAATATCGGCGAACGCACCAACGCCTCGGGTTCGCGCGCGTTTAAGCGCATGCTCGAAGCCGAGGACTGGGACGCCATGGTCAGCCTTGCACGCCAACAGACACGCGAAGGCTCGCACGTGATTGATATCAACGTCGACTACGCCGGCCGGGACAACGCCGCCGACATGGCGCACCTCGTGCACCTATTCGTTCGTCAGGTCAACGCACCGCTCATGCTCGACAGCACTCAGGCACGCAATATCGAAGCGGGCCTGAAGAACTCGGCAGGCAAGTGCATCATCAACTCCGCCAACCTCGAAGACGGCGAGGAAAAATTCGCAGAACTCTGCCGCATCGCCAAGACCTACGGTGCTGCGCTGGTCATGGGCTGTATCGACGAGGACCCCGAAGAGGCCATGGCACGCACCGCTGATCGTAAGATCGCCATCGCCAAGCGTATGCACGACCTAGCTGTGAACAAGCATGGCCTGTCGCCTCAGGACATCTTTTTCGACCCGCTCGTCTTGCCGATCTCGACCGGCATGGATAAGGACCGCGCCAGTGCGCTCGAATTGATCGAGGGCGTGCGCCGCATTGCTAAGGAACTGCCCCTGTGCCAGATCACCGCGGGACTGTCGAACGTCAGCTTCGGGCTCAAGCCCGCAGCGAGGCAGGTCCTCAACAGCATCTTGCTACACGAATTAATCAATGCTGGCCTAACCAGCGCCATCCTCCATGCCTCGAAGATACTCCCACGCAACAAGATCGACGACCCGCTCTGGGACGCAGCGTTGGCCCTGATCTACAACCGCCCTCCGGCTTCGCCCGTTACGCTCAACGACGGTTCGCAGACGACCGATCCGCTGCAGATTTTCGTCGACCTGTTCCCGGACGATGCCACCACGCAGTCGGCAGTTAAACAGGACATTACCGAACTGCCGCTCGAAGAGCGTCTCCAAAAGTACATCATCGACGGCGAAAAACAGGGACTCGTCGACACACTCGAAGAGGCGTTGAAAAAATACACCGCGATAGAGATCGTCAACGACCACCTGTTAGCCGGCATGAAAGTCGTCGGCGAGTTGTTCGGCTCGGGCCAAATGCAATTGCCGTTTGTGCTCCAATCCGCTGAGGTCATGAAGATGGCCGTGGCGCACCTTGAGCAGTACATGGAGAAAGCTGAAGGCCAATCCAAGGGCTCGATCGTCCTGGCCACCGTCAAGGGCGACGTGCACGACATCGGCAAAAACCTAGTCGATATCATCCTCTCCAATAACGGGTACAAGGTCGTCAACCTCGGCATCAAGCAGCCGATCTCGACCATCATCGCCGCCTGGCGCGAGCATAAATCCGACGCCATCGGCCTCTCGGGATTACTCGTTAAATCCGTCAACGTCATGGAGGAAAACCTCAACGAGCTCAATACCCAGGGCATCGAGGTCCCACTACTTCTGGGCGGCGCAGCGCTATCACGCCACTACTGTGAGAGCCACCTGCGGACGGTCTACACCGGCAACGTCTACCACGGGCGCGACGCGTTCGAGGGCCTGCGCATCATGGACCACCTCGTCGGGGGCAAGCTCGACGACCTAAACCACGAGATCGCCGAGCGCCTCGACAAACGTGCCGACACCGACAAAAAACTCGCCGCCATGGCCAAAAAGCAGCAGGCCCAATCCGCCGCAGAGGGCACCGTCACGCGATCCGACGTGGCGACCGATATCGACGTTCCCTCGCCACCGTTTTGGGGTAGCCGCGTCGTCGAGACCCTGCCGATCGATGAGGTCTACCCGTTTATCAATAAGATCGCCTTGTATCGCGGTCAGTGGCAGTTCAAAAAGGGCAAGCTCAGCGACAGCGACTACCAAGCCCAGATCGAAGACGACGTCGATCCGATCTTCAATCGCCTAGCTGCGCAGTGTCGCGACGAGGCGATCCTCGAGCCCAAGGTCGTCTACGGCTACTTCCCTTGCGCCACCGACGGCGACGACCTAATCGTCTACGATCCCGATCAGCACGACCGTGAGATCGAGCGGTTTACCTTCCCGCGTCAGCCGAACCGGAAACACCTGTGCATCAGCGATTTTTTCCGCCCCGTCGACTCGGGTCAGAAAGACGTGCTGGGGCTGACGTGCGTCACCGTGGGGCACGAGGTCAGCAAACGCGCACGCGTGCTGTTCGAAGCCAACAATTACGCCGAGTATCTCTACCTCCACGGCTTCGGCGTCGAATGCGCCGAGGCGCTAGCTGAACTGTGGCACAAACGCATGCGGCAAGAGCTGGGCACCGCGGGCGACGACAGCCCCAAGGTCCGCGAGCTGTTCACCCAGCACTACCGTGGTAGCCGATACAGTTTTGGGTATCCCGCCTGCCCCGACATGAGCGACCAGGAAAAGCTATTCCGCCTGCTCGAGCCGGGTCGTATCGGTTGTGTGCTCACCGAGAATTGGCAAATCGACCCCGAACAGTCGACCAGCGCCCTCGTCGTGCACCACCCCGAAGCCAAGTACTTTAATGTGTGATGCACAGCGTCGAATACCTTTACCAGGTAATCACGCAGCACTGCCGCTAAGCACAGGTAACGGGTGATCTTTCCCGTTCTTCTTTTGCTCGTGTTGCTTCTCTTCGAGCTTTGCAGCAGCAGCCGGGTTAGCATACGTGCTGAAAACCATCGCTTTGAGCGTGCCCCATAGTCCGCCGAAGCTCGCAAACGTGTGATCCACAGCCGTCGGCTCATACCCGCAGTGCACCATGCAGTCCTGGCACTTGGGGTTTCCCGACGCCCGGCCGTAGCTGTTCCAATCTGTGTCGTCGAGCAATTCCTGAAACGTATCGACGTACCCGTCTTGCAATAGGTAACACGGCTTTTGCCAACCGAACATGTTGTACGTCGGGTTGCCCCAAGGCGTACACTCGTAGTCGCGTTTGCCCATCAGGAACTCGAGAAACAGCGGCGACTGGTTAAAGTTCCAGCGCTTCTTGCGGTTGCTGAGGATCGTCTCAAATAGCTCGTGCGTCTGCTGCCGCCGCAGGAAGTGCTCTTGATCCGGGGCCTTCTCGTAGCTGTACCCCGGGCTGACCATCATCCCCTCGACGCCCAGGTCGGTCATGTCGTCGAAGTATTGCCTGGCGGCAGCGGGATTACCCCCGTCGAACAGCGTCATGTTCGTCGTCACCCGGAAGCCTCGCTTGACCGCTTCGCTGATCGCCTCGGCAGCGACGTCATACGTCCCCTCTCGGCAGACCGCAAAATCGTGATGCTCCTTTGTGCCGTCCATGTGTACGCTAAACGTCAAATACTTGCTGGGCGTGAACAGGTCGAGCTTATCTTTGAGCAGCAGCGCGTTGGTGCACAGGTAGATGTACTTGCGCCGTTCGACGAGTCCACGCACAATTTCGTCGATCTGCGGGTGCATCAGCGGCTCACCGCCGGGAATGCTCACCATTGGCGTCCCGCACTCGTCGACCGCCTTGAAGCACTGCTCGGGTGTGAGTTGCTGCTTGAGGATGTGTGCGGGGTACTGGATTTTTCCGCAGCCCGCGCAGGCCAGGTTGCACCGAAACAACGGCTCGAGCATCAGGACCAGCGGGTACCGCTTTTTGCCCCGCAGCTTCTGCTTCACGACGTACGACGCCACGGTCCACATCTGGGAGATCGGCACGGCCATACAACTAGGTCCTTGTAATCTTCAATAACGTCACGTTCCGCCGTTGCTTAACTGGGCAAGTTATCTGCCTGCTGCGGCCCGCACGAATTATTATAGTAGTTTATCCATGCCCCCGAGCAAGCCTGGCCCACTCGACAAATACTATTCTACTACAATGGCATACTGAATTTACGATAATAACTGTGCCAAGGATTCGAAAATATGATCGCACCCGACCCAGAGAACACCCCAACGACCCCAGCCACCGCGACGACCGTCCCAACCGTCGCCGACGGTATAAAGACACAACTCGTGGTCGGCATGGAGGTCCACGTCCAACTCGCCACCCGGACCAAGATGTTCACCGGTGCCCCGAACGTCGCCTGGCCGGACAATTACGACGCCCAGCCCAATACCCTGTGCGACCCCGTGGTCCTGGGCATGCCAGGCGTCTTGCCGGTGATCAACAAGCAGGCGGTAGAGATGTCCATGCTCGTGGGCTTGGCGCTGGGCTGTAAGATCGCCCGCCAAACCAAGTGGGACCGCAAGAGCTACTACTACCCCGACCTGCCAAAAAATTATCAGATCAGCCAATACGATCAGCCCCTGTGCGCCGACGGGCAGATCGACATCCCCGCTAGCGACGAGCCGGATGCGCCGCTCAAGACCATCCGGATCATCCGCGCACACCTTGAGGAGGACGCGGGCAAGCTGCTGCACGAAGCGCCGGGGGGCATCAAAATCGACCACTCCATCGTCGACCTCAACCGTGCGGGCACACCGCTGCTTGAGATCGTCACCCACCCCGACCTGGACACCCCCGAACAAGTCGTCATCTTCGCGCAAACATTACGCAACATCTGCCGAACCCTGGGCGTCACCGAAGGGATCATGCAGAAGGGGCACATGCGGTTCGAGCCGAATATCAACGTGGTCATTGAAAAGGACGGGCAGACCTACAAGACCCCCATCGTCGAGATCAAGAATCTTAATAGCTTCAAAGCCCTCTACGGTGCAGTCAGCTATGAGTACCGGCGTCAGGTCGACGATTGGCTGCAGACCGGCATCGTCATGAAATCCGGCTCCAAAAGCACACGCGGCTGGGACGATGTCAATCTGGTCACCCTCCTTCAACGTGAAAAGGAAGAAGCCCACGACTACCGCTACTTCCCCGACCCCGACCTGGTGCCCCTGGTCATCGACGATGCCTGGATCGACCGGATCAAGCCCCTGCTATCCGAGTTACCCCTCCAGCGGCACAAACGCTACGTCGAGCAACTCGGGCTGAATGCAAAGGACGCAAGCGCCATCATCGACGAGCCAAAGGTTGCTGCGTTCTTTGAGGAGGTGCTCACCACCGGCGTCGACCCCAAGCGTGCCGCGGCCATGCTCCTGAATTACGGCGCCAAGCGAGCCAACGAACAGTCCTGCCTGATCTCGGAGTTGGGTATCACACCCACACAGATCAAGAGCATCGCCGACCTCACAGCCGCGGACAAGATTGGTTCATCCGCAGCCGACGAGTTGTTCGGACACTGCTGCGAACCCGGCAATCAAAGCAAATCACCTGATGCGCTGGCCCAAGAGCACGGCTTGCTACAGGTCAGCGACACCGGCGCACTCGAAGGGTTCATCGACGAGGTCCTAGCCAACCCTAAAAACGCCAAGATCATCGACGACATCAAAAACGGCAAGGACAAAGCCATCGGCGCCCTGCTTGGCCAAGTCATGAAGCTCAGCAAGGGCCAAGCCAACCCAAAAGTCGTCGGGGACCTCATCAAGCAAAAGGTACGCGGCGGCTGATATGCCCGGTTGGTGACCGCTTTAACATTTAGACCACTCGCCGCTGGTCACATCATGCCAGACCCCATCCGCAAGCGTTGGACACGCCGCTACCTCCGTTGGATCGGCCAACAGCGGCTCGCAACCATGGGCTATGACCTCGACGAGCTGTTATCGCAGTTGGCAAGAACACCCACCCACCTACAAACACCTATTGCCCGACGCGGTCAAGCTGTCGTATGGCTGGGCGTTTGAAACGATCAAACGAAAGCTGCTACGCAGTGGGCCGTGACCGAATACGATAGGCCACCGTATACCCTCCATTACAGAAAAGGCACGCGCCCATGCTCAAGTTCTATGGCTACGACAAGTGTTCCACCTGCCGCAAATCCAAGAAGCACCTCACGGCGAGCGGTGTCCCGTTCAAGGACATCGACATCACGACGTCGCCCCCGCCCAAAGCGGTCCTCAAAGCCATCCTCAAGGCCGGTCGGTATCAACTCCCAAACCTGTTCAACCGCTCCGGACAGATGTACCGTCAACTCAATATGAAGCAAAAGCTAAAGACCCTAAGCGAAGCCGATGCGATCGACCTGTTGGCCCGCCACGGGAAGCTCGTCAAGCGCCCTATCGTCACCGACGGCACCCGCCACACCGTCGGCTACGATCCCGGTGTATTCGACGAATACTGGACGTAGCGAAGCCTGTATTCTCGGTTCCCAAAACCTTATACTCTTAGGTTGGATATTCAGACCTAAATCCATTTCGAGGAATCAGCCCATGTCACCCTCTCAATCCACTGGACCCTCATCCGACTCAAAGCCACGCAAGGGGTTCGACTTCCGTATATTCTGCATTAATACGATGCTCGTATGCGGGTCGCTGTTGTTTACTTTCGTCGTGGCGGAAATCGTGCTGCGGGTGCTGGGCGTCGAGCCCAAGACGGCCACGGCATTAAACTCATACTTCCAGTACGACCCTCAAACCGGTTGGACCGGTCGGCCCAACGCCGCCATGCGCTTCGCCACCACCGCCTTTTCCGGCTACACCTCGCACGGACCCGACGGGTTCCGCGTCATCGCCAAACCCTACGAAACCGCGTCGAACGTGGTCTGGTGCATCGGTGATTCGGGCACCTGGGGTTGGGGCGTCAGCGACGGTGAAACATACGTCGATCGGCTCAATGAACTCGCTGATGAGCAGACCGTCTTCCGTAACCTCGGCGTCTGCGGTTTTTCCTCCGCGCAGCAGTACCTGCTGATCCGCTCGCTGGTCGAAAAACACCCCGACCAAATCCCCGACACGATCCTGCTGCTGTTCTGCGGGAACGACCTCCCTGAAAACGTCGATTGGCAAGACCAATCCCCGCCACGCCCCTATTACACGATCAGCGACGACGGCACCGTCGAGATGAAAAACTACCCCACCGCCATGTCGAGCATGTCCATCCGCTCGTGGCTCAAGCGAAACTCGCTGGCCTACAACCACCTCAATTTTTATCTCATCTTCGCTAAACGTGTCCTGAAAAACCGACAAGTCACCGGCAACTTCAACGTCCCACCCGACAGCCCCGAATCGCAGTGGCAAGTGCTCGAGTACAGCTACACACAGATCCGCGACTACTGCCGTGACCAAGGGATTAAGTTCGTACCCGTCTTCCTGCCCGGCTCCATACTCAGATTCGGCAACACACTCACACCCGCCCTGAACGACTACGACGAACGTACACGTGCCCGGCTCCACCAAGTGACCGACAACCTGGGTCTGGACCTCTTCGACATCACCGAAGACGTCCGCGATTACTTCACCATCCAGCGAGACGAAAGTGAACGGCTCTCGTTTGTCCGCGACCCTCATTTCAACGCCAAAGGCCATCGGCTGATCGGCGACGCCATCTGGTCGCGCGTGCGATCAACCCTAAACGCCGATCGTCCCATGAAAGCCATGGTGCCCTAAAGCCACACATAGCTGATCGGTACAACGGAATCGACGCTAATAAAATGACCACCCGCGCCGACCCTGTGACCATCTCGCTGCGACCCGTCATGCGTCTGAGCTTCCGAGCGGGCACAAGCGGGCTGATCGTGCTACTAGTGGTCGGGGCCCTTTGCTTCATCACGCTGCCGTGGTCGCTGTCTCGATACGACCTGCAGCGCCTCGACGCCGACACTTCGCTAACAGCACCCAGCTTGGCCGAACCGATGGGAACCGACCTACTGGGGCGATCAGTCCTGTGGCGTTGCATGCTCGGTGGGGCGATCAGCCTCAGTATCGGGGTCTGTGCCGCGGTGATCTCGGTGGCGGTGGGCGTGCTCTGGGGCATGATCGCCGGCTACACGGGCGGACGCACCGATGCGATCATGATGCGCGTGGTCGATGTGCTGTACGGCCTGCCTTATGTGTTGCTGGTCGTCTTGCTTGATATCGCGCTGCAACCCGTGATCGAATCAGCCGCGTATCGTCTGCTACCCGACAGCCTGGCGCCGGGCATCGCACAGGTGGCGACCCTACTGCTGGCAATCGGCGGCGTGAGTTGGCTGACCATGGCGCGCGTGATCCGTGGTCAGGTGCTGAGCCTGCGTAATCAGCCGTTCATCGAGGCGGCCAGGGCATACGGCGTGGGGCCGGGTCGTATCCTGAGGCGACACATCTTGCCGAATCTGGTCGGCCCGATCATCGTCTACGCCACGCTGACCGTACCCGCTGCCATCTTGCAAGAGTCGTTCCTGAGCTTTCTAGGGATAGGCGTACAGCCGCCGCTACCGAGTTGGGGTAGTCTTGCTGCGGATGGGCTCGGTGAGCTGCACGCGCTTGGCCAAACGGGTATTGATGTACGCTGGTGGCTGCTGGCGTGGCCGTGTATCCTGCTGGCGATGACACTACTAGCGTTAAACCTGCTGGGCGATGACCTGCGTGATCGTCTCGACCCGAGACACGCTCGCTAGCACCGCACCAGACCGTGGCATGGGCACGCACGCCTGTGGCCCAACGCCCTGGGATTACCGGAAATGGAAAACCGCTTCGGATTTAAGGACCTGATCCTCACGCTCCTGCTGCTGGCGTTGATCGTCAGTGTTTGGCTTGGGATGCGCCAATTCGATCGTCAATGGGCGGTGGTCCAATCGATCAACCAAAAGCTCGACGCCCTGACCCGAGAATTGACCGGCCTGCGGCGAGACCTCGCCACAAACGCTCCGCGCGCCAACGCACAAACTCACAACGCGGTGTCGCCAAGCCCCACGCCCTCGACCACCGCCGACCCAGCCCCGACGGCGATCGCCACCACGCAAACCGACGACGCCTTCGCCAGGATCATCGCCGCCAAAGCCCAGGCGGATTTTGCGGAGGGTGACTGGCTCGTTGACGCGTTCGGCGGCGGTGTCGCCAACATCACACCACTGCTCTCGGGCGACCTCTACGCCAGCATTATCCAAAACCACGTCTTGGACACGCTCGCCACGCGTGACCCCGACACACTCCAATGGAAGGGCCTGCTCGCCACCGGCTGGCAGATCAGCGAGGACGGGCTGGCCATCACATTTCAGTTGCGAGACAACGCCACGTTTTCCGACGGCTACCCGCTCGATGCCGACGACGTCGTTTATACCTTTAATATGATTATGGACGAGCGCATCGCAGCACCTCGCCACCGCGCTTACCTCAGAACCATCAAGAGCGTCGAGAAGACCGGCCCCTATGAGGTCGTGTTCCGCTACCGAGAACCGTATTTCGAAGCGTTTGAGCTAGCCGCGAGTTTCACCGTGCTGCCCGAGCACTTCTATTCAAAATTCAAGCCCGAGCAGTTCAATCAATCCGTGGGCCTGCTGCTGGGGTCGGGGCCGTACCGCTTGGAAGACCCCACCGGCTGGAAGCCCGGCAAGCTCATCCAACTCGTGCGCAACGACCGCTACTGGGGCGTGTACCCCGCTTTCGATAAGCTGATCTATAAAGAAATCACCAACGACGTCGCCCGCCAAACCGCGTTCCGCAACGGTGACGTCGACATCTTCTCCGCCCAGCCCCAGCAGTACAGGGACATGCGTCGCGACGACGACCTGACAGCCCGCACCCAATCGTTTGAATACCTCTCGCCCTTGGGTGGCTACCGATACATCGCTTGGAATCAACGGCAGAATGATCAGCCCACACCGTTCGCAGATCAGCGCGTCCGCCGGGCCATGACCATGCTCACCGATCGGCCACAGCTTGTTCTGGAAATCATGCTCGGCTACGCCGTCACCACCACAGGCCCGTTCAACCCCATGAGCACGCAGAGCAACCCCGCTGTACAGCCCTGGCCGTACGACGTCTCGCGCGCAAAGCAGTTGCTCGCCGAAGCCGGGTTCGAGGACCGCGACGGCGACGGGGTACTCGAATCACCCGACGGCAGCCCGTTCGAATTTAAACTCACCTACCCGTCGGGCAGTGTCAATTACGAGTCCATGGTCTTCCTGCTCAAAGACGCCTACGCCAGGGCCGGCATCATCCTCGTGCCCGATCCGCTCGAATGGTCCGTCTTCACCGATCGGCTCAAGAACAAAAACTTTCAGGCTGTCACCCTCGGCTGGACCAGCGGCATCGAGACCGACATCTTCCAGATGTTCCACTCCAGCCAAATCGTTGAGGGCGGCGACAACTTCATCTCATACAAGAGCGACGAACTCGACCGCCTGATCGACGAGGCACGCCACACCACCGACGAGGCCAAGCGCATGCCCTTGTGGCACCGCGCACATGAAATCATCCACGAAGATCAGCCTTACACATTTTTATTCTTTAGCAAGAGCCTGCGCTTCATCGACGATCGCATCCGCAACGTGCAAAAAGTTAAGCTAGGCCTAAGCCCCAATCACGAGTGGTGGGTGCCCGCGTCACAACAACGCTGGACACAGTAACCCGATAATCAATATTTCGGCACTTCGGCCCAACCGATTGCCCGTAACCCGTACACGCCGACGATCCACTTGATCTAATCCAGCCAAACACCCGCAATGCCGAACTACATCGCCAGAAGACTGCTGCTGATGATCCCCACGCTGGTCGGCATCACCCTGGTCGTCTTCTCGGTCATGGCGCTGTCACCCGGGGGCATCGGAACCTCACTGCTTAACGAAGGCTCGATGCGCGCCGAGGAACGTCAGGCACTACGCAGCTATTACGAAAAACGCTACGGCCTCAACAAACCCTGGTACATCCAGTACGCCAAGTGGCTCAACCAGGTCTCTCCCGTCGGCCTCGAGACCCATGACGACGGCACGCTGGGCTCGCTGACGATCAAGAAACCCAACTTGGGCGAGAGCTTCATCCGCAACCGGCCCGTGCTCGACATCGTCCTCGAAGCGCTGCCCATTACACTGCTGCTGAATTTTATTTCCATACCCATCATCTACGCCATCGCCATCACCGCCGGCATCCACGCCGCCAAGCACCGCGGCAAGCTATTCGACATCAGCAGCGGCACGGTCTTTATCGCCCTGTGGTCGCTGCCCACCATGTGGGTCGGCGTCATGCTCATCGGATTCCTAGCCAACAAGGACTTCATACAGCTATTTCCCACCGGCTCCGTGCACGACACCGTTGCCGGCAACATGACGTTCCTGCCCGATTGGCCCGCAGCCGAAGCGGCGACCCAGACCTCCCTCTGGGAACGGCGAGGCTGGTTGATCGACACCTGTTGGCACCTGATCCTCCCCATCATCTGTCTCTCGTATGGCGGGTTCGCGTTCCTGTCGAAGCTCATGCGTGCCGCCATGCTCGAAAACCTCACCGCCGACTTTGTCCGCACCGCCAGGGCCAAGGGCGTCTCCGAGCACGTCGTCCTCTACCGTCATGTCCTACGCAACAGCATCCTCCCATTGATCACCGTCGCCGCGGGCATCCTGCCATCCCTGCTGGGCGGGTCGCTGATTGTCGAATCAATCTTCAGCATCAACGGCATGGGCAAGCTCATGATCGACGCCATCTTCATGCGCGACCGTGAGCTGGTCTTGTCGGTGACGTTTGTGATTAGCCTCGTGAGCCTGTTGAGCCTGTTGCTGGCCGACATCAGCTACGCCATCGCCGACCCGAGGGTGAGCTATGACTAACGCCACCACCACCGCACCGCAGACCCCGTCCCCGGCACCGCCCGCCGCCGAGTCGCGCAATTGGCTCGTGCGCACAGCAGCCGATACCGTTAGCCGATTGGGCGCCAAGATTGGGTTAACGTGTATCGCCCTGATCGTCTTTTGTGCCGTCTTCGCGCCGCTGCTGGCTAGCTCGCACCCGTTGCTCATTAAACTCGACAACCAATGGTCGAGCCCCATGCTCAAGCACCTGACCCCCACCGATGTCATACTCCTGGTCGCTTTTGTCACCGCTGTGATCACCGCGACGCTTCGGCGTGTCAACCCGACCCGTCGGGCTTGGGTGTTTTTCGCTGTGACGCTGATCGCCGTCCCGTTGGCCGTCGTTTTTGTCAATCCACCCAGGGCTATCGTGTACGAGCAATACCGCGAAGCCCAAGCCGCCGACCGTGTCGAGTTCGTCCTCAGAGCCCCGATCCCCTACTCACCCATTGATCGGCTGCGCGACCAGTTTGACCCGGATCAACCCCACCCTCGTCCGCCGTCGGCACAGCACCCCCTGGGCACCGAGCGCAACGGCTCGGACATCCTCAGCCGCATGATCCACGCATCACGCATCGCGCTGGCGGTCGGATTCATCGCAGAGGGCCTGGCGCTGGTCATCGGCGTCACCATAGGCGGACTCATGGGATACTTCGCCGGGCCGGTCGATCTGTTCGGCATGCGCCTCGTCGAGATATTTAGATCCATCCCGCAAATTTATCTCCTGCTCACGTTCGTTGCCTTCTTCGGTCGCAACCTATACCTGATCATGGTGATCATCGGCCTGACCAGTTGGGTTGGCTACGCGTTGTTTACCCGTGCCGAGTTTCTCAGGCTGCGCAAGCAAGACTTTGTCCAAGCCGCCATCGCCTGTGGGCTGCCGCTGCGATCGATCCTGTTTCGCCACATGCTGCCCAACGGCATGGCGCCCATTCTCGTCAACATCAGCTTCGGCATCGCCTCTGCCATACTCGCCGAGAGCGTCCTGAGCTTCCTGGGCCTGGGTGTCATCGACGAGCCGAGTTGGGGCGAGATGTTAAACCAAGCGGTCAGCGCGGGCGGCGGGTTTTACTGGTGGCTGGCGACGTTCCGGGGCTTGGCGATCTTCCTGACGGTATTCTCATACAACATGGTCGGCGAAGCCGTGCGCGACGCCATCGACCCGCACCTGCAACGAACGCCTACTTAAATACACCCTCGTCAACCACCAGAGCAAACCGTGACCGACAAACCGCTACTGAAGATCGAAGACTTAGCTGTTAGCTTCCCCACGTCGGGTAGCCTCGACCACCGTGTGCGCGCGGTCAACGGCCTAAACCTGTCGATCTACCCGCGCCAAACCTTGGCCATCGTCGGCGAATCGGGCTGCGGCAAATCGGTCTCAGCACTGTCAACGCTCCAACTGATCCCCACGCCGCCGGGCCGATACGATCAAGGCCGCATCTGGTGGGACGCCGACGGTCAGCCTTGCGACTTGCTGAGCCTGTCAGAAAAGGAAATCCGCCGGGTCCGGGGCAATCAGATCGCCATGATCTTCCAGGAGCCCATGACCAGCCTCAACCCCGTCTACACCATCGGCGAGCAAATACTCGAAGCCATCCTCATCCACCAAAAAACACGCCGCGCCCAGGCCAGGCAAATTGCCACGCAAGCACTCACCGACGTCGGTATCGCCGATCCACACGCTCGGCTCGACGAGTACCCTCACCAGCTATCGGGCGGTATGCGTCAGCGCGTCATGATCGCCATGGCGCTGGCGTGTCAGCCCAGGCTCCTGCTAGCCGACGAGCCCACCACCGCGCTCGATGTCACCATCCAGGCACAAATTTTAGAACTGCTGCGCAAGCTCCAACGCGAACGCGGCATGTCGGTCCTGCTGATCACGCACGACCTGGGCGTCGTCGCTGAAAACGCCGACACCGTTGCCGTCATGTACGCCGGCAGGATCGTCGAATACGGGTCCGTGCACGACATTTTCAGTCAACCGCTGCACCCTTACACCCGGGGCTTGCTCGCGTCCATGCCCGTATTGGGTAAACGGCACGAGCGCCTAACGACCATCCCCGGCAGCGTGCCCAACCCCGCTGACTTCCCCTCCGGGTGCCCCTTCCACCCCCGCTGCGTTGATATGAAAGACGACCCAAAATGCACCGCAGACGATCCGCCGCTACGCGAGATACACGAAAAACACTGGGCCGCGTGCTGGCACACACCTGGTCACAACCAAGCCCAGACGACCACGCCCGACCTGTCCTACCGCCGACCGGAAGCCGCGCCGGTTGTCTAGAACCGGTTTCATAACTCCCCTCCCTGTCAGGGAGGGGGTAGGGGGAGGGTCGTGTGTCCATGATTTACGGGGCTTTCACCCCTCACCCAACCTCTCCCCTCAAGGGGAGAGGTGTTTTAAAACAGTTTCTAGTTCTCGTCATCCCTAGGCCTAGCCTCGATCCGCCAAGCGATCGCAAAATCCCACGCCTCATCTCGCTCGTCGGCGCGCGTCACTATCAGCCGATGCCGACCACTGGGCACCTGTTTCAAATAGACATGCTCGACATTATCCACCTTGCTAGCCGACTCGGATAAGACTTGGCCGCGCTCCTGGCCATCCGTCACCGACCACTTCAAGTCAAAGTCCGCCAAGCGAGGCGTGTCAAGCCACCTCGACTTTCCCGTTACGAGGTCCTCGACCTGCCGCCCGTCAATCCGACGGTTCCACACCAGCACGACCGACACCTCGCCCATCGCCTGCTGGAGGTTCAACTCGTACACCCACGTGCCCCCAGGCTCCAGCGACTGAAAATCCCAGCCGTAATCCTCCAACTCCGCTCCCTGCACGGTAGGCCCAGCGCGTAAAACCGCGTAGCTATAACTGAAACGCACCACACCAGCACCCAGGTGTTCATCCAACGGCTTGCCCGCTTTTGCCCGCCATTTGCGTGATTTGCTCGCGCCCGCCATCAACACCGCCTTGATTACTTCCGACCGTCCCGCATCTGGAACGCCGTACATCCGATCCGCCGCCTCCAGCAGCCTCGCCACTGTCGCTGCCACCGCCGGTGTCGCAGCACTGGTGGTGTTACGCCTGGCCACCACGTCCGGCTTACACCGCCCTTTCCCTTCGTACACCGTGTACCCGCCGCTGCTGTTGCCGCTGGCCGTGCCCACCGCGATCACGTTGTACGCGCTACCCAGCAAAAACGGCACCGACGACTTCGCTCCATTGTTCAGGCCCACCACCATCTGCACGTCTTCGGTGTCGACGAGGTAGTCGATCCGCCGCAGTACGTTCGCTGCCACGGGCATGGCGCTACCGATCCAGCTATGAGTAAACACCCGCCGACCGTCGCTGATGGGCGGCTCGCCGCTGCCCACACGCAGGGCCCCATTCCCCATCCAGTAGCCGCTGCTATAGAAATAGACGTCACCGATCCCCGCTGCCAAACCCGTACGCCCAAAGATGATCTTGGACGTCATCTGCGAGTGGCTATTGACCTTGCTGGGGCCGCTGCGAGGGGTCATCTTCACACCCGCGAAGACCCCGTCGTTGGTATTAGGCAGGTAGTCACCGGGCTGCCCCTCAACGTGTCCCACAGGCACCCCTCGCCCCTGAATAAACCGGTAGTTAAGGCTTTCGCCCCGCTGACGAGATTTGCCCTTCGCGCCAACTTCCCGTGCAGGACTTAGGCCCGGCGCTTTATCATCCGCAATTAACCGTTTCGGCTGGCCGCACCACCACACCGCTAGCATCACGCACCACACCACCGCTCCACACGCCAACACCCAATGCCAATCGGTTTTGGTTTGGCCGTATTTAATCATTGATCTGCTCGTCGGGCAGGTACACAAATCCGGGTTTATCTGATCGACCAAGCAACCAGCGGTACATCTCGATCATCTGCCGCACGATCACGGGCCATGCGTAGTTTTCCTCAATGACCCGCCGCCCCCGTCGCCCCATCTCCTGACGCTGGGCATCCGACAGCCCCATCGCCTGCTGCATCGCCGTACACAACGGCTCGACGCCCACGTCAATCCACCAGCCGCAGCCGTCGCGTGCCAACGCGCCCCAAGGCGTCGTATTCGAAACAATCGCCGGCAATCCACACGCCATCGCCTCAGCAATCGTGATGCCGAAGTTCTCACCCTCCGTAGGCAACACGTATAGGTCCGACGCACCGAGCAGTTGCTTCTTCAACTCTCCCACAACCGGGCCGACAAATGTCGTACACCCTCCCGCGCCCGTCGACGTGATGATTTGTTGAGCCCTCGCACGGTCGTCGTCCAATTCCTGACCGGCAATGACCAACTGCCAATCCGGGTACCGACGCCACAACCTGCCCCACGCTTGTGCCAGTCGGCATAGACCTTTCTTACGATAGATCATCGACAAGAACAGCAGCCGTTTCTTGCCCTTCAACTGCGGCCAACGCTCGATCACCGAGCCGTCATCTCGATCCACGGGATACTCTGCCGCATCCAAGCCGATCGGCACGACCGCAATAGGGTTCCTCAAGCCATAAGCACGCACATGCCTCGCCTCCTGGTTCGACGTCACGTGAATACAGGCTGCATTTTGCAGATTTCGGTTCTCGTATAGCAAGCCGATAATTTTTTTGCGTAACTTACCGTACCCGAGTATCCACGGGTCGAGTTGCCCGTGTGGCGATATGACCAAAGGCACACCCCGACGCACCGCCAAGCGCCTGGCCTCGTAGCTCGGGAGCATCCGCAAGCCATGCGAATGAACGATGTCGGCTTCACCGATCCGTTGATTGAGGAATCGTCGCAACACCGGGCTGTACCCCAACCATCGCGGGCCGATGTATCGACCCGTAAAAACCTTTGCCTCTTGAATATCCGCAGCGTCTTTCTGCACGTACCGATCACAAAGCGCCGCGATCGTTGCTTGCACGTCGTCTTTGGGGCACTGTTGCACAAATGACCGCAAGTACGCCGCCACACCGCCGCCGAGGCGTGAGATCGTCGGCGTCACGTGAACAAGATGAATGGGTGTATCGGTTACCACAGCGCGCACTCCAGGTGGAGAGTTGACCTGACAACGCCAGCCGATGCAAACAGACAACCGTAAATGGTGGGTCAAAAGGCTAGCTGGACGCACATCGTGAAAGTCATCGCTGGTTATGACGTGATGCCGCCAAGACGGGATCTTTAACTGTTAAAAGCAGATCAGTCCGTAGATGCCGTACGCAAAAAGTGGTGCGACGTCATCAGGTAAGCCAATAGGTCATCGGTTTGCAAACGATCGAGCTTGGCCTCCTGAGCCATGTCGGGGAGGGTTTCACGCCATTGCTCAATGGAATACCGATCGATCGGCTCGACGCTGTGACAAGCGATACATTGGTTGAGGTAGACGTCTCGCCCTCGGACGAGTACCTGAGAATCAAAGCCCTGCTGCCCCCCCACCGCGATCAGCCCCTCGTCCACAGGCGGGGCCATCCGTTCCAACGACAAACACCCGACAAACGCCACCGACACCCATACCACACTCAAGCCGATGCATAATCTGCGCCGTCGACGTTTGCACCCTGCCACATTTACAACCCAATGGCTCATCCGTCAATCACCCTAGACAAAAGAAACACCATACCCGTCCACCGGCCCAACCCTACACCGACAGATCAAAAGTGCATGCCAAAGATCATTCGCGTCTGGAAGTCAGCCTCCGAATCGACACCCGTCACCTGAAACAGTGGCGTCAGAGTCACCCACCACTTCTTGCTGCGATACGAGACATTCGGACCCAGGTAGACCACACTATCACCCGTCTTGTCCCAGTCATCAAACTCGACCTCGTGGAGAAATTCGACCCCCATCAAGAACTTTGGTGAAAACTGATAGCTGATCCCCGCCGTCTGCTCAAATTTACCCTTATCCTTGCTAAAATCATCTTCTTCCCATTCAGCCTCGATTGTGGCGTTGTAAGCCAGCGTCCAAGGGCCAATGTCTTTCTGTAAAATGATCTTGCCCTCCAGCTCGAATAGCTGATCACCCCCTTTGATCTCCCCGTACAGGGCCATACCAATCGGGTCCGTTATCGGATTGGTCAGGTTGTATTTTAATTCCACCGATGTACTGCGGTACTGCACCCGATCATTGCTGACCGACTCGCCGTCTTGATACCGCCAATCCGCGAGATACAAGGCTACCTGAAACCGATCCGTGATCCCCCACTCCAGTTCGTGACGAAAGTCTAGCCTATCGAAGTCCGAGTCGTTTTTTTTGCTGGTCTTCCACGTTACCCACTGCTCAAACTCGAACGTACCCTTTGGAGCCGTCGTCGCTTCATAGACATAGGTAAACTTCCTGTCACTTGCGTTCGCCGAAACACACAAACCCGCCGCCAAGACCAGTACCAGGATTACGCCGTACCGCTTTACGGAACACGCAGTGGCTCTAGCAGTCCACCTAAATCTTTCTGCCACCCCTCTGCTTGCAAGCAATGCCCATTTCCCACATCTCATCACCGACCACCTTCCATTAAAAGACCTCAATTGATTTCGAGTCTCAATCACCCCATTTGCCGCGCAGATGATACTGAGTTTCACCTACGTGTCAAACGGCCTTTCCTCCACCGAGGGAAGCTGTTTTGCCATCTCTTTATGTATTGGAAGATCGCCGCGATCAGAAATGTGGTGACTAGAGCAACTGGCGTAATTATTCTCCATCTCCCCAAGAAGAAGGCAGGTCAATGACCTGCCCTACTCCAGAACTGACATGGCGATTATTTATGCAAGGTACTCTATGCGCGATAAATCGCGTGCTTGAGCCGCTCGATAAGCTCGACGATCGGTACCGGCTGCGAATCCGCAGGCACAAGAACGCTACGATTTTCCGCCACCTGTTTTTCGACCCGCTGACACGCAGTCACCATCGTCGAATGGGTCCGACGCCCCATCGCTGTGGCGATTTCAGGATAACTCATCATGGTCATCTGCCGGCCAAGATATACCGCCAGCGACCTGGCAAACACCGCTCTCTGATGGCGGGTGCTGCCTAAAACCTGTTTACGGTCGATGCACAATTGTTGGGCCACCGTATTCAATATGGTTTCCCATCGAACAGCTTCTTTGCGATGACGCCCGTAATCGGTTTGAAACAGCTTCTCGATCAGCGCGTGACCCACCTGCGCCGAATTGTCTCCCCTCCGACCATCGGTTTGATCACCACGCTGCGAATCCTGTTTCGTGCTCAACATTGCCAAAGCATGCAGCCGGGTCATCATGCCTTCAATGTCCCTGACTGATCCCGAACACCGCCCTGCTAGCAATTGGGCAGCGTTATCTTGGAGCGATAGCCTGCGTCGAGCGGATAGCTTGCGGATAATCTGCTCTCGCATGTCTTTATTGGGCTGATGAACCTGTACGACCATCCCACGCACGCAACGACTGACCAGTGCCTCGCTAAACTGCTTGATGATACTCGGGTGACTGTCACTGGCTAATACCAACCGTGCACCCCCGAGTTCAATCGCGTCGAAGCTGTGGAGAAATTCCTGTTGTGTCGCCTGCTTGTTCGCCAAGAAATGAACATCATCCACCGCCAATAGGTCTAATCTCCGAATTTTTTTCCTGAATCGATCGATCTTATTTGCCCGCATGGCCGCCAAGAACTCATTGGTGAAATGCTCGCCGGTCGTATACAGCACACGGGTCTTGGGATTCACAGCCAACATCCGCTGGCAGATGCCCTGCAGCAAGTGCGTCTTACCTAGCCCGCACCCGCCGTGGATGAATAACGGGTTCACCGCTGCTTCTTCGTCAAGTACCAATCGATTTGCCGCTGAGAACGCCAGTTCATTGCTAGGCCCCACCACAAAATCATCGAGTCGGTGTCGCAAAGGTGACGGCACCTCTCTGCCCAGAGTCGTTGGTCTCTTCTCCGGGGTTACACGGATGGCAGCGTGCTTTGGTCGATCGCTGTGATCGGCATCTCCCGAGCCAAACAGGTCAGCCTCGACCCGCAGCCGAAGCCCTACCGACTTGCCCAATTCAGCAAGGGCCGCATCGTGCAATGCGTCTTTAAAATTCTTACCCACCCAATCAGCCACAAATTGATTCGGGACCGCCACTTCCAGTTGATCGTGCTGATCGTTGTAGTGGAGCCTGACGGAGCGGTCGAACCACATGCTGTATCGTCTGGTTCCAATGGAATCCGAAAGACGATCGGCGATGCGCGTACAAACAGACTTCTCGGCTACAGCCGTATTCACCATGGGGTTACTCTGAAATTGATTAACGCAGCCCGGAGCCGCAGAACAAATTAGGCGTTCGTCTTGACACGCGCCATGGCACACGACCTGGCGCCCTATTTGTCCGTCCGAGGACCCGCCCGCTACGCACAACGTGATGCTTGTTATTTAAGTGTCACGCCGAACCTGATCGGGGCAGCAGTCCGTTGCCGCGATAGAGAAGATAAGCCGAGACGGATAACCGTTCAATAGGCAAACCATGCAATTGTGTTGTCAAAAGATTCATGATCAGCATCTTCAAGCAGTTGCAGTGGAAAGTTTTTTTTACACCGTCATGCGCAGGCGGGAGGACAAAGTGTGGAAAAGAAATTTGCTGATTAAACAACACGTCACGCAGGCGTGAAGATCATCGCCAATTTGCGTGCGTGCGCCACGAAGCCCAACGCTTCATATAAGCTATTGGCTGGACTGTTCGACTCGTCGACCGCCAAAATAATTTTCAATGCACTGTGTTCGCGTGCGCGTGCCAGTGCAAACTCAACTAATTTCTTGCCTATCCCACGCCCGCGCCACTCGGGGCTCACACCAAGGTAAACCAGTTCGACCGCCTGACGATGCGGCACCTTGTTTAGCAGCAGCACCGAGATCGGCTTGCCGTCTGCCACCAGCACGTGCCACAAGTCGGGCATAAAACAGCCAGCGGACATGTGGCTGGCGATGATGTCGTCGATATCACGCAGACCAAGCAGAGCCGGGCAGTCGAGCGTATCCTCGTAGCTGGCGAGGATCGCCTGCGAAAACAACGCGCGGAGGTCTTCGTTCCAGGTTACAAACTCACCGGCGTCACCCAGCAACCCCTGTTTGGGGGCACCATCGTCTGTCGCACGCTCCATGTATTGGAGCCACGCGATTTCCGTAAATCCCCCCGCTCCCAGCGCTTCGGCTGCTAGCCTCTGTTCGGGATCGAGAAGCACCTGGATAAGTCGAATATGCTCCGGGTCCTGTGCCGCACAAGCCCGGTGCGCAAGCTTTGCCATGACATCAACATGACGCCGATCCTGAATCGGTGAGAGAAATAATATCGCCGTCCGACCGGCACCCGGGACGATCAGCAGCGATGCCACCGGCCGATCGTCTTCATAAGCCGCCCACAAATGATCCAATGACAGCCGTTCCTGCTCAGCAAAATGCTGGAAGCTATTGACCACCTGGGGCGTAGCATGATCCTCGCCGCACAGCAGTGTCATCAGTGCCTCGCGTCTGCCTTGGGCGTTTACCTGACGAAACGTAGCTGCGGATTGGCCGTCGCTCCTATCGGGGTTGTCTGCAAAACGGTGCGGTTCGGTCATGGCACGCCTCGGGTTAATTGACCTGATACGCGAAGATCATACAATCAAAACCCGATGCAATCGTCTCGGGTCTCGCCTGTTCACGGGCAGCATGCTTGCTGAATCGACATGGCAAATAAAACCACAACGCTAACGACGACCTTTTTAATTTTTGCCGCGATGATGCTATTGAGTCCACCCAGACTCGCCGCGTTCCCCGAGCCGTCGATTGTTTCTAAAGCGTGGCTGTTTAACCTGTCTTACGATCCGCCCAGACCCATCGCCGTGACCGGCCTCGGCGGCAGCGTCCGGTGGTTTTGGTACATGACCTACAAAATAACCAACAACACCGGCGAGGAAAGACTTTTTATCCCCGAGATCACGATCTACACCGACACCGGCACCCTTACACCCGCTGACCGTGGCGTGCCCGCATCCGCGTTCGACGCCATTAAAAACCGTATCGAAAACCCCCTGCTCGAGAATCCCGCCGAGATCATCGGCAAAATCCTCCAAGGTCCGGACCATGCCAAAGAAGGCGTCGCGATCTGGCCTCAGTTTAATGACGACGTCGACCACATCACGATTTTCTTCTCGGGCATCAGCGGTGAAACGCAAGCCATACACCACCCCGTCACACAAAAACGCGTTGTCCTGCGTAAAACTCTCATGATCGACTACAGCCTGCCGGGTACGATCAAAGATATCCAGCAGCAACCCGTCGTGTCGGAAGGCGAAAAGTGGGTCATGAGGTAGCCACCTGTTATGGGTACTTCTCCTCATAACGCCAAGTAGCGCAAAACCACGCCACCGGGTCGGTGTCATTGTGAGTTGGCTACGAGCACGCGAGGCAGACCTTCATGGTCGGCGAGTGTGTGACCATGGCTCAACCCTGCTGCCGCCTCGGCTAGCGCCAACACCTGTTCTTTTTGTGTGTCGTCGATCTCCAACACAAGCTGACCCGGTCTATCTAAATACTCATGGGCCTGATCGATCAAAACTCTTAAGAATTTGAGCCCGTCCGCTCCCCCACGCAGAGCACCCCCCGGCTCGAAGTCTTTTACATTCCGAGATAGCTTCTGCCACCGCTCGTCGCTGATGTACGGCGGGTTGCTAACGAAGTACGCCACGCGTTCACCCGCTAGCGGTTCGAGCAAGCTGCCTTCTCGAAACGATATCCGATCCGCCACACCGTGGTCGTGCGCGTTTTCACTAGCTATCTCCAACGCTTCGGGGCTGACGTCCGTGGCGATGACTGTGCAATGGGGTATATGCTTCGCAACCGCGATGGCGATCGCTCCCGACCCCGTGCCGATGTCCGCTATCAGCGGTGAGTTAAACCCCGGCGTGCGTCTGGCGTGTTGAACGACGTGTTCGACCAGCGCCTCCGTGCTGGGTCTGGGGACAAGCACGTCCGGCGTCACTTTGAGCATCATCGAAAAAAACGGCGTACAGCCAACCAAATAATCCACCGGCTCGTGATTCGCCGCCCGCTCGACCAAATCGCGAAACGCAGACCGCTCCAGATCACTCGCGGGCCTGTCCGGGTCCATGTAGAGCTTAAGCCGCACCACACCCAACACATGCGACAAGAGCATCTCCGCCGCCAGCCTCGCGTGCTCGACGCCCTTCTTTGCCAAGTGGTCTGTCGTCCACGCCAGTAGCCGCCTGGTCGTCCAAACCGGTCGCTGAGTCTGTTCCGCTTGAATCATCTATACGGATTCTAGCCTAGCACGCACGAAATAGCCTGCTTCGTCTACCCGTACCCAATTTCAGCATCATTGCGGCCCGACAAATTAATGGTCATCCCGCAGGCGAATTGTCTGCCATCAGGGTATCGGCGTCGGGTCCGCTTGTGTGTACCGCACCAATTGCGCCAAAACCTTGGCTGCTGCTTTCGAGTCGATCGCCTCGGCGGCAAGTTTCAGCCCGTCGGCGAGGTCTTCGACCACGTCAGCCACAACCAGCGCCGCCGCTGCATTGAGGCATACGATATCCCGAGCCGGGCCGTGCTCACCCTCCAGCACCGTTCGGATAATGCCTGCACTCGATTCAGGGTTGTGTGCTCGAAGCGCCGCCGGGTGGCCGATCGCCAAGCCCAGTTCAGCGGGATCGACTTCATAAGTTTGGATTTGACCGTCCCGCAGTTGGCTGATCCGGTTGACCCCGCTTGTGGTCAATTCATCCAAGCCGCCAGCCCCGCCTCCCCCCATCTGTTCATAGAGCCGACCGTGCACCACCATGACGTGTTTTGCTTCCAACCCTTGCAGGACACGCACAAGCTGCTCGGTCAGGTCCGGCGAAAAAACGCCGACTACTTGCCTCTGGGCACCTGCTGGATTGGTCAAGGGCCCCACCAGGTTAAACAACGTTCGAAAACCCAACTCCTGACGCACCTGCGCCACGTGTTTCATCGCTGGGTGGTGTGCCGGGGCAAAGCAAAAGCACAACCCCGCGTGCTCAAGGCATTGGGTGAGCGTGCTGCCCGCTACCTTTACTTTTACACCCAGAGCCGCCAGCGCGTCGGAGCTGCCGGACTTACTCGTCACCGCACGGTTGCCGTGCTTGGCAATGGCGATCCCGTGCTCCCGCCCAGCACCCGCGGCCACGATCGCCGCAGCCGTAGAGATATTAAATGTCTGCGTGTGGTCGCCACCCGTCCCGCAGGTATCGATGACAATCAAGCCCTCGGGCACGTTCACCCGCCAACACTGGCTTCGCATCAGCCGCGCAGCCCCGAGCAACTCCTCGTCGGTCGGCCCCCGCTGCTGGATCAGCGCCAACATAGCGCCGATCTGAGACGGCGTCACTTCACCGCTCATGATCTGCTCAAACGCATCGACCGCCTGTTCGACGCTCAGGGAATTGCCGCTTACCAGCCAATCCAAAATTTCTTTGAGTTCCATCATTTAATTGGACAGTCTTATCACCTCACCGATCGCTGTGATCCTTCGACACCTAATTGGAGGGATCGAACAATCAACACGGAAAACGCTAGATGTATTCAGTAACCAGCCAGAGCGTCGCCTCGGCGAGCACTAGAAAAAATAATATCTGCACCGACAGCCACGCCGACTGCCGCGGCAGTTGCGACAGATCGTCGATCTTGATCGTCTTGTAAACCACCGCTATCACAACAACCAGTGGCACCACCAATAGCAACCAATGCCGCTCTAGAGGCAACGGCTCGTGGAATAGACGAAAAGCCAACATCATCTCAAACACTCCCAGCCATGCGTCAAAACAAACGATCGCCCCTAGGCCCCCGCAGCGTCTGGGTCCGTACCGATCGCGTCTGCCTCACGAACAGACTGACGACCTTGGGGATCGTAGAAAATCACGTCTATCATCGCCAATAAGTTCAATAACCCCGCCAGCGCCGTGTAGAGCACCCCTTGTTCATTGACATGACCAAAACTCGGCTCGTAGTCATGAGGCCGCCCTGGCAGCGGCGGGTAGCTGGGTCTTTGCTTGAGACGCTGGTTATAGCTGTTCACCGCCCACGTCGGCGCCACGAGCATTTGCCCCAAATACCAGAAGGGCCGTTCCTGACGATCACACACACCCACCCCGCCGATCAGCAGACCCGCTAGCCATAGCACACCTATGCTCACGAACAGAATCCCGCCACGTCGCCGTTCGCCTAAAACAAAATGCCCCATCCCCGGGAGCAACCACGCCAACACCCCAGCCACAGCATGCTTACTCAGGCTATCCCCGCGCGATGATCCAGCCAAAACATGGGCTCCTTCAGCTGCCTTCCAAGTATCCCCCCTGCAACAATTTTTTGACGCTTAAAAAAAATTTTTACCGATACGTTACACGGATTGACAAATTAACCTATACGGATAGTGTAACCGCCAGTTATACCCGGGCCAATCGACTTCCGCAGACCTTCCAAAACGTTCGGCAATATCAGCAACTAGAACCGGAGGAATCAATCATGACAGACTTAATGGAAAAAGCGATTATTCCAATTGCAATGTCCAGTGGGTCTTGGTGGCCCCCAGACCATACCCCCATACACGAAGTGGCCACCGATGACCGTGACGACCTGGAGGACGACGAATTTTTTGACGATGATGACATGGACGATGACGACGAAGACGATGACTACTTCGACGACGATCCAGAACTCGACGACGATGACGACTTCGACGACGAGGATGACGACTAGCACCCGGTCACGCCGCAGCATCGGCACCCCGGGTTCACCAGCTAACCCGTGAGACGCCCATGACCGATCAGCGGCCCCCAGAAAAAGACCGCAGGAAAAACGCTCGCCGCAACACCGTCGTCGAACGTCGCAACACCGGCGGCACCGGTCTCGAACGCCGACGAGGCCCGGGCCGACGCCGAAGCGACTTCATGAAAGCCGCAGAGGAAGGGGAGATGACCAGCGAGCAGTTCCTGTTCGTGATGGCCATTGATGCCTACAAACGGGTCAACAACCAACCCTACCCCACATGGACCGAAGTCCTCGAAGTCATCCGCAAGCTGGGCTATCGAAAGACCTGCGATATGCAGTTGAGTCTACCTAGTTGCGAAGATTGGACCGAGTCAGCCGACTCACCCGCGTTCACCTCAAGCCCGCAGGCCACATCACCTGCGGAAGAGTAGTCCGTCTTACTCAATAGCAGTTCACTCTAATTTTTCGCACGCTGTTTTCGATCGCAACATTGCGTATATTGGCTATCATCTGGGGCCATGATCGGCCCGATACCTTATACGATCGCCGTCCTGTGTTATTTGTTCGATGCCGATCAACGGTTGCTGATGCTCCACCGACGCCGTCCGCCCAATGCGGACCTCTACTCTCCGATCGGGGGCAAGCTCGATCAGGAATCAGGCGAAAGCCCCGGTGCCTGCGCTGCCCGGGAAATCCGCGAAGAAGCCAATATAGACGTTAGCCTTCACGACCTGAGGTTAGCGGGGATCGTCTCAGAGACCGCCTACCAGGGGACCCACTGGCTCATGTTCCTGTACGAGGTCACTCGCCCCGTTCAAGTAGACCCGACGACTTTCTGCGAGGGTCGACTCGAGTGGCACCGCCGCGACGAGATCGCACAATTACCCATCCCCGAGACCGACCGGCAGATCATTTGGCCCCTGTTCTGGAAATACCGACACGGCTTCTTCGCTGCACATATCAATTGCATCGGAGACGACTTGGTCTGGGAACTCCTACAACCAACCCCGCACGACGAACCCAACACTTCCCAAGACCTCTGCGGTTAAGGCGTCTGCTTGTTTGTCGTGGGCCAGTTTGAATCCGAGTGTTACCGCGACGAGCCGCTCTACGTCGGGGAGCGGGCCTTTAAAATCGCAACACACTTCACCGCTCTACCCGACACCCACTTAGCCACGGGTGATGACACCCGTGGCATCCTAAGCCTGCTCACCCGTAGACGGCACGACAATCACGCTCGCTGGCCCGGTCGGGCACACCCGCTCGCACACACCGCAGCCGACACATCCAGACCGCACCTCGACCCGGCCCGCTGTGTCAAAACCGATCGCCGACTCACCCATCGGGCACTCAACAACACACACACGGCAAGCATCCTGGGCGTCTTCGCCGCTGTCGATCGCGTCGTCATAAATCGGTCGCCGCAAGCACCTGTCGTGGTCGACCCGAGCTTGGCCCATGTTGATTTGCGCCGCCTGCTCAACGAATTGCAATGCCCCCGTCGGACACACCTTCATGCAACTCAGATCGTCGCACACGACACAAGGCGACTGCCGCGCCACAATGTGAGGCAGCCCCCCCGCCACTGATGGATCAATCACGATGCACTGCGCGGGGCAAGCACGGACACAATCGCCACAGCGGCTACAGGTCTCGGCAAACGCCGTTGACGCCAACGCACCGGGCGGCCTGAGAAATCGACCATTCCCATCGGCCAAATCGTCCCGACCACCCTGCCCTGCCAACACCTGCTCGCTAATGGCCCGGCCGAAGTCTTCGAGACGATCAAGCCCACGAAGCAACAACCCTTCAAAGAATTGGCGACGGTCAACCACCGGCTCATCGGAATCTGTCCTGCGATGTTCCACTATCTCTGGCTCCCACACGATAGAACAGATACTCTATAGCAATCATCCTAAATATTGTCCTACTGTCCTTGTACGCGGGATAAGATGTTGCAACTAGTTATGTTTATACGACGCGGTCAAAAATATACGCGGATGCGTATAAACTCAGATCGCCTATAATCAGGTATCCAATTTTAGACCAAGAAAAGGCCTCATCCTATGCCACACATTATGACACTCCGCTTTGCACCCATGCTGGTGCTGCTAATGGTCGCCCCGCTCATGACCGCGTGCAGCACAGACACGTACTACTACCACAGCACCATCGACAAGCCCACTACAATCACACTGTATGACCCGATGGCCCAAGAATCGCTGTGGACCAAGGATATCCCCGTCGGCCAAAGCCTCAAGATGGACCTTGACCGAAAGGGTGAAGGATCGCTGATGGAACTAATCAAGATGCAAAAAGGCATGCCAGCTACCGTCATGCGTTGGAAGCTATACAAGACCACCGGATGGAATAATACGGTCGATTCCGACACGCTCAAATTGCCGGGCACACCCGTCCGGATCGATGTCAGCTACCGCCCCGCACCCGAATACCCCCCGGGTACAGGCTCGACCAGTTCCTCTAAACCGTAGTATTAAACGCAATCTCTTTACGACTACTCGTAGCTGGGCTCGCGCACGGACTCGAGCAGCTTGGTAACGATGTCGCTTGACGTCACGCCGTCACCCGCTGCGGTGTAGTTCATTACGAGCCGGTGTCGCAACACCGCCGCCGCAATCTGCCGGATGTGGTCGCACCCTGGTGATGCTTCGCCTTCCATTGCAGCCAGCGCCTTAGCACCCAGGATCAGATACTGACCCGCCCTGGGACTGGCGCCCCACTGCACATATTGCCCAACAAACTGCGACGCACCGGGCTCATTGGGCCGCGTGGCACGGATCAACGACACCGCGTACTCGACCACGTGAGCGCTGGCTGGCATCTGCTCGATGACACCGCTGCTTGCTAGCAGCGTATCCCGATCAAAAACACCCCGCTCGACCTGGGCCTGAACACCAGGCGTCTGGGCAATGATCTGGCTCTCTTGCTCTCGATTGGGGTAATCCATCCACAAGCTGAACATGAACCGGTCGAGTTGTGCTTCGGGCAACGCATACGTGCCCTCCTGCTCGATCGGGTTCTGCGTCGCGACGACAACAAACGGCTCGTCGAGCTTCATTGTCTTCCCCGCCACCGTGACCTGTCGCTCCGCCATCGCCTCCAGCAGGGCGGCCTGTGTCTTGGGTGGTGTGCGGTTGATCTCGTCAGCGAGGATCAATTGCGCAAAGATCGGCCCGGGCGCAAACCGCAACGCCCGCTGACCCGTTGCTGGATCGTCCTGGATCAATTCGGTGCCCAGGATGTCGGTCGGCATCATGTCCGGTGTAAACTGGATACGACGAAAGCTCAGCCCCAGCGACGATGCCAGTGTTCTGACCAATAGCGTCTTGGCTAGGCCCGGTACACCTACGATCAGCGCGTTGCCCTGGCACAACACCGCCGCCAAGAGCGTGTCAACAACCGACGCCTGCCCCACGATAACCCGACCGATCTGCTCGCGTAGCTGGGCGCAGCGTTCGGCGATCTGCTCAAACACCTCGATACTATCCATATGGCGTGATTCCGACATCGATCAAAGCATAGCCCTGTCTGGGCAGACGGTAAACACGTATCCCACGCGATACCGCTCATTCCATCTATAGGCTGCTAAAGCAACTGGCAATAATGTTCTCCATACTGTTGGGTCGTGGGTGTTATACACATTTGTATCTCACGACTTGCAAGCAAGCCGTGCCACCCGGCGAATGGAGATTAATGACGCCAGTTGCTCTAGAATGATTTCGATGCGATATGGCTTGGCACTAGCCGCGTTGATCGTTAGTTCTGCTTTTGCGCAGCCGTCCGAGACGTTGCTGCCCGTGGATCAAGCCGTCGCCGACCTCGACCCACTGTCGACGAGTCTGCGTCGTATTGAAATGGGTCTGCGCATCAACGGGCAACACACATCGCTGTTCCAACTCAATCAGACGTCGACCAATCCGTCAGCCTCAGCCGCACCGCAGGGCCCCGTGTACTACCGCATCGGGCAAGGCTTTCAGGCACGCATCGACCGCCCTCAATACCTGATCGGTTTAGGCACTTCGAACCCACAGCTCAACGTCCCGCCCTTGCGCGACGGCCAATTCGTCGAGCTGGTCCCGCCCAATACGACTTTTATCATCGCTCCCCTACAGCTTCAGACCCCTACCCCCGCGCCACCGCCAAACCCCGCTCGGATCAACGCGAGGATCGATATGCGCATCGACTCGCGGGTCGCCCCGTACACCACGACCACCGGCATACACCATGACCTACACATCCCTATTAACGTCACGCGAAAGCCACTTAACGACCCCACGACAACCCCACCACCCGACCCAAACCTCAAACCAAACCGCAGTACCACAGGACAACCACAATAATGCCAATCAATAAATATTGTCCTGCTGTGCTTGTACATTGATGCGTACAAGCACTACGCCTCGACCGCTGATTGACCCAACAGCATGTTGTCAATCAATCGAACGCCGTCGATCACACCAGCCACCAACGCCACGACACCACCCGTCAGACGTGGCTCAATGCAGTCCAGCGGCGCCAGCGAGTGCGGGTGGCGTATCACCGCGTAATCCGTCTCGATCTGATACACACACATCGCCTGGACCATCGCCGCCTCGACCACGCCCGGGTCCGACTCACCGTCTTGTTCGACGAGCATCTTCGCCTCCATCAAAGCCCTGTACAGACCGACCGCGTGCCGACGGGCCTGCAGTCCCAGCCGAACATTTCGGCTCGAACACGCCAAGCCGTCCTCCTCCCGCACGGTTTGACAACCCATAATTCGCACCGACATCGCCAAGTCTTCCACCATCGCCTGGACCACCTTGAGCTGTTGATAGTCTTTCTGACCGAAACACGCGATGTCAGGCTCAATAATGTTCAGCAATTTCGCCACTACTCGGCAGACACCCGCAAAGTGTCCCGGACGGTGCTCACCTTCTAATTGATTCGACAGCAACCCGACCTCCAGTTCACACCCCGGTTGACCCGGCGGGTACATCTGCTGCATCGTCGGACAGAACACACCCACCACGCCCCCCTGCCTGCACAACGCCAAATCCTCATCTAGTCGTCGTGGATACCGGTCGTAATCCTCGCCGGGTGCAAATTGCGTCGGGTTTACGAAGATACTCACCACGACCTCGCACCCGGTGATTTTCGCTGCCTCGATCAGCTTGGCGTGGCCTTTGTGCAATGCGCCCATCGTCGGCACAAGCGCGACGCGACCCGACACCTGCTGCCGATGTCGCCGTGCTTCTTCGATTGTCTTGGCTACCCACATTTCAAGCCTGTGCCTCCATGCCGGGGAATTTTATCGATTCACCCGAGACCTCTCTATATAACGCAAGCAGGTGTCCCATCTGCTGCGCTGCCAAATGCCGCTGACGCATCCATTGCCTGGCACTTTCCGTCAGCACTCGGATATCAGCAGGCTCTTCGATCAGTCGTGTAATTAAGTCAAACCACAGCTTCGGGTCGGGACGCTCAACCACCCACGCCGTCTGGCCGTCGATCAGATAGTCCAGCCAGGGATCACTCAACGCGATCACCGGCACACCCCGAGCCATGGCCGCCAGTGTCAGCGATCGTGATCGCTCAAGCGCCTGCGGCTGGAGCAACACATCCGCTTTCAACAACAATTCCCGGTGACCAAGCCGCCGCGGCACCAGACTCATATTCGCCAGCAACCCATGACGCCTAGCGTTCTGCCACAAGAGATGCTGCTCATCCCCTTGCCCGTCAAAAAAAAACTGCGATTGCGGGTATTTATCAATGATCGATCGGATCGCCACCATCAGCGCGTCGTAGGCACCGTCGTACCCCCCGCTGCCCGTTACCACAGCACACAGGGTGCCATCCTCTTCATTGCCCGATCGAGGCTCGTCAGGCACGTGCACACCCGGCAAGATGACCTCCACACGCGCGTCGTCATCGAGCTTCTGTCGCATCGCCGCCGCCAAGGGCTCCGTGGTGGCCACATAGGCCGCATGTTCGAGTCGATCAGCACGCCCCAGCCGTCTTGATTCGGGTATATCCATCACCGACGATGCACTCATCACAAGGGGGACACCCAACCGCCCAGCCAACCCAACCGAGCCCGACCACACTCGGCCGTCTAGCGCATGGATCAGGTCAACCTCTAATTTACCCAGTCGATCCGCCAAACGGGACAGCCGCCGCCGACGCATCACCGACCAAGACGAGTCCTGCCACGTCACCCGTGTGCAGAAACCACTCGCTACCTCGTCAGCGAGACCTTCGGGAACGACCTGCGTCACACGTACCTGTTCATCGATCATGCCGATGACCATGTACCGAAACGTCGTCAATTCTTCATCCAACCAAGCCGTATTGGCAACCAGAGCGACATGCACAAGATGATGCTAACATGAACACTCCAAAGGCTAAAACCACTACCAGGCCCGTCGATGCCACATGTTTAAGCCCATCGGGGCTAAAACGTGGCTCCCGGTTAATCAGATTACGCCCCAACCCGAATTTTCGCCTTCAATCCATATCGTTAAATCTTCGTCCCGACACCTGGCGCCCGGTAGAATAACCCAATGCCCTCCAAGCTCTACAACCTCGCCATTGAAACCGCCAGCCGACCAGGGTCCATCACCCTAGGCTTGGGTGAGCAATTATTGGGCACGATCGAGCTACCCGACTCGGTACGGAATTCACCCACCCCCAACCCACGCCGGCGAAACACGCTCGATCTCATGCCCGCGATCGATCTGCTCACACGACGCCACAGCGTAACACCGTCGAGCCTCAGCCATGTGTTCGTTTCGATCGGCCCCGGCTCGTTCACCGGCCTACGCATCGCCATCGCCACCGCCAAGACCCTCGCCAGCGTGCTTAATATCAAACTCGTAGCAGTTCCCACGACACAAGTCGTCGCGCAAAACGCCTCGTCAGACTCAGCGGTCCAAGCAAACCTTCGGATCGAACACCTTGCCGTCTACCTGAACCAGAAGCGCGACACCGTCTACGCACAACTCTTTCGCCGGCACAGCAAGCAATGGGTATCGCACAGCCCTGCGATACTCCAGACCATACACGACCTGCTCGCCGCCGCCCCCCGACCGTTGGCAATCATCGGCCACCCCATCCCAGAGGTACCAAACCCATTGCGCGACGGCGTAACGTTTCTAGACCCCCAAGCCGCAGTCGGGCATAGCGATAGGCTCTGGGAATTGGGAATCGCGCTGGCCGCACAAGGCCGTTTCACACCGCCCCACGAGCTTCTGCCGTTGTACGCCCGACCACCCGAAGCTCAAACGCTCTGGGCCAAGCGTCACACGGCTTTGCCATCAACCCACACCCTCACCACGTCATTGGCTACATCATGATCCCCACAGTTGTCATCATCGGTCGTCCCAACGTCGGCAAGTCTAGCCTATTCAACCTGCTCGCCAAACGACGCATCAGCATCGTCGATGCGATGCCGGGCGTCACACGCGACCGCGTTTCAACCATCATTGACCTGCCCCCGACAGACAGCGCCTCTTCAAGGCAAATCGAGTTGACCGATACCGGCGGGCACGGCATCGAAGACGCACAGAGCCTCACCGATCACGTCGAGCTGCAAATCGCACAAGCCGTACTCGAAGCGGACCTCGTCTTCTTCGTCACCGACGCACAGACAGGCGTCCTCCCACTCGACCAAGCCGTCGCAAAACTACTGCGAGAATCCGGCATCCTCACGCCGGTCATCCTCATCGCCAACAAAGCCGACACCGACGCCCACGAGGCAACCGCACACGATGGGGCCAAACTCGGTTTCGGAACACCCATCACGGTCTCCGCTACCACCGGACGAAACAAAGGCGTATTGATCGAGGCCATCCAACAAAACCTTCGCCATCTTTCTAGCGAGCCACACACACCCCAGCCGTCCAAAGCCTCGCCGCTGCTAGCCGTTATCGGAAAACGCAACGCGGGCAAGAGCAGCTTTGTAAACGCACTAGCCGGGCAAAACCGCGTGATCGTCAGCGAAACACCAGGCACCACCCGCGACGCCGTCGACGTGCGATTCGAGATCGACGGCAAGGTATTCACCGCTATCGACACCGCCGGCGTACGCAAGGGCAAGAGCATCGCCGACGACATCGAATTTTACAGCCACCACCGCACACTCCGGTCCATCCGCCGCGCTCACGTGGTTCTGCTCATGATCGACGCCACACTCCCGATCAGCCAGGTCGATCAGCAACTCGCCCAGGAGGTGCTCAAGCACCATAAGCCCTGCGTGATTGTCCTGAACAAATGGGACCTCGCACAGGATCGCACAGAACAGGACGACTACGTCAAATACCTGGGCGACATGCTCAAAGGGTTCGATTTCGCACCGATCGCCTTTATCAGCGCCAAGCACAGCCAGGGGGTCCGAGAGGCTGTCGAAATTGCGATGACCCTCTACCATCAAGCCGACCACCGCGTCTCGACCGGGATGCTAAATCAAGCTGTGCGCAAGGCTTTGGCCAAAAATGCCCCCATGTCTCGCGCCGGACGCAGGCCAAAAATCTACTACGCCACCCAGCTTAGCGTACACCCTCCGACCATAGGCCTGTTTGTCAACGACCCCAACGCCCTCGACGCCTCCTACCAACGATTCCTGATCAACCGCCTCCGCGACCTGCTGCCGTTTGCGGAGGTCCCGATTAAGCTGCTGATCCGTGGCAAAAAAACGATGCCCGCCGAAGCACGGATTCTCGCTGCTCAACAAAGCCGATAGCCTCACGTCAACAAAACCGTCGATTACAAGCTGGTGAGCTTATCGGTCAACCATCTCGCAAACGCCGTTTTGCTCATGTGCCCCGGCAATTCACGCACACCCGAAGCCGTCAGCCACAGCGGCTCGATCGAGTCGTCCCCCATCGTCTCAAGGCTGTTCGCGACGATCGCGTCCACAGCTTTCTCGTTCAATTTTTTTAGCGCTCGGTTTTCCAGGTTAGCCGCCTGCTCAAGCGCAAACGCCACCACCCGCTGATCGGGACGCTTGACTTGCGCCATCGCCGCGACGAGGTCGGGCGTGGGTCCTAGAGATAATTCGAGCGTCGAACCCGGCCCCTTGGTCAGCTTGCCCATCGTGACCCTTTTGGATCGGTAGTCCGCCACCGCCGCCGCCATGACCAACACGTTGTGGTTGGACCAATGCGTCTTGAGCAACCCTTCAAGGTCAGACGACGATTCGAACCGATCCAGCCGTACTCCGGCTTTGGTTAGGTCCGGCAGCCCCACCTCACCAGCCTCGACCGGGCCCAATAAAAGCGTTACCTCGTGCCCCACTTGGGCCGCAGCATGCGCCAAAGCCACACTCATTTTGCCACTGGATCGGTTGCTGATATAGCGCACCGCGTCGATCGGTTCGCGAGTCGGCCCGCCTGTGATCAGTATCTTCATGCCTTATGGACTACAAGCAAAATAACGGCGTAAACAGCAACCAAAAAATCCTACTCTCGCTACCGCACCAAATCTAACAACAAGAATTTGGATCGACTCAAACTTTCAGTTTTTCCGGTCCGATGGTCACAAACGTCATCTTGCCGGGCGGGTTGTTTTTCACGAATTTGTTTAGCCTCGCGATCGTGATCGCGTCGACCTCCGCTGTGAGTTGATCTAGGCTGCGTGGGTGCCCATACACATACTGATCCGCTGCGATGGCGTGTGCCCGTGCGCTGGTCGACTCCCCCTGCATCACGAGCCGAGACTTCATCCCGACGATCGCCCTGTGAAATTCGTCCTCGTCCACGCCCTGACTTATTCCCCGCAATTCTTCGACCAATACGTCGAGCGTCTCCTGCGCACGGGGCGTGGTGGTTCCGGCATAACCCATGACGACCCCGTACCGCTTGTGCCCCCCGTAGCTGGCGAATACGGAGTAGCAAAGCCCACGCTTCTCTCGCACCTGTGTGAACAGCCGCCCGCTCATACCGCCGCTGAGCACCGCGGTGGCTGCACGTTGCAGGATGCTCCCTTCGTCAGGCTCGGGCACCGCGTCGTAGGCGAGCCCGATGTGCACCTGTGCTGAATCGGCATTGATATGTTCGTGGCCGCGCACCGCCTCGTCGCCGGCTACCGGTTCGGGCCATTCCCCCTGCCAATTACCGAGTAATTGCTCGATCTGGTCTTTGAGTACTTGCCAATCAAATCGTCCCGCAAAAGCCAATACCGACCCACCGGGCACAAACGTCGACCGCCAATAGGCCTTCACTTGCTTGATGTCGATCGCTTCTAGCTGTTCTCGCACACCCAGAGATGATCGACCAAACGGATCACGCAGGTGCCGCCGCCGTAGTTTGTAAAACACCTTCTGCTGTGGCTCATCTTCCAGAGCTTCGAGCGCCTGCAACGCCAAGTCCCTCGTAGGCTCCAAGGCTGCCTGTTCCAACGCGGGCCTGCGGATCATATCCACCAGCAGCGGCAACGCCTCAGGTAGCTTGTCGCTAATCATGATCGCACCGAGATGATGGTGCGTCGTCTGAGGACTGGTACTCCGCTGCACACCCAGTTGATCCAACGCGTCGCAGTGCGCCTTAGCGTCCAGATCGCCCGCACCCCGACAGACCATCTCTGAGAGCAGCCCAGCTATCCCTTGCTGATCGGAGGGCTCACACGCCACACCCCCAAGCGTCAAGAATGACATCGCCAACGACTGCGCCCCTTCAACAGGTTCAGCAATCAGCCATAAACCATTGGTAAATTGATGCTGATGGATCTTACTCATGGGCGGCATTGTAACGGCCAACCCGCCGGATGCGACGATGCGGCGTCAACCGTCACCATCCCAGCTACAGGGCAAAGAAACAGCCCATTAGCCAGGTACATCTAATTCGATAGCAAGGCCCGCCTTGTAACAGGCGGCCATAGATGGCGATTAGACCTAGAAGAAAAGAGGAGTCGGCTATAAGTCAAACTAGAAGGCGATGATTACTTGGCCCGACTCGTGGCTCGACGGCACAGCGACAGAAGCTCCGCTATCGACATCTCCATATCCTGGAGGTCTTTTTCAGCCTTGGCAAGTGACTCGACCACGGCTGCGGCGTCCGTGATAGGAGTAAACCCATAGCCCCCAGCGGCGCCTTTAAGCTGATGAGACAGTCTGGTGAGGTTTGCTATGTCGGCTTGCTTGACCGCATCCTCAATCGCCTTGGCCCGCTCCGGAAGCTCGCTCACAAACATCTCGACCAGTTCCTGCATGTCTGGGTCATCCGCATATTCACTATGCAGAGGCTGGCCCGATAATTGATCAGCTGAAACTGTGTCTTTACCCTGCGAAGGTGAGTTTGCTGGCATGAGCGTGCCCTCTCGCTAAATATTTGCCCTAATTAACTACCACCCTATACATCGGCACTGACAATCAGACGCTTAATCTTCAAACCACGCAGCATGTTTCTTAGAAAACGATGACGCGAAACAGTGCGGGAAACGATGGCCGTATGATTTTAAACAGACACATCAACCGATAAGCGAATACCACCGCAAACACCGGCCACATGCTTTTAGAAGAGAGGAGAGACTGCTGGGGTTATCGGCTATCGATGCCCAGACCCGTTGATGAGGGTAGCCTGGCCACCCGGGGTATCTTCCGAAGCATCGGTGGGCACAGACAAATCTCTATCCGCTTTGACGAGGATGGTCGTCATCAACGGCTTTGGTTGACGGACGTGTGTGTTGGACACTTCCAGGTGCGTCAGTTCCGTGTCGTTGAGCAGATTGTACAGGTGCAGCGTGGCGGCCTCAGACCACTGGGGCATCACCCTCGCTCTGAACACGCCTCGGTTTGGGTTGTACCAGATACCAGCCTGGCCCTCCCATGAAATTACCGGGTCTGGTGGGTGGTCCGAAAAATCGTCCGGTGGCGCGACGTCTAGCCACGGGTTACGACCTGGGACCGTCGCGTTCATCGGTAGACCATCAGCGACAAACCATTCAGGCGAGACATAACGCGGGAAGCCCGGCGTCGGCTGGTCACGCACCTCCAGAACACCGCGGTACGTCGCCTGTTCATAGAGTTGTGCCAGCGAGTTATGGACAGATTTGTATTCTTGGGCCCATCTGTTTCGCTCACGATGATACAACAACACGCTTACCAAGACAGCCACCGACAGCAACGCAATGAGGCTGTCCACCAGCAACCGTTGTTGCTTACGATGGATCAGCAGCACGCTCAAGAGCATACCGATCAGCGTCAACCCTATGAGGCTATCAATTAAAAATCGCACGCTATATTCTCGATTCCTTCAAACGGTCCGATCACGCTAGGGTCAGCATCGTCATAATATGAATGCGAAATGAACAACCCCACAAAATAAATTATCAGACGTATTTCCTGGCCTCCTTATTCCTCATAACCGTCATGAACGACACCCACAGCAGCCGTTCGCTGCAACTTTTAAACACCCGCATTACGAAATGTGATAAATGCCCGCGCCTCCGTGACCACTGTGCTCAAGTGGCGGTCCGCAAACGGGCTAGCTATCGCCACGAGCGATATTTTGGCAAGCCGATACCGAACTTCGGAGCCCCCCATGCCCGGGTGCTCTTTGTGGGCCTCGCCCCCGCCGCACACGGGGCCAATCGCACCGGCAGAATGTTCACCGGCGATCGGTCGGGTGATTGGCTCTATCGAGCCATGCACGAAGCGGGGTTCGCCAACCAACCCACCGCCAGCCACGCTGACGACGGTTTGCGCCTGACCGACGCCCTGATCACCGCCGCGGCACACTGCGCCCCGCCCGCCAACAAACCCTCGCCCCAGGAGTTGGCGAATTGCGCTCCATTCCTAGACCAGACCTTCGACCTCCTATCCGACTTGCGCGTGATCGTCTGTCTTGGTCGGATCGGATTCGATACCGTGTTAAAACTCTTCCAGCGCCGCCACTGGATCGCCACCCGCTCGAAATACCGATTTGCACACGCCGCTGAGCATCGGTTTGAAAACGCCCCGACCGTCCTGTGCTCATACCACCCCAGCCAGCAAAATACCTTTACCGGCAGGCTGACTCATGAGATGTTGCTGGGTGTCTTGGAACGGGCGAGAGACATCGCGCGTCAAAAAGGCAACAAGTAATACGGATTGCAACTACTTCTAGCGCGTCGTCAAGCTCAGACCAACATCGATGCTGGGTTTTCCAGGTGTCCGCGAAGTGTCTGGAGAAACTGCGCCGCCGCTGCGCCGTCGACTACCCGATGATCCGCGCTGAGGGTGATGGTCATCTCATGACCGACGACAATCTGTCCGCCACGTACGACGGGTTTTTCAATAGCCGCGCCGACCGCCAAAATCGCCGCCTGCGGGGGATTGATAATCGCCTCAAAGTGCTCCACGCCGAACATGCCTAGATTTGAGATCGTAAACGTACCATCGGACATCTCTTCGAGGCTCAGCCCTTGGGTACGTGCCTTTTGGGCCAGCGCCCGTGTCTCTTCGCCGATCTGGCGCAGGCCCTTGCCCGTTGTATCCCGGATTGTGGCGACCACGAGACCGCCGCCCTTATCCTCCGGCAGCGCAATCGCCACGCCAACATTCACCACCCCGTGCTGCACGATGCCCGCGTCCGACCACGAGCTGTTAATGACCGGGTGCTCGAGCAGTGATACCGCACACGCTCGAACTATAAAGTCATTCACACTGAGCTTGACACCCTGATCTTTCAATTGGCTGTTGAGCGGCGCACGCAACTGGGCCAAGGGGTCCATATCCACGATAAGCGATACCGTAAAATGCGGGATCGTGGTCTTGGACTCAACCAGTCGCCGAGCGATGGTCTTGCGCATGTTCGTAAGGGGTATCGTCGTCTGGGCTGTCGCCTGCTCGAAAGGCTGCGGCTGGGGCACCGACGCCGAGACGGGTTTGTCGAATCCTGCTGACGGGGCCATCTCATTGGGCCTCGCCTCATTGGGCTGCGTCTCGATCGCAGCCAGGATATCCCGCTTAATGATGCGCCCGTCAGGGCCGCTACCACGCAGACCTGCTAGGTCCACGCCGTGTTCTTCTGCAATCCTTCGTGCTAATGGGCTGATCCGCACACGATCGTCGCTAACCGAAGCTGGCTTTGTATCAGCTAGACTCGGCGCTGCTGTCTGATTCGGCGCTGCTGTCGTTGTCACAGCCCCGCCGCTGGCCGCAATGTCCGTCGTGCTACCCGAAGACGCATCTTCAACCAGACTTTTTCTTGAGACTGTTGGTGCTGGCGCGGGTGGGGTCTGCTTTTTTGACAATTCTGGCTGCGGTGCAACAGTCCCGCCACCTGCTGTCTTAACCACGTCCTCGATGCTCTCACCTTCCTCAGCTAGCAGGAGCATGCGTTGTCCCACGGGCACGGTTTCGCCTTCACTTAACGCCAACTGCGCTACGATCCCGTCGTCGTAGGACTGAAGCTCCATGGTGGCCTTATCCGTCTCCACGTCGGCTAGCACGTCACCCGAATTGACCTTGTCTCCCTCCTTAACATGCCATTTAATAAGCGTGCCTTCTTCCATCGTGTCGGACAAGCGAGGCATGGTGATCTCTATGGACATTGTCAATAGGCTCCTGATCCGTAAAGACTGGATTCCGCAAATACCACCCCACCACCACACGCATCATCGTAACATCATCATTGACCTGTGTACCAGTGACCTGCCTGCCCGCTTGACACCGACCCCGAAGCCTCTACCTTGATGGGCTCGGTTCAGCGTCAGGCATTCAACAGACCTGCTCCGAGCCGTCACGGTCCTTAAACTGCATTTACACAAGCCCATTCTCGGAGGTCCTCAAGTGGCTATTAAGGTTGCTATCAACGGTTTCGGTCGTATCGGCCGCCTCGTATTCCGCGCCGCTGCGAATAATCCTAACATCCAATTCGTCGGCATCAACGACCTGTTCCCACCTGAAAACCTGGCGTATCTCGTTAAGTACGACTCCACGCACGGCCGGTTCGACAGTTCGGTCTCGCACACCGACGACGCTCTGGTCGTCAACGGCAAGACCATTCCTGTCTGTGCTGTGCGCGATCCCGCCCAACTCCCTTGGGCCAAACTGGGTGTCGACTACGTCGTCGAGTCCACGGGGCTGTTCACCGACTTCGACGGCGCCGCCAAGCACACCGCCGCAGGCGCCAAGCGCGTCGTCATATCAGCGCCGACCAAGAGTGCCGACCAGGTCCCCACACTCGTCATGGGCGTCAACCACGACACGTTCGATCCCGGCAAGCACACCGTCGTATCAAATGCGAGTTGCACCACCAACTGCCTCGCTCCGATCGCCAAGGTCGTCCACGAAACCTTCGGTATCGCCGAGGGTCTTATGACCACCGTCCACGCCGTCACCGCCACCCAGCCCACCCAGGACGGTCCCAGTAAAAAGGACCTCCGCGGCGGACGGGCAGCGGGATTCAACGTCATCCCCGCGTCCACCGGTGCTGCAAAGGCCGTCGCCTTGGCGATGCCCGACCTCAAGGGCAAACTCACCGGCATGGCGTTCCGCATTCCCACCGCAGACGTCTCCGTCGTCGACCTGACCGTGCGCACCGAAAAGGCCACGTCCTACAAGGACATCTGTGCCGCCATGAAGAAGGCCTCCGAGACTTCACTCAAGGGCATCCTCGGCTACACCGAAGACCCCGTGGTGTCGTCTGACTTCATCCACGACGAGCGTAGCTCCATCTTCGACGCCGGCGCGGGCATCGAGCTAAACGCCAACTTCTTCAAGCTCGTCTCCTGGTACGACAACGAGTGGGGCTACTCCAACCGCGTCGTCGATTTGATGCTGCACATGGCCAAGGCCGACGGGCTGGGGTAATCCTCACCCAACCTCCACACAGACGACAACACTCGACCGCGTGGCCGGGTGTTTTGTTATCCGGTGATTGAACTGTTCCGTTTAGCCTACGCGCCACCGCCTCGCAGCAATCACTACCCCTGCTGCCACGAGCAGTGCTGCGCTCGTCGGCTCGGGGATCGGTACCGGGGCGGTAAACGTAAAGTTATCCATCGCCGTCGAGAATGTATCCGTACCCGTAATCCCCTGTAGGTCGGCTGAGACGATATCAGCCCGGTCACTGACGAAACCAAAAAACTGCATCTCTCGTGTATCTGCCACTGTCATGGTCGCTGTGAAGTCAGGCCCCGACGAGAACCGGATCACCAAGTCAAACGCCACCCCCATCACGCTGTTGGTTTCAAACCCAAATCCCTTAACCTGACCGTCGAATGCTACGGTAAATGCCCGGTCCTCCACGCCATGCAGAAAACCGCCTTCGTAGCTGTCGCCTTGGTTGATCATAAAAAATTTGTCCACGCCTATCGGCGCTGAGAATGTCACACCCGGCTCGATATCGCCCGGTAAGATCGGATCACCAAACGACACAGCCAGGTTTGTGCTGTGGTCGAGCACGCCCGTGCTGATCGGAAAGTGATACCTATCGGTAAAGTCCTCGACCGTCACCTGCTCCGCTGCGACCGCCGCATCAAACGCAGCGCGGTCCGTGTAAATCGTGACAGCCCCGACCGGAGCTGTGACCCCCGCCAAACAGCAAGAAACAACCATCATCACCATTCCCATTCTTTTCCGGTTCATCCTTCACGCTCCTTTCAAGGTATTGACACAAAAAGACAAAACGACCTTTGGACGGTCGCACACGGTTCTGGAGAGCCATAACACCTCCCCACTCCGGACTCAGGGCATAGGTAGCACTAAAGTAAGGCAGTTAGGTCAAAATCCCAAGCATTTTTTTCACTGAGTCCTCAATCTGGCCACCGTCGAGATGGCCCGCCCACGATCCGACCAGAGAGCAAGAGGTTGTGGCACCACCAAACGCAAAGCATTCAATTTTCGTGCAAGTCGTTATCATGCCAGCCTATGGCTATCCACGTCGCCATCCTGAAGTGGCCCTACATCCGCATGATCCTCGATGGCCAAAAGACCATCGAGTCCCGGCTGACCAAGATCGCTCGCCCACCCTACCGCCGCATACAGGCCGGTGATCACATCTACTTCAAAGCCTCCTCAGGCCCGTTCATGGCCAAAGCCGTCGCCGACAAGGTCTCCTTTTACGACAGCCTCACCCCACGAAAAATCAATGCGCTGCGCAGACACTTCAACCGCTTCGTCTGCGGCGACGACAGCTATTGGCAATCCAAATGTGATAGCCGTTACGCCACGCTCATCACGCTGCGCAAAGTCACGCCCATCACCAAGGGACCCAATATCCCGCCGTCACGCGGGCTGGCGTGGTTCGTACTCGATCAGGCGGACGACCCGAAGATGTTTCAGGTTGCTCTCACACCCGGTGCCATCCGCAACCGCTACGTACGTGTCCCGCAAAAGGTCCACCAGTTTCCGCCGTCCGTCTACGGCGGCCGCAAAATCGCTCACGCCGGCAAGAACCTTATCTTGCTCATGCCCGATGGCGACGAAGTGCGTACCGATCTAATCGACGGCACCATGTTCCGCTGGCGCGGTTGGGGCAGCTATTTTGATAAGTACCAGATGCAACCGGGCGACGCTGTGCAATTGACTCAGATCACAGCCTGGCGATACCGAGTGGCCTTTGTCGAGCGGTACCGAGGGCCCAGATCATCCGAGACCCGAAAATCTGCCGGCAGCGATACAGGATCGCGATGAACCCCAGCCAGACACCACGCCCTGATTGCCCACCCACATCGAGACAAGCGCCGTCCAATCTGGACGCGTACATCGCCCCTATTAAGCTGCGTGACCTGGTCCAACGTGCCAAGGTCGAGGACATGGGCCCCGCTGGCATTGACCTGACCACCGACTGCCTGATCGCACCGGATCAGCCCGGGCGAGCCGTCCTGCGCGCACGTCAACCCGGCCATCTCGCCGGCACCGCGCTGCTGGCCACGATCGCTAGCGTCTACGACCCCGCCATCGCGTTGCGGGTCGATATTGCTGATGGCCAAGCGGTTGATACTGATAGGGTCATTGCTGAATTTACCGGGCCGTTGCGCAGCATCCTCGCCATGGAACGTGTCGCGTTGAACTTTCTCACCCACCTATCAGGCATTGCCACACTCACCGCTCAATATGTAACGGCCATTGCCAACACCAAAACACAGGTCTACGACACGCGCAAAACCCTGCCCGGGCTGCGTACACTCGAAAAATACGCCGTCGCCTGCGGCGGTGGACACAATCACCGATCGGGCCTGTACGACGCTGTGCTGGTCAAGGACAACCATATCGCCCACCTGTCACCGCAACAACTGGGGCCCGCACTCGCGGCGGGTTTACAAAAAGCTCGCTCGCATACGCCACCGCCACAGTTTGTCGAGGTCGAAATCGACTCGATCGAACAGCTCAGGGCTGTGCTCGACGGCCCACAGGCGTCCCTGATCGACGTGGTGCTGCTGGATAACATGACCGAGTCACTGCTGCGTAAATCCGTGACGATCCGTGACACCCTGGCGCCGGACGTGCAACTCGAAGCCAGCGGCGGCGTCAGGCTCAACACCGTTACGCAAATCGCCCGGACCGGCGTAGATCGTATCTCCATAGGCGAGATCACCAGCGGCGCCCCCCCATTGGACCTGGGGCTTGATATCTCGTGAACACGCCACCGAACCACTCCCATCACACCGCGGGACAATCCGGCAACGAACCCACATCCGACCCCGTGTTGCTCGATACGCTGCTGCGTGGACAAGACCCCATGACCATCGAACATTTGGCGCTGCGGTTGGGCAAGCCGCGCCGTGATGCCTTTAATGAGCTGCAGCGGCTGCGCGACGCTGGATGCATGATCGATTCGCATCCTCAGTTGGGTGTTACGCTGCGGCAATCGGGCTTGGGCGTCTGGGCGGACTACCTGAGGTGGGCTTGCAACGACAGCCACGACCGAAGCGGTCGGGTGATCGAAGTGTATAGGCAGACCGCCAGCACGCAGGACGTGTTACGACGGATTGTTGATGCTCACGGTACAGCCGCCGATGCAGCAGTAGCCATCGCCGACCAGCAAACCGTCGGTCGGGGACGACTGGGACGCAGGTGGTTCGCGACGCCCGGCACGGCTGTGACGTTCAGCAGGGTGTGTATGGTCAAGCGTGACGCGATTTCATTGGACCGGCTCATGCTCGCTGTTACGGTCGCTGTGAGCCGAGCGATCGAAGCATTCCTGCCGTCAGGGGCTGTGCAAATCCGCTGGCCTAATGATCTATTAATTGATCACCACAAAGTCGCTGGCATCCTCATCGAGACGTCGCCGCTACCTGCCGCTTCGGATCGGATCACTGCGATCATCGGCGTCGGGATCAACACCTCGCTCGATCCGAGCGAAATACCGCACGACTGTGCGGGCCCGGCCCGGCCTGCCACCAACCTCCAAATGCACGGGTGCATCGCCGATCGGCTCTTGATCGCTGCGCAGAGTATCCGTGAATTGGACTTTGCCCTATCAAATGCCGACGTAGGACCACTGCTCGACGCCTGGCGACGCCGTTGCCCCATGCTCTCGCAACAGGTGACACTAAAAACCGATGGCCGAACGGTCAGCGGCCAAGTCGTCGACCTCGACCCGTCAGACGGACTCGTCGTGCGAACAGACAGCGGCACGTTGGTCCACCTGCCCGCTGCCACCACAACCACACTGGCTTGACCACGGTCTCCCTCGATCTCGGCTAGGTTTTCGTCAGCCCTTGGCTAAATCAAGCAGGACGTCCAATCCCCGTTCGAGCATCGCCGTATCGCACGCATAACTAAGCCGAAAGTGTGTGTCGCGGTTGCTGAATACATTGCCCGGAATGATTAATACGTTCCGATCAATCGCTCGTTCGACAAACTGCGTACCCGTGATCCCGAGCCGACGAGGCACCTCTGGGAACGCATAAAACGCCCCACCCGGCCGCGTCAATTCGTATACACCCGCTAACCGATCAACGACCAAATCACGCTTGCGGCGGTATGCTTCCACGTGGCTCGTTACGTCGTAATCCAACGCCGCCACACCCGCGTACTGCGCCATCGACGGCGCACAGACAAACGAGTATTGCTGTAGTTTTGCCATCTGCTCGATGATCGGCTCCGGCCCCACCGCGTAGCCCAACCGCCACCCCGTCATCGCGTAGGTCTTTGAAAACCCACGCAGCAGCAAGGTGTTTCTGCTGTATGCTGCGGGTGTTGGACATCGCATCACGGCACCCCCGCTCTCATAGCAAAAGCGATCGTATATCTCATCGGATAACATCAAAAAGCCATGCCGCTGCGCTAACTCGCTGACCTACCGGCAAGCCTGGTCCGTGGCCACGACTCCCGTGGGATTCGACGGTGTATTGAACAGCAGCATCTTTGTACGGCCCGTGACGTGCGGCTCGATACGCTGGGCTGTGACCTGAAAGTCAGGGTATGTATCGACGAAAACCGGCGTCGCTCCGACCAGCGTGACCAGGTGCTTGTACATCACAAAATACGGATCGGGTATGAGCACCTCATCGCCCGGCCCCGCGCACGCCAGTAACGCTAACAACAGACCGCCCGATACCCCCGACGTGATCAACACCCCGAAATCTTGCCCATCCGTCTGCCCCGACCAGTTCGTCAACTCACGACCGATTTGCGTCCGCACCTTTTCCCGTAGCTCCGGGATGCCCTGCGTGACGGTGTACCGGTTAAACCCATTGCGTATCGCGTCGATAGCGGCTTCTTTGATGGATGCGGGCACGTCAAAATCCGGCTGACCGATCGAAAGATTGATCGGGTCTTTGAGCTTTGCTGCCAGATCAAACACACGCCGTATGCCCGAAGCATTAACAGCACGGGCGCGATCGGTGATGATTCGTTCGGGATTGAACATATCTGTAGTCCGTGGTCTAACGGGTTACAACCTGCGCATACCAAACCTCGCTGCATCTCTCGAACAGCATTGGCTAGAAATTGGTTTCATAACCCCTCCTGTCAGGGAGGGGATAGGGGGAGGGTCGTGTGCCCATGATTTGCGAGGCTTTCACCCCTCACCCAACCTCTCCCCTCCAGGGGAGAGGGGTTTTGAAACAGCTTCCAGTCGGTCACAAGGTATCGATCGGTCTTGACTGGCGTCAACTAGCGGCTTTCGCCTCGTCGGTCTTCTCTGTCTTCTTAGACTTGCCGCCGGTCGTCACTTTCCGGTTGCCAACTTTAGGCAGGCCCAAAGGGTCACCCGACGAAGTGTCGAACTTGCCGGTCTCCGCGAGCTTGGCGACCCGCTCGGCGCGGGACAGGACGTTTCGGTGTCGGATCAGGCTCGAAGCGGTCTTGAGGCTGCGGTCGATGCTCATGGTGTGTGTCTCGTGATTAGTTGATGGTCTCGGCGACCGGTTCGCCTTCGTATAGGTCCAGGTAAATCCCCGTGGTCGAAAAATCAGGCCCGTGCCCCTCGGTCTTCCACTGTCTGCCCAAGTGGCGCATCTGCTGCTCAAACTCCTTGCGTGCCGCTGAGTATATCTCGTCTCGAGACAAGCCGTACAGGGCAATCACCTGGAAAAGGTCCTTATTATGCAGTCTAAACGCCGCGGCATCAATCCCATTGCCATTGAGGAAGCTGACCAGCCGTTCCGCGTCGGCCCGGGGGTAATGTGCCAAGACGAAGTAGTTTAGCCCCACCTCCCGCTGAGCGGCGTGCTGATCTGTCCGTTCGGCCCCAGCGGTTGTATCCGACCGTGCCAGTTCGGGCAGTGTTCCCATAACGGCGACCGTCTGGCTGGGCCTGGTGTCCCTCGGCTCGAGGGTGCCCGCCCCCTGTACCTGAGCAAAACGCGAGCCGCGTGTGAGCCCCACCCAATATGCCATCACAATCAATCCCACCAGCGCCACACACAGCAAGATCATGAGACCCCACGGCACCCGCCACACGACAGGCTGCTGGACCTTGGCCCACCAACTGGCAATTTGGTTAGACGACGTAAGTTGACCCTGGATAGGCCCCGAAACGCTTGCGACAGGGTCTGAGCCATGCGCAGACGATGAGCCGGAACTCATCAATTCGTAAGGGGGCGGGCTGTTACGATGGCGAAAAACCATAAGACGGATAATTTATCACAGATCGGTGTCGTTGGGCTGATACTTGCCAATTACAAGGGATACCGCTGTTTTTTTCTCATCAATCCGCCGCCACAGCAATTGCACTAGCAGTTGCCAGCGATCCGGTGTGGCTGATGCTGATCCACCACTCGGTGACACCCATTTCATCGGCGATAACTCGGCACTGACCGTGCAATGCGACCATGGGCTGACCCGAAGGTGCACGCAGCACCTCGGCATCGGTCCAGGCGATTCCCGCTCGCCAACCGGTGCCCAGGGCCTTGAGAATCGCCTCTTTGGCGGCGAATCGACCCGCGAGGTGCTCCATCTGCCTGCCACGCTGACGTGCCCGGCTGGCATAGCCCGCCTCGGCCTCCGTAAAACAGCGCGCCACAAACCGTCGACCGTGCTCGTCTACTAGACGAGCGATCCGGCTGGTTTCCACCAAATCTATGCCGTGTCCCACTATCCGCATGGCAAACGTAGTGTCCTTTGAATAAGGCGCTTGTCAAACCAACAGACGGGAACACACGTAAGGCACTGAAATTAAATAATTTACATCCATTCCCAGGATTTAGCCTGAATCGCAAACCAACAGACTCGACCACACACCCCTCAAACACCCTGTGTATGTACATTTTAAAGGCTCACTTTGACCCTATTTTTCTTGACTTTCGGGGTTAATCGGGGTTACATAAGGTATTATAAACAATGGGTCTTTCAATAAACGTCCTCCCGGTTGATCGAATCTACAATGTGGAGTACTATGGGGTTTGAGAAAGTAAACCTACCTGGATTGATTTGAAGCCACACGGTGAATTGGACGGAGGGGGAGGCACTCACCGTACTACCCCGGCTTAAAACCCCGCACAGGCACAACTGCTGCCGTTAGAAAATCCGCTTGATACTTTTGTTTGGATTAAGGCAGCCCTCTGCTGGAGAAAGCAAAATGAAAATGCACAGGCCATGCAGATTCGGTCGCTATCGAATGGTTGTGATCGCGGCAGCGGTGCTTTCGACTCTCAATGCTGCATTCACCTCCCCAGCGCAGGGCCAAATTCTTTGGAAAGACAATGTGTCCGGTGACTGGAACGACTCTGCCAACTGGTTTAATGGGGTGATTCCCCAGTCGCTAGGCGATTCCGCCGCGATCAGCGATAGCCCTACCCCTGTCACCGCGACGATCGACTTTGATTTCACAGACATTAACAAGCTGCCATTTGTTACGCTTGACTTGTTGCAGATTCTACCGGGCGACACCCTTAATGGCTCGGGACTGCTGCAATTACTCAGTATGGATAACAGTGGAACAATCGATGCGAATGTAGCCCAACAAGCCATCAAGATCCAGCCCGGAACCTTGGTCGGCACCACCTTCGTACCAGGTAGCGGAACCTTGACAAATAATGGCACCATGCGTTCTTCCGCTGTGGCGGGGGCCACCCGCGGCGGGCTGCAATTGTTAGCTGGAACCTATATAAACAACGGCGTCATTGAAGCGGTCGGCGGCAACGGGGCAAAGGTGACCCTCCAACCGGGTGCTACCATTAATGGGGGTGTTCTTCAGGCTGTTGGATCTGCTGCCACTATCGAAATCAGCGCTAGTGCGACGGTCGACGTGGCTGATCTGCGTGCAGATGCAGGTGGCCTAATCGTTATCGATAGTTTTGCAGTCGTAGACAATTTAAGTTTTAACGGGATCGTCGCTTCCAATCAAGGCACTATAGAAGTCCGTCATGGTGCCACCATCCGCAACACCTCGCTCACCACCACGACTAATGGGCAGATCGTTTTCAAAAGTGCGGGGTCTGGAACAGGGGTGACTAGGCTAGAAAGTATCCAAAATTTTGGTGACTTGCGGATCGATCCCCCCTCGCCAGGTCAGGAAACCCTGATCGCCCTGCGCACCGCGCTGACCAACGACGGCTTGATCGAACTGGTTAGCAGCCCGGGCCCCATTACGATTATGCTCGAAGGAGACGTCACGCTCGACACGCAGGGTTTGGTCACCAACGGCACGTTGACCATGGCTGGAACCAATCACACAATCAAAGGCACCAACGGCACCGAGCGCCTCACCCACGGGTTAAACCACACGATTCAGGGCCACGGTCAAATCGGTGCCGGGCTGATGAGCCTGACTAACCAAGGCACCCTTAACGCCAACGTATCCGGCAGCACGCTTTCGGTCGCGCCCAACAGCGACGGCGTGATCAACACCGCAACCGGCACGCTACAGGCGACCAACGGCGGACGACTCGACATCGTCGGTGCCACCTCGAGCAACACCTTATTCCAACAAGACGGCCTGGTCACGGCGGTGGACGTTGATCCGGCTAACGCGAACGTCATTAGCCGTGTGACCGTCAATAATCTGACGCTGACCGGCACTGGCCAATGGATCGCGGCGGACGGAGGGATCATTCAATTCAACAGCGGTACGACCGGCTCGATCGGGTCCCTCACAGCCCAGAACGCAGGCACGATCGAGGTCAACGGCCCCAACGCTCTGACCACCGGCAGCCTGAACGTCGATAGCGCCAGTACATTTGCAATGTCGATCAATGCTGGGTTCGACAAGGTCACTGTTACCAATAACGTCACCCTCGCGGGCACGCTCAACCTGCTGGTCGATACCACGACCTTTACACCCTTGTACGGCGCGGTATTCGAGGCGCTCACCTACACCTCTCGTACCGGGACGTTTGATCAGGTTGCCATAAACGACGGTATCCTGGCACTCCAGACCAATCTCGCTCTGGCACCGGTCTATGACTTCCCGGGCGCAGCGGGTGACCCGCTATTCACCGGTTCACCTTTCGCACCCGCGCTCGATAGCCTAACCCTCTTTGCCACACTCCCGGGCGACGCGAACCTTGACCTGAAAGTCGACGACGCCGACCTGAGCCTGCTGTTGACCAACTTCGGTAGTAGCGGCGCGGCGTGGATCGATGGCGACTTCACTGGTAACGGTATCGTCGACGACGCCGACCTGAGCCTGCAGTTAACTAACTTCGGCACCACCGTCACAAGCGGGACAAGTGCGGGTCTGCTGGGCAACGCGGTCGTGATCCCCGAACCCGCTACAATTATGCTTTTCTTGCTGGGATTGTTTCTCCTTTATCCTCGTCGCGCCGTCTAAGACAGGCTGGTCATGGATCAGTCGTTTGCAGGATCAGGACACGGATAGGCCTGTAACCTGGCGCGATTGTGCTATTATCACGTCCTAAGCAATTCTAAAGGAATACCGCTTGTGGACCGCTTATTGGATCGCATCGCCGAGAAGGTCTACGCCGACCAAAGGTTAAGCGCCGACGATGGCCTGACGCTGCTGCGTAGCCGCGACGTCTCGACGATCGGTCGTTTGGCAGACCACGCGCGTCGAGCGAGGCACGGCAATACCACCTATTACAACATCAACCGTCACCTCAACTACTCGAATATCTGCGCATTAAGTTGTAAGTTTTGTTCGTTCTACCGCAAAAAGGATCAGGACGGGGCGTATCAGTATTCCATTGACGACATCACGACCCAAGCGCGTGACGCCGCGGCGGCGGGAGCGACGGAGATGCACATCGTCGGGGGGCTGCACCCGTGGCTAGAGTTTGATTATTACACGGATATGCTGCGTGCGATCCGGCAAGCGGCGCCAATGATGCACGTCAAGGCATTTACCGCGGTCGAAATCGTTCATTTGGCGCGTATCTCAAAGCGGCCTCATGAACTCGACGCTGTGCTGCAAGACCTCAAAGAAGCCGGTCTGGGTTCGCTGCCCGGAGGCGGGGCTGAGGTGTTCGACGATCGCGTGCACGACGAGGTTTTCAAAGGCAAGATCAGGTCGGACCAATGGCTCGAAGTCCATGAAACGGCGCACCGGATCGGGCTGCGCTCCAATGCCACGATCCTCTACGGCCACATCGAGTCGCTCGAGGACCGCGTCGCACACCTGTGCATGCTCCGAGAAGCGCAGGACCGCGCGATTGAAAACGATCTGCCGGGGCGGTTCCAGACTGTCATCCCCCTGCCGTTCATCCCCGACCAATCGGAGTTGGAGCATCTGCCCGGTCCGACCGGTCTGGACGACCTGCGCATGCTAGCGGTCTGCCGGCTGATGCTCGACAACTTTCCGCACGTCAAAGCATTCTGGATCATGCAGACCTTGGCGTTGAGCCAACTCGCTCTGCACTGGGGCGTGGACGACATCGACGGCACGGTCGTGTGGTACGACATCACCAAAGTCGGCGGCACCGACACGCATCAGGAGGTCGCCGCTACCGATCTTCGGCGAGCCGTGCGCGAGGCGGGCTTCGATCCGGTCGAACGAGACACGCTCTACCGCCGTGTGCAACGGGATGGCGCGCGTTGGTGGTTAGCCAAACAGCCCGAAGCCGTGGCCAGCACGTAACCCCCTACCCACCCCATTGTCTTTCGATCAATAGCATCTGCGCCGAAGCGCGGTACCCGACCCATGACTGCCAACCGATGAACGCCGCCATCAGCACTAGCCAAAGGTGCCCAAAGCTCAGTGCTATCACGCCGCCGACCAGTGCCGCCGACAGCCCAATGACCGTCACCACCCGCAAACTCTTGGCGCGGCCCATGACAAACCACAGCAACGACTGAAGGATTTGCCCTCCGTCGAGCGGGTACACCGGCAGCATGTTGAAAAAAAGAATGCCCAGGTTAATCATGAATATCGCCAGCATCATTCGCTGTACATCTGACATCTGTGAAAAAGAAATCCCGTCAGCGGCCCCGTAGCTAACAGCGTAGTACGCCAATAACGTAATCGGCACGAGCAGGACGTTGACCAACGGCCCGGCGGCGATGCTCCACAAAACGGCACCGGGACGAGCCGGCGGACGCACAAATGCGATCCCGCCCAGCGGCCACAGGACGATCGTATCGGCCTGCCCACCCACGGACCGACACGCCAGCGCGTGGCCGAACTCATGAAGCAGCACGATCCCAAATAGTGCTAGATACGTCGCCACGTGCCAATAGACGCCGTTGAACAGTTCGGTAAATCGTACTTGTATCAGCGCAACCAGAAACCAACTCCAGTGCAACAGCACGTCGATGCCGAATACACGAAACAAGCGAAACGTTCCTGAGCGATGATTAGCCATAGATGAGCTAGTATAGCCGTCCTATATCGTCATAGCGCCGTACACAGGCTTGCTTGTGATCCGCTGAGACTGACAATAGCCTACGAGTAGAGATTCATTCGTTACAAAGGCTCTTCATGACACCGCACAAAACAGCGATCGTAACCGGAGCCGGCAGCGGTATCGGGCGTCAGACGAGTATCCAGCTCGCGGCGGCGGGGTATCACCTCGTGCTGGTGAGTCGAACGCGAGACCAACTCGAAGAGACGGCTGATCTGGCGGCGGACGCCACGAGCCTGAGCGTACAGTGCGACGTCACGCCGACTGATCTGTGCGACCCGGTCGCGACACGATCATTAGTGGAAAAAACGATCGATCGGTTCGGGCGGATCGACGCGATCGCTAACGTCGCAGGCTACTCACCGCTGCAACCGATCGAAGAGACCTCGATCGAAGAGTGGGAATCGGTGATCGACACGAACCTGTCGTGCGTAGTGCACCTGACTGCCGAGGCGTGGCCAATCTTGCGCAAACAAGGAGGGGGCGTGATCGTCAACGTCTCGTCGATGGCGAGTATCGACCCATTCCCTGGGCTATCGATTTACGCAGCAGCGAAGGCGGGGCTGAACATGTTTACGAAGTGCACTGCTCGGGAAGGCGAGCCACACGGTATCCGGGCGGTGGGTATTGCGCCCGGCGCGGTGGAGACGCCGATGCTGCGCTCGCTTTTCGACCTCGATGCGATACCCCACGAGCGGACGCTGGACCCGAAAGACGTGGCTCGGACGATCCGGGACTGCATCACGGGTAATCGCCAATTCGAGTCGGGCGAGACGATTCTTATGCCCAGCCCGTGAGTGGGTAGAATCGCGCGTAGTAAACCACTGGGCGAATCAATCCATGCTGGCTCTCTGATAAATACTGGCACAAGTATCATGCAATACTGCGTTATCAACAGCCTCGTCGGAAAGTTATTACTCGCCGGCGATACGGACGGGTTAAAACTCGTGTCGTTTCAGGATGGAACACACCCGGTCCCTCATGACCCAAGCTGGATGTATGACGAGGCACCGTTCGCTGATGCGATTAACCAGATCGAAGCCTATTTCGCAGGGAAATTGAGGGCGTTTACGATCAAGCTCAAACCCCAAGGGACGGCGTTCCAACTGCGTGTGTGGAAACAACTGCGAACGATCCCGTACGGACAGACAATGTCCTACGGCGAGATTGCCCAAGCCATCGGAAAGCCAAAGGCGTCACGGGCTGTGGGTGCGGCAAACGGGAGGAACCCGCTGTCGATTGTGGTGCCGTGCCACCGGGTGATCGGCTCCACCGGCAAACTAGTCGGCTTCGGTGGCGGGTTGGACATCAAGCAACAACTATTATCGCTCGAACAGGGTTGCGGGGTCGCGATCGGCGTGTGATCAGCGGGCGTGACTGCGACGGATGAGCGGGATGACACCAAGGGCCAAGAGCGCCAGGATGGTCGGCTCGGGGACGGTGGGGAATTCCTCGATTTCAAAAGCAAAAGCCGTCGTCCCGGTAAATGAGGAGCCGATGTACTTGAGTTCTTTACGGATCACGAGATCAACCTGCGAGGTGGGCAGGATCGGGTCGAACTCGAACCAGATTTGTTGGCCCATAACCTGTACGGTCAATCCATCGACCGGTGCGCCGCCAGCGAAACTGAATGTGCCACTGACCCACTGGAACGAATCGCCATCATCGCCGCTGAGGATCGTCTCGTGCCAATCGGTCAAGGGCAACAGCTCGATGCCGGTGGGTGGCGAGACAAGACGGATTCGCTCGATGAGCGTGAAGGTCTCATTTGTATTGAGCGTGCCGTCGACGAGTTGAACGGTAGCGCTCTTTGTCCATTGGCCCGCGTTGAGGTCGATGAAAATTTCGACAGGCCCGCCGCTGCCGTCGTCGAGGACCGCAGTCGTATTCGGAAGGATGAAGTCAAAAGAACCCGTGGTGTTGCCACCCACACCGGCTAGGATCATGCCCGCGTAGGCCTGGGTGACGAAAGCCAACAGGGCACACGTGGTTAGCCAAGCTGTGCGTTGAATCATCGTTGCTTTCATCGGGCAGGCCTCCTGTGTGCTGCGAGGGTCGGCTATGAGATTATGACCGGCCGTGTTGCTAAATGTATGATAACACCATGAGCAACGGATTTAAAGGGTATTTTTCATTTTTTAGCCTTTGGGTAGTGGGGTAGCTTGCATATTTTGGCGGAATTGCCGTTCGAAACGATGCCACGGGTGTAATCACCCGTGGCTAAGTGAGAGAAGAAGCCCACGCATTGCAATGCGTGGGCTTCTGATGTGGCGGTATAAAGCAAGGGTGATAGTCGGGGTTACTTGACCTCGACGTCGGCACCCTGCTCCTTGAGCTTTTCTGCCAATGCGTCGGCTTCGTCCTTGGAGAGGCCTTCCTTGACGGGCTTGGGTGCGCTGTCGACGAGTCCCTTGGCTTCCTTGAGGCCTAGGCCGGTGATCTCGCGGACGACCTTGATGACCTGGATCTTCTTGTCGCCGGGACCCTTTAGGATGACGTCGAACGCGGTCTGCTCTTCCGCTTCTTCGCCGCCTGCGCCGGGGCCTGCGACCATGACCGCGCCGCCCGCTGCGGGCTCGATGCCGTAGGTGTCCTTGAGGTAGTCACCCAAATCGACGGCCTGCTTGAGGGTCAAACCCACAAGCTTGTCGCCGATGTCTTTGATCTCCTTGGGCACTTCAACCGTTGCTGTTGCTTCTTCAGACATTTGAAAATCCTCTTTTGATGCGAAACTTCACTCAATAGGTCGGGAGCCGTTCCCGATTTAACCCGCGGGCCAGTTGAGCGTGATGTAGTCTTGTGTAAAACAATTGAACTGTAGTTCTTTATCTCCGCAGTATCTGGGGCAAGACACCATCGTGGGTCCGTGATTAACCAGGCTTTCACCCCTCACCCTGCCTCTCCCTCAAGGGGAGAGGAGCCTAATAATGTGTCAACCGACGGCGATGATCGTCTCCCCTTTTTCGAGTTTTTCTTGGATGGTCTTGATAATTGACGCGATCTTGCGACCCGGGCCAACGATCTGACCGGCGAGGTTTTTGCCGGGGCTGAGAATGATCTGTACAACCTGTGCTTGTGCTTCGTCGCGTGTGGGGTACTTGCTGAGCTGGGTGATCTGGTCCGAACCAAAGAGCTGCCCCTCCATCAGGGCGCCCTTGAACTCAAGGTTTTCAATTTCCTTGGCCAGATCGACCAGTTGACGGGCGACGTTGACGACACTCTCACCGCCATAGACGAGCGTGCTGGGCCCCTGCAAGAATTGGCTGATGTCCTGCATGGGGGTATCCGCCATAGCGCGGCGGGCCAGGTTGTTGTTGACGACGGTAACCTTGATACCGTTTTTATTGAGGTCTTCACGCAGATGGTTCAGGTTGTTCGACGCGACGCCACGGATGTCGATCACCACCGCGCCATCGAGGTCGGCGAATCGTCGGCGAAAAGATTCGGTAATCAGATTTTTAACAGGCTTGCTCATCGTATTTGTTCCTACACGGGGCACACGGCCTGGGGACACTGCCGTAGTTTATATCTGCACCAAAACGCCGGGCGTCATGGTGCCTGAGATCGTGGTTTTTTTAACGTATTGGCCCTTGGATGTTACGGGCTTCATTTTCTCGATCGTGGCGATGAACGCGCTGGCGTTTTCGACCAGCTTCGGGGCGTCGAAGCTCTTCTTGCCAATCACGGCGTGGACATTGCCATTCGAATCGGTGCGAAATTCGACCTTGCCTGCGGCGTATTCCTTGACGGCCTTCGCAACGTCGGGCGTGACGGTGCCGCCCTTGGGTGACGGCATCAGGCCCTTGGGCCCCAGGACACGGCCGAGCTTGCTGACGACCTTCATCATGTCCGGGCTGGCTACAGCGACGTCGAAATCCATCCACCCGCCTTCGATTTTTTTGACCAATTCTTCGCCGCCGACCTCGGTGGCACCGGCCTTTTTGGCGGCGTCGACTTTGTCAACGGCACAGAATGCGATCACTCGCTTGGATTTGCCTATGCCGTGCGGCAACGACACCGCTCCACGCACCATCTGATCTGCCTGCTTGGGATCGACACCCAGGTGCATGCAAATATCCACGGATTGGTCGAACTTGGTGTCTTTAAATGATTTGACCTTGGCGACGGCGTCTTCCAAGGACAAAACCGCTTCGAGGTCTAGTCCCTTGAGATCGGCACGCTGCCGTTTACCTGGCTTGGGCATTGTCTTTCCTTTCGATCATTCGGCTGCCAACTGGTCATGCGACCAGCGACCCGAACCATCTCCCACGATTAGGCCCGTGGTAAGCCACCGTGTTTAAGCACGGTCAATCAAATTATTCGCTCCGCGATGCTATCTCTATCCCCTGCAGATCATATTTCGTCGCACGTCACGCCCATCGACCGAGCGGTGCCGGCAATGGTGCGCATGATGGCTTCTACTGTATGACCGGTCATTTCCTTCTGCTTTTCCTGGGCAATGGCGCGGAGCTGATCTTTTGTGAGGTTCCCGACCTTGTCTTTGTTCGGCACGCCTGATCCTTTTTCGAGCTTCAGTGCGTCTTTAATCAGTACAGCGGCAGGAGGGCTCTTGACCTCAAATTCAAACGTGCGGTCCTGGTAGACGGTGATCACACAGCCGACGACCTTGCCGTTGAGCTGCCGTGTGCGCTCGTTGAATTGCTGTATAAATTGACCTGGGTTAACACCGTGCTGTCCCAGCGCCGGGCCGATCGGCGGCGCGGGAGTCGCCTGACCACCGGGTGCCTGAATCTTAAACTGCGATGTGATGATTTTCTTCGCCATATTTTTTCTCCGAAACACGTGCTACCGTGTGCTCGGGGGTATTCCTCAAATCGCTTCGAGAAACTTGGCTGTGCCAATGGTTAAACGGCTCCGCTGCCGCGTGCATCAAGCCAAGTAAGATAGCAGATCACTCCAGGGGCTGCCAGCGGCGCCTTTGGCGGGTAGCTTTGCCTCACGGCGCCGAATATCGTGGCACTCGCCAGGGTCGCCCAACAATACGTGCCAAACGACGACGAAACGCCGCCACAGTGGTTGACACTAATGAAGACGGCGGTACCCTTTGACTTCGCAAGGTCATTATGCAAGAAGTACTTGCTGTAAGTCCTGCTGGCTAGGTAGCTCAGTTGGTAGAGCACGGCACTGAAAATGCCGGTGTCGCCGGTTCGATCCCGGCCCTAGCCATTGATTGCTGGCAACCTTCTCCTAGAGCGTTTTTTTGATTTGGTGTACGACCCCACCACGAGCGGTCCCGCATCAAAAAGAGTATCGATCGTCAAACCGTACTGCCGTACACGAAACTGAAAAATGCTCTAAAAACTTGGTCCTATTTTTTCGCCAATACCATTTGAGAATTGACCGATCAGACCAACAACTCGTCAACGATTAGCTATCAAATCGCAACAGCAATGCAAACTGCTGGCGAGACACATCACCTGGCAGGTGATCTGTGTACTCGACCACCTCAGCCTTCCAGCCTGATCGGGTTCCCGACCGGCCGACCCAACGAATCGGGTAGGGTATCCCTTCGTTCATCTCCTGCCGCCGCGACTGCTGCGCGGACTTGACCAAGCTACTTATTTTAGGGACCACCGTAGCTAGACGGGTGATGGCGGTCGAAATGGATTTGTTGATCGCGATCGGGCTGGTTCTGGACTGGGACCATACATTGATGCTAAAGCTCTGAACGTACTGCTGTGCGGGTGGCTTGTTTGACGTGACATACAGATCGACGTTTGTGCCATTGGGGGCGCGTGTCAGCCGCAGCCAGTATTCGGTCTTGCCCCTACCCGCCTGACTCGATTCGATTAGGGACCAACCTGAAGCCTTGAGTTGATTAATCGTCTTCTCGATCAGCAGAGGCGTATCGGAGCTGCGCTGACACCCGCCACCGACCATACAGACGACGGCTAATACCAATCCCACTTGAAACTCGTGCGTGTTTACGAACGCGGGAGTATGATAGGCAATCACTTATGGCTCCTACAACGCGCTAGAAACATACGCAATGCGTATAAACCGAATCGTAACCAGTGTTTTGCATCTGCCATCGTGGATCAAGCCATTTGATCGATGACGTGAAAGGAATGGGTAACGGGTTTGTACAAAACAACCCTTAGCCAGGGTCGAGTATTAAAAACACTCAATCGTTTCATTCCGGTCGGTACAGACGTACGTCAAAAGCCCGCCACGATCACATGGGATAATCCGACTTCTGCTGCCAATCGAGTTCCGTGGTGCCGGGGATGCCGTGATATTCGCGGGGAAAATCGTAATCTTTGCGCTGCGGGTAGCCTTCCCAGTCTTCGGGTAGCAGGATCCGACGCAGGTCGGCGTGGCCCTCAAAACGGATACCCATCATGTCGAACGCTTCGCGCTCGTGCCAATCAGCAGCCGACCAAATATCCATGACCGATGGGATCGTCGGCTTTTCTCGATCCACGAAGACTTTCACCGCGAACCAATGCTTGTGTTGCATGGAATAAAGGTCATAAACGACACAGAGCTGGTTGTCGGCGACGTAGTCGACTGCGGTGAGACAGCCGAGCCAGTCGAATACCAAAGCGGTATCGTCGCGCATAAATTGTGCGATCGACCGCCAGTGCTCAGCCACGGTGTGCACGCGAGGATGCTTATCCTCTGGCAGTGACTCAGTAACCGCGGAACCAAATTTGTCGGCTAATCGCTTAGCGATCTGTGGAGCATCCATCGGCTGTCACCTTATGGTTTTATCATACCAATCCCACTTGAAGCTCGTGCGTTTTACGAACGCGGGAGCATGACAGACACTAACATACAACACCTTCGACGCACTGAAAACATACGCAATGCGTATCAGAATGGGTATATCCACTATCGAGCAATATCTTAACGCTTAGCGTGGGAAGAACAAGCAACGGTCGTCACCATCCTGTGCAAAACTTGCGATGGCGATTAGCATATCCCTGTAATAATCCGTTGATGAATTTGCGACTACGGGCCAGGGTGAGCCGAACAAATGATACCAATCAAGATTAATACTTGCGCGGCATCTGCGAACGCGAAGGCAAAACAGACAATAACTTACATCCTTTACAACGCGCTAGAACTATACGCAATGCGTATGATTGCCAAATATTACTATTGATCCTGTTTCGCTTGACACTGCAAAGCGGTATGCCACAATAAATTAATCAGTTTCGCGGGTGTAATTCAGTGGTAGAATGCCAGCTTCCCAAGCTGGACGTCGGGGGTTCGAATCCCCCCACCCGCTTTCGGATAACCTTTCGCTGTAACGCTCGTTAGCGTTACCCACCTTTAACCGTTTAGTTACACCTAATCTGTTACACACAACCTCTCTAGCCCCTTAGCTCAGGACCGGTATGCTTTGCACCCCCGCGAGCCGGGCGACATCCTGGCGGCTGAACTGCGTATCGTAAATCGTGAAGTCGCTTATCACCCCGTCGAACTCGCTACCCGC
>JAJRXX010000039.1 GCA_024276075.1 Planctomycetota bacterium
CGTGGATCGGGTATCATTACTCGACGTGGAGGCGACGCGCCCTTTTTGGGAGACCCGTTTTGGGATAAGGGGGCGTGTCCATAACAGTGGAGAGAGAAGCATGGGAGAGAAAATTACCCACCTTAACGAGGGTTGTGCGCCTGTTGCAGCCCGATCTGGTTACACCGGTCTTGTGTGCACTAAGGCTTGTTCGTTCACTAAGACTCGTTCGTTCACCGAGGCTCGTTTCACCGTAAGTGCCCTTGTTGCGTCGCTGATTGGATACTCTTTTTTCGGCGCGTTGGGTTGCGGATTGAATCAACCTGCAGTTGACCCCCCCGTTGGTCAGTCTGTGGATGACTCTGTGTTCCAGGGTCCGATCGAGGACGCGTTCAATGAATTCGAGCCTGGTGAGATCATCGAAGCACCGATCGAAGAACCTATTCGAGCGGAAGAGCCACCGATAGCTGCTGATTTCAACAGCGACGGTGTCCTTGACGGTGAGGACGAGGCTGCTTTTCAGAGTCAGTTTGGGAATGTGGATGGCGACGAGGATTTCAATCCTGTGGCTGATCTCGACGGGGACGGTGTTATCTCACTGGTCGATTTCCAGATGTTCCTTAATCTGATGAACGCCGGCTGAGCCGGTCTATCACACGGAAGTTGCCTGCCAACAAACGGAAGTACCAGCCTTAGCAGTATGCTGAAGGACTTAATGCATTGGGAGATGCAGAGGGAGAGAGACTAGTGGAACACAATAACTATATTGAGATGCGTAGGAGACGCTTTGCGTCGTGTCTCGCGTTGGTGCTTGGGATGGGTTTTTGCCTGACCGCATCTGCCGACTCGATTCAGATTTCGCTGATACCCAGCGATGCGGTCGTGAATCCTGGTGATACGATCGACATTGACATTTTTGCCACGACCGATTCGACGCTGATTGGTTTCGGATTCGATCTGGTTGCCAGCAATGAGCTTGGGTTCGAGGGTTTTACCGTCGGCCCGGCGTTTGTGTCGCCCCTTACGCTGGACGGTGACGGGCTTGCGGGCCTCAGTTTCAGCGGCGGGATCGATGGTGTGAACGTCCTGATTGGTACCGCCCAGTACACGGCATTGTCGATCGGTCAGGCAGTTATTGATCTCGCGACGACGCCCGGCGATCTGACCGAGGGTTTCGCACAAGCTGGTGCAGGGTTCTTTGATGTGACGAGTGAGACCTTGCTCCTGTCGGTGGTCGGTGTCAGCGACTCGAATGGGGGTGGCGATTCGTCTGTCCCCGAGCCTGCGACGGCGATCCTGCTTGCGACGGGCCTGGTCACTCTTGTCCGCTCCCGGAGGTAGAGACGCCTTCCGCTGTCTTGTATACGACGGCAGCGGGCTGAGGTAGCCTCGATTTTACAGCTGAATATAAGCGGCCGGGCGTGTTATGCCTGGCCGTTTTTCGTGCGCGAATTTTCGTATCTCCTTTTTCGATTTCAGAATCCAGGATATGCGTGGGATTTCCACACCCTGGATACGGGGTGGTAGAGAGGGGTGGGTAGCGCTGCCGAACGGATCATCGACTCCCCCGCCTCTGAAGAGGTGCGCCAGCCAGCCTGAAGAGATGGGCCACCCAGCGGTCATAGGGGCATATCACAGGCCACCAATGTTGTCACACGCCCCTCTGTACTGTCCTGTGCATCGGTGGTGGTGACGTGGTAGTGGTGGTAGGATGCGGCGGGTGTCTCCTTCTTCGTGACGCGAGGGTGATCGCGCGCATGCGTGGTCGACAGAAGGTACAGCCTGATGAGGACGTTTCAGCCATGCTCTTTGCTGCGTTTACATTTTGGCTTCTGGTGATTGTGCTGTCTGCCTGGGGTGTTCAGCGTTTGTGGGCTGGGCTGATGAAGCCGAAGGTGCTCAACGCACTGCTGTTGCCGGGAACGCTCGTTGCTCAGATCGGGCATGTTCTTGGATTGCTCATCACGGGTGCCGAGGTCAACAATACTTCGCTTTACAAGGATGGTTCCGGCGAACCGGGGACCACGCAAAATGCTCGTCCGCGGATCCCCGTGGTCGGGCCGCTGGCGATCGGGCTGCTGCCGATACTCGCCTGCGCGTCTGCCATCGTAGCTGTCGTACATTTCCTGGGGCGTGGGGTGGCGGCTGGTGTCCACGGACATCAGATTGCTTCTTCTCTGCCGATGGATCGTTC
>JAJRXX010000040.1 GCA_024276075.1 Planctomycetota bacterium
AGACCAGCGGGTGCAGATTCTGCTGATCTTCGTCAAGCAGGGTGGCTACGAGATACGGCGCGGCAAATTGGCCCGCGGCTTTGAGCCGTTGCGTGGCGTTAAAATTAGCACGCTTGCCTTGGGCGAGCTTCCGAATGTCGGCTTGGATGCGCTGCGGTTCGCGGCTGCGTTCGATACGAGCCGACTGGATCGTCTCGGCGAGCTGTTGCGCGGTGTCTCGAAGCGTATCGACCTTAATCGCTCGATCAAGGGTCAACTCATAGTCCTGGTATTCACCCGCTTCTACGGTATCGAGCAACTCCTGTGGCTTGACGCTGCCCATCAGAGCGGTGCCAGCCGCTTCTGCCAGATCGGGCCTGGCAATCCGTACGTAATGATTAAAATCCGCCCACAGCGACGCCGGGTCTTGCTCTTTTGCCGATGCCGCGCTAACGAGGCACGCCAGCAGAGCCATCGCCAATACGCCCCGCGATCTGTGGTGTAATAGGTCCATAGACTGCATCCCAATGGTAGGTGGCGCAACCAGCTAGGCGCAAACCAATCGCAATTTATCAAGCTGAAACGAACCGTCAACCAGCAACCCAGGGCACACCCATTTCAACCCGTCTAAAAATGACACGAACAACGGCGAAAATGAACATTCCCGCACCCCTCAACGATTGCATTTTATATCGTATCCGATAGGGTAATCGTGTTGAACGTATAACGGCAGTGGCTTGGCAGGGGCTACGGATTTACTCGCGGTGATTTGGTCGATGTGCGCGGGGCTGTGCAAAGGCCACAAAGCCCCACAGCGTGTTCATGGGACGCCGATACGGGGCTTTCCCGGACGTGTTGAGAGCGTGTTCCCCGGTCAAAAGCTCGACCGCAACCGAAGCACAAAGCAAGCGGCGCGGGTATCATGCTGAAGTTTCAGGTATTTAACGAAGTTGACGAAGAGGGGCCGGCTAAGAGCTTCCCGCTGCGCCATGTGTACATGATCGGCTCGGACCACAACCCTATCCGCGCCGAGATTACATTCCAAGACGGCCTGATCATCTGCAAAAAACGTGAGTCGGGCACAGCAGCGCTGGCGCTGCAGCAAGAGATAGGCGAATGCGGCAAACTCATCGTACAAACCTCTCAGCTACCCGAACGTGACGAGCCGTACCTACTGAACCTAGAATTGGCTAGGCAACGGCTGCTGCTGCTGTACACCAAATCCGAAGACTGGGGCCTGTTAAGCCTGAGCCAAGACCATCCCATGGTGCAGCGGCTGACGTTTACCCGTCGGATGTTTATCGAAGCGCTGTGCATCCAGAACGAGCAGCCGGACAAGGCTGACAATTTAGCCCGGACCTGCCTCGAGGCAGCGATCCTCGCCGGTGAGGAACTGGCCCTGGTGCACGCAGACCTGTTGCTAAATCGGCGTAAGATCAGCGGCGCGGTGCCTCAACGCCCACTGGGGTGTGGCATTACCCTCCAACAACAAGTCGACCGCGTACGCCCGGAACTGCTCAACAGCATCGACTTTTTCTACCTGCACACGCCATGGCGCGCCCTGGCACCCGAAGAGGGTGAATACGACTGGTCGACGATGGACCGGTGGGCACAATGGGCCAAGCACAGCGGCATGCCCGTGATCGCTGGGCCAATCGCCAGTTTTTGGCCGGGGCATGTCCCCGATTGGCTGTTCATCTGGGAACACGACTACGAAACCGTACGCGACATGGTTTATCAACACGCCCAGCGTGTGATAACACGCTACCGGGACACGGTGGCTGGCTGGACGACGGTGTCCGGACTTCATGTCAACAGCTCGTTCCCCTTCAGCTTCGAACAACTCATGGAACTATCGCGGATGACGACCATGCTCGCGAAAAAAAACCATCCGACCGGCCAGGTGCTTATCGAAATATGCCAGCCCTTCGGCGAGTACTACGCTGTCAACCAACGGTCGATCCCCCCGTTGATGTACGCGGACCTACTGATCCAGAGCGGGATCAATTTCGATGGGTTTGCGATCAAGCTGGTGATGGGTGGTGGGTCGCCCGGCCAAACCACACGCGACCTCATGCAGATCAGCCATCTTCTCGACCAATACGCCAGCTACGGCAAACCGGTAACACTCGTCGTCACAGCCCCCAGCTCGATGGTACTAGCACCCACCGAACCGACGCCGCAAGCACAACCCGCTGATCCAACCCAGGGAGCCCCCTACCACAGTGAGCACCACCACGGGTACTGGCGTTGGCCATGGACACAGCTCACGCAAGGCCAATGGCTCGAAGCCGTGCTAAAAATCGCCATGAGTAAGCCGTTTGTTGAAGCGGTCGCCTGGGGCGAATGGGCGGATCGACCGGGCATGGACCTGCCGACATCGGGCCTAATCGGTGAGGATCGCCAGATGAAACGTGTCTTTCAAAAGCTCGCGTCCTTCCGGAAAAACCTATCAAATGTGGCTGGACGATCCCCAACCACGTCGCCGCCAAACAGATCGCCCACGAGCAACTAAAAACAACTGCTTCCTCGACAAGTAATCCACATGGCACAGCACCCCGTGACACAACGCAAGCCACACCTCACTTCGACAGTTTGTCTCATTGGCTTTGTGCTTGTGATGCTCGGCGCGACAATGACCATTAGCCGATCGCAGAGATTGGGCCGTGATCAAGTAGACGTTATTCCTACCGGTTATCGAATCAATCTGAATTCAGCAGACGCGCCTACCCTTTGCCTCCTGCCCGGGATCGGGCCACGGCTAGGACAAAAAATCATTGAACACCGGACCCACAGCGTGAGCTGGTCCACCGTAGACGAATTGCAAGATGTATCCGGGATCGGGCCAGCGAAGGTTGCCGCGATCCGTCCCTGGGTAGCGTGCGTACCCCCACCAATACAAACACCGCATAAAAACGCGCAGGCGGCATCACCATGACGAACCACGTGCGTCAGCAAACAGGCCTACCTTCAACCAAAGCCCACTGATGCTCGTGTCTACTCTTGGGTACAGAGGCAGGCTCGGGTATCCTGGCAGGACCCCTAATGGAATCATCACGCCACAAACGTTTACTGACCCAGCATGTCCGCACCGACCAACTGATGGGGGTTGATGCGGTACCGATGGGTATAGCCGCCGCTCAAACAGTACCGACGTCAGCGCCGGCCATGGACCATGCGGAAAAGCTAAACATCCTCGAACAAATGGACCGGGATGAGGTTCAAGGCTGCTCGAAGTGCGAGCTTTGCCACAGCCGAACGCAAACCGTATTCGGCGAAGGCGACGCGGACGCCAAGCTAATGTTTGTCGGCGAAGGTCCCGGACAAAAAGAAGATAGTCAGGGTCGGCCTTTCGTTGGACGCTCGGGTGAGATGCTCAACAAGCAGATCGACGCGATGGGCTTGCAGCGTCAAGATGTGTACATCGCCAACGTGGTCAAGTGCCGACCACCCAACAACCGCGCCCCAACGCCGATAGAGGCGCAAACGTGCTGGGAATATCTCCGTCGTCAGATACTCGTAATTAGGCCGAAGGTCATCGTCACGCTGGGCGGGCCCGCAGCCAAGATGCTCCTGAACACCAAAACGGGCATCACAGCATTGCGTGGCACCTGGCACAGCCTCGACCAGCTCGCACCCGACGGGCCGGTGATCCCGGTGATGCCCACGTTTCACCCCGCCTTTCTCCTGCGTGCCTATACACCCGAAAACCGAAAAAAGGTTTGGTCCGACCTTCAGAAAGTCGTCAAACACCTTGAAAAATAGGCCGGCGAGACACCCGCAACAGACAAACGCCTATTTCGGCTGATCAAACAACGAGATCAACTCTCTGCGCGAGCTCACACCCAGCTTGCGGTAGATATTTTTGACGTGGGCGTGAATGGTGTGCGGCGAGCGGTGTATGGTCTGAGCGATCTGTCGTTCGGTGGTGTCAGATCGCAGGTAATTTAAGACCAGACGCTCGGTCCGGCTGAGCTTGGCCAGCAGAGCCGCAGCCGTAACGCTCTTGGGCACGCCGGCGACGCCCGGCAAACGCCTGTGGGTCTCGTGGTCGTACCCGTTGCGTACGACCCGCGCCAAAGCGGGTTTAAGCCGTTCGAGTAATTGGACCTGTTGGTCGGTAAACGCGGGGCTCAATCCACACCGAAGGTAGGCGACCATGCACCACATGGACCCAAGCACAGGGAACGTGATGCACAAGGAGTCGGTTACAGGAGCGATTATTTCGAGCGGGCGGAAGAACCGGACTTTGGCGTATTCCAACTCGTCGACCAATTGTCTGGGACGAAACACTTGGTCAAATAACTCGGATCGGCGGGCGTACTCGAAGACCGAGTCCTCATGTTTTGGCCAGCCGGCTAGGACCTCCTCTTCTGCTGCGCTTAACCCAAGTCGGCAGCACTGCACATACGAAGACAACGCGCCGTCGAGCCCCTCAAATAAGCGGATCGCAGCCACATCGGCTCGAATAATCGGAGCCGAGATACTCGCCGCATGAACCAGTGAGCCGTAGAGCGCCGACTCGAGCCGAGAGTATATTTCTACTTCGTCGATCATCCCCGAATACCCTCCGTCGCCAATCGCGACAACGACAGGCTTTCCTAGTAGGTGTTAGGGCTTAATTATCTAGTATCCACACAAAGTAAAGTGCTTTTACTTTTCACATAAACGTACGTTTTTAGATTAAAGCAAATGTTTCAGATGTTACGAATCTACATTGACTTGCTGCTTTATACCCACACTGACTAACTTGCATTATTGAGCGAATACCCGCCGAGTCAATGGATTATTGGCATAAATACAAAAGACGAATCAGCAGCACCTCAACAAACATGCCGCCCATACGCAAGATGTTTATTAAACATTAGTTATGAGATATTTTGCAGATCGAAAAAGGGCCGAATACAAGGGCTTTCACCCTAGATGTAGCATACCGCGCGTTTAGCAAAATACCCTATATAAAGCACATATTACCCTGATAAATTCATTTACACAACGGGTTTCTATCAAACACCATCGATATAAATACGTTTCCTTCAACTTTTGATTCTTAAAACTTACTCCCTGAAATTGGTTTTCGTACGCCGATCTGAAACAAACACCTTTCTCGGCTATACCCGTGCCGAAAACAAATCTCAAACACTTTTAAAATAATGGATTACATCCATTTTCCGGCGTGGTTTTATACCTACACGCTCAAGTGAACAATCTGCCAAACCTTCAAGCCGATGGCTCTGGGTTCCGCTCGCTGTGCGACGCGTGTTCTATTCACACGTTTGTGACCCGGGAAGGTGCCGCGAAAGTAACGGAGGGATTGTGCCGATCAGACTGTCTGTAACGGTTATAAGGACCCTTTCAAGTGTCCGACGAATATGGGTCGATAAACCTACTGAAGCACAGGAAAAACGTTCCCAGCTTGACTTCAGATTTACGATTGTCCTTCGAAGAGAGAGGTTGGGTTGGCAAGAATAATCAACAACTTCGCCAAAATACCCGCAGACGCTCGCAGCAAAGCCATGTATTGCCGCATGGTCGCGTGCTGGGCAGTAGACATGTTGAGCAGCCGAATGCCTATAACGTGGCTCGATCACCATGCCTCAGATTCGGAGTTGTCTGACGATCAGGACTGGCACCGGCTCTATGGAGGAAGTGTTCTCGACGATTGATCCTCGGCTTAGATAGCCGACCCGACCATGCCTGCTAGCACGTACCGCGATCCCACACGATCCAGCGAGCAGACCGGTCAGATTGAGATTGGGGCACGCACAAAGGTAGCTCACCTATGGGTACGATCACCTCAGGTATAGGGCTGGTCAGTGGTATCAACACCACTGAGATTATCGATCAGCTCCTGGCGATTGAGGCACGGCCTAGGCAACTCGTCGAACAGCGTAACGCGGTGCTGACTTCAGAGCAGGTCGCCTTTCAGAACATCAACGCCAAGCTCCTGGTATTGAAGCTGTCAGCCAACTCCTTTGTAACCAACCGAACCTTCAGTACGACCTCATCGGCAAGCTCAGACGAAACGGTGCTGACCGCTTCGAGCGGAACCAGCGCAGTGCCAGGGACCTACGATTTTACGATTGATCGGCTCGTTAGCTCACAACAGGTAATCACAGGCGGCTTTACAGACCAAAACACCACGGCCATCGCGTCTGCGGGAGGGACCCTCACGTTTGAGTTTGGCGATGCCCGGCTCGACACCGAAACACAATTAAGCGATCTCAACGGCGGCGTAGGCGTGACACGCGGAAAAATACAGATCACAGACCGATCGGGAACATCCGCAGTGGTAGACCTCAGCAAAGCACTGACGGTCGACGACGTGCTCAACACGATCAACAACACCAGCGGGGTCAGCGTAACAGCGAGCGTGGAAAACGACGGATTCAAGCTCGTGGATACCAGCGGTGGCGGAGGCACGCTGTCAGTCGCCGACGTCAATGCCAGCGGCACGACCGCGACCCTGGGACTCGGTGTCGCTGCGGTGGGCAATACTCTCACCGGCTCACAGGTCAACCGCCTTGGCGCCAAGACAAGCCTCAGCGCGCTCAACGACAACAACGGTATACGCATACGCACAGGCATCGATGACTTCCAGATAACGCGACGCGACGGCACCACCTTTAACGTCAACCTCGACGGTTCCACCACACTCGATGACGTGATCAACACGATCAATACCGCTTCGGGCGGCAGCGTCACCGCTAGCGTCGATAGCGCGGGCACCGGTCTACAACTGATCGACACCTCGGTCAGCAACGGCACAATCCTCCAAGTCACAGCACTAAACAGCTCCAACGCGGCCCTGGACCTGGGCATCCTCACCACCGACGGTGACGACGACGGCACGCTCCTGGGCTCACGAGCACTGTCAGGGTTCAACACCAGATTGATCAAATCACTCAACGGCGGATCGGGCGTCACCACCTTGGGCACGGTCGACATCACCAACCGCACCGGCGCCACCACGGGTGTGGACCTGTCGTCAGCTACGAGCGTCGCAGATGTGATATCGCTAATTAATAATGCCGGCGCAGGCGTCACCGCGTCCCTCAACAACGCCGGTAACGGGCTGCTGCTAACCGACACCACTGGCAGCACCACGTCGAACCTGATCGTCGCTGACAACACCGGCACCGCCGCGGTGGACCTGAACCTAGCAGGCTCAGTAGCAGCCACATCAATCGACTCGGGAAACCTTCAACTACAGTACATCTCCGAGGCGACCAGGCTGGCGGCACTCAACGGTGGGCAGGGCATCGCCAGCGGCAAGTTCACCATCACCGACTCCAACGGGCTAACAAGCACCGTTGATCTGACCCAAGGCGAGACCACGATCCAGGAAGTGATCAACGAGATCAACAGCCGTGGCTTGGCGATCAACGCTCAGATCAACAACAACGGCGACGGCATCCTTATCCAAGACACCGGCGCCGGCGTATCGGCGCTGAAGATAGAAGAGGCCGGATCGAGCACCGCACGCGATCTAGGCATCCTCGGCGAAGCGACCACGCCCGGGAGCGATTTAGTCGGCAGCTTTGAAAAGACCCTTTCGATCGCCAGCGTTCAGGCCCTCACAGGGGCAACCGCTCTGAGCACGCTCAACGGGGGGGACGGCGTAAACATCTCGTCCGGCGTCGATGACTTCACCATCATCACCCGCGACGGTGCGACTCATCAAATTAATCTCGACGGATCAACGACGATCACCGATGTGATCAACTCCATCAACACCGCCACCGGCGGGTCCGTCACCGCTACGATCAACGCGCTTACCACAGGCTTGAAAATCACCGACAACACCGCGGGTGTCTCCACCTTCACCATCGCCACGGCAAACAACTCCACCGCGGCTACCGATCTGGGTATTGTGGCAAGCGACGACGATGGCGATGGTATCATCAACGGCAGCACCATCGTGGAGACCACCACGCTTCAAGACTTGGTCGATCAGGTCAATGCGCTGGGTGTCGACGTCAGGGCTACGATCATCAACGATGGCTCGGCCAACACGCCGTTTCGCCTGAGCCTCCAGAGCACCAAATCGGGTAAAGCCGGTGAGTTTATCTTCGACGACGGCGGACTAGGCTTTGGAGCTACCACACTCGTCGAAGCGCAGAACGCGGTGGTCTTTTTCGGATCGCCCGATCCCGCCAAGGGTATCGCCATTACGTCCTCGACGAACACGCTTGACTCGGTGATCCCCAGCGCCACCATCGACCTAAAAAGCGCCAGCACCAGTTCTGTACAGGTCACGATCACCCGTGACGACAACGCGATCGTCGACGCGGCCAGGCGATTCGTCACCGACTTTAACTCCCTAAACGATACGCTCACCGAACTAGACAGCTTCAACGCCGAGACCGAAGAACGCGGTCTGCTGCTGGGGGATTCGACTATCGCCTCGATACGTTCGACGCTATTCAGGCTCATCAACGGCCGAAACTCAGACCTAACCAGCCAATTCAGAACGCTCGCACAGGTCGGCATTACGGTGGGCGGCGGCTCGCGCCTCCAGTTTAATGAGACCAAATTCCGTAGCGCTTTTACAGCCGACTCCGACGCCGTCGAGCAGCTATTCACGTTTAAGGAAACCTCGACGGACGCAACCACCGGCGAGGTCACGCTGCTCAAGGGGGGCATCCTCCCACGAATCGACGATCTATTAAACAATCTCACCGACCCACTCACGGGCCTTCTGCAAGGCCGTGTCAGTTCCATCGGCGACCAGATCGATCTGAACAACTCCCGTATCGAACAACTCAATTCGCAGTTGGAGTCCAAACGCCAACGGCTCGAGTTTCAGTTCCTGTCTATGGAGAAAGCACTGGCACAGCTTCAAGCTCAGAACTCCGCACTTTCCGGATTCACCGCCGCGTTCAATCAGGCAACTAGCAGGAATCAGTAGCCCATCTTGACCGACCAGCCCGCAGCACCCTGTAAATCTAGAACCGGTTTCAAAAACCCTCTCCCCTCCAGGGGAGAGGTTGGGTGAGGGGTGAAAGCCCCGCAAATCATGAACACACGACCCTACCCCTCCCTGACAGGGAGGGGAGTTATGAAACCGGTTCTAAAGCAACTGGCGTCAATATTTTCCATCTTGATTGGATCGTAGGTGTAACAAACATCTGTATTTCACGGCTTGCAAGCAAGCCGTGCCACCCGGTCAATGAAGATTAATGACGCCAATTGCTCTAGTCGAAATTCCCCAAGACCATGTCGTCGACTGTCTTACCAGCCGGAAGCATGGGGTAGACGTGCTCGTGTTTCTCGACCACCGCGTCGAGCACCGCCGGCCCATCGTACGCCAGGAAGTCTTGCATCACCTTCGGCAGATCAGCTTTCTTGGTGCAACGAAAGCCTTTGCAGTTCATCGCATCAGCCAGGGCCACAAACTTAGGATTGTGCATTTCAGTGTGGCTGTAGCGTTCCTCATAAAAAAGGTCCTGCCACTGCTTGACCATGCCCTGGAAGTCGTTGTTGAGGATGATCGTCTTAGCGGCGACACCGTACTGCGCAGCCGTGACCATCTCCATACAGGTCATACAAAACGACCCGTCGCCGTCGATGTTCACCACGGTCTTGTCGGGCCGACCGATCTTCGCGCCGATCGATGCGGGCACACCGAAGCCCATGGTGCCCAAGCCGCCTGACGTGATCAGTTGTCGTGGGTGGCGGAAGTTGTAGAACTGCGCAGCCCACATCTGGTGCTGCCCCACGCCGGTAGCGATGATCGCGTCGCCTTGGGTCTGACGGTACAGCTCCTCAATGACCGCCTGCGGCTTCATATGAAACTCGCGTTGATCGTCTTTGTATCGGAACGGGTGCTCGGTCTTCCACCCGTTGACGCAGGCCAGCCAATCACCGCGGTCCTGTTTTTCGAGTAACGGCAGCAGCAGCTCAAGATTTTTGCGTGCGTCACCCTCGACGCCGATGGTGACGGGCACGGATTTGTTGATATTCTCTGGCGCGATGTCGAAGTGGATAATCCCGCCTCGACCTTCACGCTCAGCAGCGCGAGCGCCCGGGGCAAATTTTTCTACATTACCCGTCACACGATCGTCAAAGCGTGCACCGACAGCGATAACGCAGTCGGTATCGCGCATAGCCCAGTTGGCGTACGCCGAGCCGTGCATGCCCAACATGTGCACACTCAACGGCGATGTTTCGTCAAACGCGCCAAGCCCCTGGAGCGTCGTGGTCACGGGAATGCTGGCCCCTTCGGCACACCGACGCAAAACCTCGTGCGCCCCGGCTAGGATCACGCCCTGCCCACAGTAAAAAAGCGGACGCTGTGCCCGGTTGATCATCTCGGCAGCACGCTCGATCTCGGTGGAGGTGCCCAACTCGCGGGTGTGGTACCCGGGTAAGTGGACCTGATCGGACACCGGCTCATTGAGGACCGTGGCGGTGATGTCTTTGGGTAGGTCAACGAGCACGGGGCCGGGACGCCCTGTGGTGGCGATGTGAAACGCCTCGTTGATCCGCCTGGGGATGTCACGGACGTCCTTGATCAGCACGTTCCACTTCGTACACGGGCGGGTGATGCCGGTGACGTCGGCTTCCTGAAAAGCATCGGTACCGATCGCTGAAGTCGCGACCTGCCCGGAAAAAACAACGATCGGCGTGCCGTCCATCAGCGCGTCTTGCAACGCCGTGACGGTATTCGTCGCGCCCGGGCCCGAAGTCACCAGCACGACGCCAGGCTTCCCGGTAGCCCGTGCATAACCCTCAGCCATGTGACCGGCGCCTTGCTCATGACGCGTGAGCACAAACTGAAAATGCGGGCTCTTGTAGATCGCGTCAAAGACCGGCAAGATCGCGCCTCCGGGGTATCCGAAGACGTGTTTCACCTCGTGTTCACGGATCAACTCGTGAAAAATCTGTGCCCCGGTCAACCCGACGAAACGATCGGTGAGGTGACTATCGTTGCGGAAATGGATATCACGGGTATGGAGGCTTTGCTTCTTGCGCATCGCAGCAGGTCCTGTAAATTGATTATAGCCCGAATCAACCCAACAAAATTTCACGCGGCACAAGCCATGAAACATGCTATCCCGCAGGGCACGCACCGAGCATCGAAAACGTAAAGATTAAAGATAGCGATAGTCGCTTACAACAGGCAGCGGGTGCGGGCCATCCGCTCACCTAACAGCGACCGTAGCCGAATTGGCCACCGGCAACGCTAGCAGGAGGGGCAAAACAAGAAACAATATGCACAAGGCTTGAAACATCGATAGTAGTATACGATTCGCAACCACCCACAGTCAACGAAATGGGCGTAAAATCATTTTTTGCAATACATTAGAGCAACTGGCGTCATTAATCTTCATTGACCGGGTGGCACGGCTTGCTTGCAAGCCGTGAAATACTGATGTCTGTTACACCTGCGATCCAATCAAGATAGAGAATATTAACGCCAATTGCTCTAAACATCGACCAAACAGGGCGTTCAGCCGGTGGTACGTATCCGTTTCGCCGCGCTATCGACCCGGTCAAATGAATTGCCTACGAGGTAGTAGATCATCCCGCCCTGTCGCCAGAAGATCAGCGGGTTGGCAGCGTCCGATCCGGCCACAGCGTAGAACCGGTCCGATGAGATGTCGGGTGAGCCGGCAAACCGACGTATCCACAGGCTCAGCGTGTCGTCTCCGGTGGGGTCGTCCTTGGCACGGTAGATCAGGTGCACCGACTTGTCGCCGGGGACGTTGCACTCCCCCACCGCTTGAAATTCATACCCAAGACTCGACAAGTCCAGCCCCATCGCCGCGGGTCCGCCCAGAAACTGCGCCAACGCTGGGGGCAATTCCTCAATGTTCTGCGGGAACAGTTCCACGCGAGCGAGCTTCTCGATCTTGCGACTGCAAATGGTGTGACGACTGACAAACCGGATGTAATTCGTATCGGAAATGGTCGAACCCGATTTGTTGGCAACGCTCAGTACCGCTAATGCCGAGATGAAAAAGACCGCCGCCGCTATCAGCGGCACCCATCGGCCAATACGCGCCAAGACCGATCTGCCTCCACCCATGGCCTGCTGCGTTGCGTCGCTGCGGAACCGGTCGCCCTGATCCGCATCAAGCGTCACGGTCTGGGCCAACTGCTCGATCCGTTTCCGCAACGAGTCGGGTACAACGGGGGTGTCTTGATCTAAGGCACGCTTCACAGCCTGGTGCAACTGCTGCTGATGCATCACCCGCCGAGTGGTGGTCGGGTTCATGGCCATGTGCTCGAGCACCCGCAGGTTCTGCTCGACGTCGAGCTCGCCGTCGGCAAAAGCATCCAGGTACTTGCGCACTTCGTGTTCGTTAAGTGATTCAGCCATCGCACAAACCCATGCTACTTGTCGATCGAAATACCTTTCTCCGCCGCCAACGCCGCCAACTGCTCGCTGAGGATGGCCCGGGCCCTGTACAGCCGGCTCATGACCGTGCCCAGCGCAACCTCCAAAATGTCCGCGATCTCCCGGTACTTAAGCCCCTCGATCGCCCAGAGCAAGATCACCTCGCGGTAGTGTGACGGGAGCTGCTCGATCGCGTGTTTAAGTCTTTCATCGACCTGTTCCCAGTCCAAGCTCGACAGGTCCCAGCACGGGCTCGCCGCGTCGAGATCGTTCGCAACCGCTTCGTTCTGCAGGTCCTCGACCAGCGTCGGCTCCCGCCGTTTCTTGCCGACCCGAGTGTAAAAAGCGTTGTGCAGAATCTTGAATAGCCAAGGCTTGATCCCCCTTTCACGCAGCTCAAACGTGTTCTCCGCCTTAAACGCCCGAAGAAAGGTCTCTTGCGTCAGGTCCGCCGCTTCGTCGGGATGCCTCGATAGGTGCATCGCCATGCGATAGACCGAATCGAGCTCCGCAACTGCCATTTGGCGGAATGCCTGCGAGTCCACGCTGGTAGACCTCCTTCATGGCGTAATGGACAACACTAATAGACTGCCCAACTATTCCCAAAATAGGCGGTTTGCCCCAAACATGAGGCCGATTTTAACGGATCGGCACCGCCCACAGTCATGTTATAGGACAGCCGACATGGTAGCCAACGGTTGAGGTAAGATGCCGCCATGACCGACACCAGCCCGATCATCGGCATCATAGGCGGTAGCGGCCTGGGCGACGCGCTGACGCCACAGCAGGGCGAGTCCCACGCCGGCAACACGCCCTTCGGCCCACCCAGCTCACCGATCATTCGGACGCAATGGGAAGGCGTGGAGGTGGCCATCCTCCAGCGCCACGGCCCGGGCCACGTCCTAAACCCCAGCCAAGTCCCCTACCGAGCCAATATCTTTGCACTCAAAAAATTGGGCGTGACGCACATCATCGCCAGCGGCGCCACGGGCAGCCTACGTGAGCAAATCGCTCCGGGTGATCTTGTGATCCCCGACCAGGTGATCGACAAGACCACCAAGCGGGCGGCTACGTTTTACGAACACGCTGCGGTGCACGTCGAGTTTGCTCAGCCGTTCTGCCCGGTGACACGGCGGTGGCTGATCGACGCTGCCCACACGCTTGCCGGGGTGACGGTGCACGCACAGGGCACGTACGTCTGCATGGAAGGGGCCGCGTTTTCGACACAAGCCGAGAGCCACATGCACCGCGCCTGGGGAGGCGACCTGATCGGCATGACCGCGTGCCCCGAAGCCAAGCTCGCACGCGAAGCGGAGATCGCCTACGCACTGCTTGCACTGCCGACCGATTACGATTGCTGGCGAGAACACGACCCAAACAAGCCGCAACAGGAATTGCTCGCCGAGATCATCGCCAACCTCCAACAAGCCTCAGCCCGCAGCATCGAGTTAATCAAAGCGGCCTTGCAAGATACCACCACGCTGCGAGAGCCCAGCCCAGCTCACAACGCGCTGAAGCTGGCGATCTGGTCCGACAAAACGAAAATCGATCCCGCCCAAGTCAAGAGGCTTGACGTGCTCTGGGGCCGGTGTTTCACCTAAAGCGGGACCGTTTCACTTCAAACGTAGCGGGTCAATACGAGCCACGACCGTGAGAAAGCGGGTAAACCGTAGCCACAGGCGATACATGAAATCCAGAAAGGTGCACCCTTTAATTCTTTGAAACAGTCCTACCAAGACGGCCAGAAAGCACGGAAAGCACGTCACGTTGAAAATCCATATCATGCCCTTTGACCCAACCGTAATCTTCCAGCCATTTGGCTTCCGTCTTGACCTCTAGCTTCGTTGGATCCGTGACAGATGGATACTTGATAGTCAGACGACCCATATAGCGAAGAGCCATAGCACCCCGAACTCCAACAATCCCGGTTATCCAAGTTGTTCGAAGATAGCCACTGTCCTTGTCAAGAATTTCAATATCCCAGTCGCGGGCCACTGAGTCGACTGTCGTTTGCCATGCCTGATCGTAGTCACTTTTAAGGCCTTCACGGATCTCAATAGTCTTCCACCCACCTGGAGTCCGAACGAAGCTCGATGGCGCACAACCAGTGCTAATAATGCCCAGCAAAGCGATGGCGCATAGAGAAAAAACATGATTCATCGTAATTTATCCTGTCAAAATTGAATGGTCGCAATTTACCGAAGTTGCATTACAATTTAACCGGCTCACATCCCGCCAACACGAAGAGTGATACGATCAAAAGAAGAAACGAGAATGTTGCCATGGCCATGCTCCTCCTTTACGACAGAAAAAAGGCTTGCTTAAAGCCGACAACTCTCCGATACACCTCTTTTAATCAAGAAAAATAAGTATAGAACGGAGTCTATTCATCTGCAATGCGCATAAACCCGTATCTCGATCCAAACAGCCAAGTGGCTCTGAGTAGCGTTCGATCGTCGCGAGGGTTCAAGTGGGAAATAGGTTTACTCATCCAATGGCTGGGGGGGTGATTCCTTAGCCTTCTGTTCGGCCAGCTCCCTGCGGTTAATTGGCATTTCGCGGGGGAAATCAAAGGACAAGCGCACCTTGTCGCCTTGGATGTCCACGACACGGATCACGCCCAACGGGTTCTTCGGATCGCCTAGGACGATCTCCTCACCGATGCGTCGAGTCAGCGCAAGCATGTAAGGCTCTCCTGTGGTGCTCGATGCCGGCTGTGTCCGATCAGCGGGCAGCGTGTCAATAACACGGGCAAAAACAGCCCCAAGCGTCGTGGCTCGCATTTACTTTTCGACCGATCGCCCTGCGGATCGGCATTAATGGCGACTCACAAGGTCCGGATATGTTTAGTGGACCTGCTCCACAGCGACCACCTCGGGCACTTTTTTCTGGATATTACGCTCGATACCCATGTGCAGCGTCATCGAGCTCGATGGACAGCCCACACACGCTCCATGCAGGCGTATCCTCGCGACGCCGCTGTCGGTGACCTCGACCAGTTCGACGTCTCCGCCATCGGATTGCACCGCTGGGCGAATACGTTCGATGACCTGCTCCACTTGGTCAAAAATACTCATCGCACCACCAGCGAGAGGTGCAGGGCCGGGTGTGACAGATTTATTTGGCATGGGCAAGCGTCTTCTGAGTTGATATCAGTCAATTCGTGCAAAATTTACTATATTTGAATAATAGGCGGGTAAAAACGATTTGCCAATTACGATTGCTTGGTTTGACGTCTTCTAATCGATATCCACATACCTACACCCGCCACGCACACCAGGACGGTGCTGGGCTCGGGCACCTCGACTGGATGCCATATTGGGTTGATCAAGCCGGGGTTTGAAGCATAAACCGGCGTGGTGCTCTTCAGCAAACCATCCAGGCTAGGGGTATCTATAAGAAAAAATGACTCCCAAGGCTCGGTTTCGTAACGCATGGGCTTGGCGATGAGTTGCCCGGGCGCAATCGCGAGTACCGGTTCTCCCTCGTATGTTTGAGCCGATCCCACAGGTCCGAACGTAACCGCGTCTAAAAGATCCGCTGTCACATCGTCTAGAAATTGCTGTATCCGACCCGTATTGGGTATCAGCCGTGTAGGACTATCAAACAACAACAGCGTCCTTGGCCCGTCCAGGTTCAACTCTGTGTTGCCATCGAGCGTCGTCACAGCGTCCGAACCGAGATCGATCGGCCAAGCCCCCCCGGTCACGACCCGCACACCCGGACCCGGGCCCAGTGAAATAACCTGCAAAATCCGCCCGTGACGGTTTTCGCTTGTAGACGCGCTGATGATGACCAATTCCGGCTGATCGAATCCATCTAAACCGACCAACTCAATGTAGGCTGGCAGCGTCAGAACATCTGAATGGACCACATTGTGTGTTTGACGGGCAGTGGTCTGGACCTCGCTGATCCAACCCGCCATGCACGGACAGACCCATACAAGTTGAAGACACGCGAGTGTGGCGTGCCAAATCATTCGCATCACACATCACCGCCTATTTTCAACTCCGGAAAATTTGGGGTACTTACAAGCACTCAGTAACGGAATGTAAAAAAAAACGATCAACAAGTAAACCTCACACCCCACCAGATAGTGAGTGTTTAGGGTGTTCCAATCGCTTAGATATAGGTTGACGATGCGTGGCTCGAATGCTAATCTCCCGCCTACTGTCAGTCGGGTGGCCAAGCGTTTTAGCCGTGGCTGACCCGAATGCGGAGATGGGCAAAGGGATGCGGCCGCTTCGTCTGCCAGGACCATTTGGTTTAGAGTCGTTTGGGTGTGTTGCGAGTCTGGGTCTGCATGGGGGGCGGCAATGGCTCGAGAGGCACATTATCGCCACCCTAGCTCAGTGGTAGAGCACTCCCTTGGTAAGGGAGAGGTCGTGGGTTCGAATCCCATGGGTGGCTCTTGGCGACGGCGGCGTGGCGAGGTTTGATCGGGCTTGGATGTACCGCCACGATTGGTTAGGATACCCACTTCGCTCGTGTCGGGCGGATGGTTTTTGGCGCGTCCACGCAACGGGCGCGGATGAAACATAAACGAGGACAGGGCTGGCACACGTCGTTCTAGCCCGCAGTTAAAGCCGAATAGGGCAGAGGTTAAGATCCGATGGCAAAAGGCGTATTTGAACGGACCAAACCACACGTAAACGTAGGCACGATCGGTCACGTCGACCACGGTAAAACAACGCTGACCGCGGCGATCACCGCTGTGCAGGGCGCAAAAGGCCTAGCGACCTTTAAGGCCTACGACGAGGTGGCCAAAGCGTCTGAATCCGACGGCCGACGCGACCCCACGAAGATCCTCACGATCTCGATCAGTCACGTCGAGTACGAATCGGACAAACGGCACTCCGCCCACGTCGACTGCCCCGGCCACGCCGACTACGTCAAGAACATGATCACCGGCGCAGCACAGATGGACGGCGGGATACTCGTCGTCTCCGCTGCGGACGGCCCCATGCCTCAAACCCGTGAGCACGTGTTGCTGGCACGGCAGGTAAACGTGCCGGCCTTGGTGGTGTTCCTCAACAAATGCGACCTCGTGGACGATCCCGAGTTACTGGAGTTGGTCGAGTTGGAAGTCCGCGAGCTGCTTAGCAAGTACGACTTCCCCGGCGACGACACGCCGATCGTCAAGGGCGCTGCGTTCCCAGCACTGCAAAACCCCACCGACCCTGAGAAGACCAAGTGCATCCAGGAGCTTATGGACGCGATTGACTCGTTCATCCCAGAGCCCGCGCGAGAGATCGACAAACCGTTCCTGATGAGCATCGAAGACGTCTTCTCGATCAAAGGCCGCGGCACCGTTGGCACAGGCCGAATCGAGCGTGGCGTCGTCAAGGTCGGCGAGGAAATCGAGATCGTCGGGCTAACCGAAGAGACCAAAAAGACCACGGTCACTGGCGTGGAGATGTTCAACAAGACCCTCGATCAGGGCCAGGCGGGTGACAACGTCGGCTGCCTGCTGCGTGGCGTTGAAAAGGACGACCTCCAGCGTGGTCAGGTCCTGGCTAAGCCGGGCTCGATCACCCCGCACACCAAGTTTAACGGCGAGGTCTACGTGCTGACCAAGGAAGAGGGTGGGCGGCACTCGCCGTTCTTCTCGGGCTACAAGCCTCAATTCTTCTTCCGCACCAGTGACATCACCGGCTCGATCAAGCTCCTGGGCGGCGCCGAGATGTGCATGCCAGGCGACAACGTCGAGGTCGAAGTCGACCTTGAGGGCAAACCGATCGCGATGGAGGAAGGTGTCCGATTTGCGGTACGCGAAGGCGGCAAGACGATCGGTGCCGGCGTCGTAACGAAAATCCTAGACTAATCCCAGCGGTAGGCGATCGGAGCCTTCCGCCTAAAACACAGCTAACAGTGGTAGTGAGGTCGATATGGCCAAGAAAGCCGGAGCCGTTGAATATGTGTGGCTACAGTGCACCGAAACGGGTGACTTGAACTATCGTACGCCTGTCAACGTCAAGGGCGGCATGGCGGAAAAGCTCAAGGCCGGCTTGAAAAAGTATTGCCCACGCCTACGCAAACACACGCTGCATAAGATAAAAAGGAAATAGAGCCGTGTGTCTGGATCGCATTTGGATACCGCGATCCAGCGGAGGCTGCGGCACTGGCCTCGGATTACCATTCGGCCCTTTTTGCTCTACGCCAGTAGCTCAATTGGTAGAGCAGCCGTCTCCAAAGCGGCAGGTTGGGGGTTCGAGTCCTCCCTGGCGTGTTAAATCAAGTCGTGGCCAAGGTCCCGGCCTAGAGTAATTAGCGATCGATCGACAGAGGTACGAAGGAGCGTTTAGAGGTTGTCTTTTTTCAGCATGTACAAATCCGGGCAGGGCTATTGGACACGCATGCTCAGTGCTGTGGGGGCTGGCGTCCTGGTCCTATCGGGTGCAGCTTGGATTTGGAACGAGCTGAGCGTGATCTCGGATGAGAATAATCGGCTATACATCCAGGCGGGCGTCTTTGTTTCGATGGTCGTGGTATTCGCCGCCCTGCTGTGGTGGGTGCTCAATAAGCCCAGGATCGTTGACTTTATGATCGCCACCGAGTCAGAAATGCGTAAAGTAAACTGGCCCACGCGGCGAGAAATCGTCGGATCGACCTGGGTGGTAATCTGCGGCACGCTGCTGATGGCGACGCTGTTGTTTGTGGTAGACATTTCCTTTGCCTTGTTGTTTAGGGCGATTGGTGTCCTCGAAGGCGGAGGATAAAAAGGCAGACGGATCGCGGGCTCAGCCCCGTCCGTCTAGCAGGAACCCACGCATGTCCGAAGATCAAGTAACACACGCCGATCAGATTGACGAAGAAGAACCGCTTATCTCGCCCGGGATGAACTGGTTTGTGCTGCGCGTGGCGTCGAATAAAGAAGACTACGTCCGCCAAACGCTTCTGCGCAAGGTCAAGATCGAAGGGTTCTCCGATCTGGTCAACCGCATCCTCGTGCCCACCGAAAAGATCAAGACCATCAAGGGCGGCAAGCAGAAAATCACCGAAACGAAACTCTACCCCGGCTACGTCTTCGTCGAGATGAAGCTCGAGGAAGACGGACGCATACCCCAGGACGTGTTCTTCCTGATCAAGGAAACCACGGGCGTGGGTGACTTCATCGGCACCGCGGGGCGCCCCAGCCCGATGAGCGTGCCCGAGATCGAAAAGATGCTCGCCGCCAGCAAGGCACCCGAGGAACTGCCAACGGTCAAGATGGAATTCGCAAAGGGTGACCACATCAAGATCAAGGAAGGCCCGTTTGAAAACATGGAAGGCTCCGTCGACGAGCTTCTCCCCGCCCAGGGCAAGGTACGCGTGATCGTCACGATCTTCGGTCGAGCCACCCCGCTCGAGCTCGAATACTGGATGATCGACCGGGCCGAAGAATAACCCCATCGACAGCAAAAAGCGGCCGGAACACGCCATTAACTTGATTTATATCAAGCACTTAATCATATTCGCTAAACTTTTCCGCACGGTTTTCCGATAATAGTAATAGAAACCTCGGGGTGCGGACCTCGAGCGGAGACCTATCCATGAGCGTGTTAGGCACTGGTGTAGCTGCGGGGGTGGCCCAAACGGGCCTTCAGGCGCAGCAGACCGCACGCAAACAAGACCGCAAAAAGGCTCAGGACGCCGAGGCTGCACGCCGCGTGCGCGAGACGTTCGAGGCACACCTGCACGCTACGGAGGACGTCGACAAGGTCGAACTGGTCGAAGCGACGACACTCGAAGGGCATGTGCAGCAAGACTTGGTCGAACCGCAAGGCGAGGCCACAGACGAGCCGGTAGCTGAACTTGAAACAGCTTCTAATGCCCCGTCAACCGACACAGATCCGTCGGACGACGAAGGCACGCTGTACCACCACCTCGACGTGACCGGCTGATACCTTCTTTTCAATTACCCCCTCCCCCATCGACCCCAGCGCGATATAATTATTTCATGTCGTGGCCGATCCTGTTTGGCATTACTGCGTTCCTGTCGATCGTGTTGGCTGCGATCAGCCTGTGGCTATACCAACAACGCAAAACGCTTGGCGACCGCTACAGGCAACAGGTGGACTCATACAAAACAGAAATCACCGACTTCAAGACCGAGATCGACAGATCAAAAGAGAAGGTAGCCGGTCTTGAACGTGATTTGGCAGTTGCTGAGGAAAAGCAACGAGGCATGACCGAAAATTTTGAATCTGCACAGCGAAAATCACAACAGACATTTGATTCACTTGCGGGCAAAGCGTTGAAGTCGGTCAGCGACCAGTTCCTACAACTCGCAAAAAAGACTTTTGAGGGCGAGCAGAAAGACGCCACCGCCCAGCTCGAACAGCAGAAACAGGCGATCGATGCGCTGATCAAGCCGGTCCGCGAGTCGCTCGACAAACACGCCAAAGCCGTCACCGACATCGAAAAAAACCGTGAAGGCGCTTACCACAGCCTGCGCCAGCAGATCACCTCGATGGTCGAAGGGCAGCGCCTGCTGCACAAAGAAACGGACAACCTGGTCAAAGCGCTACGCCGGCCGGAGGTGCGCGGACGCTGGGGCGAACTGGTCATCGAACGTGTACTAGAGCTAGCCGGGATGACACAGTATTGCCACGACTCGCAGGTGACCAGCCCAGACGGCTCGCTGCGCGTCGACAAGATCGTGCGGTTGCCCAGCGATCGCAACATTGTGATCGACGTAAAGACCAACGCCGATGCGTACCTCAGCGCTATCGAGACCGACGACGCTGTTCAGCAAGACGCCCACTTGGCCCGACACGTGAAGCAGATCGAGGATACCGTGCGCGAGCTCTCGTCCAAGCGGTATCAGGACCACTACCCTTGCGCCGACTTTATCGTCATGTTCATCCCCGGCGAGCCGTTCCTCCAAGCCGCAGCACAGCGCAAGCCGACCCTCGTCGAAGACGCCATGGAGCGGGGCGTGGTAATCGCGACACCCAGCACACTGGTAGCGCTGCTCAAGGCGGTGGCTATGGGTTGGCGTGAGGTAAAGCTCGCCGACAACGCCCGCCGTATCAGCGAACTGGGCGTGGAATTGCACGAGCGCATCGCGACCATGGTGGGCCACGTCGAAAAATGTGGTGGTCACTTAGAAAAAGCCGTCAATGCTTATAACGATCTCGTTGGATCACTTGATACGCGTGTGCTGGTTTCTGCCCGCAAATTCAAAGGCTTGGAAGCCGACAGCCGAAAAGAACTCCCCGCAGAGGGTCAGGTCAAGCAGATCGACATCCAGCCACGGGCCGTTCAATCAAGCCCGTGACCAAGCGATGAGACTAATTCTGTGCGGAGTGAGGGCTGCGTTTATTCAGATCAACTTCGGTAGCTCAGCGTCGACCTCGGGGAAATACCTGCGGATCACCGAGCAGTCGAATTTCGCCAGGATGCTCGACGCCGATTCACGCTCCAACAGGAACTTAAACGCGGCACGAACGACCTTTTCCGGCGCGACGCGGCCGTGCGACCACAGATCGTAGTCCGACCAGTTGAGCGTGACCTCGTGGTTCTGTGTTTCGCCCCGTTCCTTCAGGCGCACCTGGTACTTCCAGTTGTTCTTGCCTTCGGTTTCGGTGCCGATCTCGATGCGGGCCATCATAAAAACCTCTGTCAATCAAGGCGTCAATTGCTGCAGGCGAAATTATAGCCCACAGCCAAACGATTACCGAGACGCCCAAGCGCGTCGGTATCCATTGACCCTATCGGCAGACTTTGAGTGGCTTTACACTTTGGATCACGACTGTGACACGAGTGGTCGAGACTCACTGGTTGCAAGCAACCTGCGCACACCTCTTTTAGAGCCGGTTTCATAACTCCCCTCCCTTTCAGGGAGGGGCAGGGGGAGGGTAGAGTGTCCGTGATTAACGAGGCTTTCACCCCTCACCCAACCTCTCCCCTCAAGGGGAGAGGGGGTTTTGAAACAGCTTCTAGTCATTTATCTTCTGTGATCCGTATCACACCTTGGACTGCGGGCGCTTGGGATGGGGCCAATCCACATGGAAAAATTTGCCCCGTTTTTCGTCAACGCGCTCGTAGGTGTGTGCGCCGAAGTAGTCACGCTGCGCCTGGAGCAGGTTGGCTGGCAGTCTCGCCGAACGGTAGCTGTCGTAGTACGCCAGCGCCGACATGAACGCTGGACACGGCACACCCGCTTGGGCCGCCAGCGATACCGCATAACGCCAATTCGCCTGGGCGGCATTGACCTTCCGCTTGAAGTAGGGGTCGAGCAGCAGGTTCGGCAGCCTCTTGTCTTGACGATACGCATCGGTGATCTTCTGTAGGAACCGGGCACGGATGATGCACCCGCCCCGCCAAATCATGGCGATCTTGCCGAAGTCGAGCTTCCAGTTGTACTCTTGCTGCGCCTGGCCCATCAGGGCAAAGCCCTGTGCGTACGCGCATATCTTCGAGCAATACAGCGCGTCGCGCACCGCGTCGATGAGCTTCTTTGCCTGCGGCTTCGTCGGCTGGCGGCGTGGGCCACGCAGCGACTTGGACGCATTGACGCGCTCCTCCTTGATCGCGCTGATGCACCGTGCGAAGACCGCCTCGGTCATCGTCGGCGCGCAGATACCCATATCCAAAGCGTTGATCGAGGTCCACTTGCCCGTGCCCTTCTGCCCCGCGGTGTCCAAAACCGAGTCGACCAGAAATTTCCGCGAATTGGCAGGGTCTTTCTGCTGGAGGATGTCAGCGGTGATCTCGATCAGGAACGAGTCGAGGTCGCCTTGGTTCCAACGGTTAAATATTTTCGACATCTCGTTGGGCTTCAAACCCAGCAGCTCTTTGATGAGGTTGTAGGCTTCGCAGATCAATTGCATATCGCCGTATTCGATGCCGTTGTGGACCATTTTGACGTAGTGACCCGCGCCGTCGGCACCGATGTACGTGGTGCAGGGCACGCCGCCTCGCACGGGCTTGCCCGGTACGGCACCCTCGAGGGGCTTGCCGGTTTTGCGATCGACCTTGGCGGCAATGGCGTTCCAGATGGGTTTGAGTTGGTCCCATGCTTTCTTCGAACCACCCGGCATGAGCGACGGCCCAAACCGAGCGCCTTCCTCACCACCCGACACACCGCAACCGACAAAGCACAGCCCCTTCGCCGCTAGCGCCTTCTCCCGACGGATCGTGTCGGTCCACATCGAGTTGCCGCCGTCGACGATGATGTCGTTTCTGTCCACCAGGGGCACGAGCTTTTCGAGCACGTCGTCGACGGGCTTGCCCGCGGGTATGAGCAGGACGATCCTGCGTGGGCGTTTGAGTGACGCCACGAGCAATTTCAGGGTTGTACAGCCCACGAGACCGCCGGGTGTATCGGGGTTAGCCGAGACGAATCGCCGCACCGACGAAGCCTGCCGGTCAAACGCAGCGACACAAAAATCGTGATCCGCCATATTTAATGCGAGGTTTCGGCCCATCACGCCCAAGCCGATCATGCCCACGTCAGCGGTTGCGGTCTTCTTTGCCATAGGAAATCGCTCCAAAATAAACGGTTCTGAAGCCTTCTTATCGGTCGGATTCGCAGCGGGCGTTATTTTGTGGGTAATCGGCCTGTTCAACCCGGCAGCGACGGGTCCGGGGCGATACCCCTCTCATTTGGCACCCACAAGCCGACCCGACTCGAGCACCACCGTCTGGTCGGCGAACTGAGCGATGCGCTGGTCGTGCGTGACCATGACGATGGCCTGTCCCGCCCGGTGAAATTCGCCCAATACTTCCAATATCTGATCGCCGGTGGTGGCGTCGAGGTTGCCCGTAGGCTCGTCGGCCAACAGGACGTCCGGCTCGTTGATCAGGGCGCGTGCGATGGCGACGCGCTGGCGCTCACCGCCTGAGAGCTTGGCAGGCCTGTGATGCAAGCGGTGCGACAAACCCAAGCGGTTTAATAATTGCTCAGCACGGCTGCGCGCCTCGACTCTGGTCCTGCTCCAACCGACGATCGACTGCCCCGCCATCGCCGCAATCAGGACGTTTTCCACGACATTCAACTCGGGCAACAAGTGATAAAACTGAAACACAAACCCAACGTGCCGATTGCGGTACCGGTCGAGCCGAGCGCCGCTAAGTGAGAAGATCGCTTGATTGTCAAAGACCACCTCGCCCTGAGTTGGCCGGTCCAGCCCGCCCAGAACGTGAAGCAACGTGCTCTTGCCCGAGCCGGACGACCCGAGTATTGCTAACCATTGCCCGCGTCGAATCTGTATGTCCAAGCCCTGCAACACATGCAGGTCCTCGCCACCCATGCGGTAGGTTTTGGTCAACCCGGTGGCGTTCAGCAGCACGTGTTGGTCGGTTGCGTTGCTCATGTCGTATTAATCACACCCGGGCATAGCCTCGCCCACTTCATACGCCCAAGCGTATCACTCGTACCGGATCGATTCGACGGGATCGACCCGTCCCGCTGTGTATGCGGGGATCAGCGAGCCCGCCAAGCTGCTGAGCACCGCCATCACAGCGATCAAGGTCGTCTCCAGCGGATCGAGTCGGCTCGGGACCTTGTCAAAGTAGTACACACTGGGGTCCCACATCGTGAAATTAAAATACACCGTGAGAAAATCCTGTATCTCGTTGATGTGGTACACGATCGCCGCCGCCAAGGCCGTGCCCAAACCCGCGCCCAAGCAGCCGATCACCAGCCCGTAGCCCAGAAATATCGACATAATCCCGCCGCGTGACGCGCCAATAGCACGCAACACGCCGATATCGCGTGTCTTCTCCAAAACGATCATGTAAAAAATCACGCCGATCATCGCCACCGCCACGACACTGATGATTGCGAACAAAAAGGTCAGCAGCATTTTCTCCTTTTCGACAGCACCGAGCAGCGTGGCGTGACGCTGCTGCCACGTCTGCACCCAAAGCGGCGGCATCCCGGAACGCGCGCCGACGAACTGCTCGACCTTGGCGGTGACAGCCCGATTCAATTGGTCCAGCGAAACCATGTCTTGCCCGCGAAGCATGATCTCGCTGGCACGAGACGGTAGTGTCCGGCCGGTGGGCTGGCCCGTATCAGGGTCGGCCTCTTCCGCGGCGTCCATGCGCAACATCTGCTGGAGCAGGTCAAACGGAACGTAAACACGATTCGCATCGATCTCGTACAGACCGCTCTTAAATTCGTTCGCCACAACCATGCGGCGTACCGCGGGCTCCATCACGGTGCCTCGCAGCGTCAGCGGCAACACGGTCAGGGTCAATTCAGTATTGAGCGGACTGACGGACAAGTGGTACTTCCCCTGCTCGTCACGCCTGTTATACGGGCTGACCTCGATGCCCAGCACGATCCCCGGCAGCGGCGGCTGATTAAGCGGTTGGTGCAACGGTGTGAACGACATGCCCAGGTCACGCAGGTCCACGCGCTGGTATTGCTGCATGCTTGACTCGTACATGGCACGCTGCCGCTGTGTCATCTTGTCGATCGGCGGCAGGGTCCGTTCCAAATCGTCGAGCAGGTGCTGATTCGTCCAGTAGAGCGTGTCGCGGTAGTTGGTGACGTCATCGAAGCTCTTCGGATCGACGCCGACGACCTCGATCGTGTGCACACGGTTGAACATATTGATCAGCCCGTAGGCGCGGACCATAGCTGTGGCAGCGGCGACCTCAGGCAGTTGATCCAACTCGTCGACCAGTTCCTGGTGGTGTGGAAACCCCGAGAGGTCCGACCCGATCGTGACCTGCCCGGTCAGACGCTGGGCAGACTCGCGCATCAGTTGCAGAAAGCCTCCCATGACGCTGATCACGATGATTACCATGGCGGTGCACAGCGTGACAGCCAACGCTGCAAACAGCGGCGCCAGCTTCCGCCGCAGGTACTTAAAGATCAGCAGGAGCTTGTACATGGGGGGTCATTATACGCAGCTTGCACATTCATACCGCAACGACCGTAAAATGATGATGATGACTCGAATACCTCGGATTACGGGTACGCGCCTTGTTGCTGTTGTAATAGTGGTGATAACCAGCACCGCGCTGCCGCCGACCGTGTGGGCCGCAGCACCGCCGCAGTTCGAACGCTGGTACGCCGTGATGCTCGAAGACCAGCACGTAGGCTGGCTGCACGCATCTGAGCGCCGATCAGATCAACCACCCCACGCCCCGCCAAGCATTACGACTCAGATACAGTTAAAAATCTCGGTCCGCCGCGGGCCAGCGGTTGTGCGCATCGCCTCCGACAATAGGTTTGTTGAGACCGGCGATGGCCGTCCAATCTCAGCACGTTACCGCCAAACGCTGGGGCTAATGGCTGTCACGCACAACATTCGCTTCCGACCCGATCAGATCGAGTGGACGACGCGCCAGCAAGACCAGAAGCAAAAGCGCACCCTACCCTATCCTCGCATACCAGACGCCGATCCGTCGTCCGACGACCCCGGCTGGCTGGCCCCCGGCCAGATACAGCGGTACGTCCAGGAACAAATTGAGGCTGGCGCGACAGAAATTCAGTACTGGACGCTCGACCCATCGCTAGGGCCCGAGCCGTTCGCTGTGCGCATGGACGTCCGGGGCAAGGAAGATTTAACCGTGTATGGAAAAGTTGTGCCCGCGTTGGTCTGCGACGTGACCGTCTCGAACCTGCCCGGCGTCACCACGCGTGAGTATCTCGATCACGATGGGCGCAGCGTCAAGTCCATCCTGTCGCTGATCCCCGGCATGACGCTGAGCATTATCGAAGCCGACCGTCAGTTGGCCACAGCCCACATCAACCCGCCCGAGCTGCTGGCATCGACGTTGATCGAGCTGGATCGCCCCATACCTGAGCCTCGGAAGCTGCGCTACGCGCAGTACGCCCTGACGCTGCTCACGCCACAAACCGACGACTCACAACAAAGCATGCCCTTGAACCTACCCGATGAGGGGTGCCAACAGGTCGAGTGGCCCAGCAAGCACAAAGCCATCGTCACGGTCGACCTGAATCGACCGACGACCGGTCAAGCCCCACCGCCTGATGATTCCTATCTCGACGCCAGCGCCATGCTCGACGCCGATGACCCGCAGGTACACAAGCTAGTCAATCAAGCGTTGCCGTCGGATCGGACCAGCCAGACACCCGTGCAGAGGACCGAAGCACTTCGACAATTCGTACACCAATACATCGACGAGAAAGACCTTTCCGTAGGCCTAGCCACCGCCAGTGAGGTCGCACGCACGGGGCAAGGCGACTGCACCGAGCACGCCGTGCTCTTAGCCGCGATGCTCCGGGCCGCCAACATCCCCAGTCGAACAGTCAGCGGTGTGATCTACGTCGAGCGGTTTCTGGGACGTGACGGTGTATTCGGGTACCACATGTGGACCCAAGCATGGCTGACCGATGAACGCACAGGCCAAGGCCGATGGGTAGACCTGGACGCCACGCTCCCTGACGCGCCGTTTGACGCTGCTCATATTGCGTTATCGACCAGTGACATGAGCGACCGGGCCTTAATCAATGACTTGGTGGCCATGGTCCCGGTCATCGGCCGATTAAAAATAAAAGTGGTCGGAGCCGCCCACGAGACGGATCCGACCCCTTAAAGGGCGCTGTAGCTTGGTAAGGCTTGACGAAGGGAGGATCAAGCCGCTCCAACCCAAGCCTGAATCGCCCCCCGGAAAGACGCGATCCGTGTAACATCATGCAGCGCCGTAGCCGAGCATTGCACCTGTTTCATCGTCACCTTTCAAGTGAAGAGGGTGACACCCTACTGGCACCGACGGCAATCTTTTTTTTGTTCTGCCATATGACAAACAAATCGACACACCCGAGCCACCACGTGCAACGCCATTGATTGAGGACACCCTTTGTTGAGCCTAAACCTGATTAAACAGCCCCCTGACGTCCCGCCGAGGCCAGCCGAGGCACACAAGGGCACGTTCGGCACAGTCATCGTCGTGGGCGGGTGCGACACCATGATGGGCGCGCCAGCGCTGTGTGCGACGGCTGCGCTGCGCAGCGGCGTGGGCTTGGTCAAACTCGCGGTCCCTGCGGCGGTGCTGCCCGTGGCGATTGCCATTGAGCCGGGCGCAACTGGGGTCATACTCGGCGAAGACGCCCAGGACAGCCTGTGCAGCCTCGACGAGGCCGACCCCAACCACAAAGCTGTACTGGCAGTCGGCCCCGGGATGGGACACTCGCAATCGTCGGGCGAATTGGTCGATCTGCTGCTACGAGGCAGCCGACGGGTCGTGCTCGACGCGGATGGACTCAATCACTTGGCTAAAACCGCCCAAGCCAGGCCCCTACCCGGCTCGGACCTTATCATGACACCCCATCCAGGCGAGTTCGCCCGTTTGGCCAAGCCTTTAGGCATAACCATAGACCCCAACAACCCCGCCACCCGGCCCGACGCAGCGGCACAGCTCGCCGTGGTACACCAGGCCGTCGTCGTACTCAAAGGCAAAAATACCATCGTGACAGATGGTGAAAACCTCTATGTCAATGAAACAGGCAACCCCGCCTTGGCAACCGCCGGCAGCGGCGACGTCCTGACAGGCTTAATCGCCAGCCTGATCGCCCAAGGTATGGCTCTATTTGATGCAGCTACACTGGGTGTCTACCTACACGGCCTAACAGCCGACTCCTGGGCTAAACACCACGGACCATCTGGGCTAATCGCACGCGATCTCACTGACCTGATTCCCGAAACGATGAACGAACGCCGTAAAGCGGATTGACCCGAAAAAGCTACAAGAACTCCAATTTTATACCAATCAAGATCAATACTTGCGCGGCATCTGCGAACGCGAAGGCAAAACAAACAATCACTTACATCCTTTACAACGCACTAGAAATATATCCAATGCGTATTACGCCTCAATTACCTCGATTTCAACTCTACAAACCACAGGCATTTTTACTATCAGCATTTGTGACCGGTTGTTATTTTCAGTACAAAAGAGAAAAAGGGCGAGCATAGACACGAGACCCAAATGGGGGGGCCATGTTTACAGGTCCACGTGCTGCTCGCCCTTTTATTTACTCGACCCCAAGTACATGCTTTCATTACATAATTAGGGTTATCGACTACGCGACTAAGATTTTTACAAATTTACCTCATTTATCAAATTCACTCAAGTTTAGAATCATTATTAATTTCGATGCCGCGTTGAAACATCTCTCGTACCCGGACCCGCAACGCTGTGGGTTTTAGCACCCGCACCTGGCCCGCGTAGCCGCACAGCCACCACGCGATCTCTCCCAAGCCATCGACCTCAAACGTCATCCGACACCGCCCATCAGGCAACAGACGGTGCTGCTGGCTGGGATGCCACAACACCTCCGACACATTCGTGGCGACTTTGGGTGTAAATTCCAATTCGACACGGTAAACCTTCCCTTCCGGGATCAGTTGCCACGCCTTACCGAGCTTGTCCTGCGCGTTAAATCGTGCGGGACGAGTGAAACGCGACTCGGTCGGCTGGATCGACGAAAAACGCGAGAGCTTGAACACACGCACCTCTTTGTGAACGTCGGTGTAACCCAACACGTACCAAGCCCGCGTGACAAAATGCAACGCATACGGCTTGAGCCAGCAGTTAAACGGCTCGGGCTCCACCGGGCTCTTGTAAGTGACGCTGCAAACGCGCCCCTCGTCGATGCAACGCTGTAGATCGGTGTAGAAACGGTTGCCCGTGGCTTGCGTCGCCTGTGCACCGGGGTCCACCGTGACGTTGGCCATCAGGTCGCCGCAGGCACCTCGGATCGGCTCGGGGATCGTCGCGGTGAGCTTGTGGATCGCCCCCAGTGCCGCGTCCCGCAGCGGCATGTCTCGCCGACCGGCGGCGAATTTACCCAGCAGCATCAGCCCCAGGGTCTCGGGGATGGTCAGGCTAATCGGCGGCAGGAAGAAGCTGCGCGCGACTTGGTAGCCCGAAGTTGAGTCATGATAATACGGGATTCCCGCTAGCTGTAACACCTTTAAGTCCCGGAAAAGCGTGCGTCGGCTTACACTCAGTTCAGACATCAGGTCCTTGGCCGATCCGGCGCTGCCGCTCTGGAGCAGCGTGATAAGCTGTAGCAACCTGTGTATACGAGAAACACTCATGACAGCTTGCCCTCCCAGTGTCTACCTCGGTGTCGAGACCAGTGCCAAACAGGTGGCACTGCCGTGCCTGTAAAGTCCCCTTCCACGCCGCGATAGATTTGCAATCGGCGTCGTCAGTCCGTGCCGATCGATTCAGGCGGCGCGAAGCCGCTCTGGCGTAGCAGGTCCATGAAAAGATCCGTAAAAACGAAATTGCGCTGTGGGAACGCCAAACCCGATCGGTTGTGATCCACGTGGCTGAACATCAGCTCAATGCTCGCCATCGGCCGACGCCCTCCATCTAAGGGATTGACCCGTTCTACGATGCCTGTGACCGACGCACCCATCGTGTCAAGACGCTCGATGGTCGCGGTATAGCGGATCGTATCACCCGGGCGGGCCGCGTCGGTGAACTTCGCCTTGGCGATCTTGGCGAGAATGACCTTCTCAACAAAGTCATTGGCGTGACCGACCAGGATACCCGCGGTCTGGGCCATCCCCTCGATTATCAAGGTATTGGGCAAAACAGGCCTGGGAGGGCGAGACCCACGTGCAGGGAAATGATCGTGTAGTACATCTTCAGCTAGCGACACGTTCTTGATAGCGACGCACCGCACAGCCGTTTCGAGTTCTATGATTCGATCGATCCATATCCAACGCATAGCAAACGGCCAATCGACAAGCTACCCGATCAAATACGACCGCCAGCCACAATCTCCCCGGACGACGGACTGCGCCGCGGCCCCTGTATCTCCCGTTCCGTACCAAGCCGAACTGAGCCTAAGCCCCATCATCCCGATGAGCGATAACCACTTCGGTCTTTTCAGCCCAGCTTGTTCTGTACAAATTTCGCAATCGCATCCACTGTAAACACATTTGAAAATTCATCGACGCTACGGCTTTTGTCAAATTCATCCAGGCTCGTATGCGGCAGCCGACGACGCAACTCCTGCATCCCGTTGTCGGTCACCTTCCCGTCGACGACGTATTGCGGATCGTTCAACACATTGTCCGGGAACAGTTCGCTCTGCTCGATCTTGATGCCAAACGCCTTTTCAAGTCGGAAGACGATGTCCAGAAAGTCGATCGACTCGGCACCCAGGTCTGCTACGAGCTTGGCCTCGGCGCTCACCTCATCATCGTCGACCCCCAAGGCGTCCACCAGGACCTCCTGCACCTTGCCGAGTACTTCTTCTTGTGTCGTTGTCATAATGTGTAATCTCCGTTACAAACCTGAATTACCATCCCCGCTCTCGCTTCACCGTAACACTACGGAGATGCGCTCAACGGCGCCACCCGGAATCTCCCCTGCACCGCCACCTGACCATCGACGGTCCCAACGCCCGCGATCTCCCAGCCGTCCCCATCTTGCCCCCGCAGTGTCACCTCCAAACGGAGGCTCTGACCCGGGCGGACCATCTGTCCGTACCTAACATTTCGCACCTCGGTGAGCACCAACGGCTCTCGCCCGGCACAACCGTCCGGTTGCTCCTGGCTCGGCGCGGTGCCTTCACCGTCCCAATCGCTGGGCCAATAAGGCGCGTCAGACGCCGATTCCGCCAGCAAAAGCCTAGCGGTCTGAACCAATGCTTCGAGCATCATCACACCCGGCAAGACCGAAAACCCGGGAAAGTGGTCCGCCAAATATTCCTCAGCACTCGTGACGTTTTTAACCGTCACCAGCTTGTCATCGTGACGCTCAAGGACCTGATCAATCAGCTCAAACCGCAAATCTCACCTTTAAGCAGGTAAACTCAAGAGTTTATTCGTAGACCTGCCCCAACGCAACATGATCTTCAGGCACACTACCCCGACCGCAACACGGCGACACGCGTTCTGCTGTACGCTAACGGGAATATGAACCGGGATGAGACACAAGTTTTTCTCAACGGGGCGTTTATACCCCGAAGCGAAGCGAAGCTCGATATCGAAGACCGCGGCGCGATGTTCGCCGACGGCGTCTATGAGGTGGTCTGCTACCACGCCGGTCGCCCGTACGCCATGAGAGAGCATATCACCCGACTGCGTGCGAGCCTGGAGGCCATCGGGATCAACCCACCGAAGCAGATCGATCAGTTCGACCAGATCAGCAATCAATTGGTCCAGCGCAACCACCTGACCGACGCTAAGGTCTATTGGCAGGTCACCCGTGGCAGCGGACATCGGGATCACGCCTTCTCAGCCGTCACGACCGCCCCGACCGTGTTGGCGATCGCTTACCCTACAGATGCGCTCGCCCTCTCGTCACAGCCGCCTCCTGTGCGGGCGATGCTCACTGAGGACCTGCGGTGGCACCGGTGCTCGATTAAATCACTGATGCTGCTGCCCAACGTGCTGGCGAAAAACAAAGCGCTACAGGCTGGCTATCACGAAGCAATCATGCACCGGCATGGACACGTCACTGAAGGCACTGCTACAAGTGTGTTCATCGTTCGGCAAGGCCAACTCTGGACCCACCCGGCTGACCAATGGATCCTCGACGGCATCACCCGACGCAGGCTCCTGCAATTTGCCCGCGAAGCACAGATACCCACCTATGAACGTACCTACACGACCCAGGAACTACTCACTGCAGACGAAGTATTCATCTGCGGCACCACCACACCGGTCGCGGGGGTCGTGGAAGTCGACGGCACAACCATCGGCGACTCACAGGTCGGCCCAATCACATCTCGCCTGTACACCGCTCTCGTCCAAGACATGCTTCAATCGGGCGGCGATTGAAAGCTCCCTAATTGCCACGCAACACGAACGATTAATCTGACCGTATTACCCGTGTCGGCGGGGCATCGAGCGGGATATGTGTGTCCGTGATACCGTGCTGCGCCAGGTAGGACTCGAGCATCACGATGTAACCGGTACGTATCAGCGCCACGCCATCAAGCCCCAATTTTCGACGCACCTCGAACACCGCCTCTTCGGTGGAGCCCTCGATCTCTACAAAATGCCCCAGGTACGGCAGCGTATCGAGCTGCACACTGCAGCCGAGGCACTCCCAGTATTCCCGACGCTTCTCGAAGCTGCGTACCGGGCCGAAGCCCAGCGCCGCTAACATCTGGGCCATCGCTTGTGCATCGACGACGGCCAATTCGATCTCCTGGCGCGTCTTAAGCTCGCCGGGACCAAGCGGGCCCTTGTAGGTCACAGTGGTTTGGCTATGTGTACCTTGGGTATCCCGCTCCACACGCACGCGCAACCCACAATCCGTTGATCGCAGCGTGCCTCCCGGCGTATCGAAATACGTATTCACCTCGATCACCGCTCGACTGCTTGTGGCACCAACCTTCAACAGTCTCGCCACCAAGTCACCGACCTCGGTTAGCTTCATCTTCGCTTCGATTTCGACGCCCACAACAACCCCTTCATAGCGCCCCACCAAATTGGCACTCCCCGTCGGACGAGTTTATCGGTTCACACCCGTCCGCCGCTGGCCAAACAGAATCTGACGAATACGATCGAGCCGCGATTGGATTCGTTTTTTCGCCCGTGTGTGCCCCGACTCAACGTGTTGATGGATATGGTGATCGAACGTGGCCTCGGATAGCAGCAGGGTAATCGGCGAGGGCAATTCCTGCTGATGTGCGACCCGTACCAGCAACCGTATATCCGCAGACGTAAGCCCAAAGCCTTCCACCACCTGGCTTAACAGCTTACCTGGTGCCTGCTTCGGTTTTTGCATGCGACGCCGTCGCCAATACAACATCATCACGAACGCTGTGGTGAGAAAGGTCACAACGACGATCACCGACTCAATGGGGATCAGGTCGCTACTCCGCAGCCGCCACTGCTGGCTAAGCACCTCCCACGACACCACCTCCGGGAGTTCGCCCCAATTCCTTGCTGCCAAGATGGTCAAATTTTTCGTTATTGCCATAGCTATCCCGTACGTTAATTGTCAGTGTTAGGCTGCGTGGCCCGCGCCTTGAGGGTCCATTAAATGGATCAAGCCGTGGACGACCTGATCCGCTCGTTTTTTGACATCCTGGTCCGGGTCGGTGATCGACATCTCCGCCACATGCCGCGCCACATCGACCAAGCCTAAGGCTTCGACGACCCACAACGCGCTGGAACGTTGCGCAGGTCGTGAGTCATCGAGCGTGGTCGCCAGCGTCGTCATGGCGTCACCCGCGCACATCTGCATCAACGCTCTAATCGCATTGGCACGCGGACGCGCCTGGTCGTGCT
>JAJRXX010000041.1 GCA_024276075.1 Planctomycetota bacterium
CCCCACGGGACGCGTCGCGCGGTGTCCCAGTCCATTAGGCGTTCGCCGGTGCCGTCGGGGATGGTGAATAGGACCGCCGCTGCCGCTAGCGCGACCGTGCTGTCGCCGGCGCCCGGGATGCCTAACAGCCCGCTCCAACCGCCGAACGGCGCCGTTCGGGTGACCCAAGCCGTGGCTGTCAGGGCGAAGACAATAAGCGTCCTGACTTCTGCCGCGCGCCACGGACCTGTCGGCGGTAGATCGATTGGCTTGGAGCTGCGGACCCGTCGCGTCAGGACCAGCCACACGATTGGTAGCAGCACCACCACAACCGGCAGACCCACTCCCATCCAGTCCAGAAAGGTCATCTCAATCCCTGTCACCTGCTGGTAGATACCCATGAAAATGACGTTCGGCGGTGAGCCGATGGGTGTGCCCAGCCCGCCGATGTTCGCCGCGTACGCCACACCCAGCAGCAGCGCTACGGCGAGGTGCTCGTCGTCGATTTTTTCAAGCACGGCGATTGTCATCGGCAGCAGCATGAGAACGGTAGCTGTGTTGGATATCCACATGCTCAGAGCAGCACTGGCCAACATGAACCCCAGCACGAGTCGCCGCCCGCTGGGTGCGTTGTGGTCGTTGCCCCGGTTCGAGCCGCTGGCAAGCCTAATCATGGCGACGGCTAGACGCCGGTGTGTGCCGCTTTTCTCCATTGCACCCGACAGCAGAAATCCACCCAGGAATAGGAGGATCAGCGTGTGGCCGTAGGCGCCGGCGACCTGCTGATGGTCGAGCACACCCGTGAGAGGGAACGCGGCAAAGGGAATCAGTGCGGTTGCGGGGATCGGTATCGGCTCGGATACCCACCACGCGGCGCACAGGACGGTGATAGCTGCGGTCCAGCAGGCGGGTACGGGCAGGCCACAGGACCACGCTGCGAACCACGCCGCGGCACCCAGCACCGGTCCGGCTAGTAGTGCCCATGTCTTCACGGGGCCATCATATTAGAAACGGGGTGATTACCCTCGGGCAGTTGCGTCGTCGTTTGTACAGCGTGGCAGCAGTGAGCAAGAGGAGCAATCCGGCGGTGCTGGGCTCGGGGACGACGGAGATCGTACCGGTGGTTAGTAGGGAAGACGTGTTAAAGAAGAACCCGTTGCCGAGCGTGGGCAGGTCGATCTGGTCGAAAGTGCCGGTGACTGAGGCGAAATCGAGCAGGTCGAACGTGTCGCCCATGCCCGGCGTGAAACCGTCGATCAGCAGCAACTCAAGCGTGCCGTCCACAGCTAGCTGGCCGGTGATGTCCAGGTGGTCGTAGTCCGAGCCCAAGGTCCGGCCACCCAATTCCATTTGAAGCACCGCCGAGTCGCCCAGGGTTACGTCGCCGGTGACTTCGATCTTGCCGGGGCTGTTGCCGGGGGCGAAGATGCTATTGATCATGATCGTGCCCGCGAACGAACCGATGCCGGTGAGAGTGCCATTGAATATGATCTCATCACTTGGGTCAGGGCCGATGGCTTCGACGAAGCCTTGGTTGATGAAGTCGCCGTTGACGGTGCCGTAGCCGACGAGGTTCTTGCCTTGTTCGAGCAGGAACCCGTTCGCGGCGGTGAGCGTGCCGGGGCTGGCGGGCGTGGCGGCGTCGCCGAGTTCGGTGAGCGTGCCCAGGACGGCTTCGTTGCGGTCGTTGATCGTGACGGTGTTGGCCCCGACGTATAGTTCGCCGTCACTGGCGAAGCCGACCAGGGAGTTCGCGTCGCCGAGGGTGAGGTTGCCCGTGGCGCGGATGGCGGAGCCGAACGCCGCCGCGATCTTGGCATTGACCGTGCTGCCTGCCACGAGGTTGTCGCCGGTGCCTAGCGCGATGCCGTTGGCGGCATTGAGTGTTCCGCCGTTGATCGTCGTGAGGGCGCCGAGGTTGGCGAACCCAGCCGAGTGGAGGGTAACGGTGGCCGCGCCAACGCCGAGAGTGCCCAGGAAATTGAAGCCGAGGAAGCTGTTCGGGTCACCCATATCGAGCGTTCCGGTGGTCTGGATCGTCGCCAGTGGCCCGCCGAAGACCGGCCCCTGGACAGTGCCGTTGCCGCTGAGGGAGATATTGGCAGCGGTGTCGTCATTGAGGATGAATCCATTGGGCACGATGAGCGTGCCTCCATCTAGGACAATATTGCCTAGGGTTGTACCTGGTACGTCGATTGTCACCGATGAGCCTGACTCGATTGTGAGTGTGCCGAAAATAGCTACAAATGAAAATTGATTGCCGGTGATGCTGACGGAAGTGGTATTGGAGGCGGTGAGGTCTTGAACGCTGATACCACCGAAGAAGGAGTTGGCCGTCCCCATAAGCATAATATTTGCATTGGCGTTATCGAAGGTCATTGAGGTGCCAAAGGCTTGTGCTTCGTTAATGGTCAGCGATGTATTTGTACCGAATGTGGCGGTGTCGAAATCTAAAGATGAAAAAAAGCCGGAACCGGTGTTGTCGAGTGTAAGGGATGCTCCGTTTGACACGGCGATGTTAAGCCCCGTCCCTGTTCCGGGGCCAAAGAAATTATTACTTCTTATCGAGCTATTGGCGGCTGTGAATTGCGTGTTGGGGCCATCGAGTATCAGAGTGTCGGTTGTTAGGTCGCCGTTGCGGATTGTGAATGAAGCGCCAGACTCGATGGATACGGATTGAGAGTTGGTAAAGCCAAAAAATTGCTGGCCCGCGGCGCCGAATTCCATGGCAGCGCCGTTGGACGCGGTGATGCTGGCCAGGCGTGTTTGAAATGTAACGGGGTCGGAGATGACGCCGTTTAGTGAGCCGTTGTTATTCAATGTGAATTGCGTGTTCGTGCCGTCGGCTGCCAGTGTGTCGGTGGTTAGTGTTCCGGAGTCGATGGTCAGGGAGGCACCGGAATTCACGGTGGTGGCGTTGCTCACCCTCAGGTTGGGGGAGCTGAATATCGAGGAGTTGCCGATTTGCGTGGCTGCGCCATTGGAGACGGTGAGGTTGGCGAGACTGGAGAGGGCAAAAGTAGACGGGTTTTGTCCGTCGATAAAATTAAAGGACGAGCCCACACCATCTATCAGCAGGTCGTTTGCTGAGAGACTCCCGCCGTTGATAGTCAGCGTGCCGGGACCGTTGGCGGTGGTGCCCACGAAGACGTTGTTGAGGAAAGTGTCGCGACCGTTTAGCGAGATGGAGCCGTTGGCGTCTGTGGTCACGTCTGCGGCGGCGTTTATCTGAACGCCGGAGCCGCTGATCGTGAGGTCGTCGTTGGAGACAGGTGCGCCGTCGGGGTTCCAGTTCGCAGGGTCAAACCAGTCCTGACCTGTAAAAAATGATCCGCCATCCCAGTCGCGCGTGGCGGCGTGTGCCGTTCCGGTAAACACCAGCAGCGCCACCGCCACCAATCCTAACCCTGTGTAGCTAACGATCCGCGTTCTCATGGTTGTCTCCTGTTTAGTTTTTGATTTGTCAATTGGGCCTATATTTGTGACAGACAAGAAACGGCGACTGCGCGCAGCTAGACGGTCAGCCGCAACGCTTACAGATTTTTTAGATCAGGAACCTAACTCCCAGCCAGGGAATGAAATTCCAACCTAACAGGCCACCATACTACCAGTTAGGGCTGTAGATCAAAGTGTTTTTTGAAGGTGTGAAAATAGGGAAGGCTGTCGGGCCATTCGTGGAAGTCAGAAAGGCACTTATAAACCTAGATGCCAGGATGAGATTGAACCGCGGTATGGTAGAAGTGCTTAGTCGTTTCCTGGCCAATCGGGGAAGACGAATTTGCCGTCGCGTGAGATGACTTCGCCGTCGACGGTGATGGTGCCACCGCCAGCGGGTGCGCGCAGGTCGCAGACCATGTCCCAGTGCAGGCCCGATTCGTTTGCGTTGCCGGTCTCGGGGTAGCCGGCGCCGACTGCTGCGTGGAACGTGCCGCCGATCTTCTCGTCGAACAGCGTGTTCTTGGTGTACTGCTGGACCTGGTAGTTGGTGCCGATAGCGATCTCGCCCAGCGAGCGTGCACCGTGGTCCTGATCGAGCATCTGTATGAGGAAGTCTTGGTTTTTCGATGCTTTGGCGTTGACGACGCGGCCCTTTTCAAAGGTCAACTCGATGTCGTGTACCTCTCGGCCGTGATGGACGGCTGGGAATGAGTAGCGAACGACGCCGTTGACCCCGCCGTCGGGCGCGTTGAGGTTGGGCCCTGTAAAGACCTCGCCGTCGGGGAAGTTGTGGTGCCCGCAACAATTGATCCAGGTCATGGCTTCGACGTTGACGGTCAGGTCGGTGCCTCGTGGTGTCTGGAAGTGGATGATCTTTTTGCCGTTGAGGTAATCGACGATTTTTTGCTGTTGCTGCTCTATTTGCTTCCACTGGGCGACGGGGTCGTCCATGTCGAGGTGGCCAGCTTCGAAAACGAACAATTCATAATCGCGCAGGCTCATCTCGGCGTCCTGTGCGCTGGCGGTGGTGGGGAAGAGTGTGCCACACCAGTTAAGTTCTTTTTTGGCGGAGCGGTCCATGAAGACCTTGAAGATGGGCTTGCGTGCTGCGGAGGCGGTGCCCTGACGCTTGGGATCGACGCGTGACAGGCTCTTGGTGTTTGTTTCTGCCCAGAGGCTGATGGAGACGTCGATGGTCTGGGTCTCGTGTTTGAGCAGCGGGCTGACGTATTTGAGTTGCTCGTCGTTGGCTAGCTCGTAGAACGCGGCTTGCAGAGATGCGGGCGCACAGCGCAGGTGGGGGTGTGCGCCGGCGCGGAGGACCTGTTCGTAGATCGCTTCGAGCAGCGGCAGTGCGACGGGGTCGCCGCTGATGCGGACGATCTGTCCGGGCTGAACTTTTGTGGAGTACTTTACAAGGACCGCAGCGAGTTTATCCAAGCGTTGATCGTGCACCGAGTTTACCCTGCTTTCTCTTAGAGATATAAGATTTTCGTGGTGTTGATGATGACGGGCTATGGTATTCGCGGGTGGGGAAACTACAAGCTGACGGGTGAGCGTGGTTCGAAAAAGGGTCGTAAAATAGTGTGATCTTGCCTTGAGTTCTTCGTCGTGGGCGGATAGGGTTTTAAGGGTGGGGGGCGTTCGGTTCGCAGTGTTTTTAAAGCATTATCTGAGAGGGACCGGCATTGCCTGACAAGCCCGCAGGCTTGGAATCCCCGGCAAGTCAGACGCATAGCGACACGGCTACCGGCCAGGGGTTATCCCCTGTTCGTGTGGCGGCTAGTGACACGTCGCAGCACGCGTTTGGTGCGAATCTCGAGCCGGTGCTTCGAGAAGCGTGTAACGGGCGTCTCTCGGGGGTGACGTGGTTCCGCGCGGATTGGCAGCGAGGCGGTGCGTTGACGGGGTATGCAACGTACCGCGACGATGGTGGCCTAGACCAGCCGGTGGTGGTGAAACTGCCGATCGGTCCGGTCGAGCGTCAGTGGTTGAGGCGGCTGTCGTCGGCTGATGATGTGTCGCCTGGGGTGTATGCGGATGGTCAGACGCTGGGTGGGTACGACATGGCGTGGGTGGTCATGGAGCGATTGCCTTACGGGCCGTTGGGGTCGGCGTGGGGAGCGGTGGCGTTTGATTTGTTGGTGGAAGCGGTGGGTCGTTTTTACGCAGCGGCGAATGAGTATCCAGTTAATCGTGCAGTAGCGACGACGGATTGGGAGCAGGTCTTACAGCGATCACGTGACAGCGTTAGGCGACACGGCTTGGCCAACGAGCAGCGGTGGGGGCGAGCACTCAAGAAGGCGAATCGGAAGCTCAATGATTGGTTGTCTGTGTGGGATGATCGGCCTGTCGATCAGTGGTGCCACGGTGATCTGCATCTAGCGAATGCGATGTCGCGGGTCGCGCCGCCGGGTGGGCCGGCGATACTGCTGGATTTTGCGTTGATACGTCCGGGTCACTGGGTAGAGGACGCGGTGTATTTCGAGCATCTGTATTGGTCGCGTCGTGATCGGCTCGACGGTCGGAAGGTGTGCAAGCAGATCGCCAACCGACGAAAGGCATTGGGCCTACCTTTGGCTAAGGGTTGGCCGAATTTCGCCAAGGTTGCCAGGGCGCTGTATTCGATGGGTATACCAGCGTCGCTAAGCCGAGGCGGCGATCCGCAGCACGTGCAGGCAGCGCTGGAAGTGCTCGAAGCAGCGGTGGGCGGCAAGTAACCAAGATGTCACGGGTGTCATCACCCGTGGCTAAGTGGGCTACGAATGCGTGTTGCCGGTTAATGAGGGTTGCTTGCTGGCGGCGCGGGGTCCGGTGACGTGGACGTGGGGCTTGGCGGCGGACTCGGTGTACCGTCGTGGCAGGCGGGGTGAAATACGGCAGAGCAGTTCATAACAATTCGAGCCAACCAGTTGTGCGAGTTTGGGCAGGGCGCAGGGGGATTGGGGGTCGTCGCTGATCAACTCGACCACCGTGCCGACCGTCGGCGTGTCATGAGATATACGTAGGGGCTGTGGTGCGGGAGCGGGGGTATCAATTCCTATTGAATCAGGGCGATCCGCACTATCGGGTGTGAGGTCGATCACGAGTTGGTCCATGCTCACCCGCCCGAGCACGGGTGCGATGAGCGTGGTGTGATTTTGAGAATCCAAGACACGCACGACGGATCGATTACCCAGGTCCTGGGGGTACCCGTCGGCATAACCCACGGGGACGACGCCCAGCAGGCTCTCGCGTGTGAGCCGGTGTGTGCATCCGTAGCCGATCGGTGTCCCTTTGGGGTATCGTCGGATGTGATTGATTTTGCTTAGCCACCGGACGATCGGTTTGAGCGGGGGTGCGTCGGCGATTTGAGGTGGGGCTGACAGGAGGTTGTCGCCATAGCCCAGCAGCCCCAGACCGACGCGCGTCATGGAGCGGTGATAGGTGTGGTCACGGAGTGTGGCAAACGTATTTGCAGCATGAATCAAGATGTCGGGGGGTAGGTATTGGCGGTGTTGATCGAGGAATTGGTCGAGCAGTTGCATTTGTTGTTGTGCCAAGGCGGGGTCGCTGTCCGCGGTGGCTAGGTGCGTCCAGATGCCCGCGAGGCGCACGTGGCGGTAGTGGGTGATCCGTGTGAGCAGGGCCGACGCTTCGTCGGCGTCGAGCCCGGATCGGCTGATGCCGGTGTCCAGGTAGAGGTGTACGGGTATTCGGCAGCCACAGGTTAGGCCGATTTTGTCGACCTGTTCAAGGTGAGGGGTATCGTGGATCGTGAAATGTAAGCGATCCTTGGTGGTGGCACGATACAGGTGGCTACTGCGTGGCAGTTCACGAACGGGCATGAGCAGGAGTATGGGGGTATTGGCGCAGCTGGAGGTGAGTTGTTGGGCTTGGTCGGGGCTGTACACAGCGAGCATGTCGATGCCACGGTTAGCTAATCGCTGCGCGATGCGCGTGGCGCCGAGTCCGTAGGCGTCTGCTTTGACACATGCGCACAGGCGAACGGCGTTGCCGACCACGGTTCGGAAGGCTTCTAGGTTAGCTTCCAGGTGGGTTAGGTTGATTTCGATCCAGCTCGTCTGGGTCACGTGGTCACGCCTTGGTAGGGGGGTAGGTTGAGCTTCGTTTGAGGGAGGGATTCGTCTGACAGCGGCGGCTGATATAGAATAGCAATCTTCGGTCTTGCCGACGGGGCTTTAGGGGTGAGGGGGCAAGATTATTGGATAACCCCCTGTGGGGGCCGATAGTACGTTATTGGAAGTGAAAATCAGTTATGTATGAATAAGTGAGCGTGGAGGAACACCTATCCGGTTTTGGTTCATTCCCGCCTCGGAAGTGAATTGGACAATCATTTGTGTTAGTCGTTTAGGTCGATTTTTTTATTTTGTGATCAGGCTGCGAATTTTGATATGAGTGAGATATTTGACGAATCGGTAACGTTTGAAGGCCTTGGGCTAGACCCATCGGTATTGAAAGGCATCACGGAGGCTGGATTTAAGCATCCCACCGATATCCAGGCCAGGCTAATCCCCGCGGTTCTGTCGGGTAAAGACGTGATCGGGCAGGCCCGGACAGGCACGGGCAAGACCGCTGCGTTTGGGCTGCCGATCCTCCACTTCGCCGATCCGAAAGTGCCGATGCAGGCGCTGGTCCTGGCGCCGACGCGCGAGTTGGCGGTGCAGGTGGCGGCGGAGCTCGACGAGCTGGGCAAGCACACGTCTATCCGGGCGGTGTGCATCATCGGTGGCGAGTCGATGCGTGATCAGTCGGGCTCGGTCAAGCGGGGCGCTCAGATCATCGTCGGCACGCCGGGCCGGGTGATGGACATGCAGGGCCGGGGCGAGATCAATTTCAAGAACATCCGCTTCGTCGTGCTCGACGAGGTCGACCGGATGCTCGATATCGGCTTCCGCGACGATATCCGGAAGATCCTCAAGTCGATCAATCGCGATCACCAGACGGTGTTCGTCTCGGCGACGATGGACGTTGAAATCGAGCGGCTCGCACGCAGCTTTATGAAGCCCGACGCTCAGAAGATCATGACGGTGTCGGGCTCGCTGACGGTGTCGCTGGTCGATCAGAAGCATTTGCCTGTTGAGCCTTGGGACAAGCGTTCGCTGTTGTTGCACCTGCTGCGTCACGAAGACCCGGACACGACGCTGGTCTTTTGTCGCACCAAGGCCACGGTGCACAAGGTCACGCAGTACCTCAGGGACAAAGGCATCAATGTCCGTGAGATCCACGGCGACCTGGCGCAGAGCAAACGCACACGCGTCATGGATTCGATGCGCAAGGGCAAGCTCGACGTGCTCATAGCGTCTGACCTGGCTGCGCGTGGCTTGGACGTCGAGCATATTTCGCACGTCATCAACTACGACCTGCCCGATGACCCCGAGGTGTACGTCCACCGGATTGGTCGCACAGCCCGCGCCGGTCGTCGCGGCATCGCTTGGGCGTTCGTCTGCCCCGATCAGGGCCAACTGCTCACCGAGATCGAGAAGCTCACCGGCACGCTGATCGAGAAGATGGAATACCCCGACTTTAAGCCCGGCCCGGTCCCCAAGGACGTGCGGGACGAGCGTCAGCGTGACGATAAGCGCCGAAGCAGTACCGGCAGCACCGTGGCTGAGCGTGCGAAACCGCAGACAGCACTCGATGGATTGAGTCCTGAAGAGATCGCTGCGAAGTTTCCGGGGGGTGTGATTCCGAAGGGGGCGCCATCGCGCACGCTCGGGACGAAGTTTCGCTCGCGTCGCGGCAGGTAAGGCGGGTGTTGAGCGGAGTGGAATTGTGGTTTACGGGTTAACCGTCCGCTCTCGCGTGCAAGGACTTAACGGCAATATTTACGATCATTGGTATGATACCTTCTTATGCCTAATACACGTGAAATCAAGGGCCGGATCAAAGCGGTGGGCAATATCAAGCGCATCACCAAGACGATGCAGATGATCGCCACAGCCAAGTTCCAAGCCTCGCAGAAGCGAGCGACGGCAGCGCAGCCTTACACGCGGAAGATCGCGGAATTAGTCGGTGAGCTTGCGGGTGCGGGTGCAGCGGCGGACCACCCGTTGCTGCGGTCGCCGGGCCCGGCTGTGGGTCGGCGGTTGCTGCTGGTGCTCACGTCGAACCGGGGCTTGTGCGGGGGGTACAACGCGGGTGTGTTGCGTATGGCTACGGCGTTTATGCGTGACCAGGGCGATCAGCGGGTCGATCTGGAAGTCGTGGGCAAAAAGGGGTTGGCTTACTTCCGGTTCGGGGGCGTCGAGGTTGGTCAGTTCCACAGCCAATTTACAGATAAGCCTGCTTACGATCAGGTCGAACATCTGGCGCAGCGGTATATGGACGCGTTTGTCGCTGGCGAGTACGACGCGGTACACGTGGTGTATATGGCGTTTCACTCTGCTTCTCGGCAGAGTCCGATGATCTTGCCACTGCTGCCGCTACAGGGCTTGGCGGGTGGCAACGAGGGTTCAGATGTAAGCGAGGGTTCAGACACAGATACATCGGGCGGAGTGACCGCAAGCGTCACGTATGACTTTTCGCCTGACCCCGAGGGGTTGCTGCGAGAGCTGCTGCCGATCACCGTCAAGAACCAGCTATTTCAATGTTTCAACGAAGCGGCTGTGGGCGAGCACGTCGCGCGCATGATAGCGATGAAGTCGGCGACCGACAGTGCTGGCAAGATGGGTAAGGGACTAACTCGGCAGTTCAACCGTGCCCGCCAAGCGGCGATCACCACCGAGCTATCGGAGATCATCGCGGGGTCGGCGGCACTGAAGTGATCGTCGGTTTTTTTGCCTGTTGATCCGTTTTTCCCTGTCTCTACACATCATTGAGAATGAGCAACATGATCTCATTGAGCGATCGCATCCTCGATAATCAGGGCCGCGACTACGTGAAGCGTCGCAAACCCGATTGGCTGCGTGCCAAGCTCCCGGGTGGGCCGGGGTACCAGCGGCTGCGTGCGATTATCGACGAGCACAGCTTGCACACCGTGTGTGAGTCGGCGAGGTGTCCGAACATGGGCGAGTGTTGGAGCCGGGGCACCGCGACGATCATGATCCTCGGCGACGTGTGTACGCGGTCGTGCGGATTTTGCCATATCCAAACGGGTAGACCCGAGACGCTGGATGTGGATGAGCCTCGGCGTGTGGGTGAAGCTGTCGCGCTGATGAGGCTGGGGCACATCGTGGTGACGAGTGTCAACCGTGACGAGCTGCCCGACGGTGGTGCGGATATTTGGGCGCAGACGGTTCGTGCCATTCGCCAAGCCTCGCCGCAGACTTCGGTCGAGGTATTGATCCCCGATTTTTGCGGAGACTGGGACGCGCTGGGGGCGGTCGTTGATACTGAGCCTGACATTTTGAATCACAACATGGAGACCGTTCGTCGGCTCTATTCGGTGGTGCGTCCGCAGGCTAAATACGAGCGGTCGATTGAACTGCTACGCCGAGCCAAGGGGCAGGGGCTGACGACCAAGACCGGGATCATGGTCGGCATCGGCGAGACCGACGACGAGGTGGTGCAATTGATGCACGACGTGCAAGACGGCTCGGGCTGCGACGTCCTGACGGTCGGGCAGTACCTCCAGCCGACGCGGGACCACCTGCCTATCTCACGGTGGGTGACGCCGCAGCAGTTTGCACGGTTTAAGGCGTTGGGTGAGTCGATCGGCTTCGGGCACGTGGAGTCGGGCCCGCTGGTGCGGTCGAGCTATCATGCGGAGGAACAGGTTGTAAGTTTGGATAAGCGAGGCTGTTAGGAAAATTTCAAAAACAGGAAGGCCCACTCCCTGACAGTCGCGGCTCGTTACGGTGACGCTCGGTTACTCTGATCCGCTATCAGGTTTTGCCTCCGGGCGTAAACCGGTTAAAATGAAGTGTTGTGCGTTAATTAGCGGTTTACGCTCGACGCATTGGACAGGTTGGCAGCCCCATCCACCGGTCGTCTGTGGCTATACGACGCCGTAATCGAACAACTGCCCGCGAAGGAGTCGCCTCAATGGCACAGTCGGCAATTAGTCTTTACGAGGGCCTGTTCCTGCTCAATCAGCAGGCGGCGGGTGCGGATTTTAGTGCATGTATCGAAGACCTGCGGCAGATACTCGAGCGTGCCAAGGCCGAGGTCATCGTGATGAAGAAGTGGAGTGAGCGTAAGCTGGCTTACGAGGTCAAAGGCCAGAAGCGCGGTTCGTTTGTCCTGGTGTATTTCCGGGCTGGGCACGACCAGATCGCCCAGATCGATCGCGACTGCAACCTGTCTGACTTGGTGCTGCGTAATCTTATTCTCAAAGCCGATCACATCGGTGAGATTGAGTTGGAGGTGATTAACAAGGACGCCGACAACCTCGGTGTGGAAGCGAACCTTCGCAGCAGTCTATCTAGTCGTGTCCCTGCCGCAGAGGTGGGTGCCACCGGCGAAACGGCGACAGCAACAGCGGAAGCGTGAAAACCTATTTGGGCCGCAGCCCAGGACGGGTGTAGCGGTCGTGTTGTGTGTATCCGGTTGGGCGTTGGACGGCCTTGAGCGGAAAAGACTTTACCCTTTTGAGCGCAGCTCCCCGGTGCGCCTAGTCGGAGGCGAACGACCATGCCAAACCTCAACCGCGTCTTGCTCATGGGGAACCTGACCCGCGACCCGGAACTGCGATACCTGCCCAGCAACACGCCGGTGGTGAACCTCGGGATCGCGGTCAACCGCCGGTGGCGCAACCAGCAGGGCGAGCAGCAGGACGAAACAACGTTTGTAGACTGCGAGGCATTCGGCCGCAGTGCCGAGGTGATCAATCAGTACCTCCGCAAGGGCCGGCCCGTATTTATTGAGGGTCGCTTGCGGCTCGATCAATGGCAGGATCGTGAAGGGGGGAACCGATCGAAACTCAAAGTCATCGTCGAGAATTTTCAGTTTGTGGATTCTCGGCAAGGTGATGGGGGCGGCAGCGGTGGTGGCGATCAGCAGCGTGGGCCCGCGGTGCACACGTCACCACCTCGTGAGGCGCCTCCCACCGCCAGTGCCGGTGTCAATGCCAATGCACACCAGCCGATGCAAGAGGACGACATCCCCTTTTAAATTAGTAAGATGAGAGCATTATGAAAACGATTCGGCTGTTATTAACTGAGAACATCGACAACTTGGGCATCGTCGGCGACGTGGTGTCGGTGAAGAGCGGCTACGCTCGCAATTATTTGGTTCCCCGCGGTTTGGCGACGCAGCCGACGGATGGCAACGTGAAACGCCTCGCCGAACGCCGGGCCCAAGTCGAGCAAGAGCTACGCGAACACCGGTCTGCACAGGAAGCGATCTTTGCGAAGTTCGAGGGCTATGAGGTCACGATCCAGCGCAGCGCCAATGAGCAGGGTGTTTTGTTCGGGGGTGTTTCGCAACACGACATCGCCGAGACGCTGCGGGCTGAGGGGTTTGGCGTCGATGACCGAGTTGTGCGCATCGGCGAGCAGATCAAGCGACTCGATTCGTATGAAATCCCGATCGTGCTGGCTGCTGACCTGAAGACGCAGATCAAGCTATGGGTCGTTTCGGACAAGCCTGCTGAGGAACTGGGTGCCTCGGATGACACAGAAGAAGCGGTTGCTTCGTCCGCAGCGGGTACCGATACAAAAGAAGAGTAAGGGTGTAGCCCAAGAGGCGTTTAAGACGCGGCTGAGGTGGTTTTGGAGTCGGTAGCCGTGCTGGGCGTCGAGGCGTTGCCATCCTGTTTATCGCTGGGGTATTTAATCCGGCTGTGGTAGGTCGCGCACAGGGTCTTTACGAGTGACGTTTCGATTTTGTGCAGGTCCTGAAGGGTGATGCTGCACTCGTCGAATTGACCGTCCATTAGTCGTTTGTTGGCGATGGTGTGTACAAGCTGCTCAATGCGTGTAGAGGTCGGTTCGTCGAGCGTGCGTGTGGCGCTCTCGGTGCCGTCGCAGAGCATGAGGATGGCGGCTTCTTTTGTCTGCGGCTTGGGCCCGGGGTAGCGGAACTCGAACTCGGTCGGCGCGGGTTTGTCTTGGGCTTCACGGCGTTGCTTGGCGGCGTGATAAAAATACTCAACGAGCGTGGTGCCGTGGTGCGACTCGACAAAGTGTCGCAGCGGCCGGGGCAGGTTGTATTCCCGTGCCATCTCCATGCCGTCTTTGACGTGCCCGACAATGATCAGCAAGCTCATCGCGGGCGATAGCTTGGTATGGCGGTTGGGGCCTTCGCCCTTATTTTCGACGAAATACAAAGGTTTGTTGATCTTCCCGATGTCGTGGTACATCGCCCCGACCTTGCACAACAGGCCGTTGGCGCTGATCGCGTCGGCGGCGGTTTCGGCCATGTCGGCGAGTCTCAGGCTGTGCTGGTAGGTGCCCGGCGCGTCTTGTGCCAAGCGGCGTAGCAACGGGTGTGACGCGTCGTTAAGTTCTCGCAGTGTCATGGACGTGGTGACGTTGAAGAGCTTTTCGATGCTCGGGAGCACCCCTTGGACGACCAACCCTGTTGCCGAACCCGTCACCACCGCTAGAAACGCGTCGAAGCCGATCCGGGATATCACCCCCTCGAGGTGTAGGGATTGCCCGTCGAATCCCACGAGCAGGGTTGTTAGCCCCATGGCCAACCCGCTCCACAGGCCCACCCTTACCAGCGTCGACCGGTGTCGCACATCTCGCAGCAAGGCGACCGCCACCGCTAGGCCCGTGAGCATGACCAAGCCGAACCCGATCGGCAAGCGCAGACTCACCAGCACCAACAGTGTGTGTATCACACCGATCGCCAATGCGAATCGTTGATCGTAGGCGATGGTCAGAATGATGACCGCCAACAGCGTCGGAAAAGTGACGGTAGCGTAGGTAAATGCCGGTGAGATGCCTGTCGCCACGACCGCCAACGCCTGCGCCAATATGAGTAGTGCGGTCATCGCCAGGCCACGCATCGCGTTGCTGACGATCCGCGGGTTGTACGCAGCGGTATAGATCCACAGCGCAAGCCCAATGAGGGTGATCATCCCGATCAAGCTCGTGGTCGATAGCCACCGTCTGACAGGGCCGGCGTGTGCTAGGTAGGCGGCTTGCTCGTGCCCAATGACCAGGATATCCAGTGGCTCGATGATTTTGCCTGCGGGGACGATCATATCGCCGGGCTGATAGGTCATCTCCACGGGTTTTTCGTTGTCGTACTGCAACTGGCGGATGCGGCGGGTCTGCTCTTCATCGAGTAGGTAGATCGGTTGAAGGTTTTGCATGACGACCGCGATGACGGTCCGACGCAGTTCTTTGGGGAAGTTATTTGCCAGTGCGGTAACGCTTACTTTGAGCGCCTTCTGATCTGTCTGCACGTTGATCAGTACATTGTCGTATCGGTCTAGCCTACCGAGCGTGGGGTGGAGCACAATGATTTTGGAAGGGCGTTGGCGTGGGTCACGCTCCATATTTGCGCGTTCATTTTTCAACGCTGCGATACCTGTAAACCCGTCCATGAACTGCTCGGTAAGCTGCTCCCAGGTCGGCATCGGACCGGGGTCGGTCAGGAAGCGTCCCAACTCCGCTAGGCTGTTGGGAGACAGCAACAGAGCTTCGCGTTCTTCCTGTGGGATCTGATTGATATTCTTTTTGGCGCCCAACTCGACCAGCCCCGCTAGCCGCTCGCGTAGTTTTCCGAGGTAGCCCTGATTCGGGACGTAAATCGCTGGTTCGCGGTCGCGTGCGTCGGCTTTTTTCTCAAGCGTCTTTTCCTGATCGATCGCGCGGAACTCGACGCGGGCGACGACGACTTGAGGGTTTACCTGTCCGACCTGGAACCGGTGCCAGCGGTTGGCGGTCAACGCGATGAGGCTACCCACGCCTACAAATACGAGCAGGTACACAATGGTCCACGTCACCTGTTGGCCGGTGAGATTCTGAAGCCACGGCCTGGCGGGGCGCGTGACGTGGCGGCGCACTTCTCGTCGCCTGGCGGTATTGGTCTTGGATGTCGCCATTACTCTGGATTCAGTCTTGGGTTATCAAGCTCTTTGGCCGTGGGGCCGTATGGGGCATTTATCGGTCTTTTTGGGATGCAGCTATTGTATATCAGAGCGTCTTTGTACGGCTTGGGCAGGAGGGGCGGGGGCTGGCTGCCGAACTCTAAATCTATTTATGCTGCTCATATATCAAATGTCTAGTCGACCAAGCGTCGTGCGGGAAAATTTCTAAGCATCGTTTTCGTCGGGCGGGGGTTCCTGGCCGTAAACCTCAACGACTCGTTGCACCAAGCTGTGGCGGACGATGTCACTGCGGTGGAGCGTCACCGTGGCGACGCCTTTGACACGACGCAGCCGCCTCAATGCATCGATCAGCCCCGATTGTGTGGCGTCTTCCAGGTCCGTCTGCGACGGATCGCCGGTGACGATCATTTTGCTGGAGTGGCCCAGGCGCGTCAAGAACATGAGCATTTGGCTGCGTGTGGTATTCTGCGCCTCGTCGAGGATGATCAGCGCGTCGTTTAGGGTTCGCCCGCGCATGAATGCCAGGGGCACGACCTCGATCACGTCCGTCGTCATCAGTTGCTGTATCTGGTCAAATTCAATCATATCGTGCAGCGCGTCCAGCAGCGGGCGGAGGTAAGGGTTGACCTTTTCCTGCATGCTGCCGGGCAAAAATCCCAATTTTTCACCCGCCTCCACCGCCGGCCGGACCAGGATCAGGCGACGGACCAAGCTGCGTTTTAGCATGTTCACACCCGTTGCTACGGCGAGATAGGTTTTGCCCGTTCCCGCTGGGCCGGTGCAGATGGTCAAATCGTGATCGTGGATCGCACGGAGATACATTTGTTGGCGATCGCTGCGGGGCTGGATCGTTCTCCCGCCCAAATAGACGTCCAATCCGTCTTCGTAAGGGGACGTCGCGTCGTCGGGGCTATTGACAGGGAAGGGCCCGTTGTTCGCGGATCGATTCGCTGATGCGATGATATCGAGCAGTTCTTGCCGGCTGACGGTTCTGTCTTGGTCGGCGGCGTGACCCAGCCGCTCGACGACGTAGCGTGCTGTCGTGACGTCTTGGTCGGGCCCGCTGATCCGGAGCGTGCCGTTACGCGCCCATATCTTGACGCCGAGGCACTCTCGTATGATCTTCAGGTTCTGCTCGGCGACGCCGGCCATCGTTAAACGCTTGTCGTCCTGGGGCAGGCTGATCGTCAGTTCCAATTGCGTTACACTCCTTAGAGACCGATCTGCTTAGTTTAAAGTCAAGACCATGCAACACGGCAATTCATCATTTTACTCCTGTTGGGCCACGCGGGTAATACCCATTCAAATTAATACTTGCGCAGTGTCTATAGACGCGGGGATAAGGCAGGCAATAACGTACATCTACGACGCGCTAAAAATATACGCAATGCGTATAAGCCTAATCTTTCGTGTCATCGACCAGGTCGGCGGTGCGGGGCGTGGCACGATCAGGGGGCCAGGCGCGACGAAGGTGGGTTGGTGGCTGGGGGTGATCCTGTGTGCTGGGTTGGTTGGGTGCGATTCGCTGACGATTGTTTCCGTCGATCGTCTGACGGCACCAGGCCTCGACGAGCTGTTTCCCCACGCGAGCATGGCTAATATCACCGGCGACTATCAACGCCTTAATTACGATATCCCACGTGCGATGAAGGCGAGTCATTGGGGCATGCTGAGTCTGACCCACGAACCGGCGGGGTCGGCTAGAGCGAGGCACTCGGTTTTGCGGGCCGCGGCGTTGCTACCCGACGGACGCACCGCCACGATCGTCGCATGGTCAAAAAATGAGCGGGTTGTATCCGTAGCTGTGCGTGTGGGGAACTTGGGCGATGGGGAACGGGAAAAGGATTTTTTGGCACAACTGGGATCGGTTTTGCGTGGCAAGCCCAGCCGAACACACCGGTTTGATCAGACCCTGCCGAAGCTATAGATCATCGGAAGTTCCACTTGATCGCCAACTGCTGCCGGGTGGTCGGCACGATGAGACGCCCCCCTGGCAGCGTTTGTTTGATGAGCTTGCCGTCTGTGCCGTAGTGTGATGTGTGGCCGTCGTGTTCGGGGCTAGGGCGTGTATGGATCGTAAATGAGCCGTCTTGAACTGATTCCAGGCGTGTGGTGCGGTAGACGATTTTCTGAGCGGTGGGGTAGTACGCGTAAAATCCCATCGTCTGTGATTCTTCATGGCCCATCAGTTGTTCGAGCATATGCACCTCGACCTGCGAGAGGTAGCCTTCGGGAGGTTTTTGCCATTGATGTTTTTCAATGCCGCTGGGTCGTTCGATGCTCACGGTAATTTTGTCGTTGTTTCGCACGCCGGTCTCTGACCAGGATTGAGTTTGATTCCGGTCCACGTCTGATTTTCGGTTGGCGGCACGCGGGCGAACGGTGGTGCGGATCGACCATATCTCGTGAGCGACGTCGTCGGCAAGGAAAAAATTACTGATCGAGTCGTAGACGTTTTGGTCGAGATAAATCCTTGATCGGATATCGACACGGATACCGGGCTGACCGATTGCCGCAGCCTTTTTCTGCTTGATATGGATGTAGCCGATGTCCTGATCGTTGCTGACGATGCGCATCCACCGCTGCGGCTCGATCGCCTTTCGTAGTTGCTCGGTACTGATAGCTTGGCGCCACGATTGGCCACGAGCGATCTGCTGGGCGCGTAGCTGGTCGAGTTCCTTGGGGTTCTGTGCTTCGAGGCTCTGTATCACCGCGTCGTAGACTGGGCGGACCGTTGTGAATTTGTCTTCGTCTACCTGTAGTTGCAGCATCACAAACGTCTGAGGGTCGATTTGCATAAAGGCCTGGCTCATCACCCACGGGCCACGTTTGGTATCAGGGATTCTGAAGTAGATCACCGCACCGGGCCGACCCGATGGCTCGATCCAACGCTGTTCGAGGATGGCCGCGGACGGGTATGCTCCGCCGAGCTGATGGATCGCTTTAGGGATCAGGTCCCGCACGGCCAGGCTTTGAGCGCTCTTCTTGATATAGAGCTGGATCGTATACCCCCCCGTGCCGTAGACCCGCACTGCTGCTTCATCGCCGGTGCGTGAGATCAGCCTTGCGCCCAGGGGTGGCCGAAACGATACGCCGTACGATTGTTCTCGCCAGCGTTCCGTGCCCAGCAGGACTTCGTCATCGCCTTGGGCGTTTGTGGCGATTACCACGATCACCACGGCGACGAACATGGGCCACGCGGTTTGGCGGTGTCGTCGTCCTAGTCGTTGTAGAAAGGATGTTCTCATGGCGAAGCTCCATCTTGCTCCCAGCGTGTGAGTGTCGTCTCAATGCGAGGGAACACGTCGATCAGTTTTTGTCGGTCTGTTTTGATAACTACAAAAGAATCACCGCTGCGCGAGTTCGTTAGCCGCTTTGATCGGTATTCGATGACCCTGCCTTGCTCGTCGATCGTGAGTTGGTCGGCATCAAGGTTCATCAGCGGTCGCAGCAGTAACAGGTTCTGTGGTTGACTCATTGGGTCAGCGGTGCGGGTGGATTCGTCTTGAACCCATTTTATCCAATAGGGTTGAGGCGGTTTTGTGCCTTGGCTGATCCAGACCAACGCGTCGTCTTTTTGCCAGGCAGTTTGGTCGTTGATCGGCCAAATCTCCTCAGCCATCGGTAGGATAAATGGGTCAGGCACGGGCTGGGACCATTGCTGAGCCTCTGGCTTGGGCAATCGACGTGTCTGGATAAGCCGTCCATTTTTCAGGCGCGCCTGCTCAACGCGCTTTGTATTGCGCATGTTTATCGGGTTTTGCAACGACCAGGAGGTGTCGATCACGTACCGCGAACCGTTGACGCCCAGCTTCCAGTTTTGATTGAACAGGAGGTCCTGCTGGTGTAGCTGCATGGCCGCTAGGGTACGACCCTGTAAGCCTGACGGGTCTTCTTTGGTCCAAGGCATGGCTTGGCTTATTTGCCACCCGATCACTTGTTTGGATTCTTCTATGAGTTGGTAGTTCAATTCAGTTTCAGTTAATTCAGCTAGACGTGTGCGTTGCCATTGAGTGATAAGCCTGCCCCGATTGATCGCCGATTTGACCGATTGGCTATCTATAGGGGAGGGCTGGTCAATTGTGTTTGGTTGCAGCGCGGCGATTAGAGGGTGGACTAGTTTGGCGGTCCGTGCCAGGGCGTGTGGCTCACACAAAAGCTCGATCAACACACTGCGAGTTGGGCTTAGCCTGGCGTACCACACCTGTCGTGTGATGCCCGCGACAGGGTCGGGGTAGTCGCACCGCCAAGCCTCGGCGCCGTTTACGCTGCCGGACCATAGCTCGTTCTTCGTCGGAGGTCTGCCTTGAGTGGATTTGAATATGGCTGACAGGAGCGACGCTGGCGATAGTGGTTGTGAGGGGTCCGATTGCCCCGTATCGACCTCGCCTCGCAGTCGCAGCAGCTTTACACGCGCCTGCGGGTCGTCCGGGACGAGCAGGATGGGCTCTAGGCCCGGTGTCGAGTTCATTTCGATACGTGTTTGTAGGCCGAGTTCTCGGATGGCGTCATGATCGGCAACGCTCAGCCCCAGTGTGGAGAAGTCGGTCGGTTGCGCGTCGCGCAGATATTGCCCGTCGGCGCTTTGGAAGACCGAGCCGATCAGACGGCGATTAGCCTCTAGCGCATCCAGGGCCAACGCCCGTTGTTGAACCAGATGGCTCAGGTGGATCACCCAATAGCGCCGCCCGTCTTCGGTCAGCACGCCGATCATGTGAATCTGATCACCGTTAGGACCCGTTGCCAGGCCGGCGTACAAAGCACCCGTCGTGTTGTTTACACGAAAGTTCAGTACCGGTTGCCATGGCTGTAGACTTTTACGGACACTTTCCGCAACGAGCGAGTTCAGCATTTGATTGAGCGCTACCAGCGGCGCCCGGGGCACAGATCGCGCGATCCCGCCGACAAGCAGCTTCCGGTTGGATGTCGATGGGTCTATGAAAACCGCTTGAGAATCGAGTTCGTGATATAAGTCGGTGTGGGTGTCTAGGGTAAACGACTCTGGTACAGCGATTTCAACATCGTCTACGCTGACACGTTTCACCGGGCCGTTTGCTTCGCCGCCCAAGGCCCAGGGTTCTTGACGCACAGTCGTCAGTGCATACGCTAGCGTTAGCGATCCGATCAATACCCCCACCATCACGGACCCGACAGCGACAGACCGGGCCGCATCTGTTTTTATCTGAAACGAATTGAGCATGGATGAATGGTAGAGCGTTACACGACGGGGTCAAAGCAGGGCGATAGAACGCCGAGGGAGAATCGTTTTGTCGGCTTTGGATAGGGTTTTGTGCCCGAGCAACTTTACGCCGCACGACGGACAGGCTGGCGGGTCAAAGCGGGATCGAGCAGCGCTTGGATCAGAGGCTGCCCGGACTGTTCGAGCCTGCTGTAGTTATCGATAAAATCGCTGGCGTTGTGTGTCAGACGCAGCCGTTCACTGGCTGATCGTAGCAAGACAATACACCGGGCGGCCCAGTCACGTTCGTTGCGGCACAGGACGAGTTCTTCACCGTTGCGCGGTAGGCCTGCTTCTGGCGTGGGGCCGGTGTATGTCCCTATGACCGGACGACGCATCGCGATTGCTTGTAGCACCGGCAATGAGGCTCGTGTAGACGAGGCGACCGGTACGACGATGATCGAAGCATTCGATAACGTTGTGGATGGATCGGCCGACCCCGGTCGTGTGTTTTGGAGTTTTGCCTCGGGCACCGCCTGCTTTATGGATGGCCAGACCCGACGCTCAAACCATGACGCCGATTGGGAAGACAGGCGATAGCTCCAGTCGCAGTGCACGACCACTCTCAACTCGTTTGGGGTGTAGCGTTTCAATAGCGGGCTGGCGCAATTTTGTGCGAAGTAGTCGGGATCGATCGTGTTTTTAAGTTCGATGAGGTCGTATGGTTTTCCGTCGCACAGGTGTCGGCATTCATCGTCTACGATCACTAGGTTGCTTTCAGGAGAGATCGAGCGTTCATTGGTGAGCCGTCGCAGCGGTTGTGGAAGTCGCCACTTTTGCTCGGCGTCAGATCGTCGTCGTCGTCGACGTGCTCGGGTGCGCAGATCGCAGATACGAACCCTCGATTCGACGGTGCTTGCATCAGGCCATAGCGATGCGTGTGTGCAAATCATCGCGTCAAAGCGCAGAGTATTTGACCATTGTTTAATCGGATCGACTAGGGCTGTGCTCGCCACAGCGGGATCAATTGCGGTGCTATTAAAAAAGGACAACAGCCGCCGAATCATCGCCCCGCCGGTGGGCTTGGATTCTATGGCGATCAGTTGGGTCTGATCGTTGACCGTGCGCCACTGAGCCAGATTGACGGGCCCGTCGAGCACACACGCCAGGAAGACGCGGTGAGTTTGGCCCGCCAGCCTCAGTAGTTGCCATGCCCGCGTCCGGTCTTCGCCACCCAGCGCATCGGGTACGCAGTGACTGACCATCAATAATGGGGGTTTTGCTGTTGTAAACCCACGATCCATCGAGCTCACCTCCTGGTCCGAGTCACGGGCCTGCGGGTGTTTCTCCTTACCGCCCCGTTGTCCTCAGCCACGGCTTCTGTACTGCTGCAAGCGTGATCTGATAGACGTTCATTCATTGATTCCTTATTAGGCCTGAGTGATTGTCTCAGGCGGCTTTTTTGGAATTACGACCTTGATAACTGCGGTACCCGTTGCCGTATTGGTACCCATATTTGTAGTAGTAGTAATAACGACGCTTCGCTCGCTGCTGATCTGTTGCGATCAGGCCGCCAACCGTTGCGTTGTAGTTCGCTAGGGTCCTGATAGCCTGTTCGATCAATTGTCGCGGCGTACGGTTCATGCGTGCGATGAATAGAACCTCATCGCTGATAGCCCCGATGATGCCTGCGTCAGCTAGTTCGATGACAGGTGGCGTGTCGATGATCACGTGGTCGTAGCTATTGCGTAGCTGCTGGACCAGTGAAGTCATCGCGGGACTCGACAGCAATTGGACCGCGTGTTTGTTGTCGACCCTGCGGCCGGCGGGTATCACGTGGAGTCTGTCGTCTGACAATCGATGAATGGTCGCGGGGAGTTCAGCCCGCCCCTCGAGTAAGCCGACCAAGCCCGGAGAGCTGGGAAGCGACAGCATTTTGTCGAATACCGGGAGCCTTAAGTCAGCTTCTACAACCGCGATACGACGGTTCCGCAATTCAGCGAAGCTGGTGCCCAAGTTGAGGGTGGTAATCGTTTTGCCTTCTTGGGGCGTGGCGCTGGTGACCGTATGCACAAGGTGTCGTTTCTGCTGCCACCGCGCGAGCAACCCTGTGCGTATCGAGCGGTATTCTTCCGCCATGAGGCTCGCTGATTCGGTCATCGCCACCACGCGCTCGTCGACTCTGCTCGTATCGAGATCAAGCGTTGCGCTGCGATTGTCAAACTGTAGCGGTCCCGAGTCGGACAGCAATTGGTTAGCAGCGCCCGTCGAGTTACCCACGACGGGTGTTGTGGGGCCCGAGTCAGGCGCGGGTGTTTCCGGATTCGCGTGTTGACGATCGTTTTGGTCACGCGGATCGTCGTCATTAGGCGACCGATTCATAGCATCAAATATGTAACCCATTAGAAACTCCCTGCTAGTTTGAACGCCTCTTCTTCGGCGCCGACCCCATCGGGTGCATCATCAAACCTGGGCACCATGTCCTCAACGACGTGGTGGACGATTTCAGGAGTGATCTGATTGGTCTTACGCACAAACCCCAGTAATAGGCAGTTGTCGCACGCCACGTTGATCAAACGGGGGATGCCGCCTGATACCAGATGAATTTCGCTTAACGCCGCGGGGGTGAATTGCACTTTGACGTTTTTGGCGTCGATGCTCGCGGCTCGTATACGGTGTGCGACGTACCGAGCTGTCTCTTGCGCTTCGAGGGGGCGAAGCCGTTTAGCCATTACGATTCGCTGGCGCAGCGCGTCGTACTTGGATTGGCGGATCCGATCACGCAACTCTGGCTGACCGACCAATACGATTTGGATCAGCTTCTGTTTTGCGGTATCGAGATTGCTTAGCAGCCGTAGCTCTTCGAGAGCGTCGTCGCATAGGTTTTGTGCTTCATCGACGAACAATACCACTGGTCGCCGCCGCTGGAATTGATCGGTGAGGTATGCCTGAAGCCGCTTGAGTAGTACAGCGTAATCGTCGCTCGCTTCGGTCGGTACCTCTGCGTACCGCAAGACCTGCCGCAGCAATTCGATGCCGTTGTTGTGTCGGGGGATAATCTCAATGATCGAGGCGTGGTCGCCGCAGTTTCGGCACATGACACGTCCGACGGTGGTTTTTCCCGATCCAATGTCGCCGGTGACCAGAACGACACCCTTCCTCATGCGGATGGTGTATTCGATCGCCGCTAGAGCCTCTCGGTGCTGTTCACTGGCGAAGAAGAACCGAGTGTCCGACGTATTTTCGAACGGTAGTGTATGTAGATGGTAGTACCTGTGGTACATGGGTCTACTCCTGGGGGATCACCACGGCGGCGTCGATCCGACTGTTGTTAAGTTGCTGACGGATAAATGACGTGGGGTTGTCTTTGAGCTGCTTGAACAAGTGCGGCTTCTCAAGGTTGAGGTAGAGCAGCCCAAGCACCAAGATCAGCACAGCCGCCATGGCTGAGGCGTTGATCGGGTACAGGATCGTATTCCTGAGCCGACGCTCCGCCCGCTGCTTATTCGAGATGATTTCGCTCACCGTGCCCGCCAGGGTGACGTTTAGCGTCTCGGCGAGTTGTTCGCCTGTACGGAAAGTATCGTCTGTACGGTAGGCGAAGAAGACATTTATACCACCGGCTGCCAAACCCAATGAGATGGTCAGCATCAGCACCTGAACCAGGTTGGGCGACACGGGCTTGTAAATCACTGGGCAAGGTTTGACAAAATCTAACCGGATCCCGCGATTGCCCGATTCCGCTGTTACTGCCATCTGTACACGGCGGAGGTTTTCTTCCCAGAAGGTCAATTGGCGCTGTGTTTGATCGATTTTCCGGCTGAGCTTGCGGTAGTCGGCTCGGACGGGGAATAGCTGCGACGAGTTTACGTTAAAACGTGAGATCACATCCTTGAGCGTGTCGATTTGTTTGTCGGTTGTTTGCAGCAAGGTAGTCGCCTGTGACAGTTCCAATTCGAGACTGTCGCGCTTCAGGTTGGCGCTCATGCGTTTTTCCGTCACGATTTCGGTTGGTGTATCGGCTATTTCCTGTTGGGTCGAAGCGATCTGTTCTTTGATGACGACCAGGTCCGGGTGCTTGTCTGTCATCTTGTACACGTCGATGTAGCTTTCCTTTTTCTGATTCAGGTCTTGCAGTTTCGACGTGAGGATATCGAGATGAGGATTACGAGATGTGACGATCTGAGGCAACACTTCGGGCGTTGACGTAATCAACTCTCGAAGCGCACTAATACGCATCGCTGTGGCGTCCCGCTTCTGGATTTGCTCCGCTAAATCGGCCTGGGCTTGATTCAGCCTGATTTGAATGCCGCCGGGGTAATCCGGCAGCAACTCGGCGTGATCTATTTCAAAGGTCAGTTTTTTGTTTTCCAGTTCCTCAATCAGACGCCGGCTGCGTTCAACCTCGGATTGAAAGAAACTTGCGGTTTGCTCCAACCGCCCGTTGATCAAGCGGCGTGTGCGGTCGAGGTAATTTTCGACCAACACATTAACGACGGCTCGAGCCATTTTGGGGTTGGCGTGTAAGAACTCGACACGGATCCGGTCAAATTCCCGCGTCCCGATGTCAAACTTGACAGTCACTCGGCGTGACAGATCGGACCGCAGGTTATCCAGATCGAACGAGTTTTCACCTTGCAGGATTTGGGCGGACTCCCTGGACGACTTGAGTGTCTGAATCATCTCATCGATGGCTATCTGGCCGGCGATCTCCTCGACCAATGACTGCCGTTGAGAGTCCAAAAATGACTTCGATCCACCCTGGTCGATCATTTGATTCATAACCATGTCGGTGTGGCGTTCGAAGATGGCCGTTGCTTTGTATTTGCGGGGTAGGAGAAAGCTGCCGATCATTAGTCCTGCGGTTACACCAAATGACGCGAGGATGAATCGCCATCGGTATCGCACCACAGCTTCCCATGCTTCGATCAGCGTCTTGGTTTGGTCGTTGTATTGGTTCATGTTAAACCTGCCTTAGTTTGCCCCACAGTGGGCAATCATTTCCGCTGGGGTTATTGCACCTCGTTGCCGCCATAGGTCCGGGTTCTGGCTGAATCGTCAATCTCAGTCGGTCTTTGGATCGTCATTGCCATCGGCTGCAAGGGCAGCAGCAACTGCTGCAGCGCCAAGCCTACCGCCGCCAAGCCGTTGGCGGGCACGTAAACGATGTCGCCTTCTTCGAGCACAGCGTCCAGCGCGGTATCACCTTCCTTGATCATTTTGTCGAGATTGATCGTCATCCTGCGGATTAATTCACCATCTTTGTTCGGCCGTAGCACGTGTATTCGGCTCGGGTCTGCCAGGCGGGTTGGCTGAGCGGTGGCGAGCGTTTCGAGGACGGTATTGGCGCCGTCGTATGAATACGGGCCCGGTGCGCCCACCTCTCCGAACACGTAAATCTTCTTGCTACGGAACGACGTGACGCGCATGGTTACGTCTGCGTCTTCATAGAAGTCTCTTGCCTTGGCCTCCAGTTCCGCAGCGACATCTGCACAAGTTCGTCCAGCGACAAACACACTGCCAAGCAGCGGCACGGTGATTCGGCCGTCGGGGGCGATCTGTTCACGGTGCCGATCGATCTCGCGTACCCGTTTGGAGGTGATCTGTACTTCATCCGGGGGAGCCATGTGGTATTCGGTTAGCGTGACCAACGGCCGAGGCTCCGAGATGAACGAACTGTAATCGGTGTAATACGTGCAGCCGCCCATGACCGCTAAACCAGTCAAGAGGGGCATAAACACGGTTGAGTACCTGTTGAATTTTTGTTTCATTAAGCTCATGACAAGCTCCTCGCCGACAAGCGGCTGGCTCTCACATTGCGCCGTGGTCCCACACCTTGGGGACCGTTCCCAACAGGAGCAAAAACTCCTGCCTAACATTTCGGCGACGCAGGTATCGCAGGTCGTATGCGAGTTTTTTCCTGGCGCCTGTTGTGTTCGATGTATAGCCGTTGCGGATCTGTGCCAGCCCAGTTAGCCCGGGCTTGGCCACCAGACGTCGCTCAATTTTCGGCATCGATTGCCGTAGCTTTTCAATAATCTCGGGTCGTTCAGGTCGGGGACCCACCAGGCTCATTTGTCCCTTTAAAATATTCCACAACTGAGGCAACTCGTCGACGTGGCTCTTACGCATCCACGCGCAGCCTGATAGGACCCGCGGGTCTCCGCTGCGTGCAAACTGTGCTTCGCCGTCTCGTTCCGCATCCATAGTCATGGTTCGCAGCTTGTAAAGCCGAAACAGCCACCCATCTCGGCCCACGCGCCACTGATGGTAAAGCACCGGTCCCCCGTCGATGAGCTTGATCCATACAGCAGACAGCACCAAAAGAGGTGCCGCCATCACCAGGCAGATCAGTGATACGACAATGTCTATCGAACGCTTAAAGCATTCGAAGCCTGCCCTGCGCACCGCCCAACTAGATTGAGGTGCCGCCACGACCAAGTGCGTAATACCGTTGTGAGCCGCTTGATTCATGATCCGATCGATCCTGCAATACCGACATCGCTATGCCGGATTATTCAGGCTATCGTCGTGATGGCTGTACCACTTAAGCGGTCTGTACGTTTTGGGTAGAGTGTATGGTTTGGGTAATTTGATATGGATCACGCTACAGGGGTGGCTGGTGGGTCATATCGAACCAAGGCTCTTCGTTAGCATGCGGTGCCGATAACAGTTTCTTTGTTCGGCACAAAAATCCTTGTTAATCGGATTGTTGTCGTTACTTGTGGCATGGTCGATTGGTGTGATGCCTCCGTCGCAGCGAAGCGAGGTGGTAGGAGAATAGTCGATTACCACTGTTATAAGACGTTTCCCGTGCGGTGGGCCACGACATCAAAGGATTGGTAAACAGGGCAGGCGCGTTGGCTGGATTCCTATAAAATAGGAATCCGTATCAGAGCTTTCGTTCGTGGGTACGTGTGATTTTATCTGAATGAGCTATGGATTACGGTCAGTTCTTTGAGAACCATACAATCGCGCGCAACGTTTTAGCCAGTGTGGCGGTGATCGCGGGGGTTTTGTTTCTTCGTTGGTTGCTCAACCGGGTCTTGAGGGTGGCGTACATTAAATCACCCGATCTGCGTCGCAGGTGGATGGTGCAGATTCGTTATGTCTGCTTTGTGCTGCTGGCCCTGGCGATGTGGGGTATCTGGGCAGAGGAGCTGCGCGCACTGGCGATATCGGTTATCGCGTTCGTTGTGGCGTTTGTGCTGGCTACGAAGGAACTGATCATTTGTTTGACCGGGAGCTTCTATAAGGTCAGTTCTAGGTCGTTCTCAATAGGAGACAGGATCACGGTGAGCGGTGTTCGTGGCGAGGTGATCGACCAGACACTGTTATCAACAACGATCTTGGAAATTGGACCCGGCTTAAACATCCATCAAGCCACGGGTCGCTCCATCACATTGCCTAATAGCATGTTTCTAAGCGCATTTGTCGTGAATGAAAGTTTTACTGAAGACTTTACATTTCATGTATTTACAGTTCCGATTGCTGCTGGTGAGGATTGGCAGCAAGCAGAGAAAAATCTGTTAAACGCTGCCTATGAGATTTGTCAGCCGTTTGTTGAGCAGGCTCGCAAGCACATTAGTAATCTCACCGTAAAAGAAGGTTTGGGAACGCCTTCCGTTGATCCGCGTGTGACGATATCGTTGCCCGATCCTGGGCGGATTGACTTGATCGTTCGGGTTCCTGTCCCTGCACAGCAAAGGGGTGCCGTTGAGCAAGCCATTATCCGGGCTTATCTGACTCGTCAGCAGAGTTGATTGATAAAACTCGCACCAGGATGAACGTCGATCACTCCTTGGCTTGATTGGTCTATTTTTGATCAATTGGCCGATAGCCATGTGTAAGACCCTGGAGTAGACACATGCAAACCCGAGTTCTGGTTACAGGTGCGGGCGGGTTCATCGGGCACCACTTGGTGAATTTTCTAAAGCGCCAGGGCTGTTGGGTCCGTGGCGTGGATGTGAAATGGCCCGAGTTCATGCTTACTCAGGCGGACGATTTTCGTATCGCCGACCTGCGCGATTCGGCGGCATGTGATGAAGCGGTCAGGGGCATAGACCATATATATGCGCTGGCGGCGGACATGGGGGGCATGGGCTTTATCAGTGCCAACCATGCCCAGATTTTGCACAACAACGCTCTGATAAATCTTCACACGATCGAGGCGGCCCGTCGCCACGGCATTAAGCGATACTTTTACGCCTCATCTGCGTGTGTGTATCCCGAATACCGTCAGGTCGAAGCCGACGTTACTGCGTTGAAAGAGGAGCACGCGTACCCTGCCCAGCCGCAAGATGGGTATGGCTGGGAGAAGCTGATCTCGGAGCGGTTGTGCGAGTACTACATGGGTGATTACGAGATTCAGACCCGTGTGGCACGATTCCATAACGTTTTCGGACCCTTGGGCACCTGGGACGGCGGGCGCGAAAAGGTCCCCGCAGCCCTGTGTCGCAAGATCGCCTACGCCAAGATCATCGGGAACCGTGAAATTGAGATATGGGGGGACGGCCAGCAGACGCGGTCTTTTTGTTACATCGATGATTGTGTCGAGGGGATATACCGACTGATGCAGTCGGATCACGGTGAGCCTTTGAATCTGGGTTCGGACCGATTGGTGACCATTAACCAGTTGGCTGACATGATCGCGGGGATCGCGAATGTTGACATTACCAAAAAACACATCCCCGGTCCGCAAGGCGTGCGTGGCCGAAACTCAGACAACAGCCGTCTGAGAGAGGCGCTGGGCTGGGAGCCTTGTGTATCACTTGAACAGGGCTTGGCGCAGACCTACGCGTGGATCGAGAAGCAGGTGCAGCAGCAATTGTCAGGGCGAGTTAATCCGGTGATTAAAACATTCCAGCCCAGCAATCCGGTCAGGCTGCGTCCCGCAATCTGATATGCATTCAGTTATACGCATTGCGTATATTTCTAGCGCGTCGTAAGTTATTATCTGTTTTGCCTTCGCGTTCGTAGACACCGCGCAAGTATTAATCTTGATTGGTATTAATCCTGTGTGTACGCACGAGCCGCGACTGTGAAGGAGCGGTCCCATTGGAGCCAAAGTCCCGCTTGCTGACGCGCGCGGCTCGTTAAGACCCTGTACGAATTAACCAGGATGCGTATAAAAGCATTTGGCGTAATTAATCTTCATTGACCGGGTGGCACGGCTTGCTTGCAAGCCGTGAAATACAGATGTCTGTTACAGCTGCGATCAAATCAAGATGGAGAATATTCACGCCAGTTGCTCTAACCGCGCTCTCGCAGCGATTGCTTCCGGTTTGCGTGGGTGGAGACGGCATCGGGCCAGCGAAACATTTCGGATGATCCTTCACCGATTAGCCGCTCGTAAATCGCCAGGTCGTTTGGATTATCAACCTCAAACCAGCGGTCGTTGATCGGGGTGGTTTGGATGTGTACGTTTTGAGCAAGTAACTGACCCAGCAAACCTGTCATATCCAGGCGGTCTTGTTGCGATTGCGGTAGGGCATCGAGAAATCGCTCGACCCGACGCCAGCCTTCAGGCGTGAACTTCAAAAGACCCATGAATTGCCCCTGGACCTCGTCCAAGGAATCCGCTTGGCCACCAATTTCCAGCAGCCGACCGTCGTTGTCGATCTTGAACGTTTCCGCGTCGCTCAGGGGATCTTCAAATCGCAATGACCACAGCTTCGACCAATCAGGATCGTAGGTAAGCACAATGTCCCCCGGAGCGGACATGAGCCGTCTCACCGCGTCGGCTGAATAGACGATGTCCGCGTAGCTCACGAGGCAGACGTGCTGGTGTAGCCAACGGCTCGCGGTCATCAGCGACACAACCATATTCGTTTCCGACCATCGTGGGTTGTTAAACCGGGTCAACCCAGGTCTCTCGAGCATCTCGGCGAGGTAGCCGGTGACGATCCCAATCGATTCGGCACCCGCGCCTTGTAACGCTTCGAGCTGCCAATCGAGCAGTGATTGACCCCCGAGCCGGGTGAGGCATTTCGGGTGGTCTTGTGTGATCGTCCCGAGCCTGCTGCCCCTGCCCGCAGCGAGGATAATCGCGTGGCTTTGCGTTTTCATATCGGGGCTTTCACGTGGTACGTCGACCGGAATAGTTCCGCGTCCGCCGTGTCGAATGGTTCGTTCCGCTCCGGGTGCCACATGATGCCTGTGACGTCGAGCTTGCGGTGCCTGACAGCCTCGATCATGCCGTCGCGTGTTCGCGCGATCGCTTCGAGATCATCGGACAACTCGGATACAGCGTAATCGTGGTAGCTATTCACGGACCTTTCACCAGCGGAAAAAACAACAGCATGTCGGGTATTCACATGCCCCTCGACTTTAGTTAGCGTCCCGCCGAATCGGTGCGCGATCATCTGCATACCCCGGCAGATGCCCATCAGGGGCGCATTCCGATCGATGGCGTAGTCGATTAAAACGTTTTCGATTGCATCGCGTTCTGGTGCGTCGCCGCCGTACGCAGCCAGATCGTTGCCGCCCGTGAGCAAGACGCCGTGGGGGACATGGTTTTCCAGCAACGCCCGAGCGGTCGGCGTATGGTTTGGAATAATCAACGCTGTTAAACCCAGGCTGTGCAGAAACACCGACCACTGCTGGTCGAGACAGTCTTGCCGCTCGCCGTGCGTCGTCTTTGCTACTCGTTGGCTTACCGCGATCAGCGTCACCGCAGCACCTTCACCTGACGGTTCATGCAGTCTATATTGATTAACTCGCCCGCCGCCCATTGATTGTAGAGCACCTCGCCAGCTCCGATGACCGCGGGGATACCGATCTCACCAGCCCGGATCGCCATATGCGAATTCGCACCGCCGTACATCGTGACCAGGCCCGCGATGCCGTGCGAGAAGACCCAGTCGTAGCCCGGATCGGCGCTGGGGATAAACAAAATATGACCATGCAACCGATCACGCCCGTCGGTGCAGCTTACCCCGTGTGCGGTAGCGCTTTTCTGGGTGATAAAGTTAGGCGACATCGGCGGCAGGTGAAAAGCCCAGACGTCTTCGGGTTTATCAATCAGCGGGGGCAGCACCAGTTGCTTGGTTACCCTATAAGATCGCTTGCCATTTTCGATGCTGCTGCGAAGCGTCTGCCCTGCTTCTTGCCCCGACGAATAAAGATTGTAGATCGTGTGGATGTCCAGGTAGGACACATCCTTGCGCGACAGGTTATGTTCGCGTCCGAGGTCTTCGAGCAGTGTCAACACAGCACTGACGCTCCGGGTGAATACAAATTTCCCGTGCTCTCGGCTCTCGATCGCGGTTTTGATGAAGTCAAACAGGCCCAGCGCATCGTGCTCGAACCCGTGTTCTTGCAGCAGTGATTCGGTTTGCTTGAGCTGATCGATTGACAAACGGAAAGGCTGCTTTGAGCGGTGCCCCATGGGGTTGGAGTATTTGGCGGCGGCGTGTGTCGCGTCGTGGCCGTCGGATGGAGAGTCCCAGCAGAAATACGCGTCGGGCGTCTCGTCGTACCGCGGCGAAAGAATGTCGTACGTTCCGGGCCGCAGGTGCCCGTACTTTTCAAGGAACGCGCTTTTCTTTAGCCGTGCGAAGTCCCCAGCCATGCGCGAGCTGACCGTTTCGAGCGAACCCATAAAGCTGTCGTACTCCTCTTGGCTGAGGATGCCCACGCCCACCAGCGACCGGAGCACCTGTACCGCGATGAAGCCCGCCCTGGCCAGACCGGCGAAGGGCAGCGTGCCGTACCGTTTGCAATCCTCCAACAGCCAATAGATTTTGGACACGTGATCGAGCTCGCTCTGGAGGATCAGGTCCTGGCGTTCTTCGAGCAGATCGATCTTCGCCGCGTCGGTGCGCCACAGACCGTTTTCGTTGTGGATGATGCGGTTTGTGAGAGTTTGCAAGCTCAATTCGAGTTGTATGCATTCGGCTTTGCTAAAGCCATGACGCTGCAGCTCGGCGAGCCGATCGGGTAGATCAAACGTGTAACAAGTATGAAGGATCTCAAACTCGACTTTGTCGTGCTTGCTGGGGGTTTCGATGAGCCGATCGATGTAATAATTTACCAGCTTGTCAGCCAGCTCTTGCTCAAGGTCTTTTGGGATAAAGGAATTAAAATCGACGCGCACGTCGATGAACGGCTGCCCCCCCAGACTCACCAGCAGCGGGCAGCTACGCATGTTGCGGTAGCCGTAGTTGTCGCGCTGGTACGCCCAGATGCTGTCGGTGATGAGTTCTTTATATAAGGATAGCGTCAGTGGCCGCGGGCGCACCCCAATCATCTCAGCGGGGTTCCAGTCGGGCATGACGCCGAAGGCCGACTTGCTCCCGTGCAGGTAGGGGTGGGACACGCTCAGTTGGCGTATTTTTTGCTCGGCGTGGGTCAGAGCGTCGCAGAGTTGCTTCGGGTCGCATGCCACATCGGTAGCCACGGGTAGCGGGCGCACCTGCAACAAATACAGCGTGCCGTCAGCCGTCAGGGCAAACTCGATGTCCAGACGATCCGTCGCAAAAATCGTTTCCAATTCATCCACCAGCGCCAACACCCGGTCCAAAGGCTCGGGGGCTGTCGATACGGGCCCGTGCTTAAAAGCGTAAAACGTCTTCAAGCGATTCGTCTTGCCGGACGTAACCGATCGGGTGGACCCCGATTCGCCGTCGTAATTAATCACCACATACGCGCTACCCGTGGACGGGTCGATGCTAAACGCCACGCCGCTCACCACCACGCTGCGGAGCATCGACTGCACGAAGAGCTGTTCCCCAGACGTGGACTTGCCGTAGGACTCGATGACCTTGGCCACCGCGCCTTTGAACTTTCGTTTGTCCCGGACGTCGAGCACGGACGTGAAGTGTCCCGCCAGCGATTGGTGGGCGTCGTCCTCGGCCTGGGCGCTGCTGCGAACGATCACGCCGTTGCGCAGCGGGCCGACCTGGTCCACTTGGCTCATCACGCGGTCGGGTTCCTTTTGCCATTGGTTGACCGTAAATCGCACCTGCGGCAGGACCCTGGCTGTCGTCAGCAAAGGCGCTAGACGCTCAAGTGTTTCCGCTTTGGTGCCGAATGCGATAGCCAAATTTGATTCGCCGGTGTTTGATGGTTCCGTAGAGCGTTTACAGACATTCGTTTTTAAGGGGGTTGTGATTCGTCTGGGGCTATTGGGAGCCGTGTTTGAGTTGTGCCATCCAGACCCGTGTGGTGTAGGGGATCGCGAGGCTGTCAGCGGTTTCGCTCCGTAGCATCTGTTCTATCCGGTCCACGATTTGATGGAACTTGTCGCCAGCCTGTCGGTGTAGCGTGCCGTGAGACCGCCACGCCTCGATCACATCATCTACGTTTTGGTAGTGAATCACAGACCGCTCGATCCGGTGGACCGGTCCGAACAAGCCGCTTGCGGAAATGACCTCGCTCTGATCCTGTCGACGGGTCCCGTATGTGTAGCCGGGGATGTTGGCTTGAATAATCTGCTCGATCTTAGCCTGTACGGGATCAGCCAAGTCGCGGTGATTCCACATCATCGCGCACCACGCGTTTGGCTTTAATATCCGTGACGTTTCTTTTAATGAGCGGGTATGGTTGGTGACGTTAAACGACGAGCCAAACGTGACCAAGTCAAACACATGCTCGGGTTGGCCGGTATCTTCGCCGACGCCCTCAAACCAGTGGATATTCTTGCGGTCGGCGGTCCGTTCCTTGCCCAAGCTTCGCATCGCGTCGTTGGGCTCGATTGCGGTGACGTCCAGGCCACGATCGGCGAGCATCAGCGTCAGGTGGCCCACGCCTGCACCGACGTCACAGGCGCGCGCGCCGAAGCCAACGCCTGCTTTAGAAATAATTTCATCGATCGCTTGGTCGGCGTAGTTGGGCCGTTTCAGGTAGCCCTTGGCTAGTTCGGTGTAGTCCCATTCGGTTTTCATCGGGTGGGTTCTCCAAGGGGCGCGGGTCTTAGCCGTTCCCACAGTATATGGGCGATATCATCGGGGGCTTGCGAGCCGTCGTTGTCGATCACAAGGTCGGGTTCACGGGGCTCCTCAAACGGGAGGTCGATCCCGTACACGTTTTTGGTATTGCCCGCCGCCGCTTCCTTGTAAATCCCTTTGGCATCGCGTGACCGCAGTATGTCAATCGGGACGCGGATGTATATTTCGTGATAGCGGTCGATATTCGCTCGGTTCCAGCGGTGCACCTCGTGGAGCATCGAGATGGTGGCGATGACGACGCCGGTACCCTGGTCGGCCAGGAGCTTGCACAGCCTCGCGTAGCGCATCGCACACAGCAAGCGATCATTTTGGTCATACCCCAGCCCGTCGCCGATGGCTTGCCGCAGCGCGTCGCCATCGAGGAACACCGTGGCCTGGGACGTGTCCCTGAACAACTCGTAAAAAGCCCGGCCGATCGTGGTCTTCCCCGCGCCCGACAAGCCTGTAAACCAGTAGATATCACCCGTTTTCACGCCGGTACCCATTCTGATAATTTCGTCAATAACACGTCGCAACCTTCTGTTTTCGCCTCCGGTCGGCTCAGCAGATTACGCAGAAAATAACCGTATGTCTCAAACATCGTCGGCACCTGGTGGATGGGCATCCTTGATCGGATCAGCCAGCCCAGGTCGAGCTCATTTAAGAAACGGATCGCGTTTAAAACAAATTCATTCTCAAACGGGTTGGCCGTCTGATCGCGGTGCACAGCCGGGCACAACCGGGTGTGTTTAATAAATTTTGGAATCAATCCCAGGTGAGGCCACAAGTCGGGTGGCGGGCTGTCGGCATCGCCGTGTCGCGTGTTGTAGCCGAGTTGTCGCATCAAGCCCGCGTTGCGCCGTTCGATGCGGCGGACGACGTCGTCATCGTCGGGTCGCTGAGTCCACTCGCCCGCTTTGCTCGCGCGCATCACAGGTTGGTCTGGCGTCTGAGCGGATTGGCAGAATCTCGCTTCCGCGTCCGCGGCTTTTGAATAATCCGATCCGGCCACCGCGCGGGCGATCGCATCGGAATCAGCGGGTAGGTTGTTTTCATCCAGGATACGCCGAAGCAGTGTAATTGCGTCCTGTTTGTAGTCTTCGAAGCGATAGGTTTTTATGCCGGGGTGGTCCATCCAGAGCAGATGAAACAGGTACCAGTTATCTATTTTGTTTATCAGCGAATCGCAGTCGAGGTGATCGACGAAATCTCCGTAATCGATCCAGCCGGATTGGCGTTTGTAGCTTGAGTAAATCGCGTCACGCGGATCGCGTGTAATGTAGATCACCCTGGCACCCTCATGCTTCGCACGCAACGGCCAATCGTGCGTCCACTCCACTTCGATATCGTCACGGAATGTGAAACGCGATTGCTGCGACAAGATCGGTAGGTAGCGGTATAGCTGAGATTCTTCGGGCCGCAGCCGCCAGTGGCTTCCGTCTTTGACCCATGAGTCACCGCCGCCGTACACACCCCGGTACGTCTTGATGCCCAATTCGAGCAGGCAATTCGCCAGCCAGGTCATCCCCGAAGGCTCTTTGGGTGATACCAGGTAATACTTAATTGGTTGGGGCATGTTTGGAAGGCGTCACTTATTGGTAGGTGTTGTGATCTTTCGTTCATTACAACAAACGGTGGCTGTCAGGCGTTGGCGATCATCAATGGGCCCGACGCCGCCGGCGACGTAGCGTACTCGATCGCTTAACTGTTTAGCGTCCAGGGCTCGCCAGGGGTCGATCACCACGCGCAGCCGACCCGATCCGCAAAATTCTGTACCCGTCAGCCGCGTGAATTCGGGCCAAGGAGTCATCACCACCGCCGCGTCTGCCGTGTCGATACAAGCCCGCAAGCTGTCGGCAAACCGCACGCCGTTTTGTGACACCCGCTGTGCGTTTTGCATCGCAGCGGGGTCGTATGCGATTAGATCGATCCCGTTGCTTGCCAGCGATTCAGCGAGTTGCAAACCTTGAGACTGTTCCACAACGTCACTATGTGGCTTGTACGCCAATCCCAGGACCGCCACGGTGTCGTTTGGCTCGGTGTTCTGTTTGACGAGATTTGCGAGCCGATCGACTTGTCGGCGATTGACGTGATCTACGGATTCCGCCAGTTCCGCCGAGGCGCCGACGGACCGCGCCACACTAGCCAGCGCCCGGTTGTCACGCGGAAAACAAGGCCCGCCGTACCCGACACCGCCGGTGAGGTACTTTCGGCCGATTCGGCTGTCGAGCCCCAGCGCGCCGGTGACCCGGTCCACGTCCGCTCCGGGAAGGTGCTGGCAGATACCCGCGAGTGTGTTGGCGAACGTAATCTTGGTCGTGACGTATGAGTTCACCGCGATCTTTGCCAGTTCGGCGTTTGCGAAGTTCATCCGCGAGTTTGGCGGATTGGTCTGGCAAACCCGGTCGTAGATCGACGCTAGCAACTCACCGCTGTGGGGGTCGGACTCCCCGATGAGGATGAAGTCGGGGTTTAGATAATCGTGGATCACGCTGCCAAGCGCGACGAACTCCGGGCTATAGCACAGGCCGAAGTCTTCGCCGCAGATTCGGCCGCTGGTTTTTTCGAGCGTGTCTCGTACCGGCCCACCCGTAGCGCCGGGCATCACGGTGCTCACCAGGACGATCAAGTGATACGCCTGTTTATTTGCTAACGCTTCGCCGATCTCTTTGCACGCGGACAGGACGTATTGCAGCGTAAAGCCGCCGTCCGATTCGCTGGGTGTGGGTACGAGGACAAATGTAATGTCCGTGTCCCGTACCGCTGCGAGGGTGTCGGTGGTTGCGTTGAGTCGGCCATTTGTCTGCGCGATCATCTCGTCCAGGCCCGTCTCGTAAACAGGGGGGCGGCCATCATTCAGCGCCGCGACGCGATCCGCGTCTCGATCGACGCCGGTGACGCGGAACCCCTTTGCCGCCAAGCACGCCGCGATCGGAGCGCCTAGTCGCCCCAGCCCGATCATCGAAATCTTTTCATTAAATGGATTCATCTGCATCTTGTTCCGTATTCAGATAATCGAGTCGTGGCGTGTTAAACGAAGTTAGGCACCAAGACGGACCGAGCGTCGGTAGCTCCAGATACCCCCGCCAAGTTCGGTTTGGCTTCGGTGTTCGAGACCATCTTTTGTCAGTACATGCGTGCTGTCCCAGATGGTGAACGACTTTGACAAACCGCCCGCCAGCGCGAGGTTTTGCTTTGCTTCCGGGCCGTGGCGAGCGCCTTTGTACCCGCCCACCGCGTGCTGGTAGTTGTGGTTTTGATGGATCACGGTTACGACACCGCTAGCATCAATCGCCGGGACTTTGAGCATCCGTGCACGCCAGATCAGCCAGTTGTCCCACGCGAACCGTCCCACAGCAAACGGCGGAATACGACCCCACATGCCACGCGAGAAAACAAAATAATCAATGTGCGTTGGTCCCTGGAGGTGGCCTGTGTCGGCGATACGACGGCCCAGCCGGTCTTGCCAGCCGGGTGAAAAGTCCAGTAATTCTTCGTGTTGCAGGTCCAGGTCGGTCCTTCGGCCCACCATGAGAAACTTTCGCTTGCGCCTCATCACACGCTGTACCGCATCAAGAAATTCGTTGGTCAGGATGATGTCCGCGTTGACGTAGCACAGCAGCCGATGTGAGCTGGCCGATTCGCCGCACCGGAACACGTCATTTAGCAGGGGTGTGCCGTATTTGTTGCGCTCTATTTTGTTAACGTGTGCCGCGCCGATGTCGTTGGCGGCTTGGGCGGTGCCCGGCTCGTCGCCGATTAGCAGGATATCGCACCGCGGATCGAGCAGACGCCAACTCTGCAGCGCGTTTCGCTGGATCGCGCCAAAGTGACCTACAAACGGCTTTGGGATCGAAAAGAGGGTAATCATATTCGCCAGCCCTGTGTGGCCAATCGCCGTTCATGCTTTCGTGAGTGTGCCGTGACCACACATGTAATCCAAATATAAGCACAAATGCTTTTGCTACGCGGCCTTTTCTGAGATTGCACTTTGCCGAAGCACATAACAACCAATCGCCGGGGCACCCGGCCGATGCTGCTTCGGGATGGTTAATGTATGGTCTTGCAATGGATTGCCGTTGATCCAGCGGTTGTTTTTATCCATGGTCCATTGTGTTCTTTCGATTAATTGGACGCCTCGTAGTTGTTCATACGTCGGCTCTGCGCGGACGGGCATGGCTAAGAGCAGGTGTCCGCCGGGTTTTAGAGCGCTACATAGTTGTTGCATATGGCGCAGCGTGCTGTCGATGTAGGCGTTCGTAACGCTGCGGATCACGATCAGGTCGTACCGCTGGCGCGGATTGGTCAATTGCGCGACGCGGTCTTTTGTAAACCGCAGTCTTGGGTGGGCGTATGGCCATCTTGTGTGTGTCGGCGCGGTGGCGAGTACCTCGTGGCCGGACATGGCCGCGACCAACGGCAGGTTGCTTTCGTCGTCTTCAAAAATCAACGCACGCCCCGTGGCTTTAGGCAGGTGCGAAATAATCCAGCTCTGTGTGATGGCGTGTATAGGCATAGAGTCGTCGATCGGGCTTTCTCGCCAAAGCGTAACCAGTTCCTCAGTAGCACGGGAGGCTAATTTGAACGGCAGGCAGGCTACGATCCGCAACGATTCGAGTGCTTTTACGACCCACCCGGATCGGGTCCCGCTCTGTAGATAAGTCGTACACCGCTTGATGATCTGAGGCAGGTTTGTCGGGTCCCAGGCTGCTGCGCATAGGGTGTATTGGGTGATGATGCTCCATAGCGGGCCGGCGTTCAAGGCGTAATCAGCGCCGCGCAGGTAGGCGTTGCTCATTGCCCTGCGTTTTTTCTTTTTGAGGTCGATCGGCACATCGGGCAAATGGTAGAACCGCTTCATGACCTCGATGCACGCTGGTGCGGCACGCCGTCCGTCGTGGCAGTGTCCCTTGATATTCCGTTCGCAGCCCAATGGTTCGGGGAGGTAGGCGATTTCGCCTTGTAGAGCGACCCGTAGCCACAATTCACGGTCTTTAAACAGGTGGCTCGGTTGGCCGGTGGTATCGGGTGTGAGGTACTCGATTCGGTCCAGGGCTGACCGGCGGATGAACGCTGCGGGTTGTGGGATGCAATGGTCGCTGTATTCGACTGCATAATTCAGGTCCCATTGGCGCAGGTACGTCCAGCCGACGCGCCGACCCGCTTTGTCGATCTCGTAACAGTCGCCGTATACGACGTCGGTGCCCGGTTGTGATTGCAGATACCGCACCGCGCGTCGTACAGCGTTCGGCCCGGCCCAAAGATCGTCTGCGTTCAGCCAGGCCAAAACCTCGCCTTGACTTATGCGCCAGCCCTTGTCGATCGCGTCCGAATGGCCATTGTCAGCTTCGCTGATCCAGCGGATACGGTCGCCATAGCTTTCGAGGATTTCAATCGTGTGATCGGTTGATCCGCCGTCGACCACGATGCACTCGACGTGTGGGTAGTCTTGTTGGAGCACACTCTCGATCGTGTCGCGTAGGTATGCTGCGCGGTTCAGGGTCGGGATGACCACGGAGACCGTGAGCGGTTTTGACGCCGACACGGATTGGCTGCCGCTGGTTGTCGTGTCCGTTGTGTGGCTCATGCCTTGACTCCCGCCAGCAGCCAGCTTGGTTTGATCCAAAACAGGTCGGTTAGTTCCTGCTCGAGCCAATTCAAATTGTTTTTGATCGCCGTGACCACGCCTATCGTGGATGAGCAGGTTTCAATAATTTTTGGTTCCAGGCAGAAGTCGTGCCACAGGACGATCCCGCCGGGCCGCAATAGGGGCAACGCTTTGCGCGTGTCGCTAGCAACGATGTCTTCGGTATGACCGCCGTCGATCAGCACGCTGTCGAAAAAACCGGGCGGATACTGCCGTGTGTCCCACTCTCGGCTATCGCAGTAAATTTGGCAGACGCGCTTGCCGTAGCCCGCGTCAAGGTAGTGCAGCCCGACCAACCCGACAGCGTCGGATGGGAATCGGCTAGGCCGACCGTCGCCGATGATTTCTTGGAGCCACGCGGGCCGTTGGTCTTTTTTGAGCACACTCGCCGGGTACGCCCACGTCCCGCCCGGGTGTTTCTCACCTTCGGGCAGGTTGAGGGTCCAGACGGTCGCGTCGCATTCGGTCAGGCAGCACAGGGCGCCGGTGCCCAGCCACGTGCCGAATTCCAGATGCCGCTTCGGCGATAGGTGGCGAAATATATAACACAGGATCGCCGTGTCGTCGCCGTCCATGGCACGGTCAAGCATCGACGTGTCGCCTGTACCCGTTGGACACAGTGGCTGGTCGAACCCTAACCGTTCATGCAATCGATCCAGTGTGACTGCGGGTATCGGTGGCAGTTGAGATACCAGGTTTTCACAACCGTGTTGTGTAGCGGAATCAGTGGGCATGCTTGTGTTCACAGATGATTGTTGGCGTTCCCTTATTTCATAATTCAACGACAGCCGGCGCGATCGGCATATGCTTGTGCTGCTCCGCGATCGGTGTCGTCTCATGGTGGCGGGGTTCGTCCAGGTCAGCTAAACGTTGTGGTTGCCACAGGCGCAGGATCGGTCCGTCAAACCGTGCTCTGAGTTGATCCATGCGTGCGTCGATTTGTGCGGGGTTGACGTTTGATAGCACCACGCCGTCAGAGGAGGTGCCGAAGGCACACGGGTCGTCTTTAATCCACGTGCCCCGGTATCGCATCCCGGAAAACGCGGTGTTATTATCTGCTACCGCTTCGATATTCAGATTCGCGTTCTTGCAAGCGCGGTAGGTCGCGTAGAGGTTTTTACTAAAATCAGCGATCACCACACGTCGGATACGGTGTTGAGTGGCCCAATTGGCTACGAGTTGTGCCTGCTGATCTAAAGCGAAAACAGCTTCAATGGTTTTCTCGCCAGCGGGTTTACGGTGGCGAAGCGATTCCCACGCCGACCATATCCGTGCTTCCCACAAGCCGCGCTTGGCCGCCTTGGCAAAGCCTTTGTGCTTGGCAATAGCGCCGTACCGCATCGTCCAGTCACGCTGATACGCCCGCCGCAGCTTCGTTGGTAGGTAGCGGTCAGCGATGACAAGGTTGTTACGCATGTCCAGGCGGTGAACCTGTGCACTGGGTCGCGCGCCCGCAACGGATTTTTTGTGGCAATAGACGAGGTCTTCAAATCGGTGCAGGTGGTAGCCCGCATCGATCAAGCGGATCGCTAGTTCATATTCCTCCGCCTGCCTCTGGAATGACTTGCAGAACCGGAACCCGCCAATTTCGAGCAACGCCGATCGGCGGATACACACTGCCCCGTTTGCGGGGATCATCGGTAGTGCCGACGCTTCTTGTGACCCGTCGGGCAGCACGAGGCTCCCCGTGACGCTCGCAGACTCCGGACGCGCATCAAGGAACCGGACCGACCGCGCGGTCGCGTCTTCCAGCGGGTAGCTATCATCGTCGAGCAGACAAATGTATTTGCCCGTAGCCTGCTCGATCGCGTAGTGACGCGCCCAGACGCCTTCGTTTTTTGGGCGACAGATCAGCTTGACCTGTGGAAAGGCTTGTGCAATCGCTTCGCGTGTACCGTCCGTTGAGCCGTTATCCACGACCCAGGTTTCCCACTGGCCGTCGGTAGCCGGGGGGCGGCTGTGGACCTGCTCGAGTGTGTGAAGCACCGCCGCACAGCGGTTGTGGGTGAGGATGATATAGCTGATCTTCATGCGGTTTTTTTCAATGTCTCCGTTGATACAGATGTTGCGGATGTCTCGGTGGCGATCAGTTCTCTGATTTGCTCGATCATCCGACGCATACCCGTCGGGTACGTCATCCGCTGCTCGACGTGTTGGCGCTGTGCCTGCGCGATGTCCACTCGTTGTTGTGGTTTATTGATAAACCGCTCGATGCATGCTTGGAGTGTCGCCTCGTCTTGGAATGAAATTTCGTCGAGTCTCGGTAGCACCCGGCCGTGCGGTGCGAGCATGCCGATCCGTTGGCACAGCCGCGTGCCCATTATCGGGTCGTGGATCGTATCAATGGTCTGAGCGGTGCGCGTAACGAGCTCACTTAGTTCTTTGTGGTATTTAGTCGGCACCGCTTCCATTGCCTGTTCGACGGTTTCTACGGATTCGTCCGCGTGTTCGTGCAGGAAATTCGCCAGTGCCTGCGCACGGTCCTCCGCGATGCTCCTTCGGCTAAGGAAGAACCCGCCCGAGATCAGCCCATCGGTCATGCGCTGGTGTGCCAACGTTGGCAGCGGCTCGAGGCGAAGATTGATCTTCGATCGGCGCGTCAGGTCTTCGAGGTCGCTGCCGTATGAGACGTACCCTCGCGCGTAGTTTGCCAAGTCAGGGTGCTGGTCCCACCCCTTGCCGTAGATTGATAGGGTCAGCCCAAGCCGCTCGGCAATGCGCGCTGCCCATATCAGTCCCTGTTGGCGATACAGCGCGTCGTTGAGCGGGTGGACCAATCTTGTCACCAAGCTGCCACGATTTTGATCATTTCTTATCGTTACATTTAGTTCTTCCTCTACCTCTCGAACGATGGTGAGAATTTGATAACTCGTCTCCACGCTCTGGCCGTCTCGGTAGATTTGCATTAATCGTTTGCAGCAAGCCCGGACAATCCGTTTTCCTGTCTCGCCCCCGGCGGTCTCATTGAGCAGTTGGTCGCTTAGGTCTTCGCCGCGTTGAGACGCGTTCGACACGTATACCAGGTCGTCTCCGTCGCTGTCCCACTTGGCTGGGCGCTTTGGCACGCGGCTTAGCTTGCCCATGTCGATCCACTGTCGCTGCGGGTAGCCGTGCTCTTGTACATACGTTGGCCGATTCGGGCCTAGCACAAAATCTCGCGTTGAGATTGATTTGCCAGCCGCCGGATGGATTAGATTGGGCAATTTGTCCTGTATCCAGCACACAATGGGAAGATTTGGGTGGTAAAGCTGCGAGGACTCGTACCGCAGGTGGTCGATCTGAAAGAATATATCTGGCTTAAAGTCGACCAATATCTGCCGTAAACCAATGTGAGTGATGCGGTGGTACGGCTTAGGCTCGATGACCAATCGAGTTTCCCAGCCAAGTTCTTTAAACGCATCAATCACATCGCGGGCTGAATACTGAAGGACTGTCGTGAATTGGCTAGTCAGGACCAACAAACGCGGTGGCCGGGGTGGGTGCGGGCTCAGAAGGTTCACCAACGTCTCACGATCGAGTGTTTCGTAATAATCGTTTAGCTCTTTGATAAATGCTGTGTTGGGTGCACTGCGCTCTTTCACTATTTTGTTAATCGGGTCCAGTACCTCGGCGCCACGCAGCGATTGACGGAACACAGTCGACGGATCAGGCAGCAGCAGATCGTTTACCATCGCGTGGCGGAACTGCTCTTCCCACGAGACGCCTACGAACCATAGATAACTTTCGCATTCGATCGGCCCGTCTTTTTGGGTGTAGTCGTGGATCATCAAGACGTGTAGCAAGACCTCGGGGTCCGGCTCCACAATGTAGATCGTGGGTCTAAGGCCCTCGATGGCTTCGGTGATTTGGCTAGGCAATGCGTCGAGCGCGTAACCATCGCCTATACCTGCTAGCAGGATCGCTTCGTTTTTATTGATTACCTTGGACACAGAGTCGAGCAGCTGATTAGCATCGTCGCGTGGATCATGACTGTGACTTGGGGATTTCGACCGTTGACCCGGGAGGGTTTGGACAATCGTGAATTGGCCTGTGCTCAGTCTCTGGATATCACACTCTGATCGCGGGTTGTTTCCTACCACAGTTTCGTAAACATCCGGTCGCTTTTCTTGTAACAGTAATAGATTACGAGCCAATCGAAGTTTTAATTGACTGCCCAGATCGGGGTCTTCGAGGCGTTGAAGTATGGCGATTGTTTCACGCCACTGGTGTTTGTTGATGCATACGCCCGCTACCGCTTTGAGGATTCGAGGGTCTGCTGCGTCTCCGATTTGTTCCAACAACTGTTTCGCACGGGCTAGGTTCCCAGCTTGCACAGCGTCGGCAACTTGTTGAGACAGCTCAATTTGAGACGTCGATGGCGATTGGCTCATGCCTTGGCTTCCTCAGCTACGGGTATATCAAGTAGTTATCGGTACAAGCCGAGGCGCCAGATGAATTTACAATCCGAAATGAACTACGATCACTTTGGGTCTTAGGTGTCCTTAGAGTGGTGCTGTGTTCGGGTGTGGTAATAGGTGTAGTAGCGTGTTTTAGGGCATTTTACAGGGGCGTGTTAGTCATTAAGATGCAAAGCGTTGCGCCCGTAGCTCAATTGGATAGAGCATCGGTCTTCGGAACCGAGGGTTGGGGGTTCGAGTCCCTCCGGGCGTACTTCAATTCAGCGTATGACAAGGCTCACCCGACCATGGCCGACGAAGAAACCCGACCCTACCATGTCGACCAGCAAGCCAGCTCGTATCGTGTCCTGGATGCCAAAGACGACGTGGTCTGCGCCTGCTCGGACCAGCACAGTGCCGAGCACTACGCGGTGCTGTTTAACCAGGCCCACGAGCGTGGCTACAAATCAGGGTATCGAGCGGGCAAGCTCGCCGGTAGTCGATAGGGCGGCTGTGTAGCGAATGATAAGAAAGCGTGGCATGACAGATCGCCAGCCGCTCACAACGCCCACGGGACCGGTCGTGATTAGCAGGAAGTCGCTCGACGCGCTCGTGGCGATCCGGCGCGAGGGGTTGTTGCCAAAGCGGTTTGGCCACGTGGCAATCTCACGGGTGAATTTCGAGGCTCCCGCAGCCCTTGCTAATACCGCGCCAGGCTCTGACGCCGACCAACTGCCGATCCAGGCGTGGCCTTGGCTGGACGTCTTAGACGATTACCCCGACCAACATTTGCCGTCGCGCGTGGCGGGGGCGAACGACCTGGACGCCGCAACCCTTCGGCTGGCGCTGGCACACGGCGCGTCACTGGTCCTGATCGATGGGCCGATCAAGGAGAAGGCCAAACTTAGCTTTATCAAATCGGAAGGCGTCGTGTCGATCCTGGTCAGCGCGTACCGTGCGGGTCACCTCTCAGCTGTTCCGCCGATGGTCAAAGCGTTGGCAAAGCTGGGGCACGCCGACGTGCTGCCGGGGCCGGAGATGCTCGACGCGCTATGGACAGCGCTCGACGCGCTCGAAGAAGGGTGAGTAGGTGTTAGAGCAACTGGCGTCATTAATCTTCATTGACCGGGTTCCCTTCGATCATCACAGCCGAAAAACCTTTGTTTACGACAAGATTGTTGACATTGCTAAGGTATGTGCCATCCCACGCCCCGAATTCGACACACCAACCTGAATCAATGTTGAGCACTTCCAGAATCTTTTCAATGATGCCGTCTTCGCCGCCCTGTGACGTTACGTTCTTGGCACATTGATTAAGCCAGTTGTTGGGTCTTTGGACAGCGATGGTTTTTATTATGGGACACTTTCGATTTGACCGGTTGGGCCGGCCAGCGTGTGATTTTTCATCGGTTTGCTAGTACGAGGCTCTGGAAATTTGAATCCGACAACACAAATGTGTGGTTATTGCACCGTGCGAAGTGGAATTTAGTGGGCCCAGGGGGGGGCAAGCCGGGTCTCGATGCGGGTTACCGGTCGTCCGTCGTGATAGCGATACGATGGCCCGATTCGCTGTTTTCGATCTCATGACGCTGCCCTAGCACCGCCATCAGGGGCGCCGCTTTGTCGAGCGTTTCTTGGAATTCGTCTTTTGGCTGCGAGTCCGCCACGATCCCGGCACCTACGCAGAAGTCAACGCGTCGCGATGCCAGGTCGATCAGCATGGTGCGTATCGCCACGCTCAGGCAGGCGCTGTTTCGTGAGATGTAACCGATGCACCCGCAGTACGGCCCACGGCTCGCGGGCTCTAGCTCGGAGATGATCTGCATCGCGCGTACTTTGGGCGTACCCGTCACCGAGCCGCTCGGCAGCGTCGCACGCAGCAGGTCAACGATATCCTTGGATTCGTGTAGTTTGCCCTCGATCGTCGCCACGCCGTGGTGCACTGTCGGGTGTGACTCGATCACGCGCGGGTTGGTCACCCGGATCGATCCGTAGCCGCACACCCTGCCAAGATCGTTGCGCATCAGGTCTACGATCATGTTCAGCTCAGCGAGGTCCTTTTCACTGTCGCGCAGATGTATTGGGTCGACGCTGCTGGGGCGAGTGCCCTTAATCGGGCGGGTAACGACGTGCCGCCCATCCACACGCAGAAATAGCTCCGGTGACGTGGACGCGATGGCCTTGTCGGGCCGTTGCAACGGGGGTAAGGACACAGTTGTATCGGCAAACGATGAATGTGGCCGGGGGGTTGGGGCAAGTTCCAGATAGGCGCCGTACCACGCCGGCGACACACGCGCTAATTGATCGAATAATCCCCGAGCGCTGTGGGGCGTATCGCCGCTGATGTCCGCGGTAAACCGCTGAGCGATGTTGGCCTGGAACACGTCGCCTGCAGCGATGTAGTCCTTTGCCTTCGTCACCGCGGCTTCGTAGCCGGCTTGTGACATGGTGTTGTGGGGCGTATCAGTTGTGAAGCCGTGAGGCGTGCGCTGATCAGTGTGGGATAGGTCGGGATACAGCGACGAGTGCTCGCTGGATGGTGTGGCGTCTGACCAAGTCCCGCACGCCGACCACGATTGTGTGAGCCCATCGTATACGAGATACCCAGGGCAATACCCCAGCTCGATGATCGGCCAGCCGCCGTCGCCACAGCCGTGCGGCAGGCGTTCGATCCAGTGTGCCAAGTCGTAGCTGAGGTATCCGATCCACAACCCATCGGTGGCGTGGATAATCTTGCGGAGGTCCGAAAAGGGTTTGTGGGTGAACGACGATGCGGGGCAGGCTTCGGGTGGCCCCAGCCATTGGCTTTGACCTTGCGCTGGTTGCGTCGTTTTGTGGTTGGAATGGGTTACGAACCGGTACGTACCCACCGGCTGTGCCAGCACGGACCACCGCGCCCAACGCGCGTCGAACCGTCCCGAGTGCAACACGCACAGCCGCCGATCGCTTGGCCAACGGCGAACCGCTTCAAGCGCGTCAAACGTCCAGGGCAATTTATGGCCAGTGAAGTTCATCTCTCTAGCGGATCATATCCATCTTCGAGAGGGCCTGTCTTCAACCGAAGCGCGTGGGCCCTCACTTAGCCACGGGTGGTTACACCCGTGGCATTCGACTATGCGTCGCCGCGACGAGCTGCGACCGTCGGGACATTATGCACGCGAGCAAAAGTGTAGGGTCTGCTGTGGTCGCTCATCCAACGACAGCGCGTAGGCCCGGCACCATGCCGGGCACAGTCTGTAGGTCCGGGCCTGCCCGGACACATCCGCTATCGGCCCTCAATTTGCGGGTCCAGATCGGTCCGAAACTAGCCGATAATTACAAATACTGTATGCAGTTAGATCAGTAACAGAAGCAACAGCCAGAAGATAGGCTTAGAGGTTTAGGCTTGCAACATCTATTTGGGACCAGGGTTTTGACGCGATGAGCCCCATACCGGAGTTTAATTTGGGTCGGTTCAAAGCCGTGGCCATCGGTTCGAGCACCGGTGGCCCGGGGTTGGTCGAGGAGATTATCAATAATTTACCGCCCGATCTGCCCATGCCCATTTTCGTCGCTCAGCATATGCCCCCCACGTTTACCGAGACATTTGCCGCCAGGCTCGAACTCAACAGCCCGCTCACCGTCGTGCATGCACAGGACACCATGCCCGTATTCGACGGCACGGTTTACATTGGTCGTGGTCATCATCACCTGCGTGTGCGTAAGATCGGGCGGACAAGCACGCAGATCGAGGTCAACGACCTTCCGACGAAATTAGTCTATAAGCCTTCTGCCGACGAATTGTTTCGGTCGTGTGCCGAAGTCTACGGCGAAAAAACGCTGGCGATCGTATTGACGGGGATCGGTGCGGATGGGACCCAGGGCGCCCGTGCTGTGCACGACGCGGGTGGTGTCGTGTTAACTCAAACAGCCAAGTCGTGTGTGGTTTACGGCATGCCGAAAAGCTGTGTCGACGCCGGGCTTTCAGATGCGCAATTAACCCCCGCCGACATCCGCAACGTGATCATGCGGCTAGCGCCTAGCCATCACAAAGAGACTGCCGGGTGATTCGGGTAGTGGCTGTGATCGATACCCGTTGGTGATCCCCGGTCGTGCCTATTTCCTAAGCGTCTGACCGGTGAGGTGCAGGAACACATCTTCAAGTGTGGGGTGTCCGACTGTGATGCTGCGGGTCGAGTCCGGGAATGCCCCCGCGAGCGTTGCGACAAAGCCAGGTCCGTCCGATTTTTCCAGGTGGATGACCCCGTCGATCAGCACGGGTTTTGTCGTGTTGTCCCACGGACCGAACCGATCGGTGATCTGCTCTAGTAGCCCCTGTGCCTGACCCTGGGTCGGCTCGATGGTGACGACCTCGCCTCCGATCTTTGCTTTGAGCTGGGCGGGCGTGTCGAGTGCCACGAGTTTTCCTTCGTGCAGCACAGCCAACCGATCGCACCGGTCAGCTTCATCCATCAGGTGTGTCGTCAGAGCAATCGTCACGCCTTGCTTGTGACGCAGCGTCTCAAGCTGCTCCCACAGGTCTCGCCTCGCACCCACGTCCAGACCGGTCGAGGGCTCGTCGAGCAGCAGCAGTGGGGGGGCGTGGAGCATCGCCTTCGCCAACTCGACCCGACGACGCATGCCTCCGCTAAGTATCTCCACGTGACGGTCAGCAGCATCGGGAAGGCCTACCTGTTCGAGCACCTTATCGATCCGGGAGTTCAGGTCGCTGCCCCGCAGTCCGTACATGTGGCCCTGGCATCGCAGGTTTTCTTTGGCTGTGAGCTTCACGTCGAGGCTCGGCGACTGGAACACGACGCCCAATTGTTTGCGTACCTCCCACGGTTGTGCGCACACGTCGTAGCCGAACACCGCCACGTTTCCGGACGTCGGACGCAGCAGCGTCGACAGAATCCGAAACAGCGTCGTCTTCCCGCCGCCGTTTGGGCCGAGGATGCCGAAAATTTCACCGGGCGAGATGCGTAGATTGACCCCGTCCAGTGCGGGTCGGTGGGGTACTTCACTCGCGTTTTGAGATTTGGCTGACTGACGCCGAGTGCGTCGCTTGGACCCGCTGGTGGCGGGGTATGTGTGGTTGAGATCGGCTATCTGGATAGCTGACGGATTCGTACTCTCCGCTGCGGGTGAGGAATAGTTCGTCGGATTGTTTTCGATGACGGCTTGACCAGCGGTGTTCATAGTGAAAAGTATACCGTGCGGACAGGTCAAACTGCCCTGGCAATCAAACAGGCCGATTGAATCACTTAATTGATTGTATCAATGATACGGTTCGTCGTCGGAAGGGTCCTGGGACAGCGAATCCTCGTGCCCATCTCCTTGGCTGTGTTCAGTCGACGGCACAAATTCTCGTAGCCCGGGCACTTGGTTATATGACTGGTCCTTGAGCGTTACGATATCGGTCAGGATCGGCAGCACCGCGACGAATACCATCACAAACGGCGCCATCGCCAGAAAGACGATCAACTGTCTTTCGAACTTCAGGTGCATGAAATAGGTCAGTACGATCACCGCTTTGGGCAGTGTGAACAGCAGCAGCAGCAGCACCATGGCGTACTTGGGCATCAGCCACTGGTTACGGGACCACACTTCGAACAGCACGACTTCTGCTGTTGTCAGTACCAGCAACGCCAGGAACAGTCCCCACAACGGTATGTGATGGTCTTTTTGAGACATAGATATTTTCCTCAACAAAAAAAATGCCGTCGATCCGTGTGGCCCGCATGCCGATGGGCGTCACATCAGGTAAACGATCGCGAACAGGATAATCCACACCAAGTCGACAAAGTGCCAGTACAACCCCGTTAGTTCAACGGCTGCGTAGTGTTTGGTATCGAATTTTCCAGCCAGTCCCATTAATGTGACCACTGCCATCGCGATCACGCCCAGGAAGACGTGTAGGCCGTGGAACCCCGTCATCGCGTAGAAACAACTGCCGAAGATGTTCGTCGACGCGGTTAGACCCCGGTGGATCCATAGTTCGTAGTACTCATAGGCCTGTACACCGACAAAGACCGCGCCCAGCAGCGTGGTCAGGAACAGCCCCCAGTTTCCTTTGGCGCGTTGGCCGGCCTGGATCGATTGCAGGCCCCACACCAGCGTGACGCTTGAGCAGATCAGCAGGAAGGTATTCACCGCAGTGAGCGGTACGTTGAGCGTCAGGTGCGGTTGGGGCCAATTGCCAGCCGGCTGGCCGAACCGGAGCACGATGTACGCGCCGATCAGACCCGTAAAAAACATGACCTCGGAGCCCAGAAACAGCCAGATGGCGATCTTCCCATTGGGGATGCCCAGTTGCAGCACCGAGCCGTGTGCCATCAGCGGGGGTTCGCTGTCGGTGTGCGAGGATGAAGCGTGGAGTTCGTTCGTTGTGGCGGCGTGTGACATGGTCAATCCTTGTGTGGTCTTGAGCGGGTACGAATTTGCCCGCTAGCAATTGTTCAGCCTATGCCCTTGTAATCCAGAACCATCAAGCCATATACCAACGGCAGGTACAGCAGCGACGCCCAGAATAGCGCACGCGCGTGACGCCGTGTGCGCCCAGCGACTAGTGCTACCCCGAACCCTAAAAAGACAATACCCACCGCCAGCGATCCGAAAAAGTAAACGACACCGCTCATGCCAAACATTGTGGGTACCAGTCCCAGCGGGACAAGCGCTAGACACCCAAGCAAAATTTGGCGGAACGTGCTGCCCCCAGCGGGATCGATCACCGGTAAAAATGCCATGCCCGCTTTCGCGTATTCGTCGCGGTACAGCCACGCGATCGCCAGGAAGTGCGGCAATTGCCACAGGAAAAGGATCGCAAACAGTACCCACGCCTCCACAGTGACTCGGCCCGTCACTGCGGTGTACCCCATCACCGGGGGCAGCGCGCCGGGCACCGCGCCGATGATGGTCGATACGCTGCTGATCCGTTTCATGGGTGTGTAGACCAGTGCATAGCTGAAGATCGTGAACGCGCTGAGTCCCGCTGTCAGGGCGTTTGTCGTCACGGCCAGGAGGCCGACTCCAGCGGTGCACAGGCCGACGCCGATCAGCATTGCCACCCCCGTGCTCATGCGGCCGGCGGATACCGGGCGGTTTTGCGTGCGCCGCATCAGCGCATCGGTATCCTGTTCGTACACTTGGTTAAATGCACTGGCACCCATGCACGACAGAGCGACGCCGATCAGTGTGCTTGTGAGTGTGAGCCACGAGGTTTCACCGGCCCACGGGCTTTTGCTAGCCAGTAAAAATCCGATATACGTCGTCAAGACCACCATCATCGTCAGGCGAGGTTTAGTTAGCAGGTTCAGGTCGGACAGGAGTGATTGGGCTGATGCGTTTGCATGGCTTTGCCCGGCGACCAGGACCCTGGCTCTGGGATTAGTGAGTTGTGTCATGCCGGCGCCCCTTTCAGGCTTGCGGTGGCGGCGGGTGTATCGGTCGAGGTGTGGCGTATGGGTGGCGGCGGTAGGACGTGCACACGGATGGCCAGCACCGTCGCCGTCGCAAGCAGAGCTGCGCCTGTGCCCTGGTGAGCCGTGGCGAATTCATTATTCCAATCCGATTGGCCGGTCCAGATCACCAACGCCCCAAGCGCTATCTGGGCGATTAACAGACACGCCAGTGTGAGCATCGGTGTTGTTAGACGCTGGTCTTTGTTCATCTCAGCGCCCAAGCCTTTAGCGAATACCGCAAACATCGCGAACACCGCCACCGCCCATACCCGGTGCGAAAAGTGCACGCCCACCTGCCCGACTCCGTAGTACCGGTCGAACTGCTCGTAGGGAGCCTTGTTGATGGCTGCGCGGATTGTACTGTCGGTCATCGGGGGCCAGAGTTGTCCGTACGCACTTGGGAAGTCGGGGATTGCAAGCCGCGAGCCGGTGTGCCGCATCGTCGCGCCCAGGACGAGCTGAATCACCATTACCGCCAGCAAGCCCAGCGATAGTCGTCGCAGCTTGTGGCTGTAACGGTTGGGGGCACATTCGGGTGTGTTTTCCTGAGTCGCATTGAGCCAAAGCCTGCTCGTTGCCGATGCGATCAATACGGTTACACACAGAAATAATTGTGCCGTCACGCCGTGCAGCACCGCCAGCGTGACCGACATCTCCGTCACCCGCAGCCCACCCATCACGCCCTGGATAATGACCAACGCCAGCGCCCCGACCGCCAGCCACCTTAACCACGGACGATCGTTCGATAGTGAGAGGTTAGCGTTTGATCGGCATAAGAAGGGCCAACCGGCAGCTAGTCGGTAGGGCAGTTTGGTATTTAAGTATGGCAGCCAGATGAGCTGCGCCACAATGATTGTGATCACGCCCACCGCGCTGCCCGCCAGCCGATGCAGGTGTTCCCAGAACACGCCGCCCCGACCGATCCATGTCGCCAAGGGTACACCGAACATGTTGTATCCGAACGTGGTGGGCCAGTCCGGCACTGCCAGTCCCACGCCTTTGCTCGTCACCGTGCCGCCCAGGACGATCAACCCGAACGTCGCCGCCACAAGCACCACCGCAATCCGGTACGTCCAGGGGCGATACGTAGAGAGTGGGGGTGTTGTCGTCATGAGACGCGAGCGATCAGGGTTTCGTTTGCGAATGGTCTAAGTACTTAAAAGCGATGTCTGTCTAGCTAGGTTCGCACCATTTTCAAGCCATGTTCAATCATGCCGGCTGATTTCAGTGTCCCGTAGGCTCGACGACACCGGCTGGCAGTACGAGCACCTGTGGCAGATAGTCTTGCTCGACCGCCGGTGAGCTGTATTCGTACGGCCCGCGGTGGACAGTCGGAATCTCGTCGAAGTTTAGGTGCGGCGGGGGCGAAGTCGTGGTCCATTCGAGAGAGTTGGCGTTCCACGGGTTTGTCCCCGGATCGAATCCAAACTCGTCCTTCGACCGTGACAAGATCAGGCACGCCAACCCAGGCAGTCCCACCAGCGCCAAAATCAGCCAGCGATGCGCGAATAGGCCCGGAACACCCAGCCAGAGGTACGCATCGTGTTTAAGTATCAGTGGTGCCAGGAACGCCGGCAGCCACACCAGGTGCAGCACCCGATTGAGCCACAGGGGCATGCGTAGCAGACCGCCTACCGTCCAGATGATGAACACCGCGATGGTCACCACGACGCTGTAGATCACGCCGTTTATCAACGCGCCGCCCAGTGTTGGGTAGAAATTAAGTGCTTCCGCATCGTACCCACTCCAGAAGCTCACGCCGATTACCATCGGCAGTCCGAGCATCACGATGAATATCGCTGTCAGCGCTCGGCCTAGCTTTCGCGGCAGGCTTGTAAATACGTTGAAGAAGAACGGGATTTGTGCCATCCCCATCATCATGGCGAAGATCGTCATGAACACGTTCATCGGTTGGAGGTGCATGAGCGTGGGGTATTCCATGATCGACGCGTACCGTCGGGGGTGTCCCCCGATGCCCAGGATGTGCATCAGGAAGAACGTTCCGTTAAACGCAATGACCGTCATCCAGAAGTGGATCACCCCCCAGCGTTGATTGAGTTGTCTGCCGAACATTTTCGGGAACCACTGGTATATCCCCGCGAAGATGGCAAACAGTGACCCGCCGAATAGTACGTAGTGGATGTGTGCGACGATGAAATAGGTGTCGTGTATCGGGATATCGACCGGCGCGCTGGCCATGAATATCCCGCTTAGGCCGCCGATCACGAACATGCTCACAAACGCTAAAGCGTTGAGCATCGGGGGCGTGAAGCGGATGTCGCCGCCCCAGAGCGTGCCGAGCCAATTAAACGTCTTGATCGCCGAAGGTACCGAGATCATGATTGTCGACGCCATAAACGTCATGCCCAGCGTCGGGTTCATACCTGACTGGAACATGTGGTGTCCCCACACGATGAACCCCAGCCCCGTGATCGTGGCCATCGAGTAGACCATTGGCTTGTACCCGAAGATCGGCTTGCGTGTGTGGCACGACAGCACATCACTGACCACACCCATCCCCGGCAGGATCATGATGTACACCGCTGGGTGCGAGTAGAACCAGAACAGGTGCTGGAACAGCAGCGGTTGGCCGCCCGCAGCGGGCAGGAAGAAATGCGTTCCTATCGTCCGGTCCAGCAGCAGCAGCACCATCGCGGCTGTCAGTACGGGTGTGGCAAAGCACGCCAGGATTGACGTGATAAACATCGCCCATACTGTCAGCGGCATGCGGAACATGGTCATGCCCGGTGCGCGCATGTTCATGATTGTCGTCAGGTAATTTATGGCGCCCACCACCGAGCTGAAACCTATCAGCCCCACCGCTACGATCCAGAGTGTCGTACCAATTTGCGAGGAATAAGCTGTCTCTGAGAAGGGCGGGTACATTGTCCAGCCCCCACCCGCAGCGCCGCCTGGCGTCCAGAAGCTGATCAGCATGATCACGCCCGCCGGCACCGCTAGCCAGAATGCCAGCATGTTCAGTTTCGGGAACGCCATATCGCGAGCACCGATCATCAGCGGGATCAGGAAGTTGCCGAACCCGCCCACCAACATCGGGATGATCACCAAGAAGATCATGATTGACGCGTGCATCGTAAATAATTGCAGGTACGCGTCCGTCGTCAAAGTCTCTTTGTAAAAGGTCACTTTGTCGGCTGTGGTTTCGAGCGTTTTGCCATTGGCTTTGATTGAGACGGGTGTTTGGCCCGCACGGATGGGCAGGAGGATCGGTCCACTAACGGTTTTTGCACGCGGCGCGTTCGAGCCGTCGGTGATCATTTTTTCAACGCCGACCAGAGTCAACTGTTGCGGTGAGTCGTCTCTCGCGGTTGTCACGGTCACGCCCGCAACCGTACGGGCCTCTTGTTTGGCGTAGTTGTAGTCGGCCATCACCATTACCGGATCGACCCATGCGGGTATTGCGTTGTCGAGTACCCGTGTTTGGCCGGTGTCGCCACGCACCATTGTTCCCGCGGGCAGTGTGACCGCCAACCCCTTTGGGAAGCCGGTAAGCGTTGCTATGTCTTGGCCGCTTAGTTTCTGCCCATTCACGTCAAGGTCGGATTTCACCTCGACCTCACAGCCCATTTTCCACAGCGCCAAGTTCGCCTCTGGAGCCTTACTTGTCATCTTGCCCGGAAGGATTTTTGCGTACGGAACGTTTTGGTTTGGCCAGGCGATCTGGTAGCGCACGCCCAGCGCCAGCAAGCCACCCATAATCACGAATAGCAACGCAGCGAACGTGAATTGGATACCGATGACCTTGTGATCGGTGGAGAAGATGTATTTGGTGATGAAGTTGGAGGGCCCGTGGTGCTGGTCGTCATGTCCGCTGCCATGGTTCGTGCTCATGTCTGATTATTCCTATCCGCGTTCGTAGTTATTGCACGCTACGCGACGATGAATCGTCTAAAAGTAGTTCTTTTTTGACGCACCGCCCGTCTTAATACCCCTCGTCCTCGTCGCCCAGGTCGAGGTACGAGGCTTCTTCTTCGAGGAACGCTTCGTATTGATCGTGGGTCACCACGTACAGTTTTCCGCGCATCTTGAAGTGGCCCTGACCACAAAGCTCGGCACAGACGATGTCAAATGGTTTTGCATAGTCGAACATATCCATCTCATCGGGGCTGGTCCCGATGACCTGTGCGCTGGTTCGGTCCGCCTCGATCCAGACCCTCGCGTTTAGGCCTGGCATCGCGTCTTGTTTAATCCGAAAATTAGGCAGGAAAAAGCTGTGTATTACATCCACGCTGCTGAGCTTGATCAGCACCTTGGTGTTTACGGGGACCGCCATGATCGGCGATACGATGTCGTCTATTCCATCCGGGTGCGACCGGTCGAGCCCGATGAGTTTCTCCGGGTCGGCGCTCTGTGTGTCGATCAGGCTGGTCTGGCGTGGTCCGAGCTGGCCGTCGCTGCCGGGGTAGTGGAAGTACCAGGCAAATTGCCTGCCGATCACCTCCATCTCCACGGTGTCGTCGCTTTTCGTGATAACGGGTTGCTGTTTGATGTTCGACCAAGTTGCTTGGCTGAATGCCGCGATTAACGCCAGGATTACCGTCGGGATCAGCGTCCACACCAGTTCCAGCTTGCTGTTGCCGCGAATAAACACCCCGTGTCGACCCGGTCGGTGTCGGTACTTGAACAAGAATATCGCCATCGTTATGAACACCGTGATGCAGATCGCCACGGTCAGGTACAAGATAAAGTTGAAAAGCAGATCGATCTGCTGGGCTGCGGGGAAGACGTTTTCGGGTAGCCACCAGCCCCGAGGCCCCGTGGTCTCTTGAGGCTGTGCCTGCGCCGTGGCGGCGCCCATAGAGGTCGCGAGCGTGAACGCCAGGGCCGGGATTGGTATCAGTAATTTCTTGACGGTTGACAAGAGTTACTCCTTACAAGGCAACGCAGACAGGTTAGCAGAGAGCGTAGACACGGCGTGACGATCAATTCATTTCATTGCCATGTCTGTAAACCCCTTGGTGTTTAGGACTCGCAGTGAAATCACAGATCACGCCGTATAAGATAAGACTATTTTTTCTTTTTTGGGCCGTAGGTTACGGTGACTTGCTTGGTTTCCCCGTCGCCGACGGACACGCTGATTGTCTTGTGGTCTGGGGCAAATTTCTTGAATTCATGCCACACGCTCAATTCGTAATCACCCGCAGGTAGGCCCCGGATCTCGAACGTGCCGTCCTGCTGCGTGACCGCGAAGAATGGGTGCTCCACCACGTGCAGGTACGCTCCCATCCACGGGTGTACGTCGCACCGGATCGGGATCGCCGACTCGGGCTTGGAGAACTTCTTCGTGATGACCATGCCCTTGACCGGCATGCCCTCGTTGAATGAGCCGTTGTTGGAGCTGTTCATCTTGACATTGTGCAGCGTGCTGTCGCTATTGAGGATGTCGAGGTCCTGATTGACCATCACGCCGCTGACGTGCGGCACGTACATGCAACCGGTCTGGTCCAAGGCTGCGTTGCCTGTGGCAGAAAAACTCTTGCCCGCCAAGCCCTTGCTCACCCACACGAACACGTTTTGGAGTGTTTTGTTATCGCCGAAGACGTACCGCTCATTTTTCGCTTTTTTTCCAGGGTGTGCCTTGTCGCAGTATGCGTCGGCGTTCATGCGGATCGGTTTGCGTTTGGCCTTCTTGCCGTCAAACTTCACCACGCCCTTGATCGTGCCGCCCGCCTGGTCGATTCCGCCGACGTTGATCGACGGGGCATTGGCCCACGTGTTACCACCACCGAGCACAAAGCTTAATACCGCCGCCACGGCGACAGTGGTAGCGGTTCTGTATCGATCAAATAAGTCAGTGTTCATATACGAGTCCTTTCAATGGTGGCCCGCCCCGGGTGCGTTTTCTATTAGGTCAATCTACGCTGTCTTAGTTGTTATGCGAAAAACCTTTGCAGCATGCAATGATTTCGCAAAGACGAATCGGTCAACACAAAGCGTCGAAAGCTATTTTTAGATATTCGCCTATCACACACAGGTCGCGTGGCGACCATTAATTAACATACAAACTAATCTTTTTTCAAGGTTACGTCCACGCGGTGCGAAGTGTCGGCAGCGACGGTTACTTCAAACTCCATCGACGCGACCTTTTTTTGCTCGTGAATTGCTTCGAGTGTGTATGTCCCAGGCGGTAGGCCCGTGATCTCGAACCGACCCTCTACGTCGCTCACAGCGAAGAACGGGTGTTCGACAACGTATAGATATGCTCCCATCCATGGGTGCACGTCGCACCTGAGGTTGATACCCAGTTCAGGTTTCGACAACACCTTGTCGAGCCGCATGCCTTGAACCGGCATGCCCTCGTTAAACGCCCCGTTTTTGGAACTGTTCATTTTAACGTTGTGTAGGGTGTTATCACTGTTGAGGATCACCAGGGGCTGGCCCGCTGTGACGCCCATCACGTGGGGGTGGTACATACAGCCGTTCTGATTGATCACCGCAGGCTCTTGTGGTACTGCGGTGTTACCCGATAGCCCCGATTTTACGTAGATGAAAACGTTACGCATCGTCGAGTCTTTGTTTACGACCATGCTCGGGTCGAATACCTTTTTCTTGTGTGCTTTTTTGCAGAAAGCGTCGGCACCCATGCGGAGGGGTTTGCGGCGGGCGGGCTTGCCCTCGAACTTGACCACGCCAACGACTCGGCCGTTTCCACCGCCGTCGTGTGATGCGGTTGCCCCGTCGTGCAAATCAATCGTTGATTTTGTGGCGTCCTCTTGCGGTTTCGGGGGCGCGACGACGGACGCGGGGGTTGAGGCTTGGCTCTGAGCCTGATCGTCACCCGCTGTATCAGCCGTGCCACTTTGCTCACCGCTGTCTTTGGGTTGTTTTTCAACGATCTTCGGCTTCGGTAGTGGCGTTAATTCAATCTTTTTCGGCTGTTCGCCTTGGAGCCGTTCTTCGCCCGGGGTGTAGCCCGTCCTGCCCGCTTCGTAGATGAAGTCCATCAGGACTCGGCGCTGGTCCGCGCCGAGGTAGCCGTACTGAGCGTGCATCTGTTCCTTGACCTGACCGGGGTAGTTAGAGAACGCCGATTGGCCGTCGGGGAACCACTGAGGCATTTTTGTGCCCGGCTGGATCGTCGCGGGCTCTTGGAGCCAACGATCGACCCAGTCCCATCGTAAACGGTCGCCGGTGTAAGACAGGTTCGGTGCGGTGTATACAGGTCCGGTGGGGGCGGCCTCTTGCTCGTCTTCGTCGCCGTAACCGTAATCCTCTTCTTCCTCATCGTCGTAGCCGTAGTCTTCCTCATCCTCTTCCGGCTCGTCGTCGCTGCTCTGAACTTCGTCCGCAGGGACGTCGGGGTTATCGAGTTTCCAGAGTGCTAGCAGCTTTTCTTCATCACCCAATGCGTGGCACTGGTAGCAGCGCAGCTCGTTAAAGAGCGCTTCGCCGCGGTCAAACCATTGCTCGTCGTCTGTTCCCGGCTGCGGCGTCTGTGTGAAGGGATACGTCACGTCGTTCATCGATTGCAAGAATTTAGCTTCTTTGTGAAGCTTCGCCCACTTCTGAGCTAGCTCAGGCAGCGTGGCTTCGAAAGGATCGAGTTCCTTGGACTTCGCTAGCTCGGTTTCCAACGCAAAGCCATGTAGCCGATTTGTCGCCTTCTTGATGTTCGACCGAGTAAACCAGTTGCTGTCGTCGGGATGGGATGCCCGGTACGGATCGATCGAATCGAGGTCCTTGGCCAAGTGCTCGGACATCTTCTGGCTTTGGGCGGCGAAGTACGCCACCAGCGACGTCGCGTCTTCACTGGACATGGGGAAGCTGGGCATGCGGACCTTCAGCCAAGGTCGAAGTTCATGTACGTTTTGCAGGAAGTCGTGCAGCCATTGCGGCTGGGTTTTGGCACCTTGTCCGATTAGCCGGGGTGGAGCGTTGTTCAGGTGATCATAATTAAACGAGCCGTCTGGGTTAAACACGTCAAAGTACGCCCATATCTGTGGTGTGTTGCTATCGATGTTGTGGCAGCCGTAGCAGTTGTACCGCGTCGCGAGTTGTTTGCCCCGTGCCACCTGTAGGGCCGTCTCGTTTACAGCTAACTGCTGCATCGACGGCGTTACCAGCGGTTTGCGGATACTCGTCACGAACGTGACCAACGCTTCGACCTGCGTATCGGTCAGGAAGAACTTGGGCATCTTCATCTTGTCGTATGGCTTGCCCACGTTCGAGCTTTGCGCGTCGAATCCACCGTCTTCGTTTAGATGTCCGTCAAACGCGGTTCGGCCCCGGTCGTAGACACGCGGGTTGTGCAGCTTGTGGTACAGCCACTCGCGACGCCCCAACGCGCCCAGTGTTTCCCAATTGAGCGTGACTTGATTGATCTTATCGTCGTGGTGTGAGACCTGCGGAGCGTCAGCGGCTACGCCTTCGTGATCGACTTTCCAAACAGTGATGGGCTTTTCTCGCTGTTTGTCGAAAGCGTGGTCGAAATAACCGAAATCCAATTTGTGCGGGTCCTTCACCCCCCAGTCGTCTAGATTCGCGCACGTCGATGCGGCTGTCTCAAAGCCGTTGATCTGGTGGCAGTTGTTGCACCCGTAGTTACCGATCATCTTCTTGCCCAGGAACGTCAACTGCTCGTCGGTCGTCATACCCGGCTCGTCGGGTGTGCCGTTGACTTCCTCTCTGGCATTTGCGAGCGTGGTGCCAGCAGATTTGAGCTGTGCGGTCAACTCGGCGAGCATCTTCTTCCCGTCGTCGTCCAATGCCTGGAAATCAGTTGGCTTGTAACCCGGACGCTCCAGCGACAGCAAATACGTCGTGAGGTCCGCCGCTTCTTGTTCCGAGAGCCGGAAGCTGGGCATGATGGTGTAACTCGAGTAATGGCGCGGGTTACGCAGCCAGTCGTACAGCCACGCCGCGGCCTGCTGGTGCGCCGAGGCGGCGTCCCGGCCCGCTTTGAGCTTGGTGCCCACACCCGACAGTTCGGGCCCCGTGCGTTCGAGCTTGTCGGGCAGGTGCTCCATGGCGTACCAGTGCTGTTGGTTGTACGTCATGTGCTCGTACTGCTGCTGGGCCTGGTCCTCGTCCGCACCGGTACGGTTGACCAAGTCTTCGACGATCCAGTCTTCCCCGTATTCATCCAGGTTGCTGTGGCACGCCAAGCAGCCCACGCTGTTAAACAGCTTCCGTCCAGCGGCGGTATCGCCCTGGAGGTCCTCAGGCATCGGTTCGGGCTCGTAGGGAGAGGTGGCTCCTTGTGTCGGCTCCGCTTTCAGGAGGTAGTGCGTGATCGCCGCCACTTCGGTGCGGGTACGCAGGATGTCCACCGGGGAGGAGTTGTTCTCGAGCATGAAGTAGTGGGGCATCTTCGTCGTTGGCCGGAATGCTTTGGGCGACCATATCCACGACGCGATCATCGGGGCGGTTAGCTTTTGCCGGACATGTGCCAGGTTCGGGCCGACCTTCTTGATATCCAGATCGTCTTCGAGCGACTCGACCGCGTGACAGTTTACGCAGCCCATTTGTGAAAACAGCAAACGCCCCTCGTGCAGCTTCGGCGCAGCCTCGGCAATGTCGAATACCTCGGTGTGGCACTTGTTGCAGCTTGACTCGATAAACCGCATCTCGTGCATCGGTTTTTCCCACTCCATGTAGTGCACCGCGTGCCACCCGTGCGCGTGTCCCCAATACTCCGCTTGCTTCACAGCTAGGGCGTCCCGGTCGGGCTCGCTGATCGAACGGTAGCTCAGCGAGCCGGCGTGTGAGCCTTGCTGGGGCGCAAAGGGTGCCGGGTCGTTCGGGTCGGTTAGCTTGATGTCGTCATGGGTAGACCGTGCTTCGCTCGTCTGTTTGCTGTGTTCACCGCTCGTGCTCGATGCCATCACGGTCTGGGCGCCGTCGATCGACCACCCTGTTGCCCATGCCGAGCCTGGGGTGGCTACGCCGCCTGCGTGGTGCGTCCCGGAAGCGTGCTCAAGCAGGAACTCTGGCACCGGGGCGCCTGTCTCGGCGTCGACCCAGATATCCTGTGGTATATGCGCTGCGTGTACAAAGTCCGTCTCCTGCCCCGAACCCTCGTGGCAGGATGTGCAGCCCATCGTCTTCATCGGGTGCGGTGACTCCACGTCTACGTATAGGTCCAGACGCGGGTGGCCCAGCAGCACGGGGTTGGCACTGAGCGACGGCAATCCGTTTTCACCGCGGTGTTCGTTGTACCGCTCGATGAGCACTTGTCGGTACATCCCGCGTAGGTGTTTAAATTGCTTATCCTCCAGGGACTCCAGGAGCAACCGTTTTACGTCGGATAGATACCGCTCGATCGGCCTGTACCACTGCGCCCTTGTCTGTTCGACGCTACCTTGTTCGTGCAAAGCGATGCGTTCAAATTCATCTGCTAAAGCGTCATCCGATTCCAATGGGTCTAGGCCCGCGTCGCTTCGCAACCCGTTGATCGTTTCCACCGCGTGTTCTTTGAGGGTGCCTAGTTCCAGCCCCGCTAGCGTGGCGGCACGCTCCCAAAAACTCAGCATCACCACGGGGCTCGAGATCGAATTCACGTCCTGGCCCTCATGCGATGCCACCTGACGCTCGGCGAACAGCAATAAGTGGTGTTCCTCAAAGGCGGGGTTGTCGATGTTCACGTGGCAGGTGCTGCACCGGTCAATCGTCTCGACGGTCAGGTAGTTTAGGTCTGTGCGGATGTCGGGTACGACGACCTGCTGGACTTTTTCAGAAGGGTTAAACCAGTCCAGCAGCGGCGCGTTTCTGATGGTATCGCTGAGCTTTGCCAGCCCCTGTGGATCGAGCTTTTTTAGTTTGTCCGCCAGAGAGTTGCGTGTGCGCGTCAAGTCGTTGATCTGTTTTTGTACTGTCGTTTCTGCCGCCAGCAGTTTGTTTAGCTGATCTGATAGGGTCTCGATCGTTTCTTCCTGCTTAGCAATTTCCGATGCCTTCCGGCGGTAATCTTTTTTCAGCTTCGCCAGTTCCTCTTCGAGTTGAGCGATATTTTCAGAGCCGGCGAGTCGGGCACGCTCGAGCTGCTGGGTCTTGGGGCCGATCTCGCCCTTGACCGCGGCGGCGGGGAGGGTCAGGCGGTCTCTCTTACGCGTGGTCGCTTCGAGTTGAGCGGTGGCCTCGGCGATTTGATCTCGCGGGAGCGTCGCCCCCAGCGATTGGATACGTTCCTCCAGGTCTCTCAATTCACGTTGTTGCTGAGCGTCGAGCGCGTGTGTCTGGGCGTCGATGGTCATCGCCGCTTCCCACGCGCGTCCCTGACGCTGGTAGTCGCGCCATTGACGGGTATAGTCAGCCATTACCAGCCACCCCATCGATGCGAGTAGGGCGATCGCCGATACGGCAAATACCAAGTGCAGTTTGTTTTGGTCACGCAGGGTGTCGGTTGATACGGGCATCAGATGCTCGCTCTAAGCAATAGCTATAAAAGTTGATTCCGAAAGAAAAGAAGGGACAACCCCCGGGCAAGTCATCGGCCAAGTCACCATACGCCCCGGTTCCCGCCACGCGCTCGCCCGCTTCACGGGCCAAACTATGTCCGGTGTGTTGTCGTGTCTCATGGAGTCGCGATCCGTGCTATCCATACTTGGCGTTTTAACGATCGTCACAGTCAGATACCAAACCAAGCTTCTGTTTTGTACGATTTTTTTGTTCAAGCTGCAACGTCAAGCCCGTGCCAGCGCTATAATGACCACCATGAAACACCTGCTCAACGACGACAGACGTATGCCGGTAGGCAGGAGTGATTGTGGCGGCGTCTAATAAAAAAATAGTCGACGATACTCGATACCTCATCGTCCTAGTGATCCGGTAACGTTTTGTTTTTTTAATATTTCAGGTCAATATGCCATCATCCGCAAGACCATAAGGCCATCAGATCATGACCACCAGACAGCGTATCGAGGTCTACGATACCACCCTCCGCGACGGGACTCAGGGGCAAGGGGTGGCGTTTAGCTTGGTCGACAAGCTCAAGATCGCCAAACATCTCGATTCGCTGGGAGTGGACTACATCGAGGGCGGCTACCCCCTGGCAAACCCCAAGGACCAGGCATTTTTCACCGAAGCCGCCAAGCTCGATCTGCGTCACGCCAAGCTCTGCGCGTTCGGCATGACCCGCCGCCGCGGCGTACAGCCGGACCAAGACCCGGGCATGGGGGCACTAGTCCAAGCCCAGACGCCCATAATCACTCTCGTTGGAAAAACATGGGACCTGCACGTCGAACAGGTCCTGCGGGTTAGCCCGGACGAGAACCTCGACATGATCCGTGAGTCGTTGGCCTTCTGCCGCGACGCTGACCGTGAGGTGTTTTACGACGCGGAGCATTTTTTTGACGGATACCGTGCTAACCCTGATTACGCTTTTTCTACCTTAAATGCCGCTGTCGAAGGCGGTGCCACCCGTTTGATCCTCTGCGACACCAACGGGGGCTCTTTGCCTCAATGGATCGTCCAGGTTGTCACTGAGGTGGCCAAACAGATGGGCAGCTTCAACGGCGGTTTGGGTATTCATACCCACAACGATTCGGCATTGGCCGTCGCCAACACACTCGCCGCCATACAGGCGGGCTGTACTCAGGTTCAGGGGACCATCAACGGTTTCGGTGAGCGATGCGGGAACGCCGACCTTACTGCTGTGGTAGCAAATTTAAGGCTCAAAATGGGTTACGAGTGCCTGAACAGCGATTCGCTGGGCCGGCTGACCGAAACCAGCCGTTATGTATACGCCCTAGCGAATATGAACGTCGTTCCTAGCCAGCCCTTTGTAGGGTCTGCTGCTTTTGCGCACAAAGGCGGCATGCACGTACAAGCGGTGCAGCGTACCCCTACCAGCTACGAGCACATCGAGCCCGAAGCCGTCGGAAACGCTCGACGCGTCTTGGTCAGCGAGCTTAGTGGCGTGAGTAACATCGCTGTCATGTTCGGGGATAAGTTCGATATCACCGACAAAAAAGACGTCCAGCGTCAGCTATTGGCACGGGTTGAACAGCTCGAACACCAGGGTTATCAGTTCGAGGCCGCCACCGCCAGCATCGAGCTGCTTTTGCACGAAATGCTGGGTAATCGTCCCCAATACTGGCTGCTTGACCATTACCGTTGCGTGATCCTGAAGCGCGATGATCAGCCGCCGGTAACCGAAGCCACGGTTAAGCTCGAGGTCGACGGGCACGATCAGCATCAGGTTGCCGAAGGCGATGGCCCGGTTAACGCGCTCGACGCGGCCCTACGAAAATGTCTCGCCGAGGCCTACCCGCAGCTAGCCGACGTCCACTTGGTTGATTATCGTATTCGGGTCGTCAACCCGACCGCCGAGTCTGCCGCCAAGGTCCGTGTTGTGGCGCAATTCGCCGTCCAACCCCGTGACGCCGAGGCGCCCCGCCGTCAGTTTGCCACCGTCGGCGTCAACGAAAACATCATCGACGCTTCATGGCAGGCGATCACCGATGCGCTGAGCTTTTACCTGATCGAATCGGGTGTGCGGCAGTAGCCGCCGATTACAGCGTAGGCAGGTGCCTCATTTCGGTCTGGCGTCATCGTGGGGTATAGAAATGTTTGCCCGCCTATCGACCCAACGTTATAGTCCGCCTTGGTGCATGAGTAAGGCCAAGCGTGCTCGCGCCCGTAGCTCAATTGGATAGAGCATCTGACTACGAATCAGAAGGTTGGAGGTTCGATTCCTCCCGGGCGCATTTTACCCTAGCTGTTCGTCGATCGTAACCGCGTGATCTTCGTATTAAAGGCGGGCGCGCGTATCGTGGCCCTGAAAAAAAGATTGAATTGTCCACTGAGCGTTAGGGTTAGAAAGCTGTAGCTAGGTGGTGGGTCCTGCTAAGCTTAACGAAATTCAGTCCCGCGATAACCAAATCCAGTGTTTGCTACGGATACGCTGGGTTAAAGTGCTTAGGTTCAAGGCTAGGTACAAGTGCTGTTTGGGCCAGTGGTTCTGGGGTAAGTCAAATATATTGAATTAATAGGTGAATATCTTTAGATGAAATTAGCTAAATATCTTAAACAAAAGTACTGTGGTTTTTCGATGGTGTATATGTTGCCATTGATATAGGGTATGGTTGGCGAGTGTAGGTTAGGTATAAAGGATTGACGTTTAGGGGGCCAAAACGTGAAATTCGATACTTCAGGATGCGTCGTTTACATCGTGGACGACGACCCATCTATTGGTAAATCACTTAAATTGCTTTTCGATTCTGTAGGTCTAAAGGCTCACTCTTGTGGCTCAGGCCAAGCGTTTTTGGACGCCTTTGAGCCTTCAGGTCCGGCGTGCATGATCCTGGACATTCGCATGCCTGGCATGAGTGGGCTTGAACTGATGGATAAGCTTCCTGGCAGGAAAATCAGCGTACCCGTGATTATTCTCACTGGACACGGTGACGTACGGATGGCTGTTCAAGCGATGCAGAAGGGGGCTGTCGATTTTTTCGAGAAACCATTCAGAGATCAGGAATTGATCGATTGCGTACAGAAAGCATTGGAGGCTGACGTCAAGGCTCTTGAGGCAAAGGTGCAGGGAAGGCGACTCGATAAGCGGGTTGATCGACTTACCCCGCGTGAGCGTGAGGTGCTGGGCTTGGTGCTCAACGGTATTTCAAACAAGAAAATTGCTGAATCGTTGGGGCTCAGTCCCAAAACCGTTGAGGTTCACCGCTCACATATCCTCCAGAAGATGCAAGCCAATAGTGCGGTGCATCTGGTCTCAATGTTCCTCACAAAACCGGTGGCTCTTTCGAGCTAGAGCAACTGGCGCCATTGATCTCCGTTAGCCGGGTGGCACGGCTTGCTTGCAAGCCGTGAGATACAAATGCATAGCACACCTATGATCCAACAGGATGGAGAATATTTATGCCCGTTGCTCTAACCTCGCCGATCTCGATCGAGACGGTTTAGCAAGGCGGAGACTGCTAGGCGTCCGCATTCCCCTGCGTCACAGCCACTTTTTCCAGGGTGTCACCCTGACGGATGGCGTCGACGACGTCCTGCCCCTCTACGACACGGCCGAACACCGAGTGCTTGCCGTCGAGCCACGGCGTAGCTACGTGTGTGATAAAGAATTGAGACCCGTTTGTATTCGGGCCCGAATTGGCCATGGACAGCACGCCCGGTCCGTCGTGCTTCAGATCGTCGTGGAACTCGTCTTCGAAGTCATAGCCCGGGCCGCCCGTCCCGGTACCCTCTGGGCAGCCGCCTTGGACCATGAAGTTGTCGATCACCCGGTGAAATTTCAGGCCGTCGTAGAAGCCCGATGCCGCGAGCTTTTCGAAATTCGCACACGTAACTGGCGTCTTGTCATCGTGGAGTTCCAGGCGGATCGTGCCTTTGCTAGTTGTCATCGTGGCGATTTTCATCAATCAGGTCTCCGTTTTCTGCCAAGTCCAAATTTTTTAAATCCCAAGGCCGACAGCCCGCTGCCGCTTGCCTGGCCAGCTTGTCCCTTACCAATACTTAGCTATGCTACCAAGCATCGTGCGCCGCCCGAGGGTACCCGTTTTGTGGCACCGGCCCGTGCGGTTAGGCGTTCGGCACGAACGGAATGACAAGAGAAGCCATTATGCCCGATCATAACGAACAACCCCATCGGTTCCAACACCGTGGCATCGATTGGAAAAGACTCGACTGGCCCGTGGTGATCGGGATCACAGCCATGCACGTGGGCAGCCTCGCGGCTCCGTTTTACTTTTCGTGGAGCGCGCTGGTGGTGGCGGTTTTCTTTATGTGGGTCACGGGTAACCTGGGCATCACGCTGTGCTACCACCGGCTGCTGACGCATCGCAGCTTCAAAACCCCAAAATGGTTTGAGTACCTTATTACGTCGTTTGGCTGCATGGCGTGGCAGGGGGGGCCGATCCAGTGGGTGGGTGTGCATCGCTTGCATCACCTTCACTCAGACGAGGAGCTTGACCCTCATTCGCCCAAGCACGGTTTTACCTGGGCGCACATGTTTTGGTGCATGCACAAAGAGCCCGAAGGTCGGTGCGCCAAAGACGCTGCAAAGGACCTGCAGCGTGACGCGGGGCTGCGTTTTTTGAATAAGTATTTCTGGCTGCCGCAGTTTTTGCTTGTTGGGGTGATCTATGTGGCTGGTGAATGGGCTGCTGCTCTCGGGTTCGAGGCCAGCGGGCTTTCGTGGATACTCTGGGGCGTGTGTGTGCGTACCGTGCTGGTCTACCACGGTACCTGGTTCGTTAATTCGGCCAGCCACACCTGGGGCTACCGCAATTACGACACCAATGACATCTCCACAAACCTGTGGTGGGTCGCATTGGTCTCCTTCGGCGAGGGTTGGCACAATAACCACCACGCATTTCAGCGGTCAGCAGCGCACGGCCTGCGGTGGTACGAACTGGACATAACCTATTGGACCATTCGTTTGCTGGGGCTGGTCGGACTGGCAAAGGACATTATCATGCCCAAGCCCGAACAGATGCCCCAAGCCAGCGGAAATATACCCATGTCTAATTTGAGCTCTTCGGCTCGGCCATCGGTTCAAGACGGGTAATACGCATTGCATATTAGTCGGGTGGCACGGCTTGCTTGCAAGCCGTGAGACACAGATGCGTGCCGTATCTGTGATCCACGGGGATGGAGATTAATTTCGCCGAGTGCGCTAGGGTTCTTTCTTCTCGGTGAAGGCCAGAGCTGCGGAGTTGATGCAGTACCGCAGCCCCGTCGGTCGCGGCCCGTCGTGAAAGACGTGGCCCAGGTGCGAGCCGCAGCGGTTGCACATGACCTCGGTCCGAACCGTGCCGAAGCTGGTGTCCTGTTCAGACTCGATACCTTCCTGGGATACCGGTTCCCAGAAGCTGGGCCAACCCGTTCCCGAGTCGAATTTCGCCTCCGAACTGAACAAAGGCTCACCACACGCCACGCAGCGGTACATTCCATCTTTTTTGTGGTTGTGGTACTTACCCGTAAACGCTCGCTCGGTCCCTTTTTCGCGGGTGACGTGATACTGTTCTGGGGTGAGCAATTGTCGCCATTCTTCTTCGCTCTTGACGATTTTGTCAGTCATGGCCTGATTTGCCTTGTTCGTATCGAGGGCGTGAGTTATTGGCGTGGATTTGCCTTGGTCCCGCCGGGTGTTTTTGCCCGTTTCATGCGTCGCAGCGGGGCAGCCTGACAATAAGAGTACAGCGATCGTAGCCCAACACGTTCGCATTTTCGTGGCCTTTTTTACAGAAGGGAAGTGTTCTCTCCCCTCAATACGTTTGTTTTGATCCCAGTGTTCATCAGGGGTATCCAGGCCCATATGACGACCGGACTTATCGTCATGCCGATGCGGTTGGTAGCAGGTAGCCCGTTTGTTTGGCGTCACGTCACAGAGTGTCGGGCTTTTGTCTGCGCGACTACTCGATGCTCAGCAGTTCGACTTCAAAGATCAGCACCGCGTTGGGCCCGATTGTCGGGGGTGCCCCGCGCTGCCCGTACGCCATCTTGGACGGGACAAATAGCCGATGCTTGCTGCCGACGTTCATCAGTTGCACGCCTTCGGTCCAGCCGGCGATCACACCATTGAGCGGGAATGTAGCGGGCTGACCACGCTTGTACGAACTATCAAATTCGGTTCCATCCAGCAGGGTCCCTCGGTAGTGGACTTTGACCTTGTCGCTGGCGGCAGGCTTCGGCCCATCGCCCTCGTGTAGCACCGTGTATTGCAGCCCGCTGTCCGTGGTGACGACCCCGTCTTTGGTTTTGTTCTCTGCTAGGAATGCTTCGCCTGCTTTTTGGTTTTCTTCGCCCACGCTCTTTTGCCTTTCATTGCGCTGTTGTTGGACTTTTACAAACGCGTCGCGTTTAACCTGGCTCGCCTCTTCGGGTGACAATAGCCGTGCGTTGTCCCGTAGCGCGTCTTCTGCCCCTTTTACAAACGCGCTGAAGTCAATCAGTTGTGCCCAATCTTTTAATGTCGTTCCCACCTCCATGCCCAGCGCGTAGCCGAGCTTTTGGGCGGGGGAGTTGAGCTGAGACGGGGCGTGCTCTTTTTCTTCGGCGTTCGCGGTGGGTATAGCCGTCGTGGTGATTAACACAGCCAAAGCAATTGCAGTGTATCGGGTTCGCATGATCGGTCCTCTTTTTCTGGTTTGTGCAACGGGTCCCGTAGTCTTGCTCACGTCTCCTAGCCCCCGCAATTCTTAAGGGCGTGATAATACACGATTCTCCTGGCAAAGTGGGCCTAATACCATTGGGGCGATACTATGATTGATTGTTAGCGAGGAGACCCATGGCTACCGCTGTAATCGATCAGCTCGACACTTTCGGCCCGGACCGCTGTGAGCAGCTCACCTACGAGCAGGCAGCGGCGTACAACCGCCGACTAGCCAAGACACACTACGAGAATTTTTCCATCGTTAGCTGGTTTCTGCCACGCCGGTTACGCGAAGATTTTAGGAATATCTACGCATTTTGCCGTTGGGCGGACGATCTGGGCGACGAGGCAGGGGACCCGGTTCGCTCTCTGCAACTGCTCGATTGGTGGCGGCGTGAGATCGACGCTTGTTACAACGATCAGCCGCGTCACCCCGTTTTTGTAGCGCTGCACCGCACCGTGCGACGCCACGATATCCCCAGGAAGCCGTTGGACGATCTTGTTGATGCATTCATCCAGGACCAGACTGTCACCCGCTACGATACTTGGGACCAGGTCCTCGACTACTGCACGCGCAGTGCTGACCCCGTCGGCAGGCTCGTTTTATACATCTGCGGCTACCGCGATCCGCTGCGTCAATCACTCAGTGACGCCACCTGCACCGCGCTGCAACTGACCAACTTTTGGCAGGACGTCCGCCGCGATATCCTCGAGCGAGATCGCGTGTACATCCCCATCGACCTCGCCGCGAAGCACAAGCTCGATATCGAGACCATGGTCGCCGTCGTCAAGAGCGATACGCAGTCGGCTGGCAGTTGCTGTTCGGGTTGTGCCATCCCGTCGCCTGGGATCAACGCTCTGCGTGGTCCCTATCGCGCGACCTTGCGCGACCTGATCGACCGCACGTGGCCGTTGTTCCATCGCGGCCGTGGGCTCTGGCCGTTGATCGATCGTGGTATCAGGCTCGACATCCGGTTATTCACGCTCGGGGGTCAGGCCATACTCAAGAAAATCCAGCGAACCGGCTACAATACACTCGTTGACCGTCCGCGCCTGACCAAGTCGGCCAAGCTAACGCTCATGCTCCAAGCCATAGCCATGAACCTGACCTCTTCGAGGGTCGCAATCGACGCGGAGACCACGTCGTGACTTCGACCGCCCACCCCCGGTTGGAGACCTCCGCCATGCGACCCGATTTGCTACGCACATCGATCGATCACTGCCGACGGGTAACGCGCCAACAGGCGAAAAATTTTTACTACGGCCTGATGCTCACGCCCCAGCCCAAGCGATCCTCGCTCTACGCCATCTATGCGTGGATGCGTGCAGCCGACGACCTTGCTGACGAGCCCGGCGACACGCAAGACAAGATCAGTCGTCTCGAAACGTTTCGACGCCAGACCGCCACGGCGATTGATCCGGTTTCGCTCCCGTCCGATGGTGCTACGGACAGCCGCCACAACTCGCATGATCCGATTTGGCCCGCGCTGCGTAAGACGGTGATCGACTACCAGATCCCACACGCGTATTTCCACGCCATGATTGACGGGCAACTGCTCGACCAGCGTCGGTTGGGCTACGAGTCGTTCGAGCAGCTCGACGACTACTGCTACAAGGTCGCTTCCGTGGTCGGCTTGGCGTGTATTACGATCTGGGGCTACCAGGGCGGTGAAGCGACCCGCACACTCGCACAGCAGCGGGGCGTGGCGCTACAGCTCACGAATATCATTCGTGACTTGGTCGAAGACGCACGCCGCGACCGCGTCTACCTACCGCTCCAGGAGCTAGCACGATTCGGGTACGACCGACAGTCGTTTATCCGTTGCGTCCTCGAGGACCGACCCGATACAGCTTTCGATCAACTTATGGCTTTTCAGATCGCACGTGCCCAGTACTATTACGAGTTGTCGGATGCTCTCGACGATTGCATTGATCCCCCGTGTCGGCCCACCAGTCGCACGCTGATGACCATCTACCGACGCCTGCTCGATAAGATTGCCTCTCGACCCCGGATGGTGTTGCGTGAGAGGGTACGATTGAGCCCGGTCGAAAAAATATGGATAACCGTTCGGGGCGCTGCGTTACGTTCCAGAACGTTAAGCGAGCGGATCAAGTGCGGCTAATACGCATTTGCGTATGTTTTGACCGCGTCGTGTATGCATAAATGTTTGTGACATCTGCTCCACGTACACGGACCATACGGCAATATTTATGAAGATTGGTATAAACAGCGATAAACAAACCCAGTCGCCTTCCGTGGTGATCGTCGGGGGTGGCTTGGCGGGTATCGCGGCGGCGATGCGGCTGGCGGGCCGCGGTATGACGGTCACGCTGGTCGAGACGCGCAAACGCCTGGGAGGTAGGGCGACCAGCTTCGACGACCCCGTTACCGGTCAGGTCTTGGATAATTGCCAGCACGTCCTGATGGGCTGCTGCACGAACCTGATCGACTTGTACCGTCGGCTGGGCGTCGCACAGCAGATACGCTGGTACCGCAGACTCTATTTCGCGGATGGCCAAGGCGTGATCGACCAGCTCGAGGCGGACGACCTACCCGCACCTCTGCACATGACCCGGTCGTTGCTGGCATTTAAGTCGTTGGCCTGGTCGGAAAAGGCGGCGATCACACGCGGTATGCTCGCGATCCTGCGCCTGGGGCCGGACGGACGCGGCGACCTATTCGATACGACGTTCTCACATTGGCTCGCTCAACACGGTCAACCGTCGAGCGTGGTGCGCAAGTTCTGGTCCGTGATCGTCACCAGTGCCTTGAACGAGTTGCCCGAGCGTGCCAGCGCGGCCCACGCCATCCAGGTTTTTCGAGACGGATTTTTAGCCAGTGAGCATGCGTATGTGATGGGTTTGTCTGCGGTGCCGCTGGTGCGGTTGTACGACGCAGCCCGCGATGCGGTGACCCGTGCTGGCGGGAAGGTCATGCTGTCCACCAGTGCCGATCGCTTTGTGTTCGACGGACAACGCATCACAGCGTTACGGCTAGCCAATGGGAGTGAGCTAGCAGCCGATGCTTTTGTCAGCACCGTTCCGTTTGATCGTTTGGATAAGCTGTGCTCGTCGTCCATGCGCGATGCCGACCCTCGTTTGACAGTTCTAAAGCGTCTCACGGTGAGCCCGATTATCGGCATCCATATGTGGTTTGAAAACGTAGCTGGTCGACCGCTGATGACGCTGCCGCACTTGATACTCACCGATAGCCCGCTGCACTGGATATTTAACAAAGGGCACGACGAAGCGGTGGGGGGGCAGCATCTCCATGGCGTCATCAGCGCGGCGCATGACTTGGTTGACGCGCCCGCTGATCAGATTATTGGCGTTGTGACGGCGGAAGTGCGCAAGGCGCTGGCTCGTCGCGGCGGCGCATCGGCGAGGCTGCTGCACGCACGGGTCATCAAGGAAAAGCGTGCCACATTTTCCGTCATGCCCGGCATCGAGAAGCTGCGGCCACAGGCACGCGGGAGTATCGGGAACCTTTATTTAGCCGGCGATTGGTGTCGTACCGGTTGGCCCGCGACCATGGAGGGTGCTGTGCGCAGTGGCTACGAAGCGGCGAGCACCGCGATGCGGGATATGAACCTGTCATCTCAGGGACCGATACCCGATCTGCCCGGCGGGCTGGTCTATCGGTTCTGCGCGGGCCGACGAGCGGGAAAACGCACTGTATAGGACGTAAAATAGTTTACGTCTCATAGTGCAGAAGCAATTTCTGGATAAACAAGTATCGCTGGAATAAACTTGTTCGGCAGGGGTTCTGGGAGGGATTCCTACGATGGTTAAATATTCGCAAAAACGATGGTGGTCGCTTACAGCGTTCGCTGTATTGACGGCGATCGTCTTCATGTTTGACATTGTTTATACCTTTGGCGCGGTCGGTGAATTGTTGTATTTGGCGGTGATTGTATCGGCGATTTTGCTGCTCCGAGAGCGTGATATTTTTACGGTCGCCGTGATATGTAGTGCCATGGCGCTGCTGGGTGGGGTTTTTTCCGCCGATGGCACCGATTGGGCGCATATGGCACTCGATCGTGGCTTGGTGGTTTTAGCGATCTGGCTACCGGCGGTTTTGGTCGTCAGGCAGTGGCGTGCTGAGCATTTGTTTAAGCAAGAGAACGCGTTCCTTCAGTTGCTCCAGCGTGTCGCCGTGGCTGCCAATCAGGCGGCGTATGTCGAGGAAGCTCTGCACACCGTCCTCGACGAAGTTTGTCGTCACACCGGTTGGCCGGTCGGTCACGCCTACTTGCCTGCGGATGACGACAGCGGTGAGTTAAAACCCACGACGATGTGGCACCTGGATGATTCCGCTCAATTTGAAGCGTTCCGGCGTGTGACGGAAGCCACCCGTTTTGCTCCTGGTATCGGGCTGCCGGGACGGGTTCTGGTCAGCGGCAAGCCGGCGTGGATCATCGACGTCACCAAAGACCCTAATTTCCCTCGTGCCAAGCTTGCCGACGACATCGGTGTGCGCGCGGCGTTTGGCTTCCCGGTGCTGGTGGGCGAAGAAGTGGCGGCGGTGTTGGAGTTCTTTTCCACGCGGGCGGAAGAGCCCGACGAGTCCTTGCTTGAGGTCATGGCGTCTGTGGGTACGGACCTGGGGCGTGTGATTGAGCGACAGCGGGCTGCCCAGGCGATCCGGGAAAGCGAACAACAGTTGCAATCCATTACGGATAACACCTCGACGGTAATCTACATCAAAGATATCCAGGGACGATTTTTGTTAATCAACCGCCGCTTCGAAGAGATATTCAAGATGTCTTGCGAGCAGGTTATCGGTAAGACCAACCAGGAAATCTTCCCGAAGGAATTGGCCGACCAGTTTTACGCAAATGATCGTATGGTCATCGATCATCAAGGCCCTATTGAGTTTGAAGAGGTCGCGTTGCACGCTGACGATGGACAATTGCATACGTACCTCTCGGTCAAGTTTCCACTGTATGACGCTCAGGGGGGTGTTTATGCGGTTTGCGGTATCTCGACCGAGATCACCGAGCGAAAAAAATCCGAGCAGGCACTGCGCGATAGCGAGCAGCGGTATCGCGCCCTTTATGATGACAATCCGTCTATGTTCTTTACGGTCGACGGCGAGGGAAAAGTTATTTCGGTCAACCGATTTGGAGCTTCACAACTCGGCTACACGCCTTGCGAGTTGATCGGCGAGTCTGTGTATGGCGTTGTGCTTGAAGAAGATTGGCCGATCGTCCGCGCCCATTTGGCTAAGTGTATTAAGAGCCCGGGGCAGATCGATCAATGGGAATTCCGCAAGGTTCGCAAGGACGGCTGCGTCATCTGGGTCCGTGAGGCGGGGCGTGCAATACCCACCGACAGCGGGGAGTCGGTTATTCTGATCGTCTGCGAGGACATCACGCAGAATAAGCATATTGAGCAGGAACGGGAGCAGTTGCTGGTGCGTGAAACGGCGGCCCGTGCCGAAGCTGAATCGGCCAAACAACGGGTCGTCAATATCCTAGAGCGCGTCGGCGATGCTTTTGTCGCACTGGATAAAAACTGGTGTTACACCTATGTGAACGAAAAGGCCGCCCGTACCCTAAACCGTCGGCCCAAGGACCTGATCGGCAAGCACATCTGGACCGAGTTTCCCGAGGGTGTGGGTCAGCCATTTTATTACGCCTATCAGAGCGCGGTCATGAGGCAGACCGCCGTTCAGATCGAGGAATATTACGAGCCGTGGGACATGTGGTTTGAGAACCGCGTCTACCCATCCGATGAGGGGTTGTCGATCTTTTTCCAGGACATCACCCAACGCAAAAAATCCGAGCAGGCTCTGCGTGACAGCGAGCAGAGGTTCAAGTCGCTATTTGATCATGCCGCGGTTGGCATCGCGCATGTGGATATGGATGGTCGATTCATCCGCGTCAATCCGGAGTTTTGCAAGACGCTTGGTTACACGCAGCAGGAGATGTTGGAACTGACGTTTTTCGACGTAACTCACCCCGATGACATAGCTACCAGTCGTGTACGTATGAATAAGTTGATTAGCGGTCCACCCCAAACGGTAACGGCCGAAAAACGTTATGTGGCGAAGAACGGATCGGTCATATGGGGAAATCTCACCACGGCAATCGTGGACCCCGAGGGGGATAACTCACGCTATCTCGTATCGGTCATACAGGACATCACCGAGCGTAAACGTGCGCAGGAACAAGCCCGGCAGCGTCAGGCCGAACTGGCACACGTTACCCGGATGTCCACGATCGGGGAGTTGGCCTCCGGGTTGGCGCACGAGATCAATCAACCGTTGGCCGCAATATCTAATTACGTCCAGGTCTGTATTGACGAGATACGCAGCGATGCCAAGAATCCAAATGAGATGGTTGAAACCTTAAGCAGGGCGACTGCTCAGTGCCATCGGGCGTCGCAGATTATCGCTCGGCTGCGTCATTTTATTGCTAAAAGAGAGCCTCGGCGTGATAAAATAGATGTGAATAAATTGGTGCGTGAGGTTGTTAGCTTAGTGGAAGCCGAGCTACGATCCAGCAAAGTGAAAGTTGACTTGGACCTTCACGAACCGCTCGAGTCGGTTCATGCTGATAGCGTTCAGATTGAACAGGTTATAATGAATCTGGTCAAAAATGGGCTCGAGGCAATGGATAACGGTTCAGCCGACAAACGCCGTCTAATGATTCAGACTTTTCCCGTTGATCGCGACGCTATAAAAGTCACGGTCAAGGACACGGGGCACGGTTTGTCCAAGGGTGAAGCGGGTCAAGTATTCGAGCCATTTTTTACGACCAAGTCCGAGGGCATGGGGATGGGCTTATCAATCAGCCGAACGATCATCGAAGCCCATGGCGGGCGGGTGACTGGCACGGCGAATCCGGATCAGGGGGCTACGTTTGAATTTGTTCTTCCAACCAAACAGAAGGAACCCACATGAAGAACGCCGACCCCATCGTATTTATTGTTGACGACGATCCCGCGATGCGCGACTCGATGCAGTTGCTAGTTAGCCGCATGGGCGTGGAGGTTAGAACATATGATTCTGCCGAATCGTATTTAGACGATAATCAGCCCGATGTACCCGGGTGTTTGTTACTCGATATCCGTATGCGCGGCATGACGGGGATGGAGTTACACGAAACACTGATCCGGCAGGGCGTGCGCATCCCGACGATCTTTATTACGGGCTTCGGTGACGTTCCCACGGCCGTCCGGGCCACAAGAAGAGGGGCGGTCGATTTTGTTGAGAAACCGTTCGATCAACAGGCCCTTTTGCAACGTATCCGTCAGGCCATTGAGCAAGACAAAAGTGATCGGGAGTCGAGCCGTCAGCTTGCGGAATTTGCTCAACTCATGGCACGCCTGTCCCCCCGCGAACGAGAAGTTTTGGAGTTCGTTATCGAGGGCATGACCAGCCGCCAGATCGCTCAGCGGTTGTCACGCAGCGAAAAGACCGTGAAGGCTCATCGGCTGCACATGATGAAAAAACTCCAGGTCCACACCACCGCTGAAGTGGTCCGCAAGGCTTTGACAACCCGTGCGTCGCAGGACAAAGGTTGAGAGCGTCGCGAGTGGGCTGCCGCTGTTCCAATCAGGCTTGATGCCAATTCGGATTAATTCACACGCAATCACTCAATCGTGGGCATGGGTGCTACAACGATCTATCAATGCTCCGACGCGTACAAAACATACGCAATGCGTATGAAAGGCCAATAACACCCCGGCGATTGCTTCACATAAGCGATATTTATGGGTTCGGTCGCCTTGTTGATCACCGGGTGAAACCGAATAAAGATTTTTAGCGCGAGTGTTATCCCTCGAGTATCGAAGGGGTTGGAGGGTATAGCGGCTTTGAGGCGGGTGCTTGAACCCTTGCGTTGAAGGGTACGAACAGGGGGTGTGTATATGCAAGAAGTGTGTCCGTTGGCGTGAAGTTCGTCTCTCGTAATACCGATATTGACTTTAAGGATTGGGGCCTCGGCGTAAGTTGTTTTGTTTCGTGGATTTCTTTAAATAATAAGTCGCCGGTTCCGGGGTTCACCTAAAAAAAGGTGTGACAATAAATGAAGAGCGACGCTTACGAATTGATCAAGGCCACCGAGCGCCTGCCGTCACCGAAAGGGGTGGCGCTGGAGATTCTTCGTCTGACCGAGCAGGAGGGCACGACGGTCGATGCGCTGGGCGCCGTGATTGAAGCCGACCCCGCATTGTCGTCAAAGTTGTTAAAGATCGTTAACAGCCCGCTGGCGGGGATGAGCCGTAAGGTTGCATCGCTGTCCCGCGCTACGGTGCTGCTGGGTTTTCGAACCGTGGCGAGCTTGGCGTTGGGATTGTCTCTGGTGTCCGACAACCGCAGCAGTTCTTGTGAAGGGTTTGATTACGACGCTTTTTGGTCCGAGTCGCTAGCCAGGGGCGTGGTGTCGCGCCACCTGAGCAGGATCATCAAAGACTTTTCCCCGGATGAAGCGTTTACGTGTGGCTTGCTTTCTCAGGTGGGGCGCCTGGCGTTTGCAAACGCCTATCCCGAACGGTACAGCCAAGCGCTGGCGGTTATCGGTGATGACCATAGTGAGCTAAGCGAGTTTGAACTGGAGCTATTCGGTATTTGTCACAACGCTTTGGCTGCCGAGATGATGGCCGACTGGCACCTGCCACAGTTGTTCCGGGACGCTGTGCGTGCACAGGAAAAACCCGATGCGGATACCGTAGAAGCGGAGTCGCGTGTCCAAAAGTTTGCGAAAATACTCCACCTCGCCGGTTCCATCAGCGAAGTGCTGATATCGCCGACGGTGGACCCGGAAACCCTTTCGACCATCACCAATGAAGCGTTCCAGTTGGGCATCCGTCCGGATGTTTTGCAGGAGGCGTTCGATGCGGTCCGCAGCGAATGGTCGGAAGCGGGGCGTATATTCTCGGTTCCCACCCGCAATGTACCGACGCTCGCCGAGATACATTCCCGCTGTACCAAGCGCCGTCTGGACCTAGCCGACAGCGCCTGATTTGTCGTCGTCTCAATCTGGAGAGTTTTCTGGGATGCGACAGTCGGTTTCTGTAACGAGCCTCTGTTTTCGACTTTTTTTATACCAATTCAAATTAATACTTGCGCGGTGCTCACGGATGCGGGTACAAAATAGAGCGTTTTCGTTTTTGATCGCAACAGATTCCCACGACGAGCCGCGACCGTGAGGGAGCGGTCTCTTAACGCAGGGTTACAATCAAATATAAAAACGCTCTAGAGAAACTGGCATAATTAATCTTCATTGGCCGGGTGGCACGGCTTGCTTGCAAGCCGTGAAATACAGATGTTGGTTACACCTACGATCCAATCCAGATGGAGAGTATTGACGCCAGTTGTTCTAGAAACGCTGAAACGTTATCTCAGTCCAACAAGCCTTTGCGCTCGTACTCTGCTAAACGGTAATACAGCTTACGCACGCTGATACCTATTTCCGCAGCGGCTGCGGTGCGGTTGCCATTGTTGCGCTCCAAAGCGCGCAGGATGTGGAGTCGTTCAAGGTCTTCTAATGACGCCACGGGCGGGGGGGTGTTGTGTGGTGTTTCGTTTTGTACCCGTGCTTTGTCTAAGCGTGTGAGTGCCGGCTTAGGGGTTGGTTCGTGTCGCGCGGGGAATAGCCGTTTCCAGGCACGATCCAAGGAAGCCTCCAGGTCGCCCAACGTGCAGGGCTTTGTGAGAAAATCAACCACGTCGAGGTGGATTGCCTTTTTTGCCACGTCGAGGTCCCCGAAACCTGTGAGGATGACGACCTGTGTCTGGGGCCACCGCTCGCGGATGTGTTCGAATAGCTCCAGGCCGGTCATGCCCGGCAGGTTCAGGTCCAAGATAATCACGGGGCATGGTTGGGTTGTCATGCGTTGCATCGCGTCTTCACCCGACGCAGCGCCGATCGACTCGAAGCCCATGTCGGGGATCGCGCGGAGCAGCATCTCACGCAGGCGGGGTTCGTCTTCCACCACCAGTATCCGCTTTGGCTGGTTGGGTTCAAATATAGGATGCTTGGTCATAGATTTCTTCTTGCGGAACGCGGGGCAGACGGATGACAAACCGGCTGCCTAAGCCGGGCCCGTCGCTGTGGGCGGTGATTTGGCCGCCGTAATCTGCGATGATCGCGTGGACGATGGATAGCCCTAGTCCGGTGCCTTGGTTGTCCTTGCCATGCCTGAGGGTAAAAAAGGGTTCAAAGATTTTGTCTCGGGTTTTCGGCGTCATCCCGCATCCGTTGTCCTGAATGGTTAGCCTGACCCAGCCATCTTCATAACACCCCCCGATAATCACCTCTCCTTTGGCGTAATCTATGGCTTCCAAGGCATTGATCGTAAGGTTCAATAGGACTTGCTTCATTTCGGGTTCGCTGGCCAAGGTGGTCAACATCAAACCAGATTCAAAATCAAGCCTGACGCATTTGCCATTGTATTTTTTGAGGCCGTTGATCATTGAAATGATTTCACTCGCAAGGTGGGCCAAATCGACAGGTATTCGTGTGTTCTCTGCGCCGCGCGTCAGCGACAAAAGCTTCTGGATGATCTGTTTACACCGGAAGGATTCTTCGTGGATGATACGCAGCTCATTTGTTGAATCTGTTGACGACAGTTTGCTATCTGCACGGTTTAGCTGTTTGAGTAGGATCTCTGCGTAGCCCGAGATGATATTCAGCGGGTTGTTGATCTCGTGGGCGACGCCCGCAGCCAGGTAGCCGACACTGGCTAGGCGTTCCGAGCGTACCAGTTGCTTGCTCTTGGCGGCGACACGCTCTTCAAGCTCTTCATAGATGCACTTGAGCTCGTTGGTCATGTGGTTGAAATCGTTTGCCAGTTCGACAAACTCCTGGTCGCCTTCCACCTTCACCTTATGGTTGAGCTTCCCTGACGCGGCTAAGCGGGTACCGGTGCGGAGATTTGATAAAGGCCGGATTACGCGTCGATACTGGATGATGCTGATGATGGACCCTAATAAACCGATCAAGATAGAGGCGGCACCGATTGCCAACGCGGTTGTTCTCAGTGTTTTCTGAGTATTTTTCTGTTCTGTTTTAATTCTCCGGCCAAACAGTTCAACCATTTCGTTGGCACGATTCAATACCCTCTTGACCGATGTGGCCAAATATATGCGGTCTGGCATAGCCAACGAAGCGGGGTCCGTGTGCTCGAGTTCGGTGATCGTCTGATTGAGGCTGTGGATCAGCGATTTTGAGCTTGCTTCTTCTTCTAGCTGATGCTCGATGTCCGTGTAGCCCTCTGATTCCTGGAAGGCTACAAAAGTATTAAGCAGGTTGATTGATTTGCGTAATTCGGTGATGATCACCGGAAGGCTCGGTTCGTTGGACAAGAGATTCCCTCGGACCGAGGCGATGTGTATGTCCAAGCGTGCCATGATCTGAAACTCTTCGAACTCGTCGGAGATCCCCTCCAGGCTGTTGATCACGCCGAGCATCACATACAAAACCCCGCCGACCAACAGGAATAAGCTGGCGATCAGGGTGACTGTCGAGATGGTCATCTTTCTGCGTAACGTGGTTACCATCTAGACTCTCCGACTACATTCATCGTCTGTTTAGCCGTTTCAATCATAGTCGGCCCGACAATGATGATAATAGGGTTGTCCGTTTGTCCGTCGGTAGCTGCAAAGGTTGCATTGTGCAATCTTTGCAGGATTTAAACCTTTTCTCGTATCTCCCGATATATCTTTTTGACTGACGAGTAATATTGGCTGGTTGTACGGCTTCGAGGCATACAACACAGGGATACAACACGATGATTTGTCAATGGTCATGGGCACGCCGGGTCGCGGTTCTATTATTTGTTTTATACCTCGGTGTTACCATTTGGGGTTGTAGCGGACCGCAGCCGCTGTCGGTGGCGATCCGGCCGGTTGACGAGCAGGGTTATCGGCAATCCCTCAATCAACACCCCCAATCCCCGCGCGACGCGTACTTCACATGGAAGCTCGTAACCGAGGGTGGGTCTATCGAAACTATCGCGCGGGATGACGCTCAGCTTAGCGCCACCAAAAATCCCTTCGACGCCCACCGTGACCCGGTAGCCGTCAGCCGAGGGGCGGTAGTCTACAAGGCCCACTGTCTGAGTTGCCACGGTGAAAACGTCGATGGCAGAGGAGTCGCGATGCTCGAACCGATCCCCAAAATGGACTTCCACACTTTCGGCAAGCGGTTCGCCAGCACCTTGCACCGCGGCGCGCCCAAAGCATGGTTTAGGAAAATCAGTGAAGGCTACACAAGTAAACACATCAACGCAGACGGTTCACAGAGCAAGATGCCGGCAATGGGCGAGACGTTGGCTCGCGAGCAGATATGGCTGGCCATCACGTATCTCCAAAGTTTGGATATGCACGCCGTCGACTCGTCAGGAGCGTCCGACTGATGATCGAGTACCGCGAGAAAAACCCTTATGTCTTGATTACCGGGGCGACTGGTTTTGTCGGCCATTATGTGTTGGCGGCATTGCTTCGTCGTCGTGTACGGTGCGTGGTGTTGCTAAGACATCCGGTGGCTGAGTCGATCGAGCGGTTGTCTATTCTGCTAAGTGATCTAGGTCTCGATGCAAGGCAATTAATCGGATCGTCTCAACTGGTGCCCCTTGAAGGGGGCCTGCCTGATGGTTTGCCCACGGGCTCGTTGCCGCGGATGAACGGTGTGATCCACATTGCCGCCTCGACTCGTTTTGACGCCGACGCGGCTGGTGAACCGGCACGCACGAACATCGCCGGCACACGGCGGCTTCTGGATTGGGCGGGTGAAAACGGGGTCCGTTCGTTTCACCTTATTAGTTCCGCGTATCAGTGCGGGCGTGTGACTGCACCGGTGCCTGAGACGGTATTGTCGCAGCGGCCTGATTTTCACAACGAGTATGAGCGTACGAAGTGGGAATCCGAGCATTTGGGCGCGGACTGGGCCGCGCAGCCAGGCAGGTCGTTAACTATTTATCGCCCGTCGGTGGTCGTTGGGGCTTACGGTGATGGTCGGGCCACCAAGTTCTCAGGGCTTTATCTATCAGTTCGAGCTACGGAGGTCCTGAGCCGTTCGCTCGAAGGGGCGCATCCAAACGAGCGGTGGAGTATCCCGTTAAGGCTCCAAGGCCGACCGGGAGACGCCCAGAACATCGTGCCTGTCGACTACGTGGCTACCATGATCACTGCGGTGTATTGCAGCCCGGCCGACCACGGGCGTGTGTACCACCTGACACATCCCAGCGCCCCGACCAATCAACAGATCAAAGACGCGATCGAATCCTACTTCGACTGCGGCGGTAGCCGGTGGGTGGAGCCAAGGGATTTTCAGGCTGATGACCTGAACGAATCCGAGCGGGCCTTCCACCAGATCAGCCGTCCGATCGAGCACTATTTCATTGATACACCCGAATTCGAGCGTGGCCAAACCGAGCGGATCGAGCAACGCACCGGGATCACCTGTCAGGCTTACGGCCCACCGGCGCTGATGCGGCTGATCCGTTATGCCCACGACTGCCAATGGCGTCGCAAATCGATACCTGCCTGTGAGCTGGCTTTGGACATGACTGCTGGGGCAGCGTGTGCCGCGTACTACGAAAGA
>JAJRXX010000042.1 GCA_024276075.1 Planctomycetota bacterium
CAGCGCGTAGGCGAGACAGCGCGTAGGCGAGACAGCGCGTAGGCGAGACAGCGCGTAGGCGAGACAGCGCGTAGGCGAGACAGCGCGTAGGCGAGACAGCGGGGTGGCGTAGACGCCGGGGTGGGGTGTTCGCTCTCACGGCGGCGCGGGTGCTCGGAGCGTTTGGGGGCGAAAGCATTCAATTTTGATTATCGGGCGGTGTGCGACTTTATTGTCGGCGGGCTTGTGCCGATCCTAATGGTTAAGGGGCTTTTACCCCCAGACAGAAGGAGTCGGTCATGTCTAAAGTCAAGAACGGGTCCGAGGAAGATCGCCGTGCGGACGTACGCCTGGCTAGCTACAAGAAGATCGAAGCGGCGGTTGTGGACGATCACGGTCAGCCGATCGTGGTGCTGCGTGATGCGGAAGTGATTAACGTCTCAGCAGGTGGGCTGCTGTTGGTCAGCGATACCCCCGCCGAGCCTGGCACGCGGATGACCGTGAAGTCTGGAGCCGGCCGATCGTCAGATGATGGCGGCGCGGAGATTGATCTGGTCTCGCTGGAGTGCAAGCCCTGGCGTGAGGATCAGCACCGGATACGTTGCAAATTAGCCGACGGCCACATGCCCGCCCAGTTCATCTACGGCTGGTAGATCATCTGTTGGCTGTGAGCCGGCCGGTGGTTTTTGGTCGTGGTTTATTGAATCCGAGCGTCACCGCCACGAGCCGCGACTGTCAGGGAGTGGGCCTGTTTTCAGCCGAAACCCACATTGCAATGCGTGGGTCCACCACTTAGCCACGGGTGACCACACCCGTGGCATCGGGCACCGATGTCTCGAACGATAATTCCCATCAAAATATTCAAACTGACCCACGACCATCAATGTGGCTGCGCATTGCCACGTTGGACGGGTCGTGGTATCAATGCAGGTGTGGGTCGGCTGACCTGCAACGGGCATTGATTAATCATCTATTTTAAATTTAAGGATTGGAACCATGGCAGCGTGCGTCCATCGGTCGGCTGTATTGTTTGGGGTCGTCGTATTTGTATCCCTGGGTAGCTGTCAGCGATTTCAACAGCGTGAGGTATTAGACGCTTCCGATTTGCAGCCACACCCTATAGCTGCCCAGGGGTCGGATGTTCAATTTGTTGAGCCTGCGGCCACGACGCCACCGCCCGCACCTGTGGCCACCACGGCGGTACAGCCTAATAAATACACCGTGCGTCGGGGTGACACGCTCTGGTCGATCTCGCTGAGCAGGTACGGGGACGGGCATCGTTGGCGGGATATCATCGCTGCGAATCCAGGCCTAGACCCGAAGAAGCTGCGTGTGGGGCAGACCATCGTGTTACCGTAGGTCGGGGCAACACCGGCTCAAGCGGGTCAGGGCTAAAACATTCTCTGGCGTACACAACGAGCCGCGACCGTCAGGGAATGGGCAATTTGTTGTAACCAAACGCTACAGATACGTTGAGAATGCTCTAGACAAATGTCAGAAGTGACAGTTTGTCCACGGTTATCCCTCTATTTGTGGATGCGCGCACCGCGAAGCCGGTGGCCTTAAAATTGTGATATGAGCACCGCGATTGTCAGGCAGAAGATCGAGACGCGCCGAGGCGATCTGGCGAAGCTGTTTAACGAGCGCCTGCCCCAGGCGATCGAGGCGGAGTGTGCGCTGCTGGGGTCGATGATCCTCGATTGGCGGGTGTGCGGCGAGGTGGTGCAGATCCTGTCGAGCGGGAACGACTTTTACGAGAGAAAGCACGGCGCGCTGTTCGGCGTCCTGGTCGAGATGTACGACCAGAACCAGTCGCTGGACCTGGTGCAACTCAAGCACCGGCTCGAAGACCTGGGTTTGCTCGAGCAGGTCGGCGGCGTGGAGTACCTGGTCGAACTGGCCGAGTCGGTCCCGTCTGCGACGAGTGCTGCGTATTACGGGCGGATCGTGCGTGACAAGGCGTTGCTACGGCATCTGATCGAGGCGGCGGGGCAGATTCTCAGCGACGCCTACGGCAGCGCGGAGTCGGTGGGCGACCAACTCGACCAGGCTGAGCAGCGGATATTCAAACTCGCGGAGTCGGGGGTTAAGGAAGACGCATCCGAATTAAAGGTGCTGTTGGAGGAGACGTATGCGAGAATAGAGGCTCAACACGAGAGGGGGCACAGCCTCACCGGGCTCGATACGGGTTATTACGAACTCAACGAGATGACCAGTGGTTTACAGAATGGTGAGATGGTCATCGTCGCGGCCCGGCCGAGTATGGGCAAGACGGCGCTGGCGCTGAATATGGCCGAGCACATTGCGGCGGGAAACAAACAGCCCGTAGCGGTGTTCAGCTTGGAGATGAGCAGGCAGCAGCTAGCCCAGCGGCTGCTGTGTTCGCGTGCGGGTGTGGATTCGCAGCGGGTGCGTCGCAACAAGACGACGTCCGACGAGTTTGCGCAGCTTGCGATGGCGTGCGGGGAGCTGTCTGAGGCGCCGTTGTACATCGACGATACGCCGAGCCTGACGTTGCTGGGGCTGCGTGCAAAGGCCAGGCGGTTGGCGGCGAGGCACGATATCCAGGCGGTCTTTATTGACTACCTCCAACTGATGAGCGCTTCGAATACCGAATCGCGTCAGCAGGAAGTTTCGAGCCTCTCGCGCGGGATCAAGGCCATGGCGCGTGAGTTGAACGTGCCGGTGGTCTGCCTGAGTCAGCTCAACCGTTCAGCGGAAGGCCGGGAGGGGCACCGACCCCGCATGAGCGATTTGCGAGAATCGGGGGCGATCGAGCAGGACGCCGACGTCGTCATGCTGCTGCACCGGGAGGACTACTACCACCGCGGCGAGGACGATTATATCGAGACGAATGCCGCTGAGTTGATCATTGCCAAGCAGCGTAACGGCCCCACGGGCACGCTGAAGCTGCAGTTTCACGGCCCGACGATGCGATTCAATAACCTATCGATGGATCACGGCGTCCCGCTGTAGGCACGGGCGCAATCCGGCAAGACGTGGACGCTTCCGATATATTCTTGTGACGAATGAACTCCGCTCGCTGGTCGAGCGGTATAGTTATGGAGTAATTGATGACGAGTCAATGGTCAGATGAAAAAGAGGCTGCGGTCGCGGCGGTGCGTTGTGCTGCGAGTGTTTGCCTGGCGGTGCAGCGCCAACTGGTGACCGCACAGACGATCGAGAAAAAGGATCGAAGCCCCGTGACGGTGGCAGATTTCGCCTCCCAGGCGGTGGTCTGCGCGAAGCTGATGGAGTCGTTTCCAGACGACGGCGTCGTCGGTGAAGAGGACTCGCGTGTGCTACGCGAGGAAGATCAGAGCGGTGTCCTGGCGTCGGTGGTCGATCACGTGGCAACCGGGCTGGGCAAGACGTCCGACAGCGGGCAGGTACTCGATTGGATCGATCGCGGCGGCGCGACCGGTCAGCAGCAGGGCGGCGGGCATGCGGCGAGGTTCTGGACGCTCGACCCGATCGACGGGACCAAAGGGTTTCTCCGTGGCGAGCAATACGCCGTGGCGCTGGCGTTAATCGAAAACGGTCAGGTCGTGCTGGGGGTCTTGGGCTGTCCGAATCTGTCGATCGATGGCGGCGGCGGTGTGCTGCTGGTGGCGGTGCGGGGACAGGGGACGTGGATCGAGCCGTTAAACGGTGGCGGTACGACGCCGAAGCGCGTGCACGTCAGCGCGGTCAGCGACCCGAGCGGCGCGCGGTTCTGCGAATCGGTCGAGTCGGGCCACTCGAGCCAGAGCGACGCCCAGAAGGTAGCGCAGCAGTTAGGGATTACCGCCGAACCGGTGCGCATGGACAGCCAAGCGAAGTACGCCACGGTCGCGCGCGGGGAGGCGTCGATCTACCTGCGCCTGCCGACACGCGCGGATTACGTTGAGAAAATCTGGGACCATGGGGCGGGGATGATTGTGGTGTCCGAAGCGGGTGGGCGCGTGACGGACGTGGCGGGTAAGCCTTTGGACTTCACGCACGGCAGAACGCTGGCGTCGAACCGGGGTGTGATCGCGACGAACGGTTCGATCCACGACGTGGTGGTCGCGGCGGTACAAGGTGTTTTAGGTTGAAACTGTATCGTTGTATCCAATTTCGATTTTTTACTTGTTTTCGCGGTGTATCCAGGAGCGGGCGAGGGGCGATGAGTTCTGAAATGGTTTGCTTCGGGAGCGTAGCCGGATGCAGCAAGTATTGACATTGGGTGTGGTGCCGGGCACGGGCTTGCTCTTTGGCCTGTTGCTCGTGGCGGCGATCGTGGGTGGTTACGCAGCGCACACGCTGCGCGTGCCACGTGTGATCGGCTACCTGTTGGCGGGTGTGGCGGTGGGTGCGATTTTGCCGGTGCTGCTGGGTGTCGAGGACGGTAGCTCGCAAGCGGTGGCGCTAGCCGATGCCTATAAGCCGCTGCAGGCGATCAAAGACCTGGCGCTGGGGCTGGTGCTGTTTATGATCGGCAGGGTCTTCGAGTCGCGGCACATGAAGGCTGTGGGTTGGCGGATGTTTCGTATCGGCGTCGCGGGTGGGGTCGTGACATTGATTTTTGTGTTCGTGGGGGTGTTCGCGGCTGTTTTGGTGAGCGGCGCTTCTGTGTCGGTAGGTACCGCGGCGACGCTGGCGTTGTTGTTGGGTGTTGCCGCTACCGCTACTGCACCGGCGGCCACGCTTGTGACGCTGCGTGAATATGAAGCCAAGGGCACGGTGGCACAGTCAGTGCTGGGTGTGACAGGATTTGCCGACGTGCTGTGTATCGTGGGTTTCCAGGTCTTCTTTTTGCTGATGGTTCTTGTCGGGGGTGTGCACAGCGAGACGCTTACGGGCAGCGGTGTGTGGCTGGGGCTATTGCTTGGCAGTGTGGGTAGCGTTCTGTTAGGGATCGGGCTGGGGTTTGCGGTGAGTGTGGCGCACGCGAAGCTGCCCGTTGCCGAAACGCTTCTGATCTTGGTTACGACGCTGATTATCTTGGGCCAGGGTCAGCGGTGGCTGCTCGAACACGTCGGTTTTTCGTATAGCTATCTCTTGACGGTGCTGTGTCTGGGGGCGGTGTTCACGAATATCGCGCTCGATCCGGAGCGACTTGAGTCGGCGTTGCAGATGGTGGCCCCGCCGTTGTTTGTGGGGTTCTTCGCGCTGGCGGGTTATCAGCTGCACCTGGAAGACCTGTGGCATCTGGGTGGGATCGGGATCATGTACGTGGTTTGTCGGGCGGCTGGGAAGCTGGTGGGGACGTGGCTGGGTGTGAAGTGGAGCGGCGGTGGCTCGGAGCCGAGGCTTGGGTTGGGGCTGCTGTGTCAAGCGTCTTTGGTGGTGGGGTTGGCGGACTTTGTGGCGGCGCATTGGCAGGACCAGTGGGCGCAGCAAACCTTCGTAACGACGATCCTCGGTTCGGCGGTGGTCTTCGAGGTGTGCGGACCGATCCTGCTCAAGCGGCTGGTGGTCGCTTGTGGCGAGGTGAAGGCGGTCACTCTGATGCGCCGTAGCACACCGACGAGTGGGGCTGGTCAATCGATTATGGCCCTGACGGCTCAGGCGCTGATGCGGGTATTGGGTATCGGGTCGGCGAAGGGGAGCGGCACCGATGAGCCTCTGCAGGTGCGGCACCTGATGCGGACAAACGTGAAGTGTATCCCGGTCTCAGCCAAATTTGATGAGGTGTTGCGGGTGATGGAGCAATCGAGCTTTGACCACTTCCCTGTCGTGGACGACGACGGTGCGCTGGTGGGCGTGATCCACTACAGTGATCTGCGAAATTTCATCTATGATCCCGTGCTGGCCGATTTGGTCACAGCCCAGGACTTATGCAATCCCGATGCGCCGGCTGTTTATGTCGATACGCCGTTAGAGAAAGTGTTGGGTGTGTTTGAGGGTCGTGATATGGGTTGGTTGCCCGTGGTCGCGGGTCCGGACTCGCGGCAGGTGGTGGGAATCATCGAGCAGCGCGACCTTCTCAACTCGCTGCACCGATCGCGGGTGTAGGTGTGACGAAAGCATTCGCAACGCATTTGTAGCGTTTGGTTACAACAAATTACCGCGCTCCCTGACGGAGAGCGGCTCGTGGTGTATGCCACGGGTCAATTGAGAATGCGCTAAAATCAAACCGCCTCTAGCTTGGGAGGTCTTGGCTGTGGCAGGCGTTTGGATCGGTGTAGCAGCACGGTTGTGGTTGGCTTCGGCGATGGGGCAGCCCACAACGGGGGAAGTCTGGTGGGCGTTCGACCCGACCGACGACGTCGGGCCCAGCGCCATCGACATGAGCGATTGGCTCGATCGACCGGCAGGCAAGCACGGGTTCGTGCAGATCGACGGTGATCGGTTCGTATTCGTGGACGGCCAACCGATCAGGTTCTGGGGAATCAACAACATCAGTGGCTACTGTGCGCCGCAGCAGAGCGTGGCACGGTTCCGTGCTGCGCGTTACGCCAAGTACGGCGTCAATTGCGTCCGCATGCACAAATTTACATACCACGGCCCCGGCAGAGGTATTGGCAGCGCCGACGATTCGACCGTGCTCGACCCCGAGGGCCTGGATCGATTCGACAACTACTGCGATCAATTGCGGCGCAAGGGCATCTACTACGGTTGGAGCCACATCTACGGCCACGAGCTGCGACCCGGCGACCGAGACAAAATCATCGCCTACGAGCAGATCATGAGTGCAGGCGGGACCACCGCGGGGCTGGTCAACTTCGCATACGACCTTCAGGACCTGCACATCCAGCTAACCGTTAACATGCTCAACCATCGCAACCCGTACACCGGGCTGCGTTACGCGGACGATCCGGCGTTGGCGTTCGTCGAGTTACAGAACGAAGACGACATCTTCTTCCCGGTGACGCTCAAGAAGGCCAACAAATGCCCGGCGTACAAGCGATTGTTTCGCGAGTTGTTTTCGGATTGGTTAAAGAAGAAATACGGCTCGCACGCTGGTCTGGTCGAGGCGTGGGGCTATAGAGCGCTCAACGCATTCCCACAATTTCAAAAAGACGAACACCTCGACAAGCGGAACATCTACCCGATCGCACACGATTGGTGGTTCGGCCCCGACGGGATACGCAACGAAAGGGGCAGAGGCACGCTGAAACGCCTATCGGATACAGCCCGGTTCCTGTACGAGACGCAGAACAAGTTTTACGAACGGTTCGTGAAAGCGATCCGCGATACGGGGTACCAAGGCCCGATCGTCGGTAGCTGCTGGAAGGCGGGGGCGGGTGTGAGCCATTATTACAACCTGCAATCCGATGCCCGGATGGGTATCGTCGACAGGCACCGGTACTTTGGCGGGGAGACGGGCCATGTGCTGACCAAGGGCGCGGTAGTGACGGATTCGATGCTGTCTCGTCCGGGATCGGGTCTGTTGTCGGCGGGGCTTGAGCAGGTGGCGGGGCGACCATTCGCGATGTCGGAGTGGATCAGCAGGGTCCCCAACGAGTGGGTGGCGGAGGGGCCTGCGATCGTGGCGGTGTACGGTATGGGCTTGGGCGGGTGGGACGCGTCGTATCACTTCGAGTCGCGCGGGCGGTTCCCGGGGACGATACACAACCGATCCGTTTACAACATCGATAGCCCCACGCAGATCGGGCTGTACCCGTCATTGGCGCGTATGGTGCATCGCGGCGATGTGAAACAGGGCGACCCGGTAATGACGCGGAAGGTTCACGTCGATAGTTTTTCGGACGGTACATGGGGCGAACGAGGTGGAACGGGCGACCCGGATAGCACAGCAAATTATTTCGATAACCCGGTGCCGTCCGAGGCGCTGGCGGTCGGGCCGATGCGGGTCGAGTTTGTCGATACGCCGACGACGCGGCAGGAACAGACGAACCTGGAGGGGCACGTTAGCGGACAGACGATCACGAGCAACACGGGTCAACTGAAATGGGTGCGCTCGGGCAAGGGGTATTTCACGGTCAACACGCCGGCGACGCGGGGCGTGGTGGGGTTTGGCCGGGGCGTTGAACATGAACTCGGTGACGTGACGATTAACGTGGATACCGATTTCGCGGTGGTGCTCGTTACGGCGATGGGGCGCAACAAGACGATTGCGACGAGCGAGTCGATTTTGGTCAACGCGGTCGGCAGGGCGAAGAACACCGGCATGCGGTATAGCGGCGATCGGACGGAGGTAATAGATATCGGAGGCCCGCCGGTGGTGGTGGAGCCGATCCGCGCGACGATTACGATCGACCGCCCTGGCGAAGCGGTGGTCTACGTGCTCGACCACGACGGTAGGCGAACAGACCGGACGGTGCCGATCGTAGGCGGGCGATTTACCATCGACGGGGCCCGGTACAAGACGATCTACTATCAGGTGGTGTATAAATGAAGGATAGACGCCCTCGTAGCTCAGTTGGATAGAGCAGCGGACTTCTAATCCGCAGGTCGCTGGTTCGAATCCAGCCGGGGGTATTGGCGAGGGTGTGTTATCGACCTTGCCCGGTGTGTCTACGGAGGTGGACGGTTGTGCCGACGTGTGCGTGGAGTGTGTGAGCGGCGTTGCTATTGCGCACAGCGATTTCGAGGCGGTTACTACTCCCGAAGTAGGTGAGCAACTCACCCGGCGTAGCATCAGAAAAGGTCCGGCTAATCTTCTCAATAGCGTGGGAACCGATCTGGATGGCGATCGGTTGGTCGTCGCTGTGGCCTAACTCGCGGCACCATTGCTCGAAGCGCTCTCGGGACAGGTCGGTGATTAGGTTGCCGAAGTGATCGACGTGGACGACGTGTAATTCCAGGCCGTCTGGGGTAGCGGTCGGCTGCGGAAAGGACAGCAACACGGGCATGGTGTGGGGTTCGCCGAGTTGGGTGATGGGTGTGCCGTTTGCCAGGTGCGCTGCCACGGGTGCGAAGATGTCTCGGCCATGGAACGTGTCGCTAACCGGGTGGCGGTGGTAGTCGGGGTTGGTCAGGCGCACGGCTTCGAGCAGGGGCTGCTGTGCGAGGATGAGGGTAAAAAGCCCGTTGTCCGGGCCGACCAGGTAGCTGCGTGTGGTGCGGATGGCGATCTGGTCACGATCACTACCGACGCCTGGATCAACGACAGCGACATGGATGGTGCCCTCGGGGAAATGGTCCGCAGCGGCTTCGAGCAGCAGTGCGCCGGCCAAAACATCCCGCGGCGGGACGCCGTGCGAGATATCAACGATCGTGGCGTGCGGCGCGATGCCGAGGATCACGCCCTTCATAGCGCCGGCGTAGGCGTCGGTGGTGCCGAAGTCGGTGGTGAGCGTGATGACGGGCATGGTGTGGTGAAGCGGTAAGGCAACGAGGCGCGGGATCGGATCGGTTTAATACTGTTTGCGCTGGCGCGCTGTGGGGACATTGAGCTGCTTGCGGTACTTGGCGACGGTGCGGCGGGCGATGTCGATGCCTCGTTCTTTGAGCTTTTCGACGAGTTGATCGTCGCTCAATGGGTTTGATTTGTCCTCTTCGTTGATGATTTGTTCAAGCTTTGCCTGGATGGCGGTCCAGCTCATATGGTCGCCGCTTTCCGTTTCGGTGCCGCCTGAAAAGAACATGCGCAGCGGAACGATCCCGCGTGGTGTTTCGAGATACTTTTCGCTGACCGCTCGGCTAACCGTGGCGACGTGGATGCCCAACTGGTCGGCGACGAGTGTCATGGGCAGGGGCTTGAGGTGCTGGGTGCCCTGATCAAAATACTCTCGCTGCGCGTCGAGCACGACGTTGATCACGCGGAGCATGGTGCTGTGCCGTTGTTGGATGGCGTCGATGAGCCAGCGAGCGGAGCGGAGATTATTACCGATAAACTGGCGGGTTTGGCGGTCGATATTCTGCTCGCGGATTATCTTGAGGTAGCGGCGGTTAATCTGGAGATTGGGCACACGCTCGTAGGTGAGTCGTGCGGTGTAGCGGTCTTCGTCTTCGTCGTACTCGATGATGGCGTCGGGCCTGATGATGCGGGGGCGATCCTCAATGAGCAGACGACCGGGGTGGGGGTGGTAGCGGCGTAGGCCTAGGATGGCGGACTTGATCTGGTCGATGGTGTGGTCGGTGGCTTTGGCGATGCGGGGTAAGCGGTTGGCTTCGATGTCCTTGAGGAATTGATCGACCAACAGGCGTTCAAACTGCGGGTCGTGCCCGTCCGTGGCGGCACGCGCTTTGGCGTCGATCTGAAGCAGCAGGCACTCGCGCAGGTTACAGGCACCGATACCGACCGGCTCGAGGCTGTGTTGGAGCAGCGCCTGTGCCTGCTCGAGGTGTTCCTGTGTGATGCCGGGGGGTGCTTGGTCTAGCAGCGATTGGGTGTCCGTGCGGAGGTAGCCGTCGTCGTCGATGAATCCGATAAGGTATTGGCCGGCCCTGTCGATCTCGGTGGTGGTTTCAACCAGACCCCACTGTGCGAGCAGTTGATCGGTCAGGCTCATGGCACGCGCCGCGGTGTTGGCCATGGCGTCGAGCTTCTTGTCGCCTTCCTCGGAGGCGGCGGCGCGTTGGTAGCTGCCCCCGGTTTCGTAGTTGTTGGCTTCCCAGGCCTCGCCGTACGCTTCGGAGATGTTGCTGAGCCGTTCAAAGTCGTCGGTGTGGCTGGGGTCGACCGACTCGTCTTTAACGACCAGTTCACGCTCGCCCTCGCTGGCGTCACGCTGCTCCTGTGCTTGCTGCTGATCGCGGTCCTGATCGTCGTCGTCGGGCTCGCGCAGCTCGAGCGTGGGGTTATTCGTCAACTCCTGTTCGATGCGTTCCTCGAGCCCCAGGGCGGGTAGCTGGAGGATCTCCATCGACTGGATCATTCGGGGCGCCAGCTTCATGCGCTGGTCGATGCGCAGGTATTGTCCGGTGTCGATACGCATAGGCGGGGGTGTTATCGGTCGTTCACGGTTGTTAGAGGGCATCCGGCTGAATCGGCGGGCCCCATGTTATGAAGATCGGTTATCAGCCTGGATTAATCAACCGGCATGGCGTGTCGGCCCTGGATTGAGTCGGACAATACGGCTTTGCTGACCATTTCGAGCGTTGAGCCGGTGGGTAGCCCCCGTGCCAGCCGCGTTACGTTCACACCCGATTCCTGCAGCCGCTGTGCCAGGTACAGCGCGGTGCCGTCGCCTTCGAGGGTCGGGCCCATCCCTAGGATCACCTCGCGCACGGGCGGGCTGCTGTGTGTGGGTTTAGCCGATGAGCCCGGGTCTGATGCCGCGGCGGTGGTGGGGTCGGCTTGAGGTGCGGCTGGCTTTGCGCGCCGCAGCAACGGCTCGACGGTCAACTCGCCGGGACCCAAGCCGTCGAGCGGCGACAGCCTGCCCATCAAAACGTGGTACACACCGCGGTAGGTGCCGGTTGCCTCGAAGGCGGCGATGTCGCTGGGCTGTTCGACGACGAGGATCGTGGCTTGGTCACGCTTGGGATCGGCGCAGATCGGGCACGGGTCGGACTCGGTCAGGTTGAAGCACTCGGAGCAGTGTCGGGCGTTTTGCTTGAGGTCGGTGATGGCAGCGGCGAGTTCTGCCGCGTCCTGTGCCGGCGATTTGAGCAGGTGAAACGCCAACCGCTGAGCGGATCGTTTGCCGATGCTCGGCAGTCTGCTTAGCTGGGTCACCAAGCGGTCCATGGCAGAATTGGACGGGTTTTGTTGCGTCACGGGGGCATTCTACCCGTGCGAGACTCGGCGGGTACAGTGCGGCAAAATAGGAGTAGTCCGGCTGGATTCTTCGCCAATCGGCTTCACCACCGACAACTCGGCCTGGTGTGTGATGAGGCGATGTTCAGGTATGAGGTTTTGATGCGTGGTCTTGGTGGTATTGCAGGTAGTGGGCAATGAGCGATATGAGGGTCGTTTTGTTGATCGGCTTGGTGGCGAAGTCATTGCACCCGGCGTCGAGACATTTGTCGCGGTCGCCGTCCATGGCGTGTGCGGTCAGTGCGATGATGGGGCCTGTGTAACCATCACGCCGAAGCAACCGGGTCGCGGAGTACCCGTCGAGTTCGGGCATCTGCATATCCATGAGGATGACGCCGAACGGTTGTCCGGCGCGGGAAGCGGCCATCGCTTTTTCGTATGCGATGCGTCCGTTTTCTGCTATTTCGACGGTCGCGCCAGCTTTTCGGAGTACGAATGATATTAGCCGTTGATTGTCCGGGCCGTCTTCGGCGAGCAGGATGCGTCCGTTGATTTGGTTGTTTGAGACTATTGGTGTGGCGGGGGCTTGTGTCTCTGGTTTCAGGGCGTCGAGGGTCACGTGTTCCATCGGGACGCCGGTGAGTGGTCCGGTCGCAATGGTGACGGTAAAGCAACTACCTTGTCCCGGCGTGCTCTTGGCTGCGATGTCTCCGCCTAGCATTTGAGCGAGCCTGCGAGAGATGGTCAGGCCCAGGCCGGTGCCCCCGAATTTCCGTGTGGTGGACGTGTCTGCTTGAGCAAACGCGTGGAAGAGCTTGCTTTGTTGCTCTTGCGTCATCCCGATGCCCGTGTCGATCACGTCGAATTGGATGTGTGGGCTTTCAGCGTCGGGTGGGTCGCTCATTTTAGAGACAATGCGGACCCCGCCGTGCTCGGTGAATTTGATCGCGTTGCCGACAAGGTTAACCAAGACCTGGCGTAGCCGGGTCGGATCGCTGGAGATTGTTTTTGGCAGGGCGCCTTCGTACACCGCTTCGATCGTCAGATTTTTGCCTTCGGCGCGGTGGAGCATCAGCGACACCACATCGCTGACGACCTGACATGGTGAGCATTTGATGTTCTCGATGTCCATCTTGCCTGCTTCGATCTTCGAAAGATCGAGGATGTCGTTGATGATGGTTAGCAGGTGATTGCCGTTTCTCTGGATCGTTCGGATGGATTCGACTTGCTGGGGCGATACGTTGTTTTGCCCCGTTTCTTCAAGCAGCAGGTCGGTGTACCCGAGTATCGCGGTCATGGGTGTGCGGATCTCGTGGCTCATGTTCGCCAGGAACTCGCTCTTGGATCGCGTGGCGGCTTCGGAGGCGGCGTGTGCCTGCTCGAGTTGCAGGCTTTTGGCTGCCAACTCGATCGCGTGAGCCTCCACGTCATCTTTGGCGACCTGTAGGTTGTCGGCGTATTCCGTCAGCTCTGCGGTCAAGCGTTTTTGTTCGCTGAAAGATTGGACGTACTGCATCATCAAACCGATGGCTGGGACGATGTAGCTAACGACTTTGAGTGCGTGAGCGATGTTGAATGCCGAATCGTGTAGCTTGAACGATCCAAAAGCCATATAGAGTTGGACCGCGATCTGCGGGATCAGCGACAGCATCAGCGCGTAAGCAAGCGGTGTCTGGTTACGCCCAAGATATCGCGGGAATATCACGATCCCGCAGATCAGGAAGGGTACCAGCGGGAGGATGTCGTATGGCCTCTTGATGATCGCGTCGGCGAACATCGTCTGTGGGAGGGTATTAGACGACGCGCAGAAGTGGACGACGAAGTAAGCTGATACGACAAATCCCGTGCAGATTACGGGAATGAGCCAGCCGCGATTGCGGATCGTTTTACGTGTGTCCCTGAACACGAACAGCCCAACACCGATCATGAGGATCATGCCGTTGAAGAGCCGACACAGAGCCCAGGTGAACGGGATGAGGTCTCGGTTGTCTGCCACAGCGTGGATCAGGCGGTCAGCGGCGAACGTGTGGAATGCGTCCATCGCACCGGCACACATCAGCGCCATGCCGATGATTGGCAGGGATGACTCACGGGTCAGGCGGAACTGCACAAACGCGAGTATGCCCACAAAGATCGCCGCGCACAGGGCCGACCATTCGAGCAGGGTATGGGTGAAGCTCCCACGCAGAGCCAGGTGCATCGCGTCGGTCAGTTCGGATGTGGTCAATTGTGCAAGAGCTTGTGGAGTGAGTCTTGGCGTGGCAGTTGACAGGTCAGCGCCCAATGCCAATAGGATCAGTGGTGCTACACAAAGCGCTGTGAGTCCAGCGGTCCAGCGCAGCCAATGGAAGTGATGGGAGAGTGCCTCCGGACCGTGGGTTCGCGGTGTTGTTTTACCGTGCGGTGTGGATCGCCGTTGTTTGGAAGCGCCGGGATCAGGTTGGGTGGCTGTTTCCTTTGACACGTCGAGGCATTCTCCACGGCAGTGCGAAGATCCATGAATGTATATAGCCCCGGAATATTGGAGCCGAAACACAGATAAAAAGACGTCTGTCTAAGAAACCATCGGATTATTTCGGATGCATATAGAGGTATTGCATTAGCAAAATCGCGACATAGGCTAAGTAAAATAACTAGCCCGCAAGGTTTTTACTGGGTTATCAGGACGTTGGAGTGGGTTATCGGGTGGTATTGATAGATACCACTAGCGCGGTGGTGATGTCGTAAGTGATTGGCTGTCGTGCTCGGGCATTCGTCAACACGGACGGGTTTCAATTGGGATTGATATGATGGTCAGCGATGAAACCTGTAGCACTCATCATCCGCACAGCGGGCACGAACTGCGATCGTGAGTTGGCACATGCCTTTGAACTCGCGGGTGCCGACCCCGTTACCGTACACCTGAATAAGCTGATCGAAGAGCCCACTCAGATCGAGCGGGCAGGTCTGATCGGCGTACCAGGCGGGTTTAGCTACGGCGATGATATTGCTGCGGGTCGTATTCTTGCGAATCGTCTACGCCATCGGCTGTTGGGCCCGTTGCGCGTGGCGATCGAGCGCGGTGCTGCAGTGATCGGCATCTGCAACGGCTTTCAGGTCTTGGTCAAGCTGGGTTTGCTCCCTGACCCGACAGGGGAAGGCGAGGCTACCGAAGCAAGTCAAACGGTGACGCTTACGGACAACACCCGTGGTCGTTTTGTAGCCAAGTGGGTTGGGCTGGAGGTACCCACGGATACCGTTTGCGTCTGGACGCGTGGATTAGGTCGGTTTGACCTGCCGATCGCGCACGGCGAGGGTCGATTTGTGACCGCATCGCAGCAGGTGCTAGAGCAGTTTGACTTCAATGGGCAGGTGGCGCTGCGGTACGCTTCGTCGGATTTGCTTGGTCTTGGTGAGGACGGGGTTAGCGGGCTGGGGTTTAACCCGAACGGCTCGGTGGGTGACATCGCTGGCATCTGTGATCCGTCGGGGCGGGTGCTGGGCTTGATGCCGCACCCGGAGCGATATACAGACCTGACGCACCACCCGCTGTGGACCCGTACTGTCGCTCCAACTCGCGCCGGCGAGGCCTCCGCGGGGTTGAAGTTGTTCCACAATGCCGTCGAGTACGCCCGTCAGCTTAGTTGCAAACACAGTAACGGCAGGGCATAAGGGGTAGTGGGTCAGTTTGAATTCGAGCGTCACCGCCACGAGCCGCGACTGTGAGGGAGCGGTCTTCTGCTGTTTTCAAAGCCCTTGTTGCCAGCATCTCAAATGGTATCCCTTTCAAATATTCAATCTGTCCCACGATCACGTAGGCATGACCGTGGGGGTGGGTTCGCAAAGAAACCGATGCGTCTTATAATGCAGAACTTGCGTCTGTGTGGGTGATCGGGCATGGGTCGTGCCGGGCTGTGAGAGCGTATAGCCACGACACGCCCAGCTAGGGATATCCCACGGTGATGCAAGCAAAAGTCGGTACAACGGGTGTCCGGCAATTGTTTTATTAACCCCTTTGGTGTGGTGAGGCTTGTGGGTAGGTAGCTGGCCACGGTAGACGCGGCGGAACGTGTAAAACGTTTTTTCCGAGTCTAAAACAGTAAGGAAATCTTGACATGGTCGATAGGAATTTGATCGCCGAATTGGGTATCGAGGACGCGGATGCCGAAGCGATGGTAGCTGCAGAACTGGGTGAATCGATTGCAAACGGGGAGATGGACGGTCTGCTATCTGGTCAGATCGGTGATTTTAAGCCCGGATCGATCCTTACCGGCAAGGTCATCGGCAAAGTCGGCGACGGCTTCTTGGTCGAGGTGGGGCTCAAAAGCGAAGGGGTGCTCGATCGCAGCGAATTTGAGGACCCCAGTGCGGTCGAGATCGGCGATACGATGGAGGTGATGCTCGAAGACATGGCGCCGGACGGCGGCACCGTGATACTATCGAAACGCAAAGCCGATCGGATACGCGGGTGGCAGCGGATCATTGACAACAACCAAGAAGGCGACGAAGTGACCGGCAGGGTCATGCGCAAGATCAAAGGCGGCCTGCTCGTCGATATCGGGGTCCCCGTCTTCCTGCCCGCGTCGCAGGTGGATATCCGTAGGCCCGGTGACATCGGTGCTTTCATTGGCCAGCAGATACGCGCACAGATACTCAAGATCGATCAGGTCCGTCGCAATATCGTTATCAGCAGACGAAAACTGATCGAAGACGAGCGATCCGATGCCCGCAAGAAGCTGCTATCCACACTCAAGGAAGGCGACCTGATCACCGGCATGGTCAAGAACATCGCCGACTTCGGCGCGTTTATCGACTTGGGTGGCGTGGACGGGTTGCTGCACATCACGGACATGAGTTGGGGCAGGGTGAATCACCCGTCCGACTTGGTCAAGATCGACGAGCAGATCGAGGTGAAGGTGCTCAATATCGATCACGAAAAGGAAAAGATCGCGCTGGGGCTCAAGCAGAAGGAAGCCAGCCCGTGGGACGCGATCGAGGGCAAGTACGCCGTCAGCTCAAAGGTCGTGGGCACAGTGACCAATATCATGAGCTACGGCGCGTTTGTGAAGCTCGAAGAGGGTGTCGAGGGCTTGGTGCATATCTCCGAGATGAGCTGGACCCGGCGGATCAATCACCCCAGCGAACTGGTCTGCGTAGGCGATGAGATCGACGTCATCGTGATGGACATTAACAAAGACAAGCTCGAGATTAGCTTGGGAATGAAACAGACCGAGGTCAATCCGTGGGAGCTGGTGGCACAGAAATACCCGCCGGGCACCGTGGTCGAGGGCAAGGTGCGAAACCTTGCCAGCTACGGCGCGTTTATCGAGATCGAGCCGGGCATCGACGGCCTGCTTCACGTGTCGGACCTGTCGTGGACCAAGAAGCTTACGCACCCCAACGAGATGCTCAAGAAGGCCGATACAATCAAGTGCATCGTCCTGGAGGTGGACCAGTCCAAGCAGCGGATTTCGCTGGGCTACAAGCAGATGTACGAGGACCCGTGGAAGCAGCAGATCCCCACGCACTACCAGCCGGGCATGATCGTGAAGGGGAAGGTCACCAAGATCACCAACTTCGGCGTGTTCGTCGAGTTGGAGGACGACCTCGAAGGGCTGCTTCACATCTCCGAGCTAGCCGATCACAAGGTCGAGAACCCACACGAAATCGTTAAAGAGCAGCAAGAGGTTGAGGTCAAGATCCTCCGGGTGGACCTCGAAGACCGCAAGATCGGCTTGTCACTCAAGCGGGCACAATGGACCAGTGACCAGTCAGCAAACGCAGAGGCTGCTGCTGCATCGTCGGGCAAGGCGGCGGACGAACGGCAGACCGGTGAGAGCTTGCTTGGCGGCATGGGTGACACCGGGCACGGGGCACTGGGAACCGACAAGATCACCTTCGGCCCCGAGGGAACCAAGCCTCGGACTGATACCAATCAAGATTAATACTTGCGTGGCATCTGCGAACGCGAAGGCAAAACAGACAATCACTTACATCCGTTACAATGCGCTAGAACCATACGCAATGCGTATGATTTGACGGTTGTGCAGCAGTTATCATGTCTAGTTTGAATCCGAGCGGTACCGCCACTTAGCCACGGGTGAACACACCCGTGGTATCCGGTTTCGATAAAGCAGCGGGTCTAGAGCGTTTTCTGATTTCGCATGCGTGAGTCTCAACGAACCTCGCGCGTCACAGCAAGCGGGTCTTTGTCTCCAATTAGAGCACCTTGCATAAATAATCGCCATGTCAGTTCTGGAGTAGGGCAGGTCATTGACCTGCCTTCTTCTTGGGGAGATGGAGAATAATTACGCAAGTTGCTCTAGCCCGCTCCTTCACGGTCGCGGCTCGTTGTGTACGCACAAGGATTAATCCGAATGCGTTTAATCTGTTTTGCGAATTAATGTGGGTATGACATTTTCCTTCAAAAGGAAAGCATGGAAGAGGTCGGCCTTAAGGTCGGACCCCGCTTGGTTGACATGCCTGCCGTCGGGCATGTGTGCGCTATCCTTAGTCATATCGGCATGGAAATCGTAGAATAACACGCCTTCTTCTTGAGCTATTTCAGAAAGAATCTGATTGTGTTCGGGCATGGCGGTGGTCCTCGCCTTGCCGGAGGTTTCGGTATAAGCCTCGGTTGCCAAGAGGACTTTGGCCCCCATGGATTTACAGATTGCCACCATGTATTGAGTGTTGCGTTCAAAGTACTGGGCGCTGTTTGTGTCTAAGGATGAATCGCTTATCGCGACGTCGCTGCGTGTAATCATCGTTCCTATTGATGACAAGCTGATGAGCCCTAGTTTTCTTGATACAAAAGTTAATAGCACGGAGTGATCGACGGTGGCACGGAGTAATCCGTAGGCAATCGGTTTTTCCAGGAAATAATCAGGCAGCCCCCAACGCTTGCGATAATTAGAAAAGTCTGATTGGATGTCACCCCAGACACGTGGCCAAACGTCGTTCAGGCCGTGTTGAATGACAACCAGGTCGGGACGCAATTCTGAAACAAAGAATACCAGCCTAAGCAGATTCTCAGCGGAGGTGGCGCCGCCCATGCCGGCATTGATCACCTGGATGTGGCCATCCGGCAGCAGGTCTTCATAAAATTCATTTAATAGCTTTTCCAGGCGATAAGAAAATATATTCTCATTGTCCTTGATCCCTATGGTATAGGTGGTGGAGCCGCCGATGAAGACCACTCTGATGTCGCCATTTTTACCCTTTAATTCTCGATGGTCGCGCATGCCCAGGTGATTGTGCCTTGTCCCATCAGGCAGTTTTAAATCCGGCATGAGGTTGTACAGGGTGTAATGATGAGGCGTGTAGACGTTTTCCGTTCCTAAGTCTTTTGGGGCGGTGAACGGCGTGAGGAACGCTTTCCGCATCGAGCGAGACGCGAAGTGCGACAGCCACACACGTGACCCTGTTTCGAACAGGAAGAAAACCGTCAGAAATGGGATCAGTAAAAATGCGGTTTTTTTCAGGCCGACGAGCTTAACGGCGCAGGAGAGAACAAGAAATAAAGGGATAGAAACAATAAGAAGTTTGGCATTCGGTTTTGCGAAGGAGAATGAGCCATCAAAGAGGATTAAGAAAAGGAATCCAAAAAAGATGATCGAATATGATATGGCCTCTTTCTTTTTTATATTTATCATCGTGCCTGATTTGTGGTCCCTTGGCAGAGCGAGGGAGCCTCCTATTTAAACCGGACGCCGCCAGTCTATGTTTAGAAATGAATAACTGATCTAATCGGGGTGGCCGGATTCGAACCGACGACTTCCTGCACCCAAAGCAGGCGCTCTAGCCAAGCTGAGCTACACCCCGCGAATAGCACCGCAACAATACCAATTCCATCACGATGGATCACGCCCTGTGATCTTAGCACATTGGAGCATTTTCTGATTTCGCATACGGGTATCTTAACGAGCCGCGCGCGTCAGCAAGCGGTTTTTTGGCTCCAATGGGTTCGCTCTCACGGTCGCGACTCATTGTGAAGTCCTTTCAATTCCTTCTACCCATTGAGAAAATGCTCTGATGCCCATCAAGTCGGCCGTGTTCAAACCGCCTGTGCCAAGTAGGTCGTGTCCTAGTTTGAATCCGAGTGTCACCGTAACGAGCCGCGCGTGTTAGCAAGCGGTCTTTTTTTATCTTAGAGCGTTTGGCATAAATAATCGCCATGTCAGTAGGGCAGGTCATTGACCTGCCTTCTTCTTGGGGATATGGAGAATAATTACGCAAAGTGCTCTAATCTTCTTCGTTTAAATCCATTTTCCGCCAACATCTTGCAGTGATAAATCTTCCCCAATATTCAAACTAGGACACCACCGCCAGGTACGCCGCCAGGAGGTCGCGGCAGGCGTGTAGGTCGTCGAGGTGCACCATCTCGGTGACGGTGTGGATGTAGCGCGTCGGGCAGACCAGTGCGAGGGTGCGTCGGCCCTGAGCGGCACGCTGCGACGTCGCGCCGTCGTTACCACCACGCGGCAGGATCGTGCGCTGGCATTTGATTTTGCTTTTTTTGGCTACACGTTCAAAGTCACCGAGCAGTCGTGCGTCGCTGATCATCGACGAGTCCATGACCAGCAGCCCCGCACCGTCGCCCTGCACGGTCACGCACTGATCGTCGGGCACTCCGGGCGTATCGACGCACAAGGTGGTGTCGAGGCTGATGACAATGTCGGGGTCGATACCGTAGCTAGCAGGCCCCGCGCCGCGGCAGCCCACCTCCTCCTGCACCGTGAACACGCAATAAATTTCGCACCCGTGGCCGGTCGTACCCGTGCCTTTCGTGCGGCGGCCCTTGGAGATGCGCCCAGCGACCCCAGCGAGCTTCTGGATCGCGCCGATCGCTACCCAGCAGGCGACGCGATTGTCCATCGCCTGCGCTACCGCGGTCTTGCCCACTTGTGTGAACGGCGCCTGGATCACGACCATGTCGCCGATTTTCACCTTCTTTTGAACTTCTTTGGCTGGTAATCCCAGGTCGACCACGAGGTCGCTGATAGTGGGGACCTTCTTTTTCTCGTCTTCGGTGGCGATGTGGAGTGGTCGTCCCGCGGGGTTGAGCACACCGGGCAGATCGTCTGAGCTGGTACAGACCGTGACCAACCGAGCGAAGAGGTTTCGCGTGTCGAATCCCCCGACGCTATGCACCCGTAGGAACCCCTTCGCGTCGACATGCCGCACGACGAAGCCGATCTGATCCATGTGCGCCGCGAGCATGACGCGAAGCGGTCTATTTTTGCGTGTAGTCGATTTCTTTCGGCTCCGAGCCTTGCGCACGCAGATCAGTGAGCCCATTGCATCGACGCGCGTCTCGTCGAATAGGCCTTTCGTCTCATGCTCGATCAGCGACCGTAGCCGATCCTCTTGGCCGGCGATCGCGGGTGTCTGCGTCAGGTGTTCGAGTAATTTCATAACCGCATTTTAACTACTGCCTCGTCCGCGTGCGCTGACGATGTACTTAAGCAAATCAAGACACATCCGGTAGCAAAATATGCTTGTCGAGTGTCGCCCCGCTACGATATCCCACTCATGGACTACATCCGCTTCGCCATTACGAATCCGGTCAAGGTCACCGTTGGCGTCTTGCTGATCCTGCTGTTCGGCATCATCGCGGTGGTGACGATCCCCATTCAGCTCGTGCCAAACGTCGACCAGCCGGTGATCACCGTCGAGACCGATTGGACCGGTCGAAGCCCCGAGGAGGTCGAGCGCGAGGTTGTCGAGGAGCAGGAGGACAAGCTCAAGTCCGTATCGAACCTCAAGAAGATGACCGCCGAAGCTAAGCAGGGTCGCGGCGAGATCACGCTCGAGTTTTACGTCGGTACGAACATGGACCGAGCGCTCCAGGAGGTCTCCGACAAGCTGCGCGAGGTGCCCGAGTACCCTCCGGACGTGGACGAGCCGGTGATCACAGCTGCCGACTCCAATAGCGAAAATTCGATCGCTTGGATCATCCTCGACAGCACCGATGACGACTATGACATCCAGGGTTTTTACGACGTCGCTGATAAGCTGATTAAGCCCTACTTGGAGCGGGTCTCGGGCCTGAGCCGGATCAACATCTATGGCGGCCGTGAGCGTCAGGTGATGATCCGCATCGACCCCAATCGCATGGCCCGGCGTGGCATCACGTTTAGCGATCTGCGCAACGCGCTTCGGCTTGAAAACGTCAACGTCTCTGCGGGCAACCTAGCCGACGGGCGTCTGGACGTGCGCGTGCGCACCGTGGGTCAGTACGACGACCTGGATCAGATCCGCCAGACCGTCGTGGTCTACACCGATGGCGGACCCGTGCGAGTCTCCGACCTGGGCGACGTCGTTTTGGGCCTCGAGAAACGCCGCAGCTTCGTCCGTGCCAACGGCAAGCCCGCGCTTGCGCTTAGCGCCATCCGCGAGTCCGGCTCGAACGTCATCGAGGTCATGACCGGCTTGCGTGGGCGCATCGACGAGATCAACCGCGACGTGCTGCCCGCCTACGGCCACGGGTTGCAATTGCGACAGGTCTACGACGAGACGGTTTATATCTACGATGCACTGGCCCTTGTGCAGAATAACCTCTGGATCGGCGGCTCGCTGGCGGTCGTTGCGCTGCTGCTTTTTCTGCGCAAGGTACGGCCCACCGCGATCATCGCACTGGCGATTCCCGTCTCCGTCGTCGGCACGTTCGTCGCCATGACCGCATTTGGGCGGAACCTGAACGTGATTAGCCTCGCTGGTCTGGCGTTTGCCGTGGGTATGGTCGTCGACAACGCCATCGTTGTTTTGGAAAATATCGACCGTCACCTGGGTCTGGGCAAGACCCCCATGCAAGCCTCCTACGACGCTACGAAAGAAGTATGGGGCGCCGTACTCGCCTCGACGCTCACCACGCTGGCCGTTTTTCTGCCTGTCTTGACCATCCAGGAAGAGGCGGGGCAACTGTTCCGCGACATCGCATTGGCCATCTGCGCCGCTGTGTCACTGTCGTTGATCGTTTCCGTCACGGTCATCCCCAGCGCTTCGGCGCGGTGGCTGCGAGCGGTGCGGGTGTCGCCCAGCAAACAGGCCTCGCGGCTATCGAGCTTGTATGGCCTGGTCGATCGGCTCGGGGAGATCACCAACCGATTTTCCAAGCTCATCTATACGCTCACCGCTCCCGGACGCGCGGGAATGAAAATCCGCTGTGGCGTTATCGCTGGTTTTACCGCTGCGTCCATTCTCGGCACCGCCATCCTCCTGCCGCCCGCGTCATACCTGCCCAACGGCAACAAAAACCTGGTCTTCGGCATCATGCTCACGCCGCCCGCGTACAACATCAAGCACAACCAGTTCATCGGTGAACGCATCGAGACCGGCGTTCGACCGTATTGGGAGGCGCAGACCGTCGAGCAGGCCACCGCAATCCGTCCGGTGATCAATTACGCCACCGGTCAACCTTACGGGGCGGTACCGCCGATTGATAATTATTTTTTCGTCTCGTGGAGCGGCACGATTTTTATGGGTTGCTCCAGCAAGGACGATGGACTGATCAAGCCACTCGAGTCCGTGCTCGGCGGTGCCATGAGTACCATCCCCGGGAGCTTCGGTTTTGCGCAGCAATCGTCGATCTTTGGCAGGGGGATGAGTGGCGGTAATGCTGTCGACGTCGAGGTCACCGGCACAGACTTATCTCGCCTGCGTGCGGGTGCAGACGCGGTCTATGCGCAACTCACCACCAAGTACGGCCACACCAAGGTCAGGCCCGACCCGTTGAACTTTAACCTCGCCGGCCCCGAGCTACAGGTCAAGATCGACCAAGTGCGTGCCAAGGACCTGGGCGTCGACGTGGCTGCGCTGGGGCTCGGTGTCGAGGCACTGGTCGACGGCGCCATCATCGGTGACTACCGATTGGAAGGGGAATCGATCGATTTGATATTGGTCCGCCACCCCGATTACCCGTTAACACTCGATTCGCTGGGACAGGTCCCCGTAGCAGTGCGCGGCGAGGACGGGTCAGCCGCCACGGTTCCGCTCGCGGCGATTTCAAGCCTGGACCACACCGACGCCCCCCAGCAGATCAATCGCATCGAGCAGATGCGTGCGATCACTTTCACCGTCACGCCTCCCGACGGGGTCCCGCTGGAAACCGCGATCGGTGAGATCGAAGCAATCCGTGATCAGATGGATGCCGACAGCAGCCTGGGGTCGGGCGTCCAACTCGACTTGGCGGGTACCGCGGACAAGCTCGTCCAGGTCCGCGGCGCACTTCTGGGCACGTGGTATGGCTCGACCGACCTGCGCAGCTACACCAGCCTCACCAGCAGCAGGATGTTCCTCGTGCTGATCGTCACGTACCTGCTCATGGCTGCGCTGTTCGAGAGCTTCCTCTACCCGTTCGTGATTATGTTCAGCGTGCCGTTGGCGGCGGTGGGGGGTGTCATGGGGCTGGCTGTGGCGCACTGGCTTGACCCGCTTCAGCAACTCGACGTGTTGACCATGCTCGGGTTCGTCATCCTTATCGGCGTGGTCGTCAACAACGCCATCCTTATCGTCCACCAGGCGTTGAACTTTATGCAGGGCGTTGGCCAAGCCGAGAGCGATAAGATCGAGCCCATGCCGCCACGCCAAGCGATCAGCGAAGCGGTACGTACCCGCATGCGACCCGTGTTCATGACCACGATCACGAGCATCAGTGGCATGTTGCCGCTCGTGCTGATGCCCGGTTCGGGCAGCGAATTGTACAAGGGGCTCGGCAGTGTCATCGTGGGGGGGCTGGTCGTCGCGACGGTGTTTACGCTGATCCTTGTTCCGCTTGTCTTCAGCGTCACGCTGGACCTTAAAATCGCTTTATACCGCAGGCTAAAGTGGTCTATCAGCGAGTTGGGTGAAGGGCAAAGCCTGGTTTAAGCGGCTTTATTAAATTTTTTAGCCCTTATCCGGACGAACCGGCGGTAACGATTAATTCGACGCTACAGACCGCTTTTTTCGCATACAAGCAGACAAATCAACAAAATCTGTTTCATTTTTTTTCAAATTTAAAATCACCCCCTGAACCCAGCCGATAGGGGACTAAGAACCGGTCACACGGGTCGAACAATCGCACGCGAGAAATCGTATGAAGTGGTGCGTATAGTTCTTTTCGTTAATCGAGTGATCGGTAGACAGGCTGTCGGACAGGGAACCAATTGTTGAAACTTTCACTTTAGGACCCACCCCATGTGCGCTGAAGAAATTTCCGCAACGAAAGCGTCTGCCACAGCGACCCGGTCTCCCAAGAAGGGGAAGAAGTATTTCTCCGTCTCGGAGGCCAACGGCGCATTGATCTATATCTCACCGATCGTCGACGAGATCGCCGATTGCTACAAGGTCGCCGTTGACATCCGCGAACATATCGAGATGACCGAGGGCTCCCGCGAACAGGAACAGCTCCAGGACGACTACGACAAGTCGATGGACCGGCTCAACGACCTGCTCGAAGAACTCCACCTAGTCGGCGTCGAGCTCAAGGACTTTGAGCGTGGCTTGCTCGACTTCCCCGCTGTCCACGAGGACCGCGAGATATACCTCTGTTGGCACCGAGGCGAGAACACCGTCTGTGCGTGGCACGAGATCGAGGCCGGCTACGCCGGGCGCCAAGACGTCTCGTTGCTCGAACAGGGTCGCTGATCGCAACCCGTGCCGTATCTTTAATTTGGTTGAATTAGAGCGTTTTCTGATTTCGCATGCGGGATTTTCAGCGAGCCGCGACCGTTAGGGAGCGGTCTCTTAACGCAGGGTTGCAATCAAATATAAAAACGCCCTAGAGCACCTTGCATAAATAATCGCCATGTCAGTTCTGGAGTAGGGCAGGTCATTGACCTGCCTTCTTCTTGGGGAGATGGAGAATAATTACGCAAGTTGCTCTAATTTAGAACTCATCCCAAAACCCCCGATGCCGCTTGACCTGGGTGCCACTGGCTGCTTGTCAGCCAGTGTAAATGACGAAGATTTACACCGGTGGATCAGTTATCATACGGATCACAAAAGCTTTTGGCCTATTCTCGTTTTTGAACTGTTTTCCAGTAAATCACAACGCCCCGTGATGTAGGTCAAATCTTTTTGCGATCCGTATCAATGTCTATTGTTTGGGTTTTGAGATAGGTTCTAGTTGAATGAGGTGATCATCCACGCCGATCAGTTGTGGTATTCCTACAACTGCTGTCACGCCTTTCGGCGAGCCGCGTGAGTCTCTCGTCGGCCTTGCCACCACAATTGCGCGATGGTCGTGGTGATTTTCCATCCCGCCCCAGCGCTACCGATCAGCGACCGTGATATCTTGCTCTTACCTCCGCGCCGGGGTCGGTAGGGCACGTCCAGTTCCGTGATCCGAAGCCCGTGGGTGACAGCTTTGTACTGCATCTCGACGGTCCAGCCCCACGTCCGATCCGACATCGCTAGCGCAACCAAGCTCGACCACCTCACCGCGCGCATCGGGCCCAGGTCGGTGTAGCGGTGCCCCGTGGCCACGCGGATCATCTCGCACGCCAGTGCGTTGCCCATTCGCTGCGTGAGCGTCAGTGCTCCGGGTTGCGCCAGCCGCCTGCGTGAGCCGATGACCAGGTCCGCTCGCCCCTCTGTGATGGGGTCGCACAGCCGGGGCAATTGCCACGGGTCGTCCGATAGGTCCGCGTCGATAAACGCCACAATGTCGGGCACCATATCTTGCTGTGCGATCCACGCCAGCCCCGCACCGCAAGCCGCACCGTACCCCGGGTGTGGTTCGTGGACCACCACCGCGCCACCCGCGCTGGCCAGCTTGGCGGTCTGGTCCGTGGACCCGTTGTCAGCCACCACCACGTGACGGATATTTGCCCAAGGCAAAGCGCCCAGCAGCGCAGCGAGGGTCTCTTGTTCATCTTTGGCGGGGATCACAAGATCCACCACGGCTCGTCGGCGGTTGTACATGGCTCAATGAATCTATAACAAGCGTTCTCGTCGATCGGCACCGCACCTCTCTCTAGAGAAAATCCGCTGGGTAGACCGATATGCTAGTCTATAAACATACCCATACGGTTAGATCAATTGAAATCCAGTTATGCACATTCAAGATATCTTCGCTAAACACGCTACGACGTTCTCCTTCGAGTTCTTCCCGCCCAAGACCGATCAAGCCTCGCAGCAGTTGTATGCTAATATCGCCCAGCTCGAATCGCTGCGCCCCGAGTTTGTGTCCGTGACCTACGGCGCCGGCGGCGGGACACGCGAACGCACGCACAACCTCGTCGTGCGCATCAAGAAGGCCACCACCCTAGACCCGATCCCGCACCTCACCTGCGTGTGCCACAGCGAGGCCGATATCCAACAAATCATTGAGCGATACGCCGAAGAGGGTGTCTCTAATATCCTGGCGCTCGGCGGTGATCCGCCACGTGATATGACTAATTACGACCGTGATGCCGACGCCTTCCAGCACGCCGCCGACTTGGTAGCGTTTATCCGCCGGTTCAACGACCAGGGCTCACACCCCGACAGCCGAGGCTTCGGTATCGGTGTCGCTGGCTTTCCCGAGGGGCACCCCGCCACGCCCAACCGCCTCCTTGAGTTGGACCATCTCAAAGCCAAGGTCGACGCCGGTGCGGACTACATCTGTACCCAGTTGTTTTTTGATAACCGCGATTACTATGATTTTTGCGAGCGGTGCGAGTTAGCGGGTATCCGGGTACCGATTATCGCCGGGCTGATGCCGATCACGACAGCGTCGGGCATGAAACGCATGGCGGAACTCGCCGCGGGGGCCCGGTTCCCAGCCGAGTTGCTCCGTCTAGTGGGGCGCTGCGGCGACGATGCCGATGCCGTCGAGCGGGTGGGCCTGGAATGGGCTACCCAGCAGTGCCGCGACCTGCTCGACCACAAGGCGCGTGGCATCCACTTTTACACGCTTAATCGTTCAGATATCACGCGTCGCATCTATGCCGACCTCGGCCTGACCCGTTCCGCTACCTGACCGAGCCTGTGCCAGCTATGCGTTGCGGGTTTTCGATGGTAATGGATCAGTTTGAATTCGAGCGTCACCGCCACGAGCCGCTCTCCCTACGCAACGAGCCCCGACCGTGAGGGAGGGGTTTCCTGCTCAATGCGTATAACACCTTGGCCTGGCCGTCCCGGTCGCATACCATACTTTGGTAATCAACTTCCGCGTTTGGACCCCGCCGGTGGATCGGGCAACCGTCGGGATTAAAACCTCTATCGCCCGATGACAATCTAGAGCGTTTTTTGATTTGGTGTACGGCCCCACGACGAGCCGCGACCGTAAGGGAGCGGTCCCGCATGAAAGAGAGTATCGATCGTTAAGCCGTACTGCCGTACACGAAACTGAAAAATGCTTTAAAGCAGCGCAAGGTGCACGCCGTGTGTCGATCGCAAGACGTCGTCGTCCAGGTACAGTCGCGCTGCCCGCTCAGTTACGGGAGTTGATACACATGGCAGGTTTGATCACGCCGTTACCCATCATGCTCGAGGAGGACCGCAAGGTCTATGAAAAGCTCGAGCCGCCCAAGACAATGGTCTGCCGCTACGGCTACATGAAGCAGATCGCCGAGCTGCCCTACAGCGGTCAGGCCAAGCCCGGCTGCGGCAGCAAGCTGGTCATCCGTACCAACCGTGGCATCGAACTAGCCGAGATGCTCACCACCACCTGCCCCAACGCCGGTTGTGGCGAGAGCGTCAGCCGTAAGCAGTTGCTTGAATACATTGATGCCTCCGGGGGCAAGGACTATCCGTTTACCAACCAGGGTCGTGTGTTGCGTATCGCCACTGCCGAGGACGTCCTGGAGCAGAGCCGCCTCGACAAACGCAAAACCGATGTCATCAAGTTCACCAAGGACATGATCCGCCAGATGGACCTGCCCATGAAGCTCGTCGAGGTCGAGCAGTTGCTCGGCGGTGAGCGGGTTATCTTCCATTACACCTCGGAGCAATGGGTGGACTTCCGTGAGTTGGTCCGCCGACTCGCCAGCGAGTATCAGACCCGCATTGAGATGCACCAGGTCAATGCGCGTGACGAAGCGAGGCTCGTGGCGGACTACGAAAAGTGCGGGCAATACTGCTGCTGCAAGCAATTCCTCAAAGTGCTCAAGCCCGTCTCGATGCGCTCCGCCAAGGTCCAAAAAGCCACACTTGACCCAACCAAGATATCTGGGCGTTGTGGGCGCCTCATGTGCTGCCTCCGCTACGAGGACCAGACCTATGAGTCCTTGCGCAAGCGCTTGCCCAAGAGACAAACCCGCGTTATGACCGAAGACGACGGGCCCGGCACCGTGGTCGACACGCAGATACTCACGCAGCTTGCGCTGGTTCGGCTAGACAGCTCGGGGAAAATATCCGCCTATCCCCTGGAGAACATCCGCGTGCTTACCAAAGAGGAAGACGCCAAGCTCCGCGAGCAAGCCGAGGCACGTGCCGCGGCGGCCCCGCCTGTACGCACCAAACGTCGGCCTCCAGCGCCGAAACCGGTGCCCGCAGCCGTCCCGGTACAAGCGACGAATAGCGGGCCAGAGCCCGAAGGTGGCCGAAAACGCAGGCGACGCAGACGACGCGGTGGTGGTCGACCGCCTCAACAGGGCGACAAACCCACCGGTACCGGGCCGACCGGCGATCAAGGCTCGCCTAGTTAGAGCAACTGGCGTAATTAATCGCCATGACCGGGTGGCACGGCTTGCTTGCAACCCGTGAGACACAGATGCCTGTCGTACCTGCGATCCACCGGAATGGAGAACATTGATGCCATCAGATATAGCACGTGACAAGCTGTTTAATCAAGGCTTGGTGATGCGATCCATACCGTGCATGTACGGCCGAAGTGGGGGGGGCACCGTGATTGAGCCGTTTTCGTTTTGGTACAGCTCCATGATCGGGATCAGCACCCGCGGGCTAGCGATTACGGTGTTGTTGAGTGTGTGGCAAAACAAGGTCTTGCCATTTTCGTCGCGGTAGCGGAGATTGAGCCTGCGTGCCTGGAAGTCATAGAAACGCGACGCCGAATGCGTCTCGCCCCACGCGTTGCGTGAGGGCATCCACGTCTCGATATCGTATTTTGCCGCTTGGCCCTGACCCAGATCGCCCGAGCACACGCTCACCACCCGGTAGGGCAATTCGAGTGCCTGTAGCACAGCTTCGGCGTTGGCGACGATCTCGCTGTGCCATTGTTTCGACCCTTGAGCGTCGTTGGCGCAGATGATCACCTGCTCGACCTTCTCAAATTGGTGAATCCTGTACAGCCCAGCGGTGTCCTTTCCGTACGTCCCCGCTTCGCGTCGGAAGCATGGACTCATCGCTACATATTTATGTGGCAGCGTCTTCGCGTCGAGTATTTCGTCCATGTGGTACGCCGTCAGCGGAACCTCAGCCGTGCCCACCAGATACATAGCCGGGTCTTCATCCGTCATGGCGTATGTCTGTTGGCGACCCAGTGGGAAGTAGCCAGTCCCCAGCATGGCAGGCTCACGCACAATCGCGGGGACTGACATCGGCGTGAAGCCCCGTTCGACCATCTGGTCCATAGCAAACCGCAGCACCGCCTGGTGCAGCAGCGCGCCCGCACCCGTTAAAAAGTAGCTGCGCGTGCCTGCGAGCTTCACACCCCGCTCGATGTCGAGCATCCCCAGCTCGCTTCCTAGCGTGACGTGGTCTTTGGGCTCGAAGTCGAACCGACGCACTTGGCCCCATGTGCGCAGCTCGACGTTTTGGGTTTCGTCTTTGCCTATCGGCACCTCTTCATCAGTCGGCTGGGGCACCTTCAGCAGCAACTCTTCGAGCTGATGCTGTAGGTCCTGCGATTGATTCGTCAGGGACTGTTCGGTCTGCTTGAGTTGTGCTGGTCGCTGCTGCAGCGCCGTCATCTGCTGTTGGAGTGATGCCTTATCACCCGGGGCCGCTTTCTTGAGTCGGCCCGCAAGTTCGCCGATTTGTTTGCCGATCTGGTTTTTTTCACTGGTGATCTGCTGACACTCGGTCAGCAGCGAACGGTGTTGCTCGTCGAGTTGCAGCAGCAGGTCGATATCCACCTCGATGCGTTTGTGTTGTGCCGCGGCGCGGTAGCGATCAGGATCGCGGCGTAGGTCTTTTAGATCGATCATGACGTCTATTATCCGTATCAGGGCGTTCTATCTGTAATCAGGGCGTTGCCAAAACACCGGGTCGGGGGATGTTATACCAATTGGATTAAAATCGGGTAGCCGCGCCGGGTCGTCCAGGCGTTCTGGGTCGTGGATCAGTTTGAATCCGAGTGTCACCGCGACGAGCCGCGACTGTGAGGGAGCGGGCTTCTTCTGCTTTGAAAACCCCTTGTCACCGGCGTTTCGAATGACAGTTCCCGCTAAAATATCCAAACCGACCCACGACGGATTTCTGATAGGCCCGCGTCGAATGATCGCACCACGCCGCAGCCGAAGCATACCGCGGCATCACCCCGGGGTTCGCCGCGCCAGCCGTGTACGCAAGTGCTCCAGGGCCCGCCGAATGGGTACCGTGACCTTGGCACGGATCAGTCGGCGTCGCAGCGTTCGAAGCCGGGGGTCGCGGGCCGTGATTCGCTGGGCACGACCTAGCCAGTATGACGCCATTCTCAGCCGATCTTGCTTGAGGTATGCCTCGATCATGCACCGCATCGCCGCGGTATTGCGCGGGGTTAACTTCAGGAGCGTCTGACACTGATCGATGCTCGCCATGGGCTTGCCCATCCGCGCCCACGCCACCGCGCGCATCAACATCGCCGACGCCAAGCTGTCGCCTAGTAACGCAGGCTGATCAGACGATCCCCCCACGAGCGACGATAGTACGTCGACCGCCTCCTGGAACAGACTCGCCTCGATGAGCATGCGTGCCAACTGCATCGTCTGGGTGACACCGCAGCCCTTTCGATCCAGCTCGGCGAGCAGGTGTATCCGCGTGAGTTCATGGTTGCCGCGGCGCTTGGCGATCTTGGCCATCCAGAGTTCAACACCCGGGTGTTCCGGTGCTAATCGCTTGGCTGTCTCCAGATGACACACCGCTTTATCGTGTCGACCCGCCAGCAGCGACAGTTCACCCAGGCGCAGATACGCTTCCGCCGATGCGGGGTCCTGCTCCAATGCACGGTTGAATTTTTCTCGTGCTTCGTCGTACCGCCCCGTCTCGATCAGCAAGCTCCCTAGCTGCAGCACCACCTCGGTATCGCCGGGGTCTTCGCGTAACTGGGTCAAAAAAAGCTGCTTAGCTCGCTCGTGCTGACCCCGTTGCCAATGCGCACGCGCCAGGTTCGCGTAGACGTCTGGGTAATGCGGGTCGATCTGGGACGCACGCCCCCAGCACCAGATCGCCCGATCCAGGTCGCCCCGTGTGGCCAGGCTCACCGCGATATGGTCGTAGCACTGTGGGCAGTCGTCTTTGATCTGCTGCGCCAGATAGAACATCTGCTCCGCGTCGTCGTGTTTACCCAATTGTGCATAGGCGGCGATGCGGTAGC
>JAJRXX010000043.1 GCA_024276075.1 Planctomycetota bacterium
ACTCCTTGGTGTTGTGAGGCGTGGGCTGATGGCACTTCGCTTCGGCTGCGCCTGCGCTGCGTGCCATCAGCATCCCATACCTCTAGATCGAGGAATGTCAGATCAAATCTTGACTATTACACCGCGACGTTTGTTTTCTGATTATTGCAGTCGTTTTGTTTGGTGTGCGTTTCAGTTAATACGCACTCGGTTTTCGCTATGAGTTTTTTTTCGAGGGTGTCATACGCATTTATAGTTCTAGCGCGTCGTAAGTGGTGTAAGTTATTGTCTGTTTTGTCTTCGCGTTTGCAGATATCGCGCAAGTATTAATCTTGATTGGTATCATATCGCGAAATCTGCTGTGGAATGATGGTATGCGACCATCAGGTCGTAGCTGGTCAGGTCAATGGTAAGGAACAGCTTGGCTAGTTCGGGATCAAACTGCGAGCCTGCACAACGGCCTATTTCTTCGAGCACTTTTTCTCGAGGCAGGGCAGACCGATACGATCTGTCCGAACTCATCGCGTCGAAAGTGTCTGCTAATGCCAGCGTTCGTCCTAGGATCGGGATGTTTTCGCCGCTGAGGCCTTCGGGGTAGCCCCGGCCATCCCATCGCTCGTGGTGGTAGAGGACGCCCGGGAGGATGTCCTGCATCGATGGGATATCTTTAAGTATGTTGTGCCCGATGATGGTGTGGAGTTTAATCTGATCGAATTCTTCCTGAGTTAATTTGCCTTGTTTACATAGTACGGCTTCGGGGACCCCGATTTTTCCCACATCGTGCAGCAAGCCTGTAATGCGGATTCGTTCACACTTCTGTTTGTCTATTCCCATAGCCCGTGCGAGTTGATAGCTAAGCAAGCCTACGCGTTCGGAATGTCCGTGTGTGTAGTGATCTTTGGCGTCGACGGCTACGGTGAGTGCTTTAAGGGTGCCGAAGAACATGTCGTTTTGATGCTCGAATCGGCAGACATTTTCGTGAAATACCCCTAAAAAATCAGCTGTGGCGTCAAGGAAGTGGGTTTCGATGCTGCTGATTTCAGGGTCTGGGCTGACTTTGTTGCCGGCGATCAAGACCCCAATCGCTTGATTGTCGTGAGTAATGGGGTCGATCAACAGTTCTGATCTGACCATGGCTGCCAATTCACTTTTCTGAGGCTCATGAAGACGGGTCCAATCGTCGATCGCGATTTGTTTGATAAGATCGATTGTTTTCTGTCGGAATAGATCGTGATTGCAGGGAAGATCACCAACAAGGAACAGCTTGCCAGCCAGCTCTGTTGCTACAGCATCTGAATTGTCGAATTGGATTCCTATCCAGGCAAATGGCATGATGTCGGCGATTTGTTGGCACACGGCCTGCATCATCTCAGCGGGTTGGGTGCCGCAGTTCATGAAACGTCCAAGCTTGGAGAGGAAATGACTCTGCTCATAGGCTTGGATCAATTCTTCGCTGAACCGATCAATGGCTCGCTGATTCATCTCCGACTGTGCCAGATCGTTGTGGTTCCATTTGAGGATGTTGATTAGGTTATCGATGTCTTTTGGCTTGTATCGCGCGAATGGTGCGACCGTATTGCGGGCTGGCTCGGTTTCCAACGCGCTGCCAGCACAGATGACTTCAAACCATTCTGTTTGTAGACAGGATTCATCCAGCGCGATGGCGGCCGTCAGCCCGTTTGTGCTCAATGCTTGCCTATCGATAACAGGCAAGAGCCAACATCCCGGGAAGGGCTCGGTCGGGTGAGGTTGGTCTGTCACGAGCCAGGCACCAACGGCCTTTTCAACTTGTGTTCGCAATATGGGAGAAGAAAGCCACATCCCCATAAAGCCCGGCTCTTCGGGTGGCTGTACGATTGCTCCAGTTGCATCACACCGCCAACAGAAAAGTCCTAATGTTCGACAGCGATCGCGAAACGTTTTGGCCACGGATTGTGGGCAATTAGGTATGGTGCCAGTTGCCTCATGTGCCATCGTCGTCCTCGTCATGGTTGCCGGAGCTTTCGGTGGAAGCGTGCTCATGCGGTATGAGTAATTCAGAGATATTGGTGATTAGCTGGCGGGCACTGAAGGGCTTACTGATTAAAGATTTTATATTTGTTTGAAGCAGGTCTGAAGGTGAGATTTTATGGCCGCGAGCGGTGAGCATGATTAGTGGAATTTCACTGGTTTCGGCGCTGGCGTTTAGCTTTACGGCCATTTCAAAGCCATTCATAATTGGCATCTGAAAGTCTGTTACAGCCAGTGCCGGCTTGTATTGACAGGCTAGGTCGTAGCCTTCTCTGCCATTATTTGCGGTAATCACTTCGAATCCCATTTGCCGCAGCTTATACGAGAGGAGATGGACCATGTGCGGATCGTCATCGACAATGAGGATCTTGTGGCTCATCTGAGAAGCTTTCTCTCCCGTTCAAACATTTGTGGTAACAGGAGTTTTGTTACGTGCTGTGCGCGATTATGAATTACGTCGGTATATATGTTTACTTGCTTTACCAAGAAATAACTGGGTGCTACGAGTTTGGATGATCTGAAGGCGAATAAGCGGTCCTGTAACTCGAGCAGCGGGCCGTTCAGTTATAAGACCGGCACCTGGGTATCAAGCGGAAATTCAGCCCTTAGGCGTTCACGTCTACGTAACTTCATGTCTGTACTAGAGGTTCAGTAGATGAGTCAGGTTGCCGATTAGACATATATAGATGTGCGCGCGTGTCTCCGCGATTTGGGTGGAAGGGGAATGACTTGAGCGACAAAGCAGAACCAGATACCTCCCGACGCAATCGGTTTGGTTGGATGTTTACGAGGGAAGAATCTTTCGTGGCGTCCTTCGGGATCGTTGTGGTTGCTATTGTCGTGGTGTTGATGGGAGTGACGTCCTGGTGGATCGTACGCTCGCAGCAGGAATTGATGGTCTCATCTCGACTTGATCAGGTTCGGCAGGTCGCGGGTCTGATGTCTCAAAGTGCTGAGGCATTGATGATATCGGACAACCTCTCACCGCTGCGGCGGTTGATCGTCGAGAACAGCCAGAAATATGAATTGCAGGTTTGTCGCGTTGTTCTGCCCGACGGAACGATCGTCGCGGATGCGGACCCGAGCCGAATCGCGACCACGCCGTTGCCGGCCAATTGGTCGGGCGGGGAGGGCATCACAGCCAGCGAAGACCACGGGGCGGGGCGGGTTGCAGTCCGTCGCCCATTGGCGGTTGCCGGCCGTGGTGAGGCCGTTCTTGAAATTGTGGCGGATGTTAATGGTATTTCTTTCTGGGATGCATGGGAGACGCTTGCGGGTATCGGTGCAATCGGGTCACTGGCTATGGTGGCGATGTTGCTGATTTATCGACGCACACGTTCGCGCCTGCGAGCATTGGGAGCTATTCGTGAGGCGCTGCTCATGTATAAAGGCGAGCACACGCCGGCAGAGTTTCTGAAGGTGAGCCCAGATTTTGGCATTGAAGCTCAGGCGTGGAATGAATTTTTAAACGAAACAGAAAAACTCCGTGACCAGCACAAACGAGACGAGGTTAACGATCGGCTCGATTCGCGTCAGCGAGGTACGCGGGGGCTTGACGATGCTTGCGATACGATGCCGTATGGCTTGATACTGGTGGGCAAGGAGATACGTGTTCAATATGCCAATGGCGCGGCGGCTGCATTTGTCCAAGCCGATCGTCAGGCGATGATGGGCAGTCCACTCGATCAGTTTATGACACAGACCGAAGTGCTCGACGCGGTTAAGACGGCTGCTACCGGGACGTCGCGCCGCCGTGCGGTGATCGTTGATGAGATCGAGACCGATAGCGGATATACGGTGTTGCGGTATATTGTCCGTCCTGTTCGGCGCACCGATCCTGGTGATGCTATGGTCATCATCGAGGACATCACGCAGCAACGGGTAGCGGAAAAAACGCGCAATGAGTTTGTCGCTCAGGTAGCGCACGAACTGCGTACGCCGCTATCAAATATACGGCTTTATGCGGAGTCGCTGCTTGAAGACGGTGACGATACGACGCTCCGCGCTAAAGCCATTAACGTCATCAATATTGAGACCAAACGTTTGGCGCGACTTGTGAGCGATATGCTGTCCGTAGCGGAAATAGAAGCTGGCTCCATGAAACTCAGTGCTGACGATGTTCAGTTAGGGGATATATTTCATGAACTCCAGGCTGACTACGAGCAGCAGGCGGATGAGAAGAATATCGATCTTTCGTTCAACCTACCCCCCAAGGTGCCTGTAATCCATGCGGATCGTGACAAATTCCTGATGGCCCTGCACAACCTTGTAAGCAACGCTCTGAAATACACGGCTAACGATGGCCGTGTGAGCGTCGAGTTGCAGGTACAGCCAAACCAAATCGTCGTAGAGGTCGCTGATACAGGCTACGGGATATCTGAGGAAGACCAGCAGAAGATATTTGAGCGATTTTACCGCGCCCGTGACGAGCGTTTGGCGTCTATTCCCGGTACAGGGCTTGGGCTGTCTCTCGCGCGTGAGATTGTTCGTTTGCACGGCGGCGATATCACTCTCGATTCTCAGGTAGGTCAGGGCAGCACGTTTACCTTGTCACTGCCGCACCATGTGGAGGCTGCGTAGATCGGATGGACATCGGATCGGAGAAAAAAGGTGCTGTGACGGTCCTCAAGCCAAAGGGCCCGTTGGTACACGGTGATGCTGATGCGCTCAAGCAAAGTCTGCTTGAGGCGGTGGTCAGCAATCTTGGCCGTGTCGTTCTAGACGCTTCTGCCATCCCGTATGTCGACAGCAGGGGGCTTGAGGTGCTTGAGGAGGTGTCAGATGAGTTGTCACAGAGTGGTCAGGCGCTGAAGCTATGCGGCTCGACCGAGACATTGCGCGAGGTGCTGAACATAGCTGACCTTGCCCCGATGTTTGAGTACTACGAAGACGTCAACTCGGCGTTGAGGAGTTTTCTGTGACGCCCAGTACCCCAAAGATCCGAATCGGTGAGGTTCTGATTGAGGACGGTGTGCTCACACGCGAGCAGCTTACTGAGGCATTGACGAGTCAAAAGTCATCGGGGCAGATGCTCGGGGAGGTATTGGTCAACGAGGGCGTGATCAGTGGCACCGTACTGGTCCAGACATTGGCAAATCGGATTGGTATCCCAGGCTGTCTGTTGCGCCACGGCCTGATGGACCCGGTGTTGCTGAAGCTGATCGGTGATGAAGAAGCCGAGCGGTTGGCGGTCATGCCTATGTTTAAAGTTCACAACACCCTTATCGTTGCGATGGCTGAGCCTCAGTCTTTGCCGACGATCGATCGCCTACGTCAGTTGACCGGTCTGAAGATAAGGCCCGTGTTGGCACTGAAATCCAACATTATTGAGTACATCAAAAAATACTCCTCAGGCGACGTGGATATCAACGAGTTTCTTACGTCGATGGTCGAATCCGACGTCCAGGTCATTGAAGGGGAAGCCGTCGACGAGGAAACGGTGCCCGAACTGGAAAAGATGGTGGAGGGCAGCCCGATCGTTAACCTCGTCAATGTAGCGTTGCTGACTGCCATCCGTGACCGTGCCAGCGACATTCACATTGAGCCGGCCAAGAAGGGCACTCGGGTCCGGTACCGGATCGACGGGATGCTCCGTGAACTGATGACGCCGCCGCCCGGTATGCACTCGGCTATCGTCTCGCGTGTGAAGGTCATCGGGAGGATGAATATCGCTGAGAAACGGCTGCCTCAAGAGGGTCGTGTGCGCCTTTTGGCGGAGGGGCGCGAGATCGATCTACGTGTCTCAAGCATGCCCACGCTGCTGGGCGAGAAAGTGGTCATCCGTATTCTCGACAAGGCCAATCTGCACGCCCGGATGGAGACCCTGGGTATGCGGCAGGAGTTGATCGAGAAGTTCACCCGCATGCTCCATCAGCCGCACGGCTTAATACTCGTGACAGGTCCGACCGGCAGCGGCAAGACCACCACGCTCTATTCGGCGCTGGACCTATTGCGCAGTCCATCTCGAAATATCGTCACCGTCGAGGACCCGGTCGAATACCAATTGGATCTGATTAATCAGATCCAGGTTCAGGAGTCTATCGGGATGTCGTTTGCCCGTGCTTTGCGCAGCATCCTCAGACAGGACCCGGACGTGATCATGGTCGGTGAAATCCGCGACGAAGAAACGGCACGTGTCGGCGTGCAGGCGGCGCTGACTGGTCACTTGGTATTGGCGACGCTGCACACCAACGACGCGCCAGGTGCTGTGGCACGCTTGGTTGACATGGGCGTCGAGCCGTACCTGTTGTCGGGCGCGTTGAACGGCGTGGTGGCACAGCGGCTGGCGAGAACGGTTTGTTCGAACTGCGCTTCCAAATACTACCCGGACGAAAATGTATTGGAGGACGCGGGCTTGACCGAAAAAACCGGCAAGGCGTTTCGGAAAGGCGTAGGGTGTCCTCAGTGTCATAACACGGGGTTTCAGGGGCGAATCGGTATCTACGAGGTGATGGAAGTTGGCCCGTCGTTGAGACGGTTGATTCATCGGGCGGCGCCGTCACACGAGCTGCGCGACAAGCTGCGTGAGGAAGGCTCGCTGGCACTGCGCGACGAAGCCGTCCTCATAGCCGGTGAGGGCAAGAGCAGTCTTGAGGAAGTTCTGCGTGTGACGCATAGCGACGATGACTCGGTAGTGAGCAGCGATAAAGCCGCTTAGGGCGATAAGGAAGAGGTACACACGTGAAATTGGCCTATCAGGCGAGCGACCAGAGAGGAAAGATCGTGACCAACACGATCGAGGCCTCTGATACCGCTGAAGCTATCGAGCGGCTGCGGCGTGATGGGTTATTCGTTACCGAAATTGCCCCCGCGACGGGCAAAGAGTCAACATCGCCCGCCAAGAAAAAACCTCGCGCACGCCGAAGTGGTAGTTCCAAAAAAAACCTGATGATGTTCACCCGGCAGTTTTACCTGCTCCTGTCGACCGGCACGCCGATTGTTCAGGCGTTGGAGTCGTTAGAGTTGCAGGTGAAGGACAGCGGTTGGCAGGAGGTCATTGCATCAATACGCAAGCACGTGGAAGATGGAAACGCGCTGTCGGAAGCGATGGCGCAGTACCCCCAACACTTCGATTCGGTCTACTGCAGCCTCATCGGTGCCGGCGAAACGTCGGGCAAACTCTCGGTGATGCTTGATCGGTTGGCGAGCTTGACCAGAAAACAGGCTCAGATCAAGAACGCGATTACGGGGGCGATGGTGTATCCCTGTCTGCTTGTAACTATCGCGGTGGTCGTGATCATTTTGATGCTCACGTTTGTCTTGCCCCGGTTTGAGACGATGTTTACCAGTATGGATGTACCGCTGCCGCCGTCCACGCAGTTTCTTTTGTGGGTCAGTGACATTCTTCGGACATATTGGTTGGCGGTGCTCTTGGGCGGTGGTGGTTTGGTCGTAGGGGGCAAGCTGTGGCTGGCAACTTCCAATGGGCATCGTACGGTCGATACCGTCGTGCTAAATCTGCCCCAATTCGGCCGGATTATTCGGAACTTTTCCGCTGCGCGTATCGCACGGTTGCTAGGCATTCTCCTGGACAGTCATCTGCCGATCATTGACGTGCTGGGTTTGGTGCGCATGTCGATGTCGAACCATCATTTTGGTTCGCTGATCACCAATGCGGAACAGGCAGTGATCCGCGGCGAGCCGATTAGTACAGCATTTGCTAATAGCAATTTGATCGAACCCACGTTTAGTGAGGCGCTACGCAGCGGTGAACAGTCCGGTCAGATGTCGACGTCACTGTTGGCGATCGCTGATTTTATGGATGAGGAAAACGACGTGATTGTGAAGTCGCTGACCAGTATCCTCGAGCCGATGATCCTGATCGTGCTTGGGTTGTTAGTGGGTTTCATGGCGATAAGCATGTTTATGCCACTATTTGATATGACCGCGATGGGATAGGGTAATGATGAATTGGTCGTTCAAATCAAAACGGATGCCGATCGGGATCGATGTTGGTGTGCGCTCTATTAAAGCGGTACAGCTATCGTGGCCCGGGCGTGAATGGCAAGTTGAAGCGGTCGCGTCGATTCCTAGAACGGGCCGTGATAAAACTCTCGATCAAGATGAAGTGTCGCGTCTCGCGGCGGTGCTAGACCGTCAGGGGTTTATCGGCAGCGATACTGTGTTGGCGGTGCCAAACGAAATGCTCATCGGTGGCATCTTCGAGTTGCCGTCACGCTCATCGGGCGCGCCCCTGGATCAGATCGCACGCATGGAGATTGCGCGGGTGCACAAGCGTGATCCGGGGTCATTTGAAATGTCGTCGTGGGACCTGCCTGTCAGCAAGCGCAGTTCGGATACCACAAACGTCATGGTTGCCGCCTGCGCACACGCGGACGCCGATGGCTTGTTGAATTTGTTTGATGAAGCCGGTCTAAACGTCGTGGCACTCGATACTGCGTCGTGGTCTTTTGCAAGGGCCTGCGTCGGGTTGGTCGAGTCTGAATCAGGGGCGTGTGGGATATTAGACTTGGGTTGGTCTTCGGCACGACTGATTGTTCTATACCGTGGCACCATCATTTATGAACGCACTGTTCCGGATGGGGGTGTCGAGTCGTTGCAGAACATGTTGATGCAGAACACAGGGCTGGATAACGAACTCGTCGATCACCTGTTGCGCAGCACCAGTCAGGAGGAAGCTGGTCAGGAACAAGGGGGAGACAGCACGGTACCGCGTCAGTTGAGTGCGGCAATCACCGCTTACGTGGATCCGATCGCAAAGGAATTGGAGACGTCATTGTCCTATGCGGCGCACCGGTATCAGGATGCCACGGTCGAGTGCGTCGCACTCGTCGGCGGAGGCGCATGTGTCGCAGGCGTGAGCGAGGAAATGGCCAAGGTGTCCAATCTGCCCGTGCGACAAGCCAACTTGGGCGAGTTGGCTCAATGCTCATCCCGCCTCGCGAAATACCACGCTGACGCATCGCTGACAAATGCCTTGGGGCTATCGGCCTATTTCAGTAAGAGACCTGCATGAACCGTGTCAACCTCATACCGAAGTATCGACTAGATGCTCGCAGTTACAGGCGGTGTGTGATTGGGTGGTGCGTCGCCTGTTGCGCTTACATCACCGTGGTGCTGATAGCAGGTCTTATTGCGTATTTAATCTGGCATGGTAGCAGTCATGTTCAGATAGCCACGATGCTGGATCGGGTCCGAGTTGATATAGATACCGGTCGCGAGATGATCGAAGAAATCCAATCAGAATATGAAAATTCGCAGTTAAACCTTAGGGCTAATCTGGAACTTAAAGAAGACCCGGATTGGAGCCTGATGCTGGGTTTGCTTGCAAATACTCTTGGTGAACAGTTGGTGCTGCGGGAGTGTCGGATTGAGACACTGGCGCCTCCCGGCAACGACAAGCCGGGGAAACCGGATCAAGCGGCTGCGGCGACGATTGATACGCTTTGGCCGATGCGTCGGTTTCGTCTGACGATTCGGGGTAGTGGTCGATCACAAGCGGATGTATCAAATCTGGTGCTTCGTCTCGAGCGCATGGAATTGTTCGAAGAAGTAAAACTCGTTGACACGAGCTTAGAGCCGTTTTTAGTCGGCAAAGCGATTGGCTTTCGTATTGAATGCTCGCTGGGCGATCGTGGGGGGGTGCCAGGATGAATCTATTTGGTGCCAATTTCGGGTCGTCTCAAAAATGGCGGATACACGCAGTGGGGGCGGCGGTTTGTATAGGTGTTACGCTTGCGGGGTATTTGTTTGGTATGGCACCGCTAATGAAACGAGTGGCAGATATCAATGCTCAAGAAAAAATCCTAGAGGAACACAGGCGGCTTGCAGATAAAATTTTTACTGCGCAAGTGACGGCCAAACAGAACCTCAAGCGTGTACGCCAGGAACTAGAGGAGACTTCCTTCAAGTTGAAATCAGTTGGCCAACTCAACGAACACTTGGCACAACTGACCGGCTTGGCGACCCAGAGCGGGGTGACGCTTCATGAGGTGCAGCCTGGTGAGACGATTCAGTCCATGCTTTACCAAACCGTCGCGATTCGAATGAAGGGGACGGGTAACTATCGGACGTATGCGGTATTCCTCCACGAATTACATAACCGATTTCCGGACACTCGTGTGGCGTCGTTTCAATTGGCGGCGTCGAGGGGTAACTCCAATACGGTAGCGAACTTTACATTGAACCTTGTGTGGCACGCGACTTCTTCCAAGAAAATTGTGGCCAAGTCACGGCCCTAGTGTTTGTCAAACGGCTGTTTATATCGTTTGTTTTAGACGGCCATGACCTTGACGAATAAACAGAAAATTTACGGTGTGTTATTGGGCGTAGGGCTAGCTTCGCTGGTGGTCGACCGTCTGCTGATCGGGTCGGACATTGGCCCGGATCAGGCCTCGGCGGACTCGGCGCAGGCGTACGTCGGCACGATGGACTTGCCGGATTTAACGGTGGCTGCGGTGCAACCCATTCACGACGTTCGGAATGAAGGGCCGACGATGGGCGATCGTGTAGCGACGTTAGCTCGGGAGCGGGGCGTTGATGTTTCACAGGTCAGGGATGCGTTTGTGCCCCATAAGTCGTGGCTGCCTGAATCCAACTCAGCCAAGGTTGTTAAGCAATCATCGGACTTGAGCCCTGAGCAGTTTCGGATTCGGCATCGGTTGATGGCTGTTGTCATTACCGATGAGGCTCGATATGTAGTTGTCGACGGCGATATGTTAAGAGTGGGCGAGTTTGTCGATGGATACCGACTCGTCGCGGTCAAGGAGAGATCGGCTATTTTGAAATTAAGAGGTGCGGCTGTCGAATTGATATTGCCTACCGATCAATCAAATCAATAGCGTCCGTTCAACTATCGCAGAACAGGCAGAATCTACTTATTTTTAATAACCTTTCAAAGGGTGATATTCCTGCCGATGGGGTTGGCACCTATGATCTTGCCTCCAATAGCGGGGGCTGGATTCGAACCAGCGACCTCCGGGTTATGAGCCCGACGAGCTACCAGGCTGCTCTACCCCGCAATATATTAGACTTTACTTTATAGAGCATGGCTCAAGCAGTCAACCAACCTCAACCATTGCCTGCTGGTTGGCAGTGGGTCAGTTTGAATCTGAGCGTTACAGAAACCGCGACTGTGAAGGGACGGGTTTCTTCTCACTTTAACACCTGTCGAAAAACCCATTGCCATCGGCACCTAAAACGGCAATGCCTACCAGAATATCCAAATTGACTACTACCACGGTATCGATGCGCCAAGAACGAAAAACACGGCGGAGTCTCACCAAAACATAAATTCACATAAACAAAATACGTATCTTCGTTACTTAGGTGATTCATCATCGTTGCGATCCAACAATATGATCGTTGCGACGAATACGGCTATGGCTGGGACGAGTACCATTAATACAAGGGACATGGCTTGGCGTATTTCCTTCACTACATTTTAATACCGCAGTCTACATGAGAATTATATATGTGGGGAGTTAGTGTGACCGTCGTTGAGCGAATACAGGTGCTGGTAGAGAACTGTATTCCGTCTCCCAAATGGTTTGGCGTTCTACCGTATGGCTCGTGAAAACACGCAATCGGTACATGCTGCGGGAATCAGGTGCCTATGGAAGCATCTCACGTCGCCAGGTGCCTGCCACGGGGGTAAATGGCGGATCGGTGATGTACTTTCCATAGACATAGTGGACCACTGACTCGGAAGAACTTGGTACCCATGTCGAACCTTGATCGCCACTGGTCTGGTGGCCACCGTTAGTGCTGCCGTAATCGATTTCGACCCTCGCTGACTGATTCCCACCAGCCCATTCAAAAACAAGACACAAGCCGGCTGTTGGTGAAATACCCGACACACCACTGAATGCGAATTCCTGCCAAGTTGGACTGCTCGTCAGGTCGGTCTCGTTCATCAGCTTTTCTTCAAGAACCGTGCTCGTCGGCAAGCTGCTGCCGTCCTCGGTTCTCAGTTGAACTTTCGTTATGCCATCCGAGCCGTTGCCCGATATTTCTGCTTGAAACCTCACCCGCGTGACGCTCCAGCTCGTCGTGCCAGGCGGAAGCGATGGCTGGAAGTATTGGCTGTGCCAATACCATTCCTGAATCATGTCGCTAGAAGTCCCCCCAGGGTCGTGACTGCTTAGTAGAATTTCGGAGGTTTCGCTGCTGGCGCCGACCTGCCGCAGCACGACGCTATAGATTCGCACAGCGTCGTTGACAGTGGCTTTGGCGTAGAGGCGCACGGGGTCGGCGGGGTTATCGGCAAGATCGGCATCGTTCTCGTCGACAAACTTGTAGGTGACGACTGTCTCATCCCAGGTGTAGTCGGTTGACCAAATATCGTTCGTGTGTGTGGTGCGCCAGTTGGGGTCTGTCATAGCCTTGAGCATGCCGACTTCGATAAGTGACTGGGCATAATAGCGGGCTTTGACGATGTCCCGATCAGCATTGGTGATGCGGGTGTTGATACGAGCCATGAGCAGCGCGGACATGCCCACCACGGTGACGAACATGGCTGTACCCAGCACGACGATATAGACCCCGCCCTTAGCGTGGCAATTACGTATTCGTTTTTTTACCATTTCGTCTTGCATCAATTGCTCGTTTGTGGGTCCTTCCAGGCCAACGTGCGCACCGCAGTGAGTGTGACCAGTGCACGGTCGCCGTGCTTGACCGTGACGCGAACCCGCTTGATGCCCTGGTCCGTGACAACGGTATTGACTAAATCATTCGGATCGAGAAACACGATCTCAACCTGGCGTGTGAAGCTGTCCGCATTAGGAATAGCGGTGCCGTCGCGGTGCTCGGGCGGCGACGCAGACCAGCCGTCGTAGTCGTCTACGTCGTCCCACAGGTCTCGGCGACTGCCGCTCTCACCGGACTCGCGACCAAAATTAGGTGGATCGACCGGCTCCTCGTACTGCCCGAGCATGATTTCGTCCATCAGGTCCTCAGCGAGCATGAGCGCCAGATCGCGCTGGGCGGATTTGAGTTGTGCCGCCTGTGATCCGCCGACGGTGTGCATCGCCGCCACAACGATGACTGCTACCACGAGGACGGAGATCATGGCCTCGACAAGGCTAAACCCGTCTTGCCCAGACCGTGTGCGTGCGTCCGAATGTAACCTCATCATTGGTTTAGCACACGCGTAGTTGCCCAGCGTCATGTAAGACTGCATCTGATTCACGAGCCGGTTCCCCCCACTCGGACACGCACATAATCTATTTCAGAACCCGCGCCGCCCTGATCCATGTAGAACATCCCATTGGGCAAAGAAAATCGGGGATACGCGAACGTCCCTTTGTCTTGCCCGTTGATCCTGACGTTAAACGTGTCTTTAACCGGGTCGATCAAGAGGCGTACATCGGCAAACTCGCCGGGCGGCAGCGGCCCTTCGATCACCACGTCCTCTATCACGGAAACGGTGGGGCCAGGTCCGAATGACACGTTGACATATTGAAACCCATTCGTGCTCAGCTTAACTCTCACACCGATTATACCCGCCTGGCCGCCACCAAAGTCGACGTAGATGTTGGCGTAGGGGCCCGCGCCTCCTTGGTCCGTATCGCGAAAGCGCAGGTCGATTGTGGTGATTTCGGTGAAGTCATAGTCGGGCATGGTCCGTAGGTTTTGATCCACCTGCCAAACGCCATTAGCAAGCGTGACTGGATCAAAGCTACCGCCACCGGTCATATCCCAGTCGGGGTTGGCGTCGTTTTCGATGTCCAGCAGGGTCGGGTCAGCGTTGAAATCGGCCTCCCACACTGCCGTGAGTATCTCGGGTAGGTTCAGCAGCCTCGCAGCGGTCTCGACACGAGAATTCGGATCATCACCCGCGTGCAAAGCTATGCGCACCGCGCTGACGTGCTCACGAGTGACAGCCTGATCGGGCGCGGGGGCGGTGTAGGTGCCGTAGACGTAAAACTGAAGTGCTTTATCAGCGTAGTCTGTCCATGTGCCACCTTGATCATTTGAATCGACCAGGGCACTGTTTAGCAATGTCGCGGAGCCTGACTGATACTCAATCCGAGAGGTTCCCACTGTATCGGTGCTTGTGAATACAAGACACAGCCCTTGGGTTGGAGATAACCCCCCTGCATTCATGAATGAAACTTGGTGCCATTGTAGCGTTGTAGTAAGGTCGCTTTCCAGAAAATTAAATTGGTCTACAACTGTACTACTGGGCAGGTTGTTTGTCGTCGGGAGTCGGAGTTGAACGTCCGTACCACCACTGACACTTCCTTCCTGCTTAGCTTTGAAAATGACGCGTTTAACTTTCCAACTAATCGTATCCGGCGGCAGCGTAGCAAGCTCAAAGTATTCACCTAGCCAGTAGTCATTCTTAACCTGTGTGTCGGAAAAATTTGTCAGGCTGTCATTACTAATCAACTCGGATTCTGCGCTCTCGACGATGGGGCCGGGGTATGTTTCAATTGATGTCATTTTATCGTAGGTCAAGTCAAATTGCTGAATATTGTCGAGCACGGTTATCAAAGCCCCGCCGTTGAGTTGCATCGTCAATGGGTCGCCGGCTGTACCCGACCAGGCGTAGCGGATCGTCTCGGGTAGGCCGTCGCCATTGCGATCAGCGACGGTGAGCGTCATGGCATTGACGGCACGCTCGGTGAGATACTTGGCGGTGCGTAGTTCCTCGACGATCTGGTCAGATACCCGGCTGGCCTCGATGACCAGTGCGTTTTGGTCCGTCCCTCGGGGTATCGCCTTGCTGGCCAGGACCATGGCTGAGCCCATCGCAATGACCAACACGGACATGATGATCATGACCGCGACCATCTCCGCCAGCGAAAAACCTGCCTGACACAACCGCTCCTTGCCGCGACCGGAGCGATAGCGATGAGAAAGGCCAATGGTCATTGCACAGTCGCCTTCCCGGTGGACGCGTCAAGCATGACGGTGTACTGGACCGATCCGGATTGCACAACGACCGTCCCGCCACTGTCGGGCACGCCGTAGCCGCTAAAAATGACGACAGCATCACCCCCAAAATCAACCGAGACGATCTTCGCACGATAGGGGTCAGCCGTCAGGTCGACGACGGTGTCGTTTGCACCGTCATCACTGGAGCGGATGTTACTGAGGGTATAAGCGTGATTGGTCGCATCGAATGTAACGGTACGAGTTGTGCTGGCCTGGTCAGAAAATTTTCGTGCAAGTTCCAGATCAATCGCGATCCGCCACGCAACCGCCTTGGCGTGATAACGCGCAATCGCGCTGGCGTAACGAGGCACCGCTATG
>JAJRXX010000044.1 GCA_024276075.1 Planctomycetota bacterium
CGCCAAGATTGAACTGCCGTGGGACATCGCCTGCGCGATCGACCTGGCAGGCCGCGACATCCTCGAAGCAGTGCAGACCTCCGTAAACCCCAAAGTCATCGACTGCCCCAATCCCAGTTCCGGCCGGACTACCATCGACGCCGTCGCACAAGACGGCATCCAACTGCGCGCCAAAGCCCGTGTCACCGTACGCGCCAACATCGCAAGACTGATCGGCGGTGCCACCGAGGAAACCATCATCGCCCGCGTCGGCGAGGGCATTGTCACCACCATCGGCTCGGCGCAATCGCACAAAGCCGTGCTTGAAAACCCCGACAACATCTCCAAAACCGTCCTGAGCAAAGGCCTCGACGCAGGCACCGCTTTCGAAATCCTCTCGATCGACATCGCCGATATCGACGTCGGAGAGAACATCGGCGCCAAGCTCCAAGCCGATCAGGCCGAAGCCGACAAACACCGCTTCCAGGCAGAGGCGGAAAAACGTCGCTCCATGGCCGTCGCACAGGAACAGGAACACAGCGCCGAGGAACAAAAAAACCGCGCACTGGTCGTGCTCGCCGAAGCCGAGATACCCAAAGCCATGGCCGACGCGTTCCGATCAGGCAACTTCGGCATCATGGACTACTACCGCATGAAGAACATCCAGTCCGACACCTCCATGCGGTCGAGTATCGCCGGCGAAGGCACGCAAAACCCCACACCAGGTAATTCATAATCACGCTCGACACCAGACCCACAGATTGAATCCGTATCAACCCTTCCGGCGGGCAAGAAAAGGAAGCAGAAAAAATGTACCAACCAGACAGCGACCTCGTCGTCTTGATCACTGGGTATGCCGTGCGCATCGTCGGCGTGTTGGCGATGCTATTCATAGGCTGGATCATCGCAGGGTGGACCGGCAAGATCGTCCGCCGCACTTGTGACCGCGCTAAAATCGACCTGACGCTAGGCAAATTTTTCTCCAAGCTGGCGCGATGGGCCATCCTCGTCATGGTCGTGCTGGCCTGTCTCAATCAATTCGGCATCAACACCACCGGCTTCGCCGCTGTCCTAGCCGCTGCGGGCTTCGCCGTCGGCATGGCCCTGCAAGGCTCGCTCTCAAACTTCGCCGCGGGTGTTATGCTCCTGATCTTTCGACCGTTTAAAGTCGGCGATTTCGTATCTGTCGCGGGCCAGACCGGTAAGGTCAACGAGATCGAACTGTTTACCACCACACTCGACACGCCCGACAACCGTCGCTTGATCCTGCCAAACGGTGCTGTCTTCGGAGCCACCATCGAAAACATCACCTTCCACGCCACCCGCCGTGCCGACATCGCGATCGGCGTCGATTACACCGCGGATATCGACAAGACCCGCGAAGTGTTGTGCGAAGCGATCAAGTCCATACCCAACATCCTCGACGACCCCGCGCCTCAGGTAGCACTGACCGGGCTGGGCGCGTCTTCCGTCGACTGGGCCGTCCGGGTCTGGGCCAACGCCTCCGATATATGGCCCGTCAAAGAAGCCACCCTCCGCGCTGTCAAGAACGCACTCGACGACGCCAGCATCGGCATCCCGTTCCCACAGATGGACGTGCACCTCGATGGCTCGGTAGCCACCACATCCAAGTAATTCAAAATAGTCAAAACATAACGAGGGAGTCATACATGTCTCAATCGGTATTGCCCTACGCGGTTGTGTCCGTTTTCCTATTCATCTATTGCCCTGTTCTCGCCGACGAGGTCCTGCTTACCGACGGATCAAAAATCATCTGCGAAGTCCAGACCCTGACCGAGGGCAAGCTCCACGTCACCACAGACTTTGCAGGCGAGATCGTCATCGACGTTTCCAAGGTCCAGGGCATCACCACCGACAAACCGCTTTCGGTCGAACTCGAATCCGGCGACCGCGCCGTCGGGCCGCTGCAATACACACCCGGCACCGGCCAAGCCGTCGAGACCAACGCCCTGGGACCCGTGAACGTCGAAATGGAAACGATCACCGCTGTTTGGCCCCAAGGACAAGAGAGCCCCGCTGTCATCGCACTACGCGAACACCTCAACAAACTTCAAAACCCCTGGTCCGTCACCCTCGCTCTAGGCATCGACGGTCAATCCGGCAACACCAACCGCACCGCCGTCAACGGCCGACTCGACATCAAACGCACAATCGACAACGAGCGCCTGTTCCTCTACGGGCAGGGCCGATTCTCACGCGAAAACGGACGAGACACCGTCAAGGAAGTCATCGGCGGCGCCACCCTCGAAGTCGATATCGACGAGCAATGGTTCGTCTTCGGTCGCGGTGAGCTTGAGTTCGACAAGTTTGAAAACCTCGACCTGCGCTCGCGGATCGCCGGCGGATTTGGCTATTTCGTCATCAAAGAACCGGAAGAAGAGTTCAAGCTACGCGGCGGTATCGGCTTCCAACACGAATCGTTTAATACCGGTGTCAGCGACGACTTGGCCGTCGCCGACCTGGGCTGGGACTACCGAAAAAATATCGCCCCCTGGTTGCAATTCAACCACAGCATCACGTTCCTCCCTGCCTTTGAGGACATCAACCAGACCCGTATTGTCATGAATAATGCCGTCGAAATCCCGCTCAACCCCAACAAGGACTGGAAGCTGCGCATAGGCCTGCGCAACGAGTACGACGCCATGCCCGAACCCGGTATCAAGCGCCTCGATAGCTACTATTACCTCAACATCGCATGGGACTGGCATTGATCGCCGCCCGATAGGTCGAGATAGAAAAATGGCCCAACCGACATTACTGGGAGGGGCAAACCAGACAATAGAGCACTTGGCAAAATCAATCTCCATTGACCGGGTGGCACAGCTTGCTTGCAAGCCGTGAACTATAGATGTTTGTTACACCTGCGATCCAATTAAGATGGCGAATATTGATGTAAGTTGCTCTATAAAGTACGCCTCACGTACCCGTCGAGCCCGACCCGATCAATGTCGCCAAGCCCTCCTCCCACTCGCCCCCTTCCAATAGTTTTCGCAGGTCATCGCAGAACGCCCACAACCTTGGTTCGACGGCGTTCGCCAAGCCCAGGCACGCGACCACCTGTTCGCATAACGCCCCCACACCATCCCCCGTCAATGCGCTGATGCGCATCGGCTCGTCCGGGCCACGGCCTTCCCCACTGCCGACCGCGTCCTTCTTGTCGCCGTCACGCAGGTCGGCTTTGTTGCACACCCACAGATCCGGTTGTTTGGACAGCCCCGAACCGACATCAGGCCAATCGGTTGCCGTATCGCGCATCGCGATCAGTACGTCCGCTTCTTCGATTACTTGCACCGCCAATTCGATCGCCTGTTGTTCGATCAGGTCGTCACTGTCACGCAGTCCCGGCGTATCGAGCCACCCCACCGCGACTCCTGCCCCCTGCTGACACATCAAATTGTGGCCACCGCCCGTAACCGTCAGCGCCAACTGTGCCAAACCCCCTACCCAGTCCCGTGTTGTGCCGGGCAGGTCCGCCACCACGCTCGCGCCTCGGCCTAACACGCGGTTCGTCAAGGTGCTTTTGCCCACGTTCGGCTGCCCCGCCACGACCACCGACGCAGGCGTCACCAGACGATCCCAACGCTCGCTGAGTTCCAAAATCGCTTTCCCCTGGGCAAATTTCTCTTCATCACTCAACGATCGACACCGCTCCCACCACGCGTGCCACAACCTCGGCTGCGCAAGCAACAGGTCCACCGCACACGAGCTGGCCGCACGCGACACACACGCCAAAACCCGCGCCTCTAATTCACTACCCGCTTCCGGGTACGCACGCCACGCATCAGGCTCCGCGTCGTACTCACACCCCAACTCAATCAACCGAGCCACCAGCTTGTTCATCACGCGCACGCCCCCGTGAGGCATCAACTGACCCCAGTCGTTTCGCAACAGCACTGCCAGCCCCTCGTCGATCTCGCCCAGGTCCGCCAGCCGCATGCGCCCGCGTGGCCAAATATCGACCCCCGTCAGTCGCGACAACACCGCGCCGACGTCACCACTGTGCAACACGATGATCCCCACCGCGCCAGGGCTCGGAGCCGTTGTTACCGTGACTTGTACAGTCGTCGTATTCACCTTTGTGGCAGACTATCAAAGACCCCGTCCGTCGGCCCCATTGCGTGGCCGGTCGGGAAGTTCACGACCTGCACTGCCATCGCGATCACCGCCGGCACCACGCAAGGCCAAACCGACCCGCTCACCAGCACACCCACCAAGCCCAATAGCCCCACGCTCTCGCACAGCGAAAGCAGCACCACGTTACCTGTAAGGTAACCCCTCGGTGTAACCCGGTTGCCCTCCCAGTGGCGCTTATACAACTGGCTGCGCGCAAAATAACCCGCCGGCACCGATACCGCCAACATCACCGTCGCCCCTATAAAAATAGTCCACCCCGCGCCCATGTTCGGAGACCGTCCCGGCAACATCGCTACAAATACCACCAGCCCCGTTAACTGCGTACCCAGCATCGCCGCCCACAGCAGGCGTAGCACCCGAAGCGCACGTTCCGCCGTCATCTCAGCCATCGCCCGACTCCGCGCTTGCCGCCACCCGCAACGTCACCGCCATGCCCATCAGCGTCAGGTCCGGGACCACGCGATCCACAAGCTCGTAATCCTTAAACAACAACTGAGCGTCGCCCCCCGTGGCCACCACCATCGGAAACGCACCCGTGTGCTCGGCGTATTGCTCCACCAGCTCACGCACCATCCCCCGTATGCCGTGGTACACACCCGTAAGCATCGCCTGGGCTGTGCTGTGCCCCACCGGCTCATCAGGCTGCGTCATGTGCAACTCGGGCAACTGTGCCGCGTCGCGGTGCATCGCGTCGAGCATCATCTGAGCCCCGGGCACGATCGCACCGCCGTGAAACGTACCCGCACCATCCACCAGGTCCACCGTCAGCGCCGTGCCCGCGTCCACGACCACGCACGTCTGCTTGAGCACGTCGTACGCCGCCGCCGCGTTGAGCAGCCGATCCACACCGATGATCGTCTCGCGGTCGAGCTGACGCCCGATCGGGACCTTTACGTCGTGCTCCACACGGCATACCCGCATCCCTTCCACCCGCTGCGGCACGATGGCTAATACCTCCCGCTCCACCTCCGGCACCACCGACGCCACCATCACGCATCGGTCCGCGTCACCACCTAGCTCGCTACCGCATTCACTGATTTGTGTGGCGATCGCTTCGAGATCATCGTTACGCGACAACATGCTCTTAACAAACTCGCCACCCACAAACGCCCCGATTTTTGTCCTTGTATTACCGATGTTGACCGCTAAGAAATCCATGCCAAACGTATCCTTATTCACAATGCTCACGCTGGTACAAAACGTCTTTTTTTTATTAACCAACTTATTAACCGGCCGCTAGCCGATTTATTAGCCGATCGCCCCCACCACTTTCGCTTGGTCCACCGCATCCCAACAAGTGTTCATTAATCGAACCACCCCGTCACCTGTCACACCACTGATGGCGATCACCTTTTTCCCAATCGCCCGCTCCACAGCCACCGCAGCGTCTTCACGCTGAGCGTCGGAGCCGAACAGGTCCGTTTTGTTAAGCACCACGATCTCGCGCTTGTTCGCCAGGGCTTCGCTGTAGCTGGCCAGTTCGTCACGCACGATTTGGTACCGCGTCACCGCACCCGCCACGCCGTCGTCGTCATCACCGTCGCCGTCAGCCACATCCAACGCCAATACATGCACCAGCACGCGCGTGCGCTCGATGTGACGCAGGAACTGCGTACCCAGCCCGTGGCCACGGTGCGCACCCTCAAGCAGCCCGGGTATATCCGCCACCACCACGCGCCGGTACCCGCTCAGCGGTGCGATACCCAGATTCGGCTCGATGGTCGTAAACGGGTAAGCGCCGATCTTCGGCCTCGCCCTGCTGACCCGGCTCAGCAGCGTCGACTTGCCCGCGTTGGGCACGCCGATCAACCCAACGTCCGCCACGAGTTTTAGCTCCAGGCGCAGCGTGCGTTCCTGACCAGGCTCGCCCGGCGTGGCCTCCTGAGGCGCCTGATTTGTCGGGCTCTTAAAATGCTCGTTGCCGAAGCCGCCCCGACCACCCTTGACGATAGGCAATTGCCTGCCCACCTCGTCGAGGTCCGCGACCAATTCGCCGGTCTCGTCGTCGTAGACCAGCGTCCCCGGCGGCACCGCCACCTCGAGGTCCGCCCCGTCCTTGCCGTAGCATTGCTTGCTGCCACCAGGCTGACCGTCTCCCGCGTACCAGTGGTGCTTGCTCGACAGGTCCAACAGCGTGTCTACCCCCGCCGTCGCCACCAGGCTCACGTCACCGCCATCGCCGCCGTCGCCGCCGTCGGGGCCGCCCTTGGGCACGTACTTTAGACGCCGAAAGCTCACGCGGCCGTCGCCGCCCTTACCGCTACGCACAAAGATCACTGCACGATCAACCAGCATTGCAATACTTCCGAATCAAAGACATCTCGCAGGCATCCCGCAGCCTAGCCCCATCATTATAGGTATCTGGCCGCTTGGACTACTTAATTATCAGCATGCGCGCATGACTAGCCCGAAGGCCCTCAAAAAAACAAAACGGACGCCGCTCACGACGCCCGCCATCCTTCCATTCCTATTTATAGGCCCGTTCGTCGGGCCGACACTATCCCGCCGACCGGATATGTACTTTTCTGCCCTGGAACTGCACCACACCAGCCACCAGCGCGTATAGCGTGTAGTCCTTGCCCATCCCCACCTGGTAGCCCGGCTTAAACGACGTGCCACACTGCCGAATGATGATGCTGCCCGCCTTTGCCGCCTGGCCGCCGTACAGCTTCACGCCGCGATACTGCGCATTCGAGTCGCGGCCGTTCTTCGTGCTGCCCTGTCCCTTTTTATGTGCCATAGCTATTACCTCTGCTGTGCCCGCCCCTGCCGAGGCTTCGATCGTGAACCATATATAATAGAAACCCGCCCCGCTCCCGGCAAACCCACAATCCCAGCCCCCGCTCGTTTCCCGCCCGTTTTCACGCTACGCTTATTCGTATGGTCCTGCTAGGCGTCAATATCGACCACGTCGCCACGGTGCGTCAGGCACGGCGTACCTACGAGCCCGACCCCGTCTGGGCTGCGGTTGAGGCTCAACTAGGTGGTGCCGACGCCATCACCGTCCACCTCCGCGAAGACCGTCGGCACATCCAGGACCACGACGTTCACCGCGTCAAGGACGCCTGCCACGTCCGGTTCAACCTCGAGATGGCCGCCACTGACCCGATGGTCGCCATTGCCTGCGAATTAGCACCCCACGAGGTCACGCTCGTGCCCGAGGGTCGGCAGGAGATCACCACCGAAGGTGGGCTCGACGTCGCCGCCCAGTTGGAGCACCTCAAAGCGATCGTCTCCCGCCTGAGCGACGCGCAGATTATCACCAGCGCGTTTATCGACCCCGACCCCCGCCAAGCCGACGCAGCAGCACAAGCGGGATTCGACGCCTGCGAAATCCACACCGGCCCGTACGCCCACGCCTTTCACGAAGCTGGCGACGACCCCGACCACCCCGCGGTCCTGCAAGAGATCGACAAAATCACCCAAACCGCCCGTCGTATCGTTGACTCTAAGATGCGCTTCAACGCCGGCCACGCGCTCAATTACGCCAATGTCCACCCCATCGCCGTGTTACCCGCTCTCTGTGAGCTTCACATCGGCCACGCCATTGTTAGCCGTGCGGTATTTGTAGGCCTTCGCCAAGCCGTCTCACAAATGAAGCAACTGGTCAAAACCACCCCTTAAAATAGGACGCACCCCCGTTCACCCCGCGCGTGATGAAACCCACCCCCATCGCGTCACCAGCCCGAACACCTCGCCCCGCTGACCCGTATCAACCCTGATTACTGCTGAAAACGGCAGTCGCCCCGGCTACACAATTCGTGGGTTTTGATCCACGATCAACCCCCAACCCGCTGAGGATATCTCTTCATGGCCACTACCACTTGCAGCCGAAGACACCCCCCTTTAAACTTCTGCTCTATAAAAAGGTTTCATGCGATGCCCGTAGCCGACGTCGTTTTTAATCGAACTGTTTGTAACACCCCGCCACGCGCGATCCGTTAACGCCATTCGCGATCCGTTGGCAACCTTAGGGAGACCCGTCTTGGCTTACCGCCGCCTGCTCGCCGCCACGCTGATTTGTAGTGCCGTCTTGCTTGCGCCGGCCCTCACCCCCACGCACACACTCGCGCAAAACCACCCCACAGCCCGACAGCTCTTCGACCAAGCGGTACAGCTTTACACCGATGGCGACCTGGCAGCCGCCCAGAAGGCCTTCCGTCGCATCGACCCCCTCCAACTCGATAAGCAGCAGCGACTCGTCATGTACGAGACGATCCAGAATATAGACCGCCAACTGCGTCGCGAGTCCAATCCCAAGCAAATACTCGACAGCGCCCAGAGCGCCCACAACACCGGCAAGCTCTCGCAAGCCAAAGCGCTATACCAGTCCGTGGTCTCCCACCCCGCCGCCTCTGCTCAGCAGAAGGAAAAGGCCACCGCGGGCTTGGCAGAGGTCAAACGACGCCTCAACGTCGAACTGACCCGCGCACGCAACACCATCGACGAGGCCGCAACCGATATCCGCGCCGAACGCTACCGCGCAGCAGAACGCAAGCTGCGTCAGATTAAAGAGGCCAGGCTGGACCTGGGTTGGTTTGAGAACGAACGCATCGACCGCCAGTTGATGATCATCTCCGAAAAGCTCGCCTCGCGCCCCGCTATTCCTACGCCTACTGCCCCCACATCAACCACTACCGCACAACAACAACAACAACAACCCGTCGAGCCGCCCACACCGACAACGCCCCGGCAAACACCCCAGGTCTTAACTCGGCAACAACAGCGTGAAATGGCACAACGCGAACGCGAATTGGC
>JAJRXX010000045.1 GCA_024276075.1 Planctomycetota bacterium
GAAGCCTGCGGATCAGACCGTGTGGGAAGCGGTGAGTGACGTGCCCGATGAGGAACTGTGGCGTGTGCACGAGCACCGTCGCCATCGGCTGGTCATGTGGACGCGTCAGAATGTTTGCCGGCAACTCGAGGCGCGGGGCACGAGCCCGATGCAGGCGTGCGCGGTGTCGGACGGGCTGGACCCCAATGCGTTTACGATTGGTTTTGCCAGGCGATTTGCGACGTACAAGCGTGCGGCGCTGTTCCTGCGTGATCGTGATCGTGTGCTGAAACTGCTAAACGATGCGGATCGGCCGGTGCAATTTGTCATCGCGGGCAAGGCGCACCCGGCGGACGGTGGCGGGAAGGACCTGATCCGACAGATCGTGCACTTTTCAAGGCAAGCGGACGTAGCGCACAAGATTGTTTTTATCGAGAATTACGATATCAACGTGGCGCGTCATTTGGTGCAGGGTTGTGATTTATGGTTGAACACGCCGCGGCGTGGGATGGAGGCCAGCGGGACGAGCGGGATGAAGGCGGCGATCAATGGAGTGTTGAACTGTTCGGTGCCCGACGGCTGGTGGGACGAGGCGTACGAGACCGATCTGGGTTGGACGATCGGTCAGGGCGAGTCGTACAGCAATCCGGACGAACAGGATAATATTGAAAGCCAGGCGCTGTACGACATCCTCGAAGATCAGGCTATCCCGTTGTTTTATGATCGGGACAGCCACGGGATTCCGCGTGGTTGGGTGGCGCGGATGAAGCGTTGTATCACCACGCTGGCGCCGCGGTTTAATACGAATCGTATGCTCCAGGAATACACGCAGCAGTTTTACGTGCCAGCGCACGGCTTGGCGAAGAAACTGGGGCAGGATCATTTCAGTGAGGCTGCCACGATCGTGAAGCAGCGGGAGCGTCTGCGGGAGGCGTGGGATCAGGTGCGGATCGAAGAGGTGGATGCGGATACCAGTCGTCCTCTGGGCGTGCGTGACAAGCTGGTGGTGGTCGCTGATGTTCACTTGGGTGTGCTCAAACCCGACGAGGTGCGCCCGCAGGTCTACGCGGGCAAGCTCAACAACGACGGGAACATCGTCGATGGTCAACCGATTGATATGGTTCACGAGCAGGACCTGGGCGAGGGTCTTCATCGGTTTCGCGGTGAGGTGAACCCGGTGACGAGCGGTCGTCACGGATTTGCGTTGCGGGTGGTGCCTGGGGGCGCGTTGTATGACGGCGTGCCTATACCGGGCCTGATCCGGTGGGAGCAGTTGGATCAAGTCGAACCGGCAGAGCAACCCCCCGCAGCGAAGTCGGCGTAGGGGTCTGGCGGGGCTGGCGATTTCTACGCTTGGACGGGTTTGCGTTGCTTATCACGTTGTAATACGCATTCAAATTAATTGGTGCGTATTGAGGATCAAAAAGAAGTCCGCTCCCTGACGGTCGCGGCTCGTTACGATCACGCAAGAATTTACCTGAATCCGTATTATGTAGGAGCAGGTATTTATTTGAAAATGCCCCACCTCAATCGCTCGGCAGGTCCACAATCCGCAGGCACACCGGTGAGCCCGAGATCACGTCCAGCAGCGCGATGTGCGCTAGCGCACGCTTCAGGTCGCCTTCACGAGCAACGTCCGTGATCAAAACCAAAGGCACAAACCGGCCTGCCCCGTACTCGTGCTGTGAGACGCCCGAGATGCTTATTTTCGCTTTGCCCAAGATCGCAGTGATCTTTGCGAGCACCCCAGGCATGTCTTTTGCGTTGATACGCAAGTAAAAACGCGATCGAAGATCGTCCGGATCAGCGATCTGTGCGACCCCATGCCGATCGGGCCAAACGTTTAACGCGCCAAATGCGTGGGGGTACCACCCCGAAGCTACATTGATGATGTCCGCCACCACCGCGCTAGCTGTCGGTAGCGCCCCGGCGCCCCGGCCGTAGTACATCGTCTGACCCACCGCGTGTCCGTATACCGACATCGCGTTGTACGAGCCAAGCACCTGCGCCAACGGCTGATCCTTGTGGATAAAGCAAGGCTCCGTGCGCAGGCTAATCCCCTCACCACCGCCATCGGACTCCGCGATCGCCAACAGCTTGATGTCATAGCCAAGCTCCGCACCAAAACCGATATCCGCCAAGTCCAGTTTGTCAATGCCTCGGCAGTGCACCCGATCGCCAGTGATCCGCGTGTTAAACGCCAACGACGCCAAGATCGCCAGTTTCTGCGCCGCGTCCTGCCCCGAGACGTCCATCGTCGGATCAGCTTCAGCAAACCCTTTTTCCTGAGCTTCATCCAGCGCCGCTGCGTACGATTGGCCCCGGCGTGTCATTGCTGTAAGGATGTAATTAGATGTCCCGTTGAGGATGCCATAGAGAGCGTCGACGTGGTTCGCCGACAAGCCGAACAGGATTGCGTTGACGATTGGGATACCACCCGCGCAGGATGCTTCAAACGCGATCGACACGCCTTGTCCGCGCGCCATTGCAAACAGTTCAGGCCCCTCCTGAGCTAGCAGTGTTTTGTTTGCCGTCACCACGTGCTTTTTTTGTTCCAACGCTCGGCGCGTGTATTGCGAGATATGCCCCACGCCGCCAGCGACCTCCACCACGATTGGCATATCAGGTGTATCAAAAAATGCGTCTGCGTCGTCCGTAAACAGCTCAGCCGAAACGTGCGGGTTCGACCCATATTTCCCCGGATCACGCACCAGCACACGGGCGACCTCGATCGGCACACCCAGCCGGCCAACGTATAGCTCTCGCTGCTCACGCAGCAGTTTCGCCACACCCCCGCCTACGGTGCCGCAGCCGATTAATCCGATACGTACAGGGTTCTGGGACACGTCTGATTGCACTCCGTTAAAAAACCAGCCAGCCCGGATCAAGACATCATTGCCGACTCATACCATTCAACACAAGTATTGTCCTACTATACATGTACGCGGTATCAGATGTCACAAATACTTATGAATATACGACGCGGTCAAAACATACGCGGATGCGTATCAGGATAGCATTGCACCAAGCACCCAGCCACCGTATCGCTAGTTCAATTCCGAAAATTCACTTGCACACCCCACCAGACGGGTAAAATAATACCGATGCCCAATACCACCACCGCCACGTCCCACGACGAACCGCTGATCCTGCCCATGTGCGCCGTTTTTCGACGGTTCCTCAAAGACCAGGGTCTCAAGTTCACACCCGAACGTGCGAGGATACTCGACTCCGTGCTCAGCAAGCCGGGCGTGTTTGAAGCCGACGCTCTGCTCGACGAGATGCGTCGAGACAGCAGACGCGTTAGTCGCGCCACTATCTACCGCACGCTCAAGCACCTCATGGAAGCGAAGATCATCACCGAAGTGCTGATTGATTCCAAGCAATCGCACTACCAACTGAGCATCGGCCGCGAGCCCAAGGGATACCTTGTCTGCATGGAGACGCACAAGATCATCGAGGTCGACGTCCCCGAGCTTGACGCCATCCGAGAGCGCGTGTGTCGACAGCACGGCTTCGAGCCCGCCAGTCACCGGTTCGTTATCTATGGGGTATCTCAAGACGCCAGCGAAAACAGCGAAGGCACCGACTAGCGCAACTGGCGTCAATATTTACCATTTTGAGTTGGATCGTAGATGTAACAAACATCTGTATTTCACGGCTTGCAAGCAAGCCGTGCCACCCGGTCAATGAAGATTAATGACGCCAGTTGCTCTAGACCATTACACTTAGCCACGGGTGATTACACCCAAGGCCGATTGCTATCAAATAATCGAAGTATTACTCACCCTCTTCGATATCACTTTGTTCGATCGGTCTGCTGATCCGGTACCGCTCGCTGGCCCAGTTGCCCAGGTCAGTCGTCTTGCACCGGTCACTGCAAAACGGAAAATACCGACCGTCCGTATCCGTGCCCTGCCCGCAGATCGGACAGACGTGCTGGTGTATCTTGCTCGAACCGTCGCCGACAGATACGGGCGAATTTTGATAGGCGGCCATTCTGGTTACTCCACTATCAATTAGTAGCCATTGAGGATGCAGCGGTCAATGCCCATCGCAACGCGGGCATCCTATCAACCCAGCAGCCGTGGGGGAGGTGGCGAAGCCAGATGGATTTATGACACCTCACTATTTTTCTGATTCTCTTTTGAATACTGCCACATAGCTCGATCTAACGCCCTCATATCAACTGAATTTCTCGCCGAGAGTTCTCGACAAAAATTTACATAACGCCACCAAAACGGAAACGCGTATTGCTTTGGCACTTCAAGACGAGCCGACCATAAAGCACGGAAGTCTAAGATCGGATAGTTATCTGGATGAAATAAATGAAGAATCACCGAAGCGGTCGGCCAACCAACCCCGTCTAGCACAGTTAACAATTCAATACGCGCCCGCTCATTCTTGGCTGAAAAAGCGTATGTGGTAATTTCCCGGACATAATTCTTATCATTGTCCTCCACACGCCCCGCACTACGCACAGACTTCCAATTTGCAACAAGCCGTAATAACTCCTTGTCCAAAAACTTTTGTTCTAGAACCTCTTCCCGTCGACTCAGCAATTCCTCTTCTTCTCCAAGGACCTTATATCGAGAAGCAACCTGGTTTATTTCGCTCTCAGGAAAGCGTAATTTGATATTCATAACACTTTAACGATTGGTGATACCCGTAACAGATTTGGTCAACGCACCCATCCTATTAGCCCACCGTCCGTGACCTGTAATCAACACCCGACGCGCATCGGTTCCCTCGTGAGTTAGCTGTATCTCTAGCCGATCACTGGGCAAGCCATCCCCAAGGCGTTGGGGCCACTCCACCACCACCACGGCTTCGTCGAATACGTCACTCTCCCAACCCATGCTCTCCAAGTCAGCTACGGTTTCGAGACGGTACAGGTCTACGTGCAGAATCCTGAGCCGACCGCCGTCCCCGTCGTATTCCTGCACCAGCACAAACGTCGGGCTAGACACAGCTGCTTCGTCCACGCCCACCCCCGCCGCCAAGCCACGCACAAACACCGTCTTGCCCGCGCCCAACTCGCCGTACAGCGCGATCAGATCGCCAGGCACCACAAGCCCAGCTACCGCTCGACCAATCGCAGCAGTTTGATCCGACGACACGGTCCGTAGCTCGACCACGCGATCCGTATCAGCTTGTTGGTTAGTCGAATTCACAAAATGATCCTAGCCATTTGTTTAATCGTGGTGCTCCCACCCCAGCCCACATATTGGCTCGATAGAACCGTCAGGCAGCTTCGCCGATAGCACCGTACCGTCTTCGTGCTGTGTCATCACACCCACCTGTGTGATCGGCACGCCCTCGACCTGGGCAGGCAGCACCGAATGCGCTTGCTGGGCAGAAACCGTAAAACACAGCTCGTAGTCTTCGCCGTCCGCTAGTGCGTGATACCACGTCGGCTTCTGATCCCCGTGCGACGTCCTTTGCACAGCCCGACTCAACGGCAGCCGGTCAACCCACACTTGTGCCGCCAACGACACCCCGCTACGGCCGCCACCGCACAACCGTGGCAGGTCCATACCCAAGCCATCGCTCAGGTCGATCATGCAGTGAATATCGAGATCGGGGTCCCCCGCGAGCTTCCTCGCCAGATCGATCCGAGGCTCAAAGTCCAGGTGGTGCGTGTACCCGTCTACCGTGCACGAGCTGCCCCCCAGATACCCCGTTACACACACCACGTCACCCACGCGCGCGCCGCGTCGCGTCACGGGCCCGACCCCCGCTGGCTCGCCCAGTACCGTCGTGCTCAGCAGAAGCGCACCGTCCCATATCGTCACGTCACCGCCGACCAACGGACAATCGTAAGCCGCCGCCACCGTACGCATCGCGTCGAAGAGTTGCTCCGCACGCCCTTGCCCAAACCCCCGTGGCAGTGCCGCTGACACCACCGCACACGTCGGTACGCCCGCCATCGCAGCGATGTCAGACAGACTCCGCGCCACCGCTTTACGCGCTATTTTTTTCAACGGCACCCCGCTTAGGTCAAAGTGCACACCGTCAGCCACCTGATCGACCGTGACCAAAACCTCAGACCCACTGATCCGCACCCCCGCAGTGTCGTCACCGGGCCCGATCGTCACATGAGTTGGCAACGACATGTTCGTCCCGTAGATATGCTCCAACAGGTCTAGTTCCCGCATAGGACCAATCCCACTAAATACGACATGTCTGTTAATGAAACCACGAACAATAACAGCCCACATCAGCCCGATGTGCTGTAAATATACCGAGTGCGCATAACGATTGTATGCAGCGTCGATTCTGGGGGAGGGGTTGAATCTGATTAGACGGTTTTGCCGCCGAAGCGGTCGAGGATTGAGGGTAGGTTTGCGGTGAACTGGCTGCGGGGCATAACGAAATCGGCGCCGCGATCATGTGCTGCTTGGAGGGTCTGTGTGGCGACGTGCGATCCGAACGCGATGACGGGGATGTTTGGGTCGTGCGACTTAGCCAGTTCGATCAGCGTTAGGCCTTGCTCGCCCATTTCCAGGTCGATGACGACGCCTGTGACAGAGTCGTTTAGCTTTCCGTCGTCGATTTGGTCGAGGCGATTTTGCAGTGATTTTGTGTTACGTGTGGGTCGGGAGGGTACGCCTGCGGCTTCGGCGGTGGCGCGGATCTTGGTGGCGAAAATCAGGTCCTGGCAGCAATAGACAATCATCTGAATTTAATTGTAATACGCATTGCGATTATTTCTAGTGCGTCGTAAGTGATATAGGTTGAGGTAGGGCGATGACCCGCTCTGCAACACGGGTTGCAAACAACCTGTGCCACCCGACGGCAAGTCTGTCCGGGCAGGCCCGGACCTACAGACTGGGTATGACCGATCGGCGTGGTCTGTATAGCGGACCCTACACGGGTATAAATGGGATGCCACGGGTGTGATCACCCGTGGCTAAATGAGGGTGTGGTCCCACGCATTGGGATGCGTGGGCTTCGGATGAAGATAGGCCTGCTTGCTGCGCGGTATGTGTGGTTTTTTTCGGGGCGGCGGCTTATTTTTCGTTTTGCAGTTTGATGGCTGCGGTGGGCCCTGGGACGATGCCATAGTTTCGTAGGCGTTCCGCGATGAGGCGGTCCTTGGGGTTGATGCCATAAGCGTGCCGCAGTGAGGTGACGGCGTTGGCGGTGTCGCCTATCTGCTCGTAGAAGTCGGCAAGGTTGACGAATGGCTGCGCGTCGCCTGGCTTGGCGAAGTATGCGGCTTTGCGGTAGGCGAACTTGGCGCCGTCGATGTCGCCAAGCTGGTGGAGGTAGCTTCCCTGGCGGATGTAGTCTCTGCTGGAGCCGTAGTCGTCGACGGCTTGGTTGATCAGTGCGTGCAGGTCGTCGATGCGTTTGGCTTGGCTAAGTGCCTGGGCCAATGCGTCAAGGATGTCGGCGGTCTCGGCGTGGTCGCGTCGCAGGACCAAAGCCCGTTCGAGCAGGAGCTGCGCGTCGAGGGCGTTGCCTTGTTGTAGGCGAATCACGCCCAAGTGGTAGAGGCTCTTCCAATCGGTGGGGTCCTGTTCGACGGCTTGTGCGAACTGGGCTTCGGCTTGCTTGAGGTCGTCGGTGCCCAGCGCGTCTAGGCCATGCATTCGCAGGACGGGGTTGGCGTTGCACGCGGCGAGTGAGATCGTCAGTGCCAAGAGTGCCATCAGGAGGCTGTTGGCGCGTGGTGGGCGTGTTTGTATTGAAGGCGTCATCGGGGTTAAAGGATAAGACCGTGGGCAAGTGGTGACAACTGTGCGGGAAGGGGACGGGTTAC
>JAJRXX010000046.1 GCA_024276075.1 Planctomycetota bacterium
AATTATTGGTCGCACCGCGCGTGAGACGATCCGCAATCCGATCACAGACGAATTGATCGTCGCTGAGAATGACGTGATCACGGAGGAGGCCGCCCGCAAGATCGAAGACCTGAACGTCGATAGCGTGGTGGTCCGGTCGCCTCTGACTTGCGACTCTCCGCAGGGTGTGTGCGCGATTTGCTACAGCCAGGATATGTCCACCGGCCAACTCGTCGAACAAGGGTTGGCAGTGGGTATCATCGGCGCGCAGTCGATCGGCGAGCCGGGAACGCAGCTAACAATGCGTACCTTCCACACCGGCGGGATCGGTCACCGCACGCTAGTCGAGACTGATTACCGTTCTACGCACGCCGGTACGGTTGAGATCCGTGACGCCAGCGAGGTTCCGGTCAAGGACGAAGACGGCAACGACGTGCTCGTTACACTGAAGCGCAGCGGCGAAATCCTGATCAAAGATGCCAAGGACCGTGAACTAGAGCGGTTCAAAATCCACTACGGCTCGTATATCGTTGTTAAGCCGGGCGACACCGTCAAGAGGGGACAAATCCTAGTCAAGTGGGACCCTCACCGTACACCAATCCTTGCCGAGAAGGCTGGGTCTGTTCGTTTTGAGGATATCAAGCTCGGCGAGACCGTTCGGCCTGAGCAGGTGACAGCGTCTGTCAAGAAGCAGCAGGCCGCCGACAAGGTCGAAGCCTTGGTAGTGATCGAGCATAAGGGCGAGATGCATCCCCGTATTGTCATCGAAGACGACGACGGCAAGATACTCGATTTCCACTACTTGCCCGCCAAAGCCCGTATTGAGGTGACACAGGGGCAGAAGATCAACGCTGGGTTCATGCTCGCTCGTCAGCCGCGCGAGGTGTCTGGGTCCAGTGACATCGTTGGTGGTCTGCCGCGTGTGACCGAGATTTTCGAGGCACGCAGACCCAAGGATGCTGCGGTGATGGCCGAGATCAGCGGTATCATCGAGCTGCGCAGCGACCGTCGTCGCGGGAAGATGACCATCATCATCAAGTCCGAAGCTGGTCTAGATGTCGAGCACCATGTGCCCCAGGGTCGTCATTTGCTCGTGCACACCGGTGATTTTACGACCGCTGGCGATCCGTTGATTGATGGGCCGTTGGTGCCCCAGGACATCCTGCGCATCAAGGGCGAAGAGGCGTTGTTCTCATATTTGCTCGATGAGGTGCAGAACGTCTATCGAGCCCAGGGCGTGCCGATTAATGATAAGCACATCGAAATCATCCTCGCGCAGATGCTGCGCAAGGTCCGAGTAGATAATCCCGGCGATACGGCACTGCTGCCTAGCGAGGTGGTAGACAAGTTCCGTTTCCGCCAAGCCAATGAGAAGATTATGCAGATGGGTCGGATCACGGATGCGGGCGATACCAGTCTGGCCTTGGGCTCCCTGGTCGCCAAGTCAGAGGTCAAAGAGGCGAACGCCAAAGCCGAAGCTGACGGCAAGGGATCAGCAAAAACCTCCCGGACCAAACCCGCCACCGCCACGACGTTGCTGCTGGGCATCACCAAAGCCAGCCTCCAGAGCGAGTCGTTTCTGTCCGGTGCGTCGTTCCAAGAGACGACCAAGGTGCTTACCGAAGCCGCTTTGGCAGGTCGAACGGACCAACTGGTCGGCCTCAAGGAAAATGTCCTGCTGGGCCACCTGGTTCCCGTGGGTACGGGTTTCAAGCCCTACACACAGTTACAGGTGATCAAGCTCGCTGAGCCTCCTGTCCAGGAAGTGTCCACGCGCGAGGAGGACATCCAAGACGCCGCCGCGATGGCTGAGGCCGCCGGTGCCGAAGCGCCCGATCAAATTATAAAAACGGTCGGCGAGTCGCGTCTCGTTGCGCAGCTACTGGGCGAGAGCACCGAGGGCAGTTCAAAGAGCTGATCGGGTTTCAGGTTGTTAATTAGCTAGGCGTAGGGTCTATCCAGGCCGTTCTATGCCGTGCGCGGTTGTTGTAGGTGATACGCATTCTGATTAGAGCAACTGGCGTCAATATTCGCCATCTTGATTGGACCGCAGGTGTAACAAACATCTGTATTTCACGGCTTGCAAGCAAGCCGTGCCACCCGGTCAATGGAGATTAGAGCAACTTGCGTAATTATTCTCCATCTCCCCAAGAAGAAGGCAGGTCAATTGTCCTCATCCCCTAAAACATTACCATTTTGAGTTAGAGTTTTCCGGATCAGCCGAGAGGCATTGCCCCAAGGAGAACTCGATGAAACGAACGCGGTTTAACGAGCATCAGATCATCACGATCCTAAAGGAAGCGGAGTCGGGGGTGAAGGTAGCGGACCTTTGCCGACGTCACGGGTTGAGCCCGTCGACGTTTTTCAATTGGAAGTCGAAGTATGGCGGCTTGGAGGTCAGCGAGTTGCGTCGGATCAAACAGCTCGAAGAGGAGAACCGTCAACTCAAGCGGATGTTCGCGGACCTGAGCCTGGAACACCACGCGTTGAGGGACGTGCTGTCAAAAAAAGGTTGAGCCCGGCCGACCGCAAATCGCTGGCCCAGCGGATGGCCGCTGAACACGGACTGAGTGTTCGTCGTGCATGCCGAACTGCGGGGATCAGCCGGGTGTGTTACCGCTACAACGCCAAGCTCAAGGACGATTCGATGATTAAACGTGTGTTGCAACAATTAAGCCAACGGTTCGTGCGTTACGGATTTGCGATGCTGTTCAAGCTCATCCGCCGAATGAAGCACGCTTGGAACCACAAGCGTGTGCGGCGTGTTTACCGTGAATTAGGCTTGAATCTCACGCAACGACGCAAGAGGCGCTTGCCGACTCGGGTCAAGGTGCCGTTGACGGTGCCTGCGGGTCCCAACGAAACCTGGTCAGCGGACTTCATGTCCGATCAACTGGGTTGTGGCAGGCGGTTCCGAACGTTCAACGTGCTCGACGACTTTAATCGGCAGGTGTTAGCGGTTGAGGTGGACACGTCGCTATCGTCGAGCCGAGTGGTGCGATCGTTGGATCAGCTCAAGCAGGTCCGCGGGTTGCCCAAACGGATCCGCGTGGACAACGGCCCGGAGTTTAGGTCGACCCGGTTCACGCAGTGGGCTCAATCCAATGGCGTCGAGGTGGCGTACATCCAGCCCGGCAAGCCGACGCAGAACGCGTTGATCGAACGGCTCAACGGGACGTACCGCCGCGAGGTGCTCAACTGTTACGCTTTCGAAGACCTCGACGACGTGCGTCGGATCACCGAGGATTGGATGCACACCTACAACACCATTAGGCCACACCAGGCACTCGATGGCATAAGCCCTCGGGCTTATGCCAAGCAGAAATCACAGGCGAAAACTCTACTCAGCACTGGTAACAATTAAGGGGTATGGACACAATGACCTGCCCTACTCCAGAACTGACATGGCGATTATTTATGCAAGGTGCTCTAATTACGCCAAGTGCTCTAATCCCCGTGCTTCAATCACAGTAAAGAAGCCCGTTCCCTTGTATCTATCTGTAAGTATAGTTTGATCTGGTTTGTCGTTGTGTACGCACAAGGATTAATTTGAATGCGTATGGCTTTGGTTTTTTGTTATATAGAGCGTTTTCATATTTGATTGCAACCCTCGTTAATACCAATCAAGATTAATGCTTGCGTGGCATCTGCGAACGCGAAGACAAAACAGACAATAACTTATCATCCTTTACAACGCGCTGGAACTATACGTAATGCGTATAAGATCCCGCACCTTGACAGTTCGTTGTGTAAGCACAAGGATAAAATAGAATGCGTATAATTGACACAAAGTGAGGGCTATAAGTACCATTGAGTGCGATGGTTTATCCTTTTAGCACAACCCGGGTAGCATTAGCGGTTTGGATGTCGGTGCTGTCCCCGATCTGGTGGTGGTGTTGTGAAGTCAAAGGCGGCATTGCTTCAGACGCTTCGGGCTGCCACGACGTAGTAGTGACTCAGCCCGAACATCTGTCGCCTTGCTGCTCAGAGGGATCAGAAAATATCGAGTCATCGGCAAGGTCAAGTGCGCCGTTGCCGGTTGAGTCATGTGATTGCGGCAATCACGAGAAAAGTGTAGCCGTATTGATTGCAGTGCCTGTTTCACAGTTCGTCATATCTGAGCATACGCCCCTCTGGAATCGGTTCGCTTTTGAAACGCACGATCTAGTTCTTCATACGATCGCTGTTGGCACACGTCTGGGCGAACCCCCGCCAAGCCATAGCGATTCATCACTCTATGCTCTGCACAGCTTGCTGCTGACCTAAGTTTGATTACATTGAGATTTGGACGTTTTTAAGGCGCGATCGGTGTGTGCTTCGGATGTCGCTGTGTAGATCGTAACTGCGCGATAATTTTAAAAAGGAACTAACCAAATGTTATTCAGTGATAATAATGATTACTGTCGATTGTTTCTGGGTTTGGCATTAGCAATACTGCTCGTCGTAGGCTGTTCCGAACAACCGTCTTCTGAAATGTCGACGAAGGGCTTGGTCCCGTACCCGTTGGCGGTGTGTGTGGTGTCGGGTGAGCCACTAGACTCGATGGATGAGCCGGTTGCGATCGAGTATGAGGGGAGAGAGATACGGTTCTGTTGCGAATCTTGTGTCCAGGAATTCAAAAAAACACCGGCGAAGTACTTAGCCAAAATCGATGAAGCCGCCAAGACAGAGCAACCCTTGGTTGGTGAGGGAAATGGCCACGGTCACAAAGGCCAACACTGATCGATAAGGAACGGGCTATGGGTCGGCTTAGATCAATAAATTTTCTTATCGCGATGATGTACGTATTTTTCGGTGGCTGTACCACCAAAGAACAACGGCAAGCGTTCCAAGAATGGGTTGAACAGGCTCACGCGGCGTATCAAATGGATGAACAGGACACAGCTTTTGGTGACAGCAAGGTTGTCGCACAACTCAGACCTGCCGAACTTGGTACGCATGCAACAGTGGATGAATACCTAGCGTATGCTGCGAAGCATAACCCTGGTCTTGAGGCAGCGTTTCATCGCTGGAAGGCTGCTTTAGAACGGATGCCGCAGGTACAGAGCCTGCCGGACCCGAGGTTCAATTACGTTTATTTTATCGAGAATGTGGAAACGCGTGTGGGGCCGCAGCGTCAGCGTGTGGGTATCTCTCAGGCGTTCCCTTGGTTTGGCAAGCTCGGGTTGCGAGGGGGTGTGGCATTAGAAGCTGCTCGGGTCGCTCAAGCGCGATACGAGGCCCAGAAGCTCAGGCTTTTCTTCGTAATCAAAAAAGCATACTACGAGTATTATTATCTTGGCAGGGCGATCGCGGTAGTGCGGGAGAACCGCGAGTTGGTCAAATATTTAGAGGGCGTTGCGCGGGTTCGTTTTAAAGCGGCTGAGGCGAGCCACCCCGACGTGATTCGGGCGCAGGTGGAACTGGGTAAGCTTGATGATCAACTGCGATCGTTGGAAGACTTGCAAGGAACGGTGGTGGCGAGGCTTAACGCGGCCATGAATCGGCCGATACACGAACCCTTGCCCTGGCCCAAGCAGATTGCCGAAGAGAATTTTTCTGTAGAGCAGGACCAACTCATGGCTTGGCTTGGTGAGAGCAATCCGGAGCTGCGCGCGTTGCGACATGGTATTGCCCAGCAGCGGGAAAGCATCTTGTTGGCTCGAAAGGACTACTACCCAGACCTGACAGTGGGTGTTGACTACATCGATACGGGCGACGGGGTGAACCCCGGTGTGTCGGACAGCGGTAACGATCCGGTATCCGTTGGTGTTTCAATCAATATGCCGCTGTGGCATCAGCGGTATGACGCGGGTGTCCGCGAAGCTGTGGCGAAATTTGGCGCGGCGACCAAGACACACATGGATCGTGAGAATGAACTCGCATCCGACCTCAAGATGGCTACGTATCTCTTCAGTGATGCGGGTCGAAAAATCGATTTGTACCGCGATACACTGGTACCCAAAGCGCAGCAGGCGATCAAGGCGACAGACGCGGCATTCCGTGCGGGCAGAGCATTATTCATTGACCTGATCGATGCGCAACGGGTGCTGCTGCAATTCGAGCTCGAATACGAGCGTGCATTGGCGGATAGCGCGATACGCTTGGCCCAGATCGAATTGCTCGTAGGTAGAGAGTTGCCACGCCAAGGTGAAACGCCATAGCAGAGGCATGAAAACTGTCGAGAAAAAATTTCACGAAATGAAAGTGACCGCGATGGCAAATAAAGCATGGGATATCGGAAAACGTGTTGGGCTGTGGCTGTGGCAGAGGTTCGGTGTGTTGGGTTTGGTGACGGTGTTTGCGATGGTGTTTTTGTTGGGATACTCCTGGGGTGGGGGGGCGGGTAGTCCAGGCGTAGCGACGACCCAGCCGACACAGGGGGGCAATCACGGTTCTGAAATGGGCACAATGGGCCAAGTTTGGACGTGTTCGATGCACCCGCAGATCCGTCAACCCAAGCCTGGCAAGTGTCCCATCTGTGCGATGAATCTGATTCCGGCGGTAGACCATAACAGCGGCGGTAATACCAAGATGGCTGGTGGGCCGCACCTGACCGTGACGCCCGAGGCGATGAAACTGATGGAGGTTCAGACCAGCCCGGTGGAACGCAAGTATGTGCAGACCGTGGTTCGGATGGTGGGGAAGATCGAGTACGACGAAGCACGGCTAGGGTACATCACCGCTTGGGTCGGTGGTCGGCTGGATCGGTTGTTCGTTGACTATACCGGCGTAACGGTCAAGAAGGGCGATCACATGGTCAAGCTGTACAGCCCGGAATTGCTGTCAGCGCAAGAGGAATTGCTGCAAGCTATACGGGCTGTGCGGGAACTCAAAGAAAGTGGCGTGGGGATCGTACGGGAGACGGCGCAGGAGACGGTCGAGGCGGTGCGAGAAAAGCTACGGCTGTGGGGGTTAACAAAACAACAGATTGATGATATCCAAAGCCGTGAAAAAATCAGTGACCATGTCACGATTTATGCGCCGATGGGCGGAATCGTAATCCACAAAAGCGCGCAAGAGGGGATGTACGTGCAGACGGGCACGCGGATTTACACGATCGCTGATCTAACGCGCCTATGGGTGGTGTTCGATGCTTATGAATCCGATTTGACGTGGCTGCATCACGGGCAACCGATCCAGTTTATGACGGAGGCATATCAAGGCGAGGTCTTCGAGGGAACGATCGTATTTATCGATCCGGTGCTCGATGAGAAGCGTCGGACGGTGAAGGTGCGTGTGAATGTTTCGAACGAAGATGGGCGGCTAAAGCCGGGGATGTTTGTGCGAGGCACGGTGCGCGTGAAGGTGGCACGCGGGGGGCGGGTGATGGACCCAGGATTGGCGGGGAAGTGGATCGGCCCGATGCATCCGGAGATCATCAAAGACACGCCGGGGGCATGCGACATCTGTGGGATGCCGTTGGTGAAAGTTGAAGAAATGGGCTTTGTGGGGTCCCAGGAAGCCGAGTCTGCGAAGCCTCTAGTGGTGCCGGCGTCTGCGGTATTGATAACCGGCACGCGCGCGATCGTGTACGTGAAATTACCTGAAACTGATAGGCCGATGTTTGAGGGTCGGGAGATTGTGCTAGGGCCTCGGGCTGGGGACTACTACATCGTGCGCAGCGGGCTTGGTGATGGTGAGTTGGTCGTCACACAGGGCAATTTTAAGATTGATAGCGCGCTGCAGCTAAACGCTAAACCGAGCATGATGAATCCCCTAGGCGGTGGTGGTGCTGGCCACCAGCACGGAGGGCATTGAGGATGACAACACCAAGCGACAAAACAGGGGTATCCGCTCGCGGCGACGGGTGGATCGGGGGTGTCATCCGGTTCTGCCTGGAGCAGAAGCTGGTGGTGCTCTTGATGGTGTTGGTATTTATTGGTTGGGGTATCAGGGTCGCTCCGTTTGACTGGGATACTGAGTTGTTGCCACGCGACCCGGTTGCGGTCGATGCCATCCCGGATATCGGTGAGAACCAGCAGATAGTGTTTACGCGATGGCAGGGTCGGTCGCCACAGGATGTCGAAGATCAGGTGACTTACCCGCTGACGGTGGCGCTGTTGGGCGTGCCGGAGGTTAAGACGATCCGCAGCTACTCGCTGTTTGGTTTTTCGACGATTTATGTGGTGTTTAAGGATCAAGTGGAGTTCTATTGGTCTCGTAGCCGCCTACTCGAGAAGCTCAACAGCCTCCCGGCAGGCACACTACCCGTAGGTGTGCAACCGGCATTGGGGCCTGATGCAACGGCGTTGGGGCAGGTGTTCTGGTATACGCTCGAAGGCCGGGGCCCAGACGGCAAGCCGGAAGGTGGGTGGGACCTCGACGAGCTACGCAGCGTGCAGGATTGGTATGTGCGCTACGGCCTGCTGTCAGCCGACGGCGTTGCGGAGGTCGGCTCGGTCGGCGGGTTTGTTCGTGAATATCAGGTCGATGTCGATCCTGACGCGATGCGTGCGCACGGGGTGACATTGGAGCAGGTGTTCCGTGCTGTGCGTATGTCGAATATCGACGTGGGTGCTCGGACGATCGAGGTAAACCGCGTCGAGTACGTGGTGCGAGGGTTGGGCTTCATCAAATCGATCTCTGATATTGAACAAGCGGTGGTGAAAGTCACCGACAACGTCCCGCTAACGATTAAGGAAGTCGCGACGGTGACACTGGGCCCGGCGATCCGCAGGGGTGCGCTTGACAAGGCGGGTGCCGAGGCGGTCGGCGGCGTGGTGGTGGTGCGATACGGCGTGAACCCGTTGGCTACGATCAAGAACGTGAAAAAGAAGATCGAAGAGATCGGGCCGAGTCTCCCCACGAAGGCTGTCATCGATTGGTCACGGGTGGACCGGGAGCAAGTGTCGCTTTTCGCCGAGCGCGACGGTTTTGAGGCGTTTGAAACCGGAGGGCCGATGTTGAATCAGACCGCTTGGTTGGCGTGGCTTCGGGCTCACCCGCACGGCGATTGGCCAAGTTGGATCACGACGAGCCAGATAACGGTCGTTCCTTTTTATGACCGCACGGGACTCATTTACGAAACGCTGGGGACACTCAATAAGGCACTGGTCGAAGAGATCCTCGTAACGATTATCGTGGTGATCGTGATGGTGATGCACCTGCGCAGTTCGATGCTGATCAGTTTGTTGTTGCCGTTGTCGGTTCTGATTACGTTCATTGCGATGAAGATATTTGGTGTGGAAGCAAATATCGTGGCACTCTCGGGCATCGCGATTGCCATCGGCACGATGGTGGATATGGGGGTTGTTCTGTGCGAAAATATTCTTAAGCATCTGGACGACGCGGCACCCGATGAAAACCGCCTTGAGGTCATTTACCGCGCGGCAACCGAGGTCGGTTCGGCGGTGCTGACGGCGGTGGCGACGACGGTGGTAAGCTTCCTGCCCGTGTTCACAATGATTGGCGCCGAGGGGAAGCTGTTTAAGCCGTTGGCGTTTACCAAGACATTTGCGTTGCTCGCATCGGTGATCGTCGCGCTAACGATCATCCCGCCTGTTGCCCACATCCTGATTGCCGGGCGTGGCGGGTCTTCGAGTAAAATCAAGCGGGCAAGCCTGATCGGGTTGATCGTAATTGGTGTCGTGGCAATGCTGGCGGTGAACTGGTGGATAGGGTTGATCCTCATAGCGATTGGCGTGTACCACTTGGCTGTTGATCGGGTACCGGCCTGGGTCCGTACCGGTGTGCCTTGGGCGACGAACGCCGTCGCGGTGCTGATCGTGGGTGTGCTTTTGACGCGAAACTGGCTTCCCCTAGGCCCGGAGCGGGGGATCACGCGGAATCTCATTTTTGTCGCGGTGTTAATAGGTGGGTTGTTGGTTGTTTTCAGGATATTTGAGCGGTACTACAGCCGGATGCTGCGCTGGTGTCTGGACCATAAGGTTAAATTTCTATCCTTGCCTCTAGCAATATTGATTTTTGGGGCGTGTGCGTGGCTGGGCTTTGATCGTGTGTTTGGGTTTGTCCCGAACATAGCATCACGTGTGGGCGTCAATCCTAAATATGTGCGTGACACTGCGGTGTGGGCCGGTGTGAGCGAGATGTTTCCCAGCCTGGGAAAGGAATTCATGCCGACGCTCGACGAGGGTTCTTTTTTGTATATGCCGACAACGATGCCGCACGCATCAATCGGCGAAGTGTTGGATGTGCTTCAGAAACTTGATATGTCTACAGGGTCGATTCCCGAGATTGATTCCGTGGTGGGAAAGCTGGGTCGGGCAGACACACCGCTGGACCCGGCACCAATTTCGATGATCGAGATCATCATCAACTACAAACCCGAGTACATCACAGACAAGGACGGCAGCCGAATTAGGTTCCGCTTGGATAGCGCAACAGGCCGGTTTGTGCGAGATGAAAATGGCGAGTTGATCCCTGACCCGCGTGGTCAGCCATTTCGTCAGTGGCGCGACCATGTCAAAAACTCGGACGACATTTGGCGGGAAGTTGAGAAGGCGTGCCAACTGCCCGGTACAACCGGTGCGCCAAAGCTTCAGCCGATTGCCGCGAGGATCGTGATGCTCCAGAGCGGTATGCGGGCACCGATGGGCGTCAAGATCAAAGGCCCCGACCTTGAATCGATTGATCGTGTCGGGTTGGAAATCGAGCGGCTGCTCAAGGGCGTTCCCAGTATCGAGCCGTCTGCGGTGATCGCGGACCGGATCGTTGGCAAGCCGTATCTAGAGATCGATATCGACCGGGAAAAGATCGCGCGGTACGGGCTGAATATCGGCCAAGTGCAGGAGGTGATCGAGGTAGCGGTCGGGGGCAAAACACTCACGAGAACCGTTGAAGGGCGGGAGCGATACCCGGTGCGGGTGCGCTACAAGCGGGAACTGCGTGATCGGATTGAGACGCTCGGGCGTGTTCTCGTAGCGGGCGCGGGCGGGACACAGGTGCCGCTGTCGCAGGTGGCGCAGATCAAATATGTGCGTGGGCCTCAGTCAATCAAAAGCGAGGATACATTTCTTGTGGGGTATGTATTGTTCGACATGAAGCCCGGTCATGCCGAGGTGGATGTTGTTGAGGAGACCAAACGCTATTTGGACGCGAAGCGTGCATCGGGTGAGCTGGTTCTCCCTGCCGGGGTGAGCTACACGTTTGCTGGAAACTATGAGAACCAGATACGGTCTCAGAAAACGCTGGCGGTGGTCTTGCCGTTGGCGCTGGTCGTTATCTTTATGCTCCTGTACCTTCAGTTTCGTTCGACGCTGACGACCGGATTGGTGTTTAGCGGCATCCTGGTTGCCTGGGCTGGCGGGTTCTTGATGATCTGGATGTATAACCAGTCTGGGTTCCTGGATTTTCATGTGTTTGGCGTGAACATGCGTGACCTGTTTCAGGTTCATTCGATTAATTTGAGCGTGGCTATCTGGGTCGGGTTCCTGGCGCTGTTCGGTATTGCCTCAGACAACGGCGTGCTGATGGCAACCTATCTGGACCAGCATTTCGAAGAGCGTCGTCCAGCCACCGTTGATGAGATACGCCAAGCCACGGTTCATGCTGGTCAGCGGCGTATCCGTCCCGCGCTGATGACCACCGCCACGACGCTGTTAGCCCTGCTGCCTGTGTTGGCCTCAACGGGGCGGGGTGCGGACATCATGGTGCCTATGGCGATCCCGAGCTTCGGTGGCATGGCGATCGCTGTCGTTACGATATTTGTAGTACCGGTTCTGTATTGTGCTATCGAAGAGATCAAACACAGAATGTAATCAGCATCAAACTTATTGGAATTGCGAATTGAGATGTGGCTTAGGAAGCCGAAACAGGGGGAAGTGACTTGCACTTGGTAGGGGCTAGGGCAACTGGTGTCATTAATCTTCATTGACCGGGTGGCACGGCTTGCTTGCAAGCCGTGAAATACAGATGTTTGTTACACCTACTATCTAATCAAGATGGAAAATATTGACGCCAGTTGCTCTAGGGCACAGGAATCAGTGGATATTCCCTCTGACTTCTGTGCGTTGCAAGCAGGTACGAAAATAATCAATGACCCCGACGGGATTCGAACCCGTGTTACCAGGATGAAAACCTGGTGTCCTAGACCTGACTAGACGACGGGGTCATGGTAGTCACGGCTGTATGAAGGGGCTTATTCTACCGGCTCGTATGAGCGGGACAACTGCTGTTTTCTAAAATTCGGTAGGGATTAGATCATGCAGGGGTGGGTTAGGAGAGGCAGTTCAAGCCGAGAAAAAATGCTTATAATGCCCCGCGATGGTCGATGGTAGCTTTCAGAATGCACACGGATCGAGGTGAGGTAGCCATGAAAAATCAGCGTGACGTAAAACATATGGGTGGCGGGGTGTATTCTCGATGGGCGGCTGTGTTGCTGACAGCGGTATCATTTGGCTGCGCCGTTAAGGAGGGCCACACCCGGCTCGACGTGCAGTCCGTTGCAACCCAGCACACAGTCTACCACGGTCCCAAACACAGCTTGGTCATCGGCAAGTTTGTTAACAAATCCACCTATATGCAGGGCATATTCTCCGATGGGAAGGACCGTTTGGGTTTTCAAGCCAGGCAAATCCTTAAGACCCACCTTTCGCAGACCAACCGGTTTATCTTGGTCGACCGTGACAACATGGACGAGATCGCCGCCGAATCGCGGATCTCCGGCAAGCAGCAGCAGCTAACCGGGGGCCAGGTCGTCCTGACGGGTGCGGTGACCGAGTTTGGCCGACGCGAGATTGGCTCGTATGCTTTGCTGGGTATCATCGGGCGGTCTAAGAAGCAGGTCGCTTATGCCAAGGTATCGATTTCGATCGTGGACACGGGCACGTCGCAGATTGTCTTCTCCGCTCAAGGGGCCAGCGAGTACGACCTGACGAATGAGCATGTACTCGGTTTTGGCTCCAGCGTCGGTTACGATGCGACCCTCAATGATAAAGTCCTCAACCTAGCGATTATCGAGGCGGTAGATCGTCTTGTGGAAGGGCTTGAACGCGGCCAGTGGCAGCCTGTGCAATCCCAAGAAGACGCCAGCTTTCGAGCCCTGCCTCAGCCACGCAGATCATCTAAACCACAAGGGATCTGATTCGAATAACCATTGAAGCAATCGATTGGCTCGTGGAAGGTTTTGAACGCGGCCTGTGGCAGCCTGTGCAGTAAATTCAAATGCAAAACCGTTTGATCTACATCATCATCTCGGCACTCACGTTTGTCGGCTGTACCTCGACGATATACCAGTGGGGTGGGTACGAAGAGTCGCTCTACCAGATGTACATCAAAAAAGATGTGTACAACCTGCACGAGGACCTAGCCAAGCTGGCAACCCAGGTCGAGAAAACCAACGCGGAGAATAAACTGGTGCCGCCCGGCGAGTATGCGCATCTGGGGTATCTTGCGTATTTGGCTGGTGACACCGCCGCTGCGCAGGGGTATTTCCAAGCTGAAAAACAAGCGTTCCCCGAGAGCTCGCTGTTCATGGACCGGATGCTGGAGCAACTCAAGTGAAGCGTATTGCCGGGGTTTTTACCTGTGTGGTTCTGCTGCACGTCGGTTGTGTCAAGCCTACGGACTACAGCGCGTACCTGGACCACATGCCCGCGTCGATCCTGGTGTTGCCCCCGCTTAATCTGACGACAGAGGTCAATGCCAGTGAGGCGTTTCTTTCGACGGTAACTCGTCCGCTAGCGGAGAGTGGCTACTACGTCTTTCCTATGGCGCTGGTCGACCAGATGCTTAAGGAGAACGGCCTGCCCACAGCCGGCGAGATGCATCAGGTCCCACCGAAGAAGCTGGGCGAAGTCTTTGGTGCCGACACGGTGCTCTACATCGTCATCAAGGACTGGAAGACCCAATACGTGGTGATCTCTTCATCGACGCAGGTGACTATCGAGTATCGATTGGTTGATATTGATACGGGGCAACAGCTCTGGCATTTTAACCAGACAATCCGTGAAGGCCGTGGGGGTCTGAGCGTGCAGGGACTTATTGAAGCCGCGGCATACGCCGTCGTCAGCGCCGCGGCTGACCGTGCCAGAGACCTAGCCGTCATTGCTAATGCAACCGCTTTTGGTAACCCCGATCACGGGTTGCTCAAGGGGCATCGTCACCCGGACTTCGAGAAGGACCAGCGTCGCCGCCAAGCCGATCGGGAGCAGCAGCAAGCCAAGAACGCGGGGGGATAGAAAGCCTTATTCCCTTGTCTGCAGGCCACGAAATCGGTTGCGTGGCGTGCCCTCACGAGATATAGCTTGGTTTTAGGCCGCCATCGGGCTTTTTATATTAGGGGCCGCTTCATATCCAGCCGCGACACGGCTATGCTATGACACCCAATATCATCGAGCTGGATTCGGCTCGATACCACCTTATTTGAGAAAAGAAGTACCGGTTATGTCAGCTACGCAGATACGCAATATCGCCATTATCGCCCACGTCGATCACGGCAAGACCACACTCGTCGATTGCATGCTCCATCAGTCGGGGATGTTCCGCGAGGGGCAATTAGACAAACTTGCTGGCGGCCAGCACGGGCTGATCATGGACTCCAACGACCTGGAGCGGGAGCGAGGGATCACCATTCTCTCGAAAAACTGCGCCATCAACTATCGTGCCCAAGACGGGCAGGATTACAAGATCAATATCATCGACACGCCGGGGCACGCCGATTTCGGCGGTGAGGTCGAGCGTATCTTGACGATGGCGGATGGGGTCTTGTTGCTGGTCGATGCGTTTGAGGGGCCCATGCCGCAGACCCGGTTTGTATTACAAAAGGCGCTGCAGCACAGCCTCAAGCCGATCGTGGTGGTTAATAAGATTGACCGTCCCGATGCCAGACCCGACGATGTGGTCAATGAGGTTTTTGATCTCCTCGTGGAGCTCGATGCCAGCGACGACGTGTTGGATTTTCCCGTTGTTTACGCCTCTGCCAAAGAGGGACGGGCGATGATCGATCTCGAGCAGAAGTCTACAGACCTCAAGCCGCTGTTTGAGCGGATCGTGAGCCACTTTCCCGAGGCTCGCCACGACATCCAGGCGCCGCTTCAGATGCGGGTGACGACGTTGGATTACTCCGACTACACCGGCAGGGTGGGTATCGGGCGGGTCTTGGCAGGCTCGATCAAAGAGGGACAGCCCGTGACGGTTTTTGCCCGTGACGGGACCTCGACCAAGCAGCGTGTGTTGCACGTTTATGAGTTTGAGGGTCTTGGCCGCAAGCGGGCGTCACAGGTCGGGGCTGGCGATATTTGCGCTATTGTCGGACTCGATCCGGTTGATATCGGTAGCACGATCGCCTCTGCGGATGACGCCAAACCCCTGACGCCGATCGCTGTGGATGAACCTACCCTCAACATGACAATCCGCGTGAATGATTCACCCTTTGCGGGGCGGGAAGGCAAATATGTCACCAGCCGTCAGATCCGCGAGAGGTTGCAGAAGGAGCTTCAGTCCAATGTCGCTCTACGCGTGGACATGGAGAATACGTCGGACGAATTTCATCTGGCCGGCCGCGGGATGATGCATTTGGGCATTCTGATGGAGAACATGCGTCGTGAGGGCTACGAGTTTGCCGCTGGTAAACCCAGGGTGATTTTCCGCCAGATTGATGGCAAAACACACGAACCGATCGAGCGGTTGGCGATCGATTGCCCCGCCGACTGCCAGAGTGCGGTGATGTCGCTGATGGGTGATCGTCGTGCCGATTTGGTTTCGATGGACGCGAAGGCCGGGGCTGGTGGATTCGTCCACATGGCGTTCATGGTGCCCGCCAGAGCCTTGGTGGGTTTGCGTAGCCGCATGCTCACCGCCACCCAGGGTCGGGCTGTCATGCACCACACGTTTGAGCGATACGAGCCGATGCGGGGCGAGATACCCCACCGATCCGTGGGTGTGATCGTGGCGACCGAGGCCGGTCAGATCACAGCCTACGCACTCGACGCGCTGTACGATCGGGGTTTCTTTTTTGTGAAGCCAGGGGATCAGGTGTACGAGGGGCAGGTCGTCGGTGAGCACTGTAAAGAAGGGGATATTGTGGCCAATGTGGTGAAGACTAAAAAACTCTCCAACGTCCGCACCACCAGCAAAGACGCCGCTGCACAGGTCCGCCCCATGCGCCAGATGCCGCTTGATGCCTGTTTGGAATACATCCAGGAGGACGAATTGGTGGAGATTACACCCGTCGCCGTTCGGATGCGCAAGCGACACCTGAAAGAATCAGATCGACGTCGTAAATCGCGTCGGGCGAAGAGCTGAGAGGTGTGGTGTTGCTGGGGCCTCGTCACGGCCTTCAGGGCCCGACACGTCAAGCAGAGTTGATATCAAATCGGGGAAATCCGTAGTCGGATCGTTCGATCGTAGGCATTGATATACAGTGATACGCATTGCGTATAGTTCTGACGCGTCGTAAGTGATGTAAGTTATTGTCTGTTTTGTCTTCGCGTTTGCAGATGCCGCGCAAGTATTAGAGCAACTTGCGTAATTATTCTCCATCTCCCCAAGAAGAAGGCAGGTCAATGACCTGCCCTACTCCAGAACTGACATGGCGATTATTTATGCAAGGTGCTCTAAGCTTGATTGGTATGACTTGCAACCGTTCCGCCGCGATGGGAATACACGCAATGCGTATGAGAGGGCTTACGGGGTCCGTAGCTCGATCTGGTCCACGGATATCGATCCGAAACCGTAGCCGCCGAATCGGCCGAAGGCGAGTTCGATTCTCCCAATGGCCGCAGTCGAGTTGCCGCCGACAAGGGTTTGTCCGTCCCATTTCACATCAATGTTGCCGCTCGCGTCGCGATCGATTTCCATGGCTGCGCTTCCAGTCTGTGCGAGTGAGTTTAAACCGGAGTTGAAGCTCTGGCCAGCGACCCACACTGATTTGGATCCTAGTTTGCTGTTCCAGTGATCTGCGAACCCGGCTTGTACGATTAGATTCCCCGCTGTGTCGTAGGCACGGACATAAAAATATTGGATGTTGGCAATGCTGGAATCCCATGAGAACTGGAAATCCAGCGCGAATTCACCGGTTACGGGCTGGATGCTTTGGCTCAGCTTCGCTTCGCCCCACAGATTGGAAGTGGTCTTTGCGATGTCGGTAACAGTGAGGCTTCCGCCCGATTCCGTGGCTGACCAGCCCGAAGCGTTGGCATTGGTCGAGAATTGCCACGTGGGACCAACAAGAACACCGTCGCTGAAATCATCGGTAAGTACGAGCGTTGAGGTTGGCGGTGCAACAGCGGTATTGAATGTCTGTGCTGCTGCGGCCCAGGTTGTACCCGCTGAGTTTGTTGCGTAGACACTGTAGAAGTAATTGGTTTGTGGCGTTAGGCCTGTGATGACGGTTGAGAGTGGTCCTGCGGGCAGCGTTCCCAGTGCGACTGAGTTG
>JAJRXX010000047.1 GCA_024276075.1 Planctomycetota bacterium
TGGACCGCTTGGCGTCGGGTGAACTGGCGTACGTGGGCGCCCAGTACACGCCGCTGGCAGCGGTGGCGCAGGATATCTATTGGAAAGGGAAGCCAACCTCGCTGATGGCAGAGACTTTCGCCACGACGGGGGACGTCTTTCTCTTGACCGGACAGGCCAAGGACGTGCCGGATCGCTGCGACACCGCTGACGGTCAACCGATGACGCGCAAACACGCGGCGGTGAGGCTAGCGAGGATGATCGGGGCGGATATGGAACTGCTCACCGAAGCAGATGCGGCACGCTTGGCACAGTCGTTTGCACAGGCAGTGCATGAGAGGGTCGCGAGGTCGATCAAAAAAGTAACGCGGCGAGCAAAAAACGATCGCGTGGTGATCAGCGGCAGCGGCGGGTTCATCGCCTCGGCAGCGGCGCGCATTGCGCTACCAAAGGTCCACCAGACGCTGCTGGGAAGTATGATCGGTGCTCAAGCGTCGGTTGTGGCGTGCGCCTTTGCGCTGGTCGTTCTGTCAAAAAATCAACTCAACGATGTTTGGGATTAATACGCATTGCGTATATTTCTAGCGCATCGTAAGTAATGTAAGTTATGGGCTGTCTTACCCCCGCGTTCATAGACACCACGCAAGTATTAATTTGAATTGGTATAACCGTGCAAAACGGCCAAGTCCATGTCATCAAGCTCGGGGGCAGCCTGCTGGACCTACCGAACCTAGCTGAAAGGTTCGAAGCATTTTCGCGGGAGCTGGCAGGCCGTTGCGGCGTGCTGATCGTCGGGGGTGGACGGGGCGCGGACCACGTGCGGGAATTCGACCGCGACCACGCGCTGGGCGAAGAGAACGGCCACTGGCTGGCTGTCCGAGCGATGCAGCTCAACACGTACCTTGTGGTAGCGGTGCTGCGTCGGGCTCGGGTGGTAGCTAATGCGCAAGACTGCGCGGGTGCATGGGCGGCGGGCGAGCTGGCGGTGGTCGATCCGTTGGCGTGGCTCGAAGAGGAGCACCGACACGGGGTCACCATCCCGCACCGGTGGACCTTTACCAGCGATTCGATCGCGGCGCACGTGGCGACACGTCTGGGCGCCACACACCTGACACTGCTGAAGTCGGCGCTACCTGCTAATACAAAGTACGACGACGACAATGCGGCGGCTGGGCTGGTCGACAGTGACTTTGAGAATGCTTCGGCGGGTATCGGTTATGTGGAACTGGTCAATCTGCGGACACAGCCAGTAGAGCGTTGTGTGATTCGACAAGCGTCGCCAGGGCCTGGACACGGCGGCGGCTGATGGGGCCCAAGCGGTTATTATCTACGCAAGCCGCACCACGGACCGCCACGATGTCGGGTTTTAACTCGATGGCTTTGGCAAACGCATCACCACGGAGCGCCCCTGCCAGTGCCATGACCATGCCTACCCCCTGTACCCGACGCGTCCATTGATCCAACAGGGTGGTATCGATCCAGTCGAACAGGCCTCCTGCGGACTTGGTCGCGGTGTCGATCAATACACCCGCAACACCATGACTACACGCCCAGTCCAATACGTCGCACACGGACGGCGCACCAACTTGTTTGTGATCTGCGTAGGCGACGGCGATCAACCCGGCCGGAGCGATTTCGTGGCGAAGGTGTTTGAGCCGATCGCGCCAATCATCGGGCGCGTCGGCCAGACCTATCTTTGCGTAGCGCAACGTGATGGGCAGCTTGATCGTCACGGCTTCAACAAGCTCGCCCAAGGCGGCGCTGACGCAACAACGATCGTGTACGACATCGCACACCTGTTCTATCACCGCCTGATCGGCCATTCCCAGTGGGCCACGGGGGGGTTCCTTGACGTCGATGACGTGCGTGCCAGCTATCAAAGCGTCCTGTGCTTCGGCACGGCTACGCACGCTAACCAGCAGCTTGGTGCGGTTCGTGGTCATGGGTAAACGGGGCTTCGAGGAAAGGTGTTTTCATGATCTCACGCAAAACGACGGTGGCGTAGCTGCCCCGGCACAGGTCAAAGGACAAGCGGACGTATGGACCGTGCTCGTCCGCGCCGCCCGCGACTTGAGGGTTGCCCAAGATGGCACGCATGGGGCGGCGGACCCCTTGCATGGTGATGGGCGGTGTGCATCGCTCGACGTCGGACTCGTCGAGTTCTTCGTCCGTGAGGGCTTGGCGCTCCCACTGTGCGACGACGCCCGCGGCTTTGGACATCCCGGTACCCCACATAGGCCCTGACGGCGAGACTTGCAGTGCTTCGATGCGGCCTTCGGGAGCGTTTTCAGCGGTGGCGGTGGCGTGATCAACGGCGAATACAGCACGGCTGTCGTGCTTCCACGCTAGATCACCCTCGACCAATTGGTTGATGCCGACTGACGATGAGTCTGACAGGCGGCGGTGCAAAACGCGGTTAAATACAGCACTCTGAAAGGCGTTGGTTAGAAACGATCGATGATGACGGTCGATCGTCATGACGGCTTGTTGGGCGGTCTTGCCCTGGCGCAGCGCGTCGAGTGCCTGACGATCGGGGCGCAGCGCAAGGGGCAACAACTCGAGGGCGGTGGCGTAATCGCGGCGTTCATACGCCTGCCGCGCAGCTCGTGTGGGCGCGTGATCGGAATCGTCGGGGTGCCCCAGCATGAGGTCGAGCATCTGCTGCCACCTACGCAGCAGCAGCAGGCGGCCGAGCTTATGGTTGACCCCGCGGTACCCGAATCGCTGGTGGCCGAAAAAGTTTGGCACACCCGTAACCCGCAAGCGATCGAGGGTACGCTTGACCAGGGGCGCCGCGGTGGGATCGGTGCTGCGGATATGAATTATGAATCGGTTGCGCATCAGGTGCCCACGCCGGAGCTTATTGGCGTGTCGCGTGGCCCAGAGGACCTTGACGTGGTCGGAGTCTACCTTCGGGAGTGTTTCTCGCTCATCGGAAGTCTTTGGCAGCCAAACACTGAAGTGCTGACGTGTGACGGCACATTTGTCTTTGAGCCCGGCGTAACCGACGTCGTTTTTACTGACGCGGAATGTTCTGGCCAATCTGCGGATCACGTCTGAGGTGGTGCGTAGCCGTTTCTCGATGAAGAGATACAGATGCTCGCCGGTGCCGGTGGGCTCGTAAAGGGGTTGCTCTTCAACGATGAAGTCTTCGGGACGCTCTTTGATCACGCCACCGATGCCGGGAACGTCGGCAGTGAGATAGGCTAACTCGTTCATGGCGGGTTCCGCGTGATATGGCCCGCTGTCGGCCAGCTTCGTTACCAGGACCGCGCGTCGCGGTCGATCAAGCCGCCCTCCCACAAAATATACACGATGTACCGAGGTGAGTGTGCGCTAGTCTTCCGGCGCGTTCTGTTTGACGAGGTTTTTAAATGCCTGAATCAGCTTCAGTGTGACCGGGCCAGGGGTTCCATTGCCGATGTCGCGGCCATCGACGCTTGTCACAGGGATGATCTCAGCAGCGGTGCCGGTCAGGAACATCTCATCGGCGGCATACAGATCGTCCTTGGTCAGGTCGACCTGCTCAACAGGGATACCCGCAGCGGTGGCTAGGGCGATGACCTCGTTCATGGTGATCCCTTCGAGCACACCAGCGTCCAGGGGTGGGGTGATCAACACGTTGTCATTCGAAGCGGCACCGGTGCCACGACGGGTAATAAAAATGTTATCGCCTGTGCACTCAGCGACGAAGCCGAGGTGATTGAGCATGACAGCTTCCCTCACACCCGCGTCGATGGCCTCGATCTTGGCGAGAATGTTGTTGAGGTAATTCATGCTCTTGATGCGCGGCGACAACGCAGCGGGATGGTTGCGGATCGTCGAAGCGGTGATCACGGACAAACCGTGCTGATAGAGCTCGTCTGCGTAGAGCGCAATGGCATCGGCGATGATGAACACACTTGCCCTATCACAAACGAAAGGGTCGAGACCGAGCGTGCCCACGCCACGAGTAACGCACAGGCGGATGTAGCCGTCGTCGCGTTGGTTCGCCTTGACAGTCTGGCGTACAGCATCGGCTAGCTCGTCGAGTGAATAGGGGATCGTCAAGCGGATGGCGCGGGCTGAATTGAATAGACGGCGCAGGTGTGTATCGAGCTTAAACACCCGGCCCGCGTAGCAGCGGATGCCTTCGAACACACCGTCGCCGTAGAGCAACCCGTGGTCAAACACGCTGACCGTAGCCTGCTGCTGGGGCACGAGCGTCCCGTTTAGCCAGATCTGTTTACCCACTGCCGACGCTCCTGTACGCAATCTGATCGGTCACGCGAATGAGATTATAGCGACGCCCAGCGGCGACGGGTTTGGCAAAGGGTAATAAGAAATTATACGCATTGCGTATTATTCCAGCGCGTCGTAGAAGCCGTAAGCTACGGCCTCTCATGTCCCCGCGTCCGTCAATACGCACGAATTTCAAGTGGGATTGGAATTACGATGCTCTGAAAAATAGGTTCCCTTGACGCAAATTCGCAACATCACCGCGTGCGTGATCGAGCGGGCGCAGGCGTGCACCGATGGCGTAAAGCCGATATGCCGGCTGAAGGGTCAGCACACGGTCGACAAACTCGGTCGAATGATAGCTGGCGGCCCGCGCCTGCGACGGGTTGTACTCCACGATCAGCATGGGGGGTTGCTCTGTTTGGAGCATGCCCGCCATCCCCGAAATCGCCAAGGGCTCGGCGCCCTCCAAGTCCAGTTTGATCAGTCTCGGGTTTGTACCGCTCAAGGCTTGGTCCATGCGTACAGTTTCGACGACTGTCTGACGTGCTTCGTCACTGCGTGTCCCGAATAGTGACGAGGAGCCGTGATTAAACCCGTCACCGATCGGGAACGAAATGGTGGCCCGCCCGGGCTTGTCGGATAAGGCCTGCGGGTAAACGTGGACGCTGTCGGCGAGTCCGTTGTGAGCTAAGTTATTGTGCAGGCGTCGTCGATTCTCAGGCTCCGGCTCAAACGCATCAACGCGGCCGTGGGGACCGACCCGCTTGGCGGCTAGCATGGTGATGTAACCAATGTTGGCACCGCCGTCGACGAAATGATCACCGGGTTTGAGCAGCTTTTTGATTAAACGGACGGTATCGAGCTCGTACAGGCCGTAGGCCATGCAGCAATCTGGATAGGTACCCAGGTCCAGGTCGATCCGAAAGTGGTCGGGGGTTTCGAAAACGCCTCGCCAATCACCGCGAGGCCGACAGTGCCGGACTAGGCGTGCAAGTCTATAACCCCCTCGCTCGGTGGGTGCGACGCAGCTGTATAGCCGCAGCGCGACCTCGGCTGCGTGGATTAAGAGCGTCAATCAAGCTCCCTTCCCACATGGGCATCGGGCGTTCGAACGTGCGGACGAGGTGGCTTATTCGACGCCCAGTTGGTACCGCACAAAGTTCTTGATCGCGACGCCTTTGGGCAGGAGGTCTGCGATCCGCTTCTTGTCGTCCTTGATGAACGCCTGTTTTAACAGGACGGTTGCCTCGTAGAACTTGCGAATCTTGCCCTCGACCATCTTCTCAGCAATCTGAGGGGGCTTGCCCTGCTCGATGGCCTGGGCCTTGGCGATCTCACGCTCTTTCTGGACGATCTCTTCGGGTACGCCTGCCTCTGAGACGGCGATGGGAACCGGGCTAACCGCAGCGACGTGCATGCACAGGTCGGTGAGCAGGTCGTCGCCGGCTTGGCCGTCGGGAGACTCGACCTCGACGAGCACGCCGATCTGACCGGTAAAATGCAGATAACTACCGACCTTGGCTGCGTCGGTCCCGCCGAGGACTTGGCCTCGCGAAAACTGGACGTTTTCCTTGGTGGTCAGGCGGACCTCGTCGATTATCTTCTGCATGGCGTCGGTCTTCTGCACCGGTCCCGCAGGCCCATTGAGTGCTTCCGCGACAATGGTGTTGAGCATGGCCTTGAAACTGTCATTGCCTGCAGTGAAGTCGGTCTCGGTGTTAATCTCGATGATGGCGGCTTTGGACTTGTCGGGTGCAATGGCGATAGCGACTTGCCCTTCGGCGGCAACACGGTCTGCGCGACCGTCCATCTTTGCCAAGCCTCGCTGACGCAGCAGGTCGATCGCCTGGTCCATGTCACCACTGGTCTCGGTCAGAGCCTGCTTGCACTCCATCATGCCCAGACCTGTCTTCTTGCGAAGGCCCATTACATCCTTGGCACTGATCGCCATGGTAAATTCTCCGGTATTGAGACGATGTTTTGATTACGATCGAGGCTGGCGACGGGTTCCAAAGCGATCAAGCCTGATTTTCGCCGCTGGCCACGGGCTGTGGTGCGTCGGTGGCGGGCTCTTCCTGTGAGGGTGGGCCACCGTCGGCGCGGAACTGTGTGCGAGAGCTTCGGCGTGGCCGGTCAGCGTCGCCTTCAGTCTGATCGGCGACGGGCTCGTCTTTGCCCGTACCGGCGCCGGCACGAGAACCCTTGCCCTCCATAATCGCGGCGCAGAGATTGCTAATCACCACGTCAATCGCACGCATCGCGTCGTCGTTTCCTGGTATGGGCAGATCGGCGTAATCGGGGTCTGAGTCGGTATCGATCAGGCAGACCGTGGGGATGCCCAGCTTGCGGGCTTCTTTGACAGCGTTGATCTCACGACCAACGTCCACGACCACCATCGCGCCGGGGAGCTTGGTCATGTTTCGGATGCCGTCGAGGTTACGCAAAATCTTGTCCTTTTCGCGGCGTAGCTGGCTTTCCATTTTCTTTGAGTAGGTATTGATCTGCCCAGACTCTTCAAGCCCCTCAAGCTCTTCGAGTCGCTTGAGCCGCTCACGGATGGTGCGGAAATTTGTGAGTGTACCGCCCAGCCACCGTTCGGTTACGTAGGGCATACCCGTCTCGCGTACGTAGCGCTCGATGCAGGCACGGGCTTGGCGTTTGGTGCCAACGAACAGGACGTCTTTGCCATCGCCTACGATACGGGTCAGATACTTGCGTGCGAGCAGCAGACCTTTGACGGTAGCTTTGACGTCGATGATGTGGATCTTGTTCCGCTTGCCAAAGATGTACGGCGCCATCTTCGGGTTCCAATTGGTAACGCGGTGTCCAAAGTGGATACCCGCCTCGACCAAATCTTTCACCAAAGACGCCATGGACCGAACTCCTTCACACACACGGTAGTGCCCTACCGGTCAACAGCCACTTACACCACAAACCACGACCACCGTGCCGAGGCATGGCGTAAGTAACCACCCAAGACCGGTCAGATACCAACCGATCCCCAATGACTAATCCTGGGAGCATCCAAAACCTGAATGCCACCCGACCTATACACAAGGGGCCTGGCCACCCGGACCGCTCGTAAATATATTCTAGCACGCCGGCTGGTGTCTGCAACCATTACCTGACGTCACCTTGCTGGGCCCCTGAAGGCGGGTCAAGCAACCCCTTGGCCGAGGTGCCCTGTTGATGCGATGGGGAATCGGTATTGGGCGTATCAGGTATTAGCTGTGATGGGGACGATTGATCAATCAGCAGATATCGCCGACCTGATTTGTACGCACCCACGACGATGAACCCAAATACCGCGAAGAACACCGCCAAGACATACCGCCAGCGGAGGAACACCAGGGAACAGCCCAGGACAGCGAAAATCGCAGCCAAGAAGTACATCGTGAAAACGGCCATCTTGACGCTGGGGTTTGGGGGTAACTCAAGACGCTGGAAAGTATCGAGCACCTTGTGGTGCAGATGCCTGTTATCGGGCTTGTAGAGGGGCTCGCCTTTTAAGAGCCTGCGTGCGATCGCCAGTGACATGTCCATAATGGGCAGCGCGTAGATAAGAAGCGCAGCCGTGACGAGCATAGGGCCGCCGCCGGGGGCGTCGGCGAACAGCAAGATGGTCGAAACGCATAAGTAACCCAGCAAGAGCGAGCCCGCATCGCCCATATAAATATTGGCGGGATTGAAATTGTAGGGAAGGAACCCCGCTAGACAGCCCAGCGCGGCGAGACACAAGACAATCGGCACCCGGCTCTGCAACGGACTGGCCATCTCAACGCCCAAATACGCAGCTATAAACAGCAGCCCGAGGAAAATAATACCCGTCACACCGGTAGCCAACCCGTCCAGGCCGTCGAGGAAGTTCATCGAGTTGCACCCGCCGACTACAAATATCGCGATCAGCGCAGCCCCGAGGACGTAGGCCACCATCGGCGGTGCCGACAAGCCCACTGCTGCTAATAAATCGACAACGAGCTTGGTGCCCAGATTCTGGCTCGACCACGCCAGCGCAGCAGCGGCCATGAACTGCCCGCCCATTTTCACACGGGGCGTGATTTTGTAGATGTCGTCGATCAGCCCAGTGAGCATGACCACGGTCGCGCCGAAGATCAGAGCGAAGGGTAGCTTCGGGTCCGGGAATTGAGCAACCTGTTCCCCAAAATGAACGGGTACGACGAAAGCGCTGTAGAGCACGCCCGCCAACCAGCCCAGGAAGATTGCTACACCGCCTAGATATGCCACCGGTTCCGCATGGGCCTTGCGTCCGCTGTCGGGGCGATCGACGATCCCATTGCGTACAGCCAACCACCGCATACACGGGGATGCCACGATGCTCGCTACAAAGGCGACAAAAAAGACGCCGATGTAATCACCAATCATCTGGCCGGCGCTAAGAGCCATCATGTCATCTTGTGTTGGCATGTAATCACCCTCAACCACGACGGCACCTAGTCTGTGCCGCCCATCTCCCAGACCTCCGAGGCCTGCTACTAACTTTTGGTCCGTCGTCCCCTCGACGCGACAAACTGACAACCACTATTTTTCCGCGGCGGCGTCGATCAGATCGGGATCGGCGATGGACGTAACGCGGGACGGGGTGCCAGCTTGATGGTAGCGGTAAAACTCTTGATAGCTCTTGCGAAAATATCCCCCGGCACTGGTGCGGACACCATTTAATATCACCCCTAGAACCTCTGCGCGATGACCGCCTAGCTGACGCAGCATACGACCGACCATGCCCCTCTTGTCTTCCATCGCACGAACCACAACGGCGATGGTGTCGACGTGCTTGGCCATCAACGCGCAATCGGATGTAAGCAACGCGGGGGGCACATCGATAATAACCACGTCATATCTGCTACGGACATCTTGTAACAACTGACTAAACGCTGAACTCTCGAATACCTCGGACGCCGCGTCCCTCGGCCGCCCCACCGGGAGAATTTCCAGCCCAGCCACCTCGACTTTCGCCGCTGCTTCTTCAAACGTCACGGACTCGTCTAAGACGTCGATGAGCCCCGGCTCGATGGTAATATCGAACAACGTGTGCTGTGACGGCCGACGGAAGTTGGCGTCGAGCACCAGGACTTTTTTACCATCGTACGCCATACTCAAAGCCAAGTTCTGAACGACGGCTGAAATCCCACATTTCGCCTGTGAACCCACGAGCATCAGCGTTTTGTGCCCGTGCTGTTCCATTGCGGTGAGCAACGCTGATCGTACCTGGCGAAACGTCTCGGAAATCAGCCCCGTGGGCCTGATACGAACAATGCCCTCAATGCTCTTCGGATTTGTGGGGTCCTCGGTCGCGTCGGGGATGACACCCAGCAACTCGCAATCGGGTAGCAACGCCACGTCTGCGGGACTCTTGATGCGCTGATCGAGCGTCTCTTTAAGAAATGCAAAACCTGTCACCAACCCAACCATCGCAAACACGACGCCCGGGACGATCACAACCCCTTTGGGAAAACTCAGCTTCGACGCTGCCGTCGCGGAGTAGCGGCGCACCTGCGTGCTGTCGGGGCGGTCGCTCTGGAGACGCATAGCATTTAGCATCTCCTCGGCCTTCGCGCGGCGCTGCACGAATTCCTTTGCGCGGGCTTCAATGCGACGGTACTCTTCTATCTTCTGGCTCAGGTCGCGGAGCCTTGCCCTGCTGGACTCGATACGGGGGTGGATCGCCTGCAACTGCGACTCCAGTGAGCTAGCGACTCGCTTCGTTTCCTCAAACGTCAATTCCTGTCTCTGACGGAGTATCCGTTCGATTTGGCGTTGCTTTTCCTGCTCGGCGGCCTGTATTTGAAGGTCGATCTGCTGAACCGCGCGATGCTGATCGCCATAATTATCGAGGTATACCTCACGCTGCTCACGCAGCGCCCTGAGACGTTGGTCGCGTATCGCCACTGCCGGGTCCGCCTCCGCCTCCGCCAACTGCTGGGGGCTGTAGTTGGTTGCACCTGACTTCTGAGACTCGATCAGTCCCTCGTAGCTTGCTCTGGCTTGCTCCAGCGTTACTTCGAGCTGGACCTTCTGCTCGGCAAGCATTTTGTAGGCGATGGTGGCTTCGTGGTTGCGCGACTCAAGTGCGGACAGGTCGTTCTGAATTTTAAATTGTTTGAGTTGCTCCTCGACTTGACGCAAATCTTGGTCGGCCCGGTCTCGCTGACGGACGATCGATTGACGAACGCCCTCGGTCTCGCCCAATGACTCAGAAGACATTTTCTCCAAGTAGACGCTGATAATGGCGTCCAGGATCACCGGGGGATCGGCTTCGTTGCCCGCGGTAAAGCTTAGGCTGATCAGTGTCGACCCTCTGATCTTGTCGGCTTTAAGGTTCTCCATAAAGTCTTCTGTGGCTTTGAGGGAATTGCCTCCAAAAGACCCAAACCACGCGGTGGACCGTACGTCGTCGCGGCGTAACACGTTGCTGATTACTTCGTTTGAACCGATGCGAACGATCTGGTTGCGGATCACCGAGTCGATCATATCCATACCCGAACGCCAACTACCCACCTGTTGCACCGGCTGGTAGGGATCGGTGACGCCACCCGTAACGATCAGCTGCGCCTCCGAGGTGTACCGCGGCGCGTATTGGCGCAAGCCGTACCACAACCCCAACCCCAACAGCAGGCTAAGAACGGACGTAATCATGATCGTGCCCGCGTACAGCCGAAACACGCGCAACGGGTCCACGGGCGTAAACCGGTGGTATCCCCCGGCAACATCGTTGCCACCCGGCTCGGAATGGGTGGTATTTGTTAATGGGTCAAAGGTCATCGCGGCTCCACGGTCCGGGTTAATTCGTCAAGCTTTCTGCTGGCCAGCCATTGGTTTTGCTGATCGTTGGACTTCTTAGCCAGCGATATCGCTTGATTCAACATCTGCGTCGCTTCACTGTAGTCGCCTAGCTTTTGCAGAACGTCTGCCAGGTGCATGTAACTAACCGGCGTCGGACCGAGGCGTACGCTGCGCTTTAAAGCGTCGAGCGCGGATTCGATCTGTCCCGCCTTGAACAGCGACCAGCCCAGTGTATCGAGCACCAGAGAATTGTTGGGCGCCAGGTCTGCTGCTCGCCGTGCTAGTGGGATAGCATCATGAGCGCGTCCGAGCCCCTCGGTGAGCACGTAGGCAGCGTTGTTGAGCGTGATGACGTTGTTGGGTTGCTGCTGGAGCAACCGTTCGTAGACCTCCATGGCTTTTTCGTGTTCGCCCTGCTGGTGCAGGACCAAGGCCATCAGGCGATCAAAGTGACCACGATCAGGCGACCCCTCCAGCAAGATATCTATCCTCTTGAGCCGAGCCCTTGCGGATTCGAGTTGTCCTGCTTCCGACTCGAGTTGTGCGATGCCTAGTTCGACCAGGCCGGTCTCGACCTCGTCTGACGCAGCCAATAACTCCAACTCAGAGATCGCTCGCTCAGACGTCATCGCCTGCCTCATCTGCGTGGCCACCGCGGCGACTTCGGTAAACGACTCGCACTGCTCGATGGCTCTGGAAAATGATCGCATAGCCATATCTTCGTCGCCGACCTTCACCAGCGCCTTGCCACGCAACGCGTGAAGCAAGGGAACATCGCGAACCATTTCGCCGTGGTTACGCAGCAGGGTCACAGCCTGCGGGGCTTTGCCCGTCTGGATCAGAAGCGACGCCAACTCGCCTAACGTCTGCGGGTTTGGCGTGAGCGTAAACGCCTCTTCGAGCTTCTGCAGCGCCAGAGTTGCGTCTTTATTGATCAGCGCCTGCTGTGCCTGTAGCTGTAGCCAAATCGCCGCTTTGGGAAATAGCCTTGCCGATTCCTCCAGCAACGCTCGGCGCTGTGTCCACTGCTCGGCCTCTTGGTATAGGCTCACCAATTGCAACCGGGCTGCCACGTGTCGAGGGTCAAGCTCGAGCAGCTTGACCAACTCACGAATGGCATCGGACCGCTCCCCGCGGCGCACGTGTATGGTGGCGAGCATACGGCGGGTTGCGCTCATACCGGGGTCCAGTTTGAGAGCATGGTTCAGGTCATCGATGACAGCGGCGTCGTTATTGGGATCGGCGGCTTGCAGGTCGGCTCGCTGGTAATAAGCAACCGCACGCCGAGGGTCGAGCTCGATGGCACGGTTCAACGCGGTCAATGCGTCGCCCGTGTGACCGAGGTTGCGCGCGATCATGGCTTCGAGCACAAACGTTTCACCTTCTCGCCCGTGCTGACCGACCACTTCACCAAGTATCTGTCTGGCGCGATCGGGTTCGTTGCTCAGTAAAAGAGTCTCGACATACCGGTAGCCGACGCGCTTATCCTCGGGGCTCGACCCCCAGAGCTGCTGATACCGCTGGGCCGCCTGGACGTACTGCCCTCGCTTAAACAGGAGGTCGGCATATTCGCGGGTGGCTCTGCGCTGCTTGGGGTCCTCGGCGTTGATTGCCTGGCGAAACGCCGCCATCGCCATGTCGTCTTGGCCTGCATCGAGGTAGAACCGAGCTAGCAGCAGCCAGTCCTCGTCGGTGGCTTTGTCATTGAGGCCGTTGACGTAGTCTCGCAGCAACTGCAGCGCCCCATCGGTATCGCCCGCGAGTCGGCGCACAGCCGCTGCTGTCCCAGCGGTAAACCTGTTAAGCCCGACGTCTTTGATCAGATTGTCGACGACGCGTTGCGCCTCGGCTGCCTGGTCGCTTTGCACCAGCAGCATCGCCAACCCCCGGCGGTTTACCACGTCACGGGGGTCTGCGGAGGCTAGTTTTTTACGGAGTTTCAGTGCTCGGCCAGCTTGACCGAACCGCTGCTCATACTGTAAGTATTCTTCACGCAGGGCACGGTTCTGAGGCGCGAATCCCATGGCTTTGCGGAGGTTTTCGATTGCTTGGCTGTGCCGACCAGCAGCGCTCTGGACCATAGCAAGCCCGCGTAGTGCTGCGGTATTATTGGGTCGCTGGCTCAACGCCTGACGGTAGGACGATTCCGAGGCACTCAAGTCCGACATGAGCCGTTGCACGTCGGCGAGCCTGCGCCAGCCTTCAGAATAAACCTTTCGCAAAGACAAGCCCCGACGAAAACTGACCACAGCATCGCCGAGCTCTCCCTTTGCCGCGTGTAGCCGACCTGCAAAAAACGCGCCATGAGCCATGTCGATATTGAGCGCCTCTGCTCGCCCGACGAGTGTTTGGGCTGTGTCCCAATCCCTTTCAAGCAGCGCCTGATCGAACCGCGTCGACAGGACCATGGGGTCGTTGGGCTTTAGTTTGGCGGCTTGGTTCAACTCTTGGATTGCTTTTTCTTTTTCGCCCAGTCGGCGATAAAGGTGGTACCGTTTCAGGTAACGATTAAACGGATCGGTTTCCGTCTCGATTAATTCCTCAAGTACCTGGACAAGACTAGACCTGCCTTCAAACTGGCTCTCAAGGATCTCCAAGGCATTTGCGTCGGCGCCGGCTTTGCGTGCCGCTTGGATGTAAGCGCGAGCCTGCTCGGTGTCTTGACTGACGCGGATTAATTCTTGAAGACTCCGTATGTCGCTGGGATTTTCCTCGAAGCGATCTTCGAGTATCTGCCTCGCAATGTCGGGCTGACCCGCTGCGGTGTAGAGGCTTGCCAAAGTCGGGATCAGCTCCGGGATTTTTTTCAATTCAGGCGAAGGCGATGAGAGAATGTCGATCGCCTGCTCGGCCTGACCACGCTTGGCCAATACCTGAGCTTTGTAAAGCAAGACGTACGGTGCGTTGGGCAGCGATTGGGCAATGACCTCCAGATGCGACTGGGCGTCGTCGAGGCGATTGAGCCCTATATAAAGTCTCACCAACTCATAGCGAGCGGGGATGTACCCCGGACGAAGCTGAATCAGCTTTTCGAGCCGATCCGTAGCGGCGCCCACCTCCCCCATCTGTACCCACGCCCTGGCTGCCAACAGCAGCGCCTCGGGACGAGTACCCTCAAACTGGGCGTTGGCGCGATCGAGCTTGACGGAGGCTTCACCCCACTGCCTCCGAGCCAAGGCGATCTTGCCCAGGATCATGTCTGTCTCACCCGATTCGCCGTGATTCGAAACCACACGATCGATTAATTCTTCTGCTTCCTGAATGACCGCTTCACGATCGGCAGGCGCATTTGAACCGGTCTTTCGCAGCAACAGTTCCGCGTATCTCACCATCGCGCCTGCGCGCAATTGATCGAGCTGAACGCCGACAAAGGGGTCTGTTGTCGGCTCAAGCTCAGCGGCGCGTTTGTATAGCTTCATTGCTTCATCGTTGCGCCGTTGAACCTGTAGAACCCTGCCCAGCGCCGACATCAACCGCGGCTCGTCGGGGTGAGCTTTTAACGCTGTGCGAAGCAGCGTCTCCGCACGTTTTGTGGACTGTAACCGGTTGCCCCCTTGAGGCTGTCGCTCGCTTGAATCGATATTGGATAACAGCGGGACCATCTCCAAGACCAGCCGAACCGAAGCGGGATCATCGAGTAGTTGCTTTTCGAGCTTGGTCAAAACCGACTTGGTTTCTTGTTCCAGATCGTCACGGCGCACCAGGCCGAGGATTCGCACGTGGTTGAGTTGGCGACGCAGGTCGTTGGGGTCTTTGCGAAGCGACTCCGTGGAAATCCGCAGCGCCTCTTCGTGTAGCGATTTGATCTCGTCCTCCACCCCGTGGACGGCACGGGCAACGAACCTTCCTTCTAGGATGTGCCAAGCGGCGAGGTAGTAATCCAATTCGCGGTCGTCGGTTAGTTGCTCGCGTGCGTCGAGCAGGTCCTGTTGTGCCTGCTGACGCTGCTGCTCGGTGATATCGAGCTTCTCCATGCGGTTGACGACTGCGATACCGCGGTATTTCTTCGCCACAGCCGCCTGTGCGGAATCGGGGTCGGCGCGAAGCCTGCTGTCCGCGTCTTCGTACATCTTTTTCCAGGATTCAAAATCGCCCAGGTCGCGTCCCAGAGCAAGGTACATCTCCATAAGTTGCTTAAACGGCTCCGGGTTTCGCGGCGCCTGCGTGATTGCCTGCTGTAGCGTGCCGAGCACCTGTACGAGGTAGGTCCGTGCCGTACGAGGGTCGGAGGTCTTGGCACTCTTGAGCACGCGCACGTACTTGAGCATGAGATCGACATCACCGGGGCGCTTCTGGAGAGCTTTGCCGTATTGCTCAATGACCTTTTTGGTCCGGCCCTGCGCCAAAAACTGATCGCCTCGCGTAATTCTCGCAGCGGGATCGACCCGGACATAGAAATACCAATAACCCACAGGGGTCACCGTGACGGCGATCAACACCGTGATCAGTGCGACGACAAACTTTGTATTTACACGCCCGGCCATAAAATGCTCCTGATTCGACTACGGCAACCCCTGGACCTGATAAGCGACCGGCTGCGATGCGGGCCACCTACCCGCGATTACGTCTACCCAATCCGGTAGGCAAGCCATGATCTCAGGTAACATCACAGATAAAAACGCTTCGGCCCGTTCTGCCGCCATGGCGGTGTCCCCCACGCCGAACATACCCACTTCAACCTTGCAATAATAGCTGTAGCGATCCCTCAGGTCGAAGGCCTTGGCCCGAACCCACTCAGGCGTCGAAAAGACCTTGCCGTTGGCTACGAAGAAGTATAGGACATTCGAAACGCGGGACGGCGAATCGGGCTGAGCAAAGCTGAAAATGGTGGCGTCGATCGTCTCACTGGGCACACGCACGGGCGTGGTGCTTAGCTGGCTCGATGCCAGCAAACCATTGCTTTCCGGGTCTTTGCGATAGCCCGGACCGGTTAGCTCAAGTGTGGCAAACCCTGTTCCGATTCCCTGCACACCCCCCGCCACATAGCAACGATCTGCCACATGCGGGACGGTATCAGGCGTTCCGGTGTAGTAGGCGACGTGCAGGCGTGCGTAGGCCTCCGGACCCTGGGTGGGCCAACTCAGGTCCTGGTATGCGCGGGATATGTATTGTTTCGTGCCTAGCGCTTCGAGCGCTTCGGCGCTCAGCGGCGGGTCTTCGTGGACCATTTCCCACGTGCCGACTCGTTCGGGCAAGTAAAACAGAGGCCGCCTGACGGGTACCGATTGCTTGATGAGGACGATTCGAGTTGCGCCCACGACGCCGTTAAGCCCGACAACCGCCGCGAGCAGTACACCAGCCGCCACACCTAATGCCGGTAATCGTGCGGCACTCTGATTAACGGTCTTGGCGCGTGTCATCCGGTGTACACACCAAAAGCCGAGTGCCAATATGAGCAACCCCACCAGTGACAAGCCCGATGCCAACTCACCGGTGAGCCTACCCCCAAAGAGGTCTTCGGGCCGGTTGATTGCTAGGAGCACCCCATACTCGAGCCCCATCACAATGGTCAATACGCCGCCAAGCAGAAAGCCCTTTAAAACACGTGTCCCTTGCGCGGCGGTGCCCTCATCGGTAGCGGTGTGCTCTTGAACAGGTTCGACCCGCTTGGACGCGCGGCCGACAGAGGGAGCCCCGTCGTACACGATGATGCGATCGAGCACCCAGCCCACGAGCATAAACATGCCCGCTGCGGGGATGAGCATGAGCATGCCGACGAATACATGGAAGTCGCCGGTGGCCTTCTCTTTATCGACCATTGATATGAGGCCGATGGCAGTGACACGGCCGATGTTCACCATCACGGCGATCGGCACCGCCAGGGCCACCATGACCAATCGCTGCCACCAGGCGCGAGGCACGAGGTACGCCATAGCAGCGCCCAGCGCGACAAACGCCATGAGCATACGCAGGCCCGAGCACGCTTCGGCGACGTTGAGCTTATCGACCACCCACTGGCCGTTACGCATAAATGCGAGTTCGATCGTCGAGCCGGTGACGGAGGCGTCGACGCCTAGCATCTGTAAAACAATGGTGGACGACTTCGCGGCGACCAATTGCAACTGCCAGGCGATCTGTTCCCAGATGCGTTGCGATATTTTCACGCCCAAGGCTAGGTAGAGGATCGGAAACCAGAGCGTGCGCATGACGGCGGGGCCCAAGAGAAACAGCACCAGACCAAACAGCCCAACGATCATGCTGTAACCCTGAAACATGTCGTTGCGGACGGGGTATATACACCAAGCGAAGCTGAGTATGCCCCCAAAGAGCAGCACCAAACCCGGGAGGTACACCCGGCTGGTCGCGGACGCGAGCCTGCTTCGGTTTTGCGTGATGAAGTAGACGCTGATCAACGGCACCACCATCGCGTGCGACCAATCGCCACCCCACTCACCGGTGGCAATCCTCACCATGCGCCACAGGAAGGTGCGATGGAGCACCGCAAACAATGATCCCAGCACAGCAATCCAGCACCATCCCCGCCAAGAGATTAGTGGTCGGTCCACGCCGGGGGTAACCAAGCTCGCCGGGGGCAATTCTGTCGCCAAACTTTCCATTTGCGGGTGCGGTGACACAGTTGTCAGACTCCCTTCCATCCTCGATCGCCCCCCTCTCTACACAAACCGCCCCTCACCGGTCGGCCCCCTGTCAATACGCGATCGGCCTCAAGGCGAATCATTGGCCGCGGTTGATATCGAAGCCGAATAGATCACCGTTGAAGTTTCGGTCGAGGACGAAGCCAAACCCATAAGAAAAACGGAACCCGTTTCTGACCACCGCCCACGGCGTGGCAAACAGGTTCGTCCCGATATTGATCGTATCATTAGGCTTCAAATAAAAGTCCGGCTGCGTACCGTCAAAGATCGATCGCAGATTCAGCCGGACCGTGGCTTCCTGATTAGCCCCGATTCTGCGGGTCAAATCGACGCGCTCGGGAATACCGGTGGGCGCAAGACTGCCAGCGGCAAAGATCAGTTGCTTTAATGTGAGATAGTCTGTTGGTGGCAAAGCGTAGGTCCCGGGCCTGGCGATCTGACCGCCCACGTAAACATTCCCATTGACAGGCGACGGGACACGGATCACATCACCGGGGCGGATAACCAGGTTGTAGCGCATCTCGCCATCGAGCAGTTTGCTGTAGGGCACCTCGATGATGCGCTGCGTGACGACCATATCCGCTGGCCCGACGGGCATCGATGCCCCCTTTTGTGACGAGGCTTGGCCTAAACGGACCCATTTACCATTGACGTGCACCCACTGCGACGAGTCGTTCATGAACGTGTCGGTGCTCTTGTCCAATGCAGCGGGTATTTCCGCTTGTACTGGTCCTGTTGTCGATAGGTCGGCGTCGATGTCTTGGTCCACACTGCTAAGCAGGTCTTCGATGAGCCCGACGGGATCGCCGGGCGCTTCCTGCGGCAATTCCGGTTGCGCCTCTTCGCCGGAGGATATGACCTCTCGTTTCATCGTGCCCAGAGGAATCTGTCGGATGACGAATATTTTCGGCGTAGACGATGGTGGACCACCCGCCATCGCCATAGCGTCCAACAAGCGGAATTCTTTTTTCGGAATATTAAATGCACCGGACCCGCTCACGTCACTGATGACGCTATACGTGCTGTGTATCGCCAATTGCACAGATATGCTAACGGTCGCGTCTTTGAGCACGCCCTTTTCGTCAAGGATGTCTGCTATTTTCTTTTCCAAACCACTGGGGGTAATGCCCTCCACGCGTACCGGCCCTATGATCGGCAGCCGAATCATCCCCAACTCGTCTACCTCACGAACGAGGATCGACTCGACGTTGGGCTGAATCAATTCAAAAATGTTCGTCGTGAGTACATCGCCGGGACCGATGATGTATTCATGTACGACGGGGATGAGGTCCTCAGGCCGGATATCTGAAAGGCCCTCGATCGGCGATTCGAGGTCTTCAATCACGTTCAGACGGTCGAGAATCGGTAGCACGACGGGCGTACGTTCCCATCGGCCCAGCGAAGAAAAATCACCCCAGCTATCGACCTCACAACCCGTGCCCACCGCCAAGACAACTGCTAAACATAGAGATGCTAGTGCACTGATACCCCAGCGACATTGACGCCACGATGATCGTCTCACGATGGTATTCCTCCGCCCTGGCCCTGGCTCGTAAACCCGTCTGCACATAATTAATTAAACCCCATAATTACCCTGAAAATAGTAATCATAGTATGTTACCAGAATTTACCAATACCTTAATTACTATAACCGGCAATTGTTTCGCAGACTCAACCACAACCCCGGCCACCCTCAGAGGCACAGCCTTATATGATGATGTGCCCCGGAGTAGCTGGCACGACCGATGCCTGATCCGGTGTACTTACGGTTTGCCCCTAACGTGTGACCCCGCCACAATGGCTTACCCTAATATTAGGCGGGTATACGGACCGCAGCGATTCCGCTAACCGCACAAAAAAAAATGAGTCAAAAGATCACTATCATCGGCGACGGTTCCATGGCTACGGTTTGCGCTCTGCTGCTCGAAAGCCGAGGCACGCAAGTCACCATCTGGGGCGCCTCGCACGAACACGTTGCCGAGTTGATCCAGACACGAGAAAATCGCCGGTATCTGCCCGGCTATCGTTTCCCCGAATCGATCCGGCTCACCGCTGACGATCGCTCGGCATTCGAAGGCGCGCAGATGATCGTCTCTGCGGTACCCACACAATACATACGGCGTGTATGGGACCGGCTTGCCACGGCTACGCCGTCGAGTGTACCGATCGTTTCGGTCGCTAAAGGGATTGAAAACGAAACGCACTTGCGACCGACACAGGTGATCGCCGATGTGCTCAGCCGTCACACCGACAATCCCGACCGAGCCGCCAGACCGTTGGCAGCGATCTCGGGTCCGTCCGTCGCGGACGAATTAGCAAGGTGCCTACCCGCCACGGTCTGCGCCGCCAGCGACGACGACAAGCTAGCGCGAACCATTCAAGAGACGTTCACCACGCGATGGTTCAGGGTCTACACAAACTCCGACCTGCTGGGCGTGGAACTCGCCGGCGCGACCAAGAACGTCATTGCGCTGGCAGCGGGTATCCTCGACGGCTTACAGGCCGGCATCAACGCCAAGAGCGCGCTGCTGTCGCGCGGGCTCGCGGAGATCACTCGCCTGGGCGTGGCAATGGGCGCACAAGAAAAAACGTTCTTCGGCATCGCGGGTGTGGGCGACCTGGCAACGACATGTTTCTCACCGACCGGCCGAAACCGCACCTGCGGCGAGTTCCTGGGCAAGGGGCGTAAACTCGACGATGTGCTCAAGTCCATGTCCGGCGTCGTCGAGGGCGTACCGACCACTCGATCGGTGGTCACGCTGGCACAAAAATACCGCGTGGAAATGCCCATCACCCAAGCGGTCTATGAGGTCTTGTTCGAGGGGCTCGACCCGATCGAGGGTATCAGCAAACTCATGAGCAGACAGCCCAAGCCCGAACGGGTCTGCTAGCATTTCTCGCCTCACAGCGTCTTACTTTTTCGTCTCCCTGCCCTACCTCACCGCCTCAAACGGGTAAATCGAAAAATCGTTGAATTCAAGGTGCTATTTTTGGCTCCTACCTAAATCACGGCGCCCAGTGCGTCGACTATGGCCCCAAAGCGGCCTACGCAAGTGATGACGACTGTAACAGTCAGACGGCATATGGCGCCAGGGTGCCCAATAAAGCGTTCCAAGCCACAGCGGCTGCTTATGGATGCCTATCGGGCCGACGATAGGAATATTCAGCAGGCGGTACCTGCGTCGTGCGCCCGTAGCCTCGGCGTCAGATGGGCCGTTTTGATTCGTTAATTGTTAACCCATTGGGCTTTTATGAATCTGAACACCATCCTAAAGACAGCAGTTGAACTCAACGCCTCGGATATCCACCTCGTCGCGGGGCACCCGCCTATGGTGCGACTGCACACGGTGATGACGCCGATGGACTACCCCGTCATCACTCCCGAGAGTTCCAAGCGGATGCTCCAAGAGATGACCAGTAACGAAATGCTGCTGGCACGATTTGAAAAGATCAAAGACGCGGACTTTTCCTATGAGATCCCGGGTGTAGGGCGGTTTCGTGTCAACGCACACATGCAGCGTCAAACCGTGGCGATCTCGCTTCGTGCGATCAAAGAAGACATACCCCCGATGGAAGCGCTCAACCTGCCTGAGGTGATCTCAAAACTCACGTACCTGCCCCGCGGGCTGATCCTGGTCACCGGTGATACGGGCTCGGGCAAGTCAACGTCGTTGGCGGCGATGATACAAGCGATAAACCTGCGGTACCACAAACACATCATCACCGTCGAAGACCCGATCGAGTACCGGCTGGTCAGCAACAAGTGCGTGATCGAGCAGCGTGAATTGGGCGACGACGTGCCCAGCTTTGCCAGCGGTCTGCGACACGTGCTGCGTCAGGACCCCGACATCATCCTCGTGGGTGAGATGCGTGACCTGGAGACCACCGCCGCGGCGATCACCGCCGCTGAGACGGGTCACTTGGTCTTCTCCACGCTCCACACCATCAACGCGTCCCAGACGATCGAACGTATTATCGACATGTACCCCGCCGACCAGCAGAACCAGATCAGGTCGATGCTCGCCAACACACTACAGGCGGTGGTCAGCCAAACATTATTCAAGCGAAGCGATAAAAAGGGCATGGTCCCGGCTGTGGAGATCATGCTGTGCACGCCTGCGGTGAGAAACCTGATCCGCGAAAACCGGACGTTTGAAATCCCCAACGTCATCGAAACCAACCGCGCCCTGGGTATGAACAGCCTGGATAACGCGATCGCGGAGATTTATTTCAACGGGATGATAAGCAAGGACGACGCGATCTCGCACGCGGCGTACCCGGACAAACTCGAGAAGATGCTCGCCGCCTGATATCCGGGACACAGCCCGCCGGCGAGATCAGTTAATTGAACGCCACCCTGTCACGAACACGCAGCAGGGTCGGCAGACGCAACAGATAGGAACCTATGCCGGAGTATCGATACCAGACACGGATGCCCAACGGCAAAACGGCGGACGGCGTGCTCTCGGCGCAAAACGCCGTCGCTGCCGCGCAGGCGCTGCGCTCGCAGGGCTACCAGATACTCCAACTCACACCCGTCAGCAGGAGCGTGAAGAGCCTTGGCGAACGGCTCAAAGCGCTGAACCAAACCTCCGGGCCCAGCCAACGAGATATTCTTAACTTCACATCGCAGCTTGCGGTGATGATCCGTGCTGGCATCACGTTGCGTGCCGCTCTCGACGGCATCGCCGACCAGACCGAAAACCTGCGTTTCAAAGCGCTGCTGATGTCCATTAAGCAGGACGTGGAGTCAGGCCGACAGTTCAGCGAAGCGCTTACCAAACACCCCAAGCACTTCGGACCCCTATACGTAAACATGGTTCGGGCGTCGGAAATGTCGGGTAGCTTTTCAAGGATGCTCGACCGGATCGCCGCCTACTTGGCTCAGCAGATCGAGACGCGCGCAATGGTCATCGGCGCGATGATCTACCCCGTGGTGATCGGCTCACTAGCGATCGCGGTGACGATCTTCCTGCTGACGTTCGTGCTGCCAAAATTTGCCGGCGTGTTCGCCGGCAAGGAATCGGCGCTGCCGTGGCCTACCAAGTTCCTCATGGGGCTCAGCGGTTTTATGGTCAATTGGTGGTGGGTGGTGGTGCTGGGCTTGATGGGGATGGCGGTGTCGTTTGTGCTGTTCATCCGCACCGAGATCGGCAACAAATGGTGGGACAAAGCCAAACTGACCACGCCGATATTCAAGAGGATGTTCCGGGCACTTTACATCAGCCGATCGCTACAAACGATGGGCGAACTGATCAACGCAGGCGTGCCCATGCTCGACACGATCATGATCACCGGTGACGTCAGCGGCAACTGGTTCTTCAAACGCCTATGGCGATCGGTCTACTCATCTGTAAAAGAAGGCAAAAAAATCGCGCAGCCGCTACAAAAAACGCCGCTGCTGCCCAAATCTGTTGTCCAGATGATTAGCGCCGGCGAGGAATCCGGCAAGCTCGGCGAGGTGATGGACGAAGTGAGTTCTTTTTACAGCAAGCAGCTTCGCGAGGTGATCAAAACAGTAACGTCAATGATCGAGCCGATCATGATCATGATTATGGGGTCGGTCGTGGGTTTCATCGCGATGGCGATCATCCTGCCGATCTTCAAACTGTCCACACTGGTCGGTTGACCAAAGGAGTAACCGACGGGTAGCAGCTAACAAGATGGTGATACAGCGGGGGTTTTATTACGGGGCGCAGGGGAGAAAGCCCGCTGGGAAAGCACTCGACTTCGGGAGATGCCGGGGCGTCGGAAGAAAGGGGCTTTGGGGAGGCACAAGAACTTGTACCGGAGGCACGGAGAAAGCGAATCATGCCACGTAAGACGCGTACGACCCATGCCAAAGGCTTCACCCTTATCGAAGCTGCGCTGGCAACGGTGATCGTCGGGACCGGCGTGTTGGCTATACTCGCCGCACAGCAGGCGTACCACAACAAAAACGATTGGGCGCAACGTACCGGCACTGCCATGTTGCTCGCCAATGAACTTCGTGAGCTGACGCTGACGCTCCCGCAGCACGATCCCTTTACCGGCACGAGCAACCTGGGCCCCGAAGCCGATGAGCCGACGGTCGCCGACTTCGACGACCTCGACGACTTCGCCGGCCCGGTCGACGTTACCGGGTTTGGCCCCGGCATCGTGTTCACACCGCCTATCAACGCCCTGAGGCAACAGATACCCAACATGAACGGGTGGAGCCAATTTATCGAGGTGGTCAACGTCTTACCGGACAACATCAGCGCAGCTGCACCTCAAGCCCAACCGGTCGGCGCAACCGATCTGATGCGCGTGACGGTTACGGTGAGTTACCAAGCCCCCACCGAAGCTCAACCATCGACTTTAACGCAATTATCCTGGGTCGTCGGGAACTGAGTTATTTAATGAACAAAGCACGTGAACAACGCCATATACACGCTATGAAACGAATCCCGGAGGCTCGGGAAAATTTGACCATGACTTACACACAGACACGCCTTAACGACCCACGCCAGCGCGGTGTGGCTGCGATTCTCTCGATGATGTTCCTGGTAATCTTCGGCTCACTGGCCGCGGCCATGGCGATCGTCGCGCAAGGCAACCTCATCACCGCCGACTCGCACCTGAAGATCAACCGATCGCTCGCAGCGTCGGAAACCGGGATGCGGTTCCTGATGTACCGCCTCAACCTCGTCACCGCCAACGTGCAAACACTCGACGGGCTGATCGACTCGACCAATGCCCCGGCTCTGTGGACTCAGGTACGCGGCGACCTGCTCACCTCATTAACAGATGAATTCCACACCATAAATAACAATCAGCCACGCGAGGTCGGCACCACGCTAATCGTAGGCCCCATCTCCTTGGGCGCGGGTCAGCCAACATTCACCGCATCGTTCACCCCCCACCCGATCACGGCCGCGATCGTAGACCCGAACGCCCAGCACGGCATGGTCCAAGTGGAAGACTACGATTCGGCGTACTACCAGCGCCCCCCTTACAGCAACTTGGCCACTCCCGTGTCAAGCGCAGCCCCCCTTGACGAGACGTGGATACGCGTGCGTGTAGAGGCGAGAGACGGTGCGGCAAACCGACCCGTCATCAGAACGCTGCAGATGGACTTTAAGATGGATAAAAAAATCAAATTCGCCGTGCTCTCGAAGAGCCGCGTAATGATCGGCCGCAACGTTATGATCGACGGCCCAATCGGCAGCCGATTTACAGAGACCAATCTCGCCAACGGCCACCCCATCCAGATGGAGAGTGATTTCCGTGGCCTCGACTCGACGCTCGACGCGAACCTTGACCTTCTGGTAAATACCCTCGCGTTAAACGATACGGACGGCGACAACCGCCTGCTGATCGCCAACCCAGCGGAAGTTGTTGGCATCGCCAACCCCGCGGCTCTCGATAACAATAACGACGGCTACATCGATGACTACGATTTCTTCGTCGGGCAGTACGACGCAAACGCGGACGGCGATATCAGCGCGATCGAGCTTGATACGGCAAACAATATTAATGCCGCCCAATTGCTGGAGCTAATCGACACATTCGGCGACCCCGCACGCCCCGGCTACAACGACGGCACGATCAATAACGACGACCGCTACGCCAAGATCCGTGGAGATATAAAGATCAAAGCCGCCATTCAGGATTGGCAGAACGGTGCCGCCAACGGCCAATACCAAGATTACCTTCAGGGATCGATCCATCCCGATAACGGGGAGGTGCCTCTGATGTTTTCCGTTCCCGATGCTGACATGCAGGACATCGGGCCTCAGAACTTCAATATGTCTGCGTTCAGCGCGTTGGCTACCGGCAACCTGCAGACGCAATCAGACCTCCAAGCCGTCAACTACGATCCGAACGACCCCACGTCGCCGTTCAAGGACACCAGCGGCACGCAAATCGAAGAAGTACCGTTCGGCGCAGCCCACCCCTACGACTACTACGGCCGACCGGTATACGAAAACATGACCTTCACCAACGTGACCATCCCGAAAGGCGAAAACGCCCTATTCAAAAATTGTAAATTCATCGGTGCCACTTTTATCGAAACATCGGTCCAGAACACCGACCCCGACTTCAACTACGTCGGCATCATGGAAGCCGACGGCACGCCAAAGTACCCCACACTCACCGCTAATGTCGGGGGTGTGACCGTGACCGATACGAAAACCGAATCCAATAATGTACGGTTCCACAACTGCACGTTTGAGGGTGCCGTGGCCAGCGACGCGCCACCCGCGTTTACGCACATCCGTAACAAGATCGCGTTCACCGGACAAACCAAGTTCGACATCGATAATTCGCCCAACCTCACCACCAGCCAGAAAAAACTCTACAAACGCAGCACCATCCTTACACCACATTATTCGGTGGAGATGGGTACGTTCAACGATCCCACCAGCACGACCGAGACCGTCAATCTCTCGGGAACCATCGTGACCGGGATACTTGATATCCGCGGACAAGCGAAGATCAACGGCACGCTGCTGACCACATTTGAGCCTGTGAGCAACCAAGCCCCGGTCGTGGGCAGCACCAGCCCACAGTTCAACACCACGCTGGGGTACTTCCCCTCGACCGCGGGCGACCTCGAAGCCGAACTGCCCGCCACCGGCGTGGGTGTCATACAGGTGACCTACGATCCCACGATCGCGCTGCCGGACGGCATCTTGGCGTCCATCGAGGTGGCCCCGGTAACGGCGACGTACTTTGAAGGGACGGGATACTAAACCCAACGGGACACGGACGGATCGATCACGCAACGGATTCGTCTGAGAATTGTGAGAACCGATTATGAATCAAGATGACACTCGCCATCGTCACCGAAGGTACCGCGGGCTGAGCTTGGTAGAGATGTTGGTTTCGTTGGCGATCTCCGGGCTGCTGCTCGCCGCAACGATGGTGGCGCTGGACATTAGTTTCCGCGCGTACGCCGACGCCGTCGAGCAAGCCAGCAGTCAAGCCGCCACGCGGATGATCGTCAACCGGTTGACAACCCTGATACGAACCAGCACCGCCCACGGACCGCTGGTGCCAAACCCAGGAGCGGTGCCGCCCGTCACGCTTAACGGCAACGTAATCAGCAGCAATTTCATTCAACTGCTCGACCCCAATAACCGCATCATCACCATTACCTACCAAGCAGGGACGCAACAACTCATGCTAACCATCCTGCCCGCTGGGGGCGGGGCGGCACAGACTCAACCTTTGATCAGCAGCGTGACGAACGCTCAATTCTCGCTTGCTCGACGATTCGACTCCGACAACAATGTTTGGGTATTGGACCGCGGCACGGTCGATCTAACCGTACAGCCCGGCGCCGACGCCACACTTTCATTGGAAAACGGAAATGCTGCGACGATCCGTATGATCGCGTCTACCACACCCCGAAAAATCAACTAGAGCAACTGGCGTCATTAATCTTCATTGACCGGGTGGCACGGCTTGCTTGCAAGCCGTGAAATACAGATGTTTGTTGCACCTACGATCCAATCAAGATGGGAAATATTGACGCCAGTTGCTCTAGCCGCCAGCTAAAACACCCCTCCCTCTTACCCTTATACCCAACATAAACGGGCGACGCCCTATCAATAAGCCAACGACAGCCTCTCCAGGCTGTCGTTGTGCCTTTGTAAAGAATTTCAACCAAACAACTTCCTGCCAACACCTCGGCGCCAGCATGAAAATAGACGGGTTGTAACGTTTACGAAAGTTATCGATCCAAGAATATTCACCTATATCCTTGGCATAACTGATCGGCAAATCGTATTTTTGAGTGATACCCATATTAAATAGCCATCGCTGGACAAGCATCCCGTAACCGATCGGAGGCGTCATCCCAGCAAGGCACAAAGTGGTGGTAGAAGTTTTTTGAAAGGATTGAACGTGACCCGAAAGTACCTCACCGCAGCAGCACTAGCAAGTGTTCTGGCTGCCGCACCCGCGATAGCGCAGACCGACCCCATGGCGAATCACTCGCTGTTTGGGATTAGCGGTCAGTCACATGAACTGATCAAGTACTCCTTTGACAGCGGCGAAGCCCAAACGATCGGCACCGTCTCGATCAACGGTGCGATCGCTCAAGGCATTCACGGCACAGCCTACGTGCCCGGCAACACCAATATTTTTGGGTTCTGGCTAGACCCCACTGACGGCAACACAAAGCTGATGTACATCAACCACCAGACGGCGCAGGCCTCTGTGGTCGGTCAGGACCTCGGCCCTGGACAGGTCACAGCAGCGACGATTGCCGCCCTGGACGACACCGGCCAACTCGATAATACCGGCGCCTTCGCCAATGACCCGGCACACGCGGGACTCATCGCGCTGCAGAACATCGAGACCGGCAACGATACGATCAACTTTGATATCGATGGCGGACACGTGGTCCCGACGGAAGATTTCGCCGCCAAGGTCACGGTCCTCGGCGCTGCGATCAGCTACGGTGGGGCATACGACATGCCTGTGACAGTGAAGATCAAGGTCGGCGGCAACTACATCGAACCATTCGGGAGTTCCAGCCTAGCGGTCGATGGAAACGTCAACGACGCCTTCAACCCTCGGCATTACATCTTGCCTTCGGTACAGAACGCAGGTACAGCGATCTCCATCAAGGGTACTTCCTGGAAAAAGAAAAGCTGGTCGTACAGCGGCAGTTCCAATAGCCATTGGAAAAAACACCTGAGCGTGAACTCGGACGACAACAGCCCAGCTGTGCTTACCCTGCGTAACGGCGACCCGGTGCCTAACATCGTGCCTTTCCAGAATCAGAGCTCTATCCTGGACTTCATCAAAGACTACATCGACGAAAATACCAACACCATGTTGCTCGACGAAAATCAGGCCATCTACCTGTTCGAAATCGGCACGACCAATCTGTCGAACTCCGCAGCGGACTTCCAGGACCTGGTCGTCTTGGTCACGCTGGCGGAAGACCCCGCTGATCTCGTAGACGTCAACGATGGCACGACCAACGCACCGGCTAGCCGACTGATCAAGGTCGATGCAGTGACCGGCGGGTTCGAGCAGATCATGACGCTCGACCGGATATACGAAGGCCTTGCGTCTTCACCGGACGGCACGTTCTACGCGACGAACGGCCAGCAGTTGTTCCACCTCGACCCCTTCAACCAGACCTCGTCACTGGTGAGCTTCACCGCTTACCCCGACGTGAACGGCCTGGAAGTGTCCAACGGCCAACTGCTCGGATTCACCACCTACGCCGGGCACCTTGAAGTGATCGACGTCGCCTCCGGTCAGGCCATCGGTTCGCCGGTCAACGTCGGTAACGCCGACCTGGAGACCATCGTGTTCATCAAGGACCAGTTGTTCACCGACGGGTACGATTGATCCCAAAGGACTAACTACCACTCACTTCGACTCGCGGCACCGCGTCACCTTTAGGGGATGCGGTGCCGTTTTTTATGTCGGGTCTTGCATCCGAAGATTGGGCGTGCCCGCCCCCTATAGTTGGATAGCTGCCCACAGCACCTCCCCGGGCCGGCGTAACGCACAGGAGCCTAGCTAAACCGCTTGATAATCAGGGTGTCGTTCTGCCCGCCGAAGCCGAAGCTGTTTGACAAGGCGATCTCGACCCTGTGGTCACGGGCTTGGTTCGGCACGTAATCGATATCGCACTCGGGGTCGGGCGACCGCAGATTGATCGTCGGCGGCACCTTCCCGTCACGAATGGCTAATACACAGGTGATTAACTCAACCGCTCCCGCCGCGGCGATCAGGTGGCCCATCATGCTCTTGACCGAACTCATCGGTACGTGTTGAGCGTGGGTGCCGAAGACGGCTTTGACCGCCTTGGTCTCGATCGAGTCGTTCTCTTTGGTACCCGTGCCGTGCGCGGAGATGTAATGAACATCCTGCGGGGACAAACCGGCACTGTCTAGAGCCTGGCGCATAGACGCGATGGCACCTCGCCCGTCGGGGTGGATATCAGTGATACGGTATGCGTCTGCAGAACTACCAAACCCAACGATCTCCGCCAAGACCGTAGCGTCGCGTGTTGTGGCATGGTCTAGCGTCTCGATGATCAGCATGCCAGCCCCCTCGCCGAGCACGAACCCGTCTCGGGTGTGGTCAAACGGACGCGAAGCATTTTTAGGTTCCTCGTTGCGCGTAGACAAGGCTGTGAGCCGATTGAAACCGGTGACGCCCAAGGGGTGGATCATGGTATGTGCGCCGCCTGCGATCATGACGTCCGCGTCGCCCCGGGTAAGCATCGCCGTGGCTTCGCCGATCGCCTGCGTAGACGCGGCACACGCGGTCAGACAGTTGTAGGCTGGCCCGAATACGTTGAATTCCATGGCCAAATGTGCCAGGGGCATGTTCGGTTCCTGCTCGATCTCACGTACTACGGTCATCTTTTTTGCCGCGGCACGCGACCACGAAGCCCCGTCGATCTGCCGAGACTCTGTGTTCCAACCGTCCAGATTCGTCGAGACGTAGTTATCAAAATCCAGCGAGCCCTCACCCGAACCGAGGTACATGCCCAGACGCTCGTGGTCGAGCGAATCGAAGCGGTCCAGGCCGGCGCAGCGCCACGCCTGCGACGCGGCACCCAGAGCAAACGCCGTGTTTAACCCGATGCCCTCATGCACTTCAGGCTTCGAGATGTACTGGCGGTAGTCGTAGTCCCTCACCTGAGCGGAGAACTGTGTGGGGAATGTGGAGGCGTCGAAGCGGAACGTCCGGTCCATCCCCGATTGGCTATTCAACAGCCTACCCCACACCGTCTCGATGTCGTGCCCCAGCGGTGTGACCCACCCCATACCCGTGATGACGATCCGTTTGTTCATCTTGTCGCTCTCGGTCGGCTTAGACGCCTCGGTATTAATTGGATGCTGCTGCGCTCTATTGCTCGAAACGTTTGAGTACCAGTGCTGCGTTCTGGCCACCCAACCCATAGTTGTAAGCAACGGCGTAATTGATGCTCGCTGACCGCGAAGGCGCGGTGCCCGCTTGTAGCCCGGACAAGGGTTGCTTGCAATTAATCGTAGCCGGCAGGGTCTGCTGTGCCAGTGCCTTGGCAGCGACGCAAACGTCCAGCCCGCCCGCGCCCGCGCCACAATTACCAGCCATGGATTTGATTGACACCACCGGCACATCTGCCAGACGCTCACCGAACACGCTTCGCAACGCCGACGCTTCCGCACGGTCGTAGCTGGGCACCGCGATACCAAACGGGACAATCAGGTCGATCTGGTCGGGCTCCATACCCGCATCGCGCAGTGCCAACCGGATCGCCAAGGCAATCCCCCTGCCCTCGGGGTCGGGCTCGAGGTTCCGGGCTGCGATGTTGACGCTCTGAGAAGCGCCAAAGCCCAATACCTCAGCGTAGGGCGGATGCGATGCTGATGCGCCGTCGCGTGAGACGCGATTACGGTAGGTATCGAGTGATTCGAGGGTGACGATCCCGCCACCTTCGCCGACGATGGTACCCCCTGCGGTCTGACAAAAAGGGCGTACAGCCTCGGCCGGGTTTTCGTTATCAGATGTGTTCACCCGGCTGGTCATCATCTGACGGAGAAACGTCATCGGGTTGATCTTGCTCTCCGCGCCGCCACAGAAACACAGGTCAGCCGCGTTGCGCTGGATGACACGCAACGATTCACCAACACTGAGCATCGCAGACGCTTCGCCACAGGTGATGGTATTAGACGGCCCCTGTGCGTCGTGGATGATCGTCACGTGACAAGCAAGCATGTTTGGCAGGTATTTGAGCAGCCAGAGAGGTGTGAGGTGTTGCATGCCTTGCTGCCCCCACTTTTCGTACATAAACCGCCCCTGCTCGTCGGTGGCCTCAACCAGTGCTCCGGTCAACTCATCGAGTTCGGCAGCAATGAGCCCGGCACCGATATGAGCACCGATGCGGGGTGATTCGTAGGAAAGAGGTATCTCGGTGCCGTTGGCGGTGCCGCGGGTGGTCAAGTCGGCGTCACGAGCCGCTAGGGCGGCGGCAACCACTGCTAGCTCGATATCGCGGGCCATGACCTTTATGGCTTTGCGGTAGCTCTTCGGGACGTATTCGCGGACGCTAAAGGGCTCGACTTCGGCGGCGAGTTGACAGTCAAACGCTTTGGAATCGAACGCCTGGATCGGACCCACCGCGCTACGACCAGCGATTACCCGCTCCCACGTGGGTTCGATCCCTGTTCCCAAGCCACTGATCGGGCCCAGCCCGGTTATGACGACACGCCTTGACATGTGACAGTTTATCCCTGCTTCGAATCAAAACCTATAGTGTAAGCTCAGACCGATCAGACGAACAACCCGGACGGATCGAGCCAGGGTCGTTGGCTACAGTTAATTCAGGTACTGATACATTGCTCACCCATCGAATTATTCCTTGTCTGGACGTCAATGCCGGCCGCGTGGTCAAGGGCGTGCACTTTGTCGACCTGAAAGACGCGGGCGACCCGGTGGAAATCGCGCGTCAATATGATAAAGCCGGTGCTGATGAGTTGGTGTTCTTAGATATCACCGCCAGCCACGAAAATCGGGACATTATGCTCGAAGTGGTACGCTCGGTAGCGGAACAGTGCTTTATGCCCTTTACGGTAGGCGGCGGGATTCGGACCATCGACGACGTCACACGGCTGGTCCAGGCGGGCGCGGAAAAGGTCAGCATCAACACCGCAGCGGTGGTGAACCCCGATATTGTCCAACAGACGTCGCGCCGCTTCGGCCGATGCGCCACGGTCGTGAATATCGATCCTAAACGGGTCGTGCGAGACGGAAAAACGGTATTCGAGGTGTACACGCACGGCGGACGTCGAGCCACGGGTCTAAACGCGGTGGATTGGGCTAAACGGGTCGTGCAACTAGGAGCGGGTGAGATCGTACTGACCAGCATGGACGCCGACGGAACCCAGAACGGGTACGACCTGGAGATGACCGCGGCGGTAGCGGAAGCGGTCGACGTACCCGTCGTGGCGTCGGGCGGGTGCGGGTGCCCGGAACACATCCGACAGGTGCTAACCCAGACCAAGGCGGACGCAGCCCTGGCGGCGAGTATCTTTCACTACGACCAATACACCATTGAGCAGGCCAAGCAATACCTACAAGAGCATGGAATACCCGTGCGCTTGGCAGCCTAAAGCACTTGGCGTAATTAATCTCCATTGGTCGGGTGGCACGGCTTGCTTGCAAGCCGTGAAATACAGTGGTCTGTTATACCAATCAAGATTAGTACTTGCGCGGCATCTACAAACGCGAAGGCAAAACAGACAATAACTTACATCACTTACGACGCGCTAGAACTATACGCAATGCGTATTACACCTACGATCCAATCAAGATGGAGAATATTGACGCTAGTTGCTCTAGAGCACCTTGCATAAATAATCGCCATGTCAGTTCTGGAGTAGGGCAGGTCATTGACCTGCCTTCTTCTTGGGGAGATGGAGAATAATTACGCCAGTTGCTCTAATGTCCTGCGAATACGCTGTGCGAACTGGTCCCGGGGCGTTGCGCCTAATATGATTATGGGGTAGCTGTCGGGGGCCCTGCTGGATGAAAAGCCTGCTCACACGACACGGCTAGACGACGCAGCTAGACGTAAACGATTGATATAAATCAATATACGCTATCAATTTGATCGCATAGGATAACTGTTCTGTGGGGATGATGAATCCAGTTGCCATAGCCGTGACGCCCATACTGGCACAAGCCGAACCGGCCTTGCTCATGAGCCTGCTCAAGCCGCTGGTGATGGTGGTGGCTGTGCTGGCGTGGGCTCGCATGGTGGTCGTCTTTGACAACGACATGGTGAACTTGGACCAACCAAGGCCATTCTGGAACGGGCTGCAACTGGCGAGCGGTCTACTGGGATTTGGGCTGTGGCTGGTGCTGCCGATGTTCTGGTCGGGCATGACGGCTGCTAGCGTGACGATCGGCGCAGCAGCGAGCAGTTACATTTACTTTAGAAACGGAAAGGCCCCGATCCGTAATCGTTGGGGCATCGATCGGCTGCTGACACCGCGAGATTGGCCTGCGACGAGCAAGACGAAAACAGGGCCACGGCCGCACATCAACTTAATCAGCGGTACCGGTAAACTACTGGACGTCCCTTCTAGCCAGGACCCGCTCTCGGGGCCGCACCACAGGCTCGAAGAGTTGCTCGGCTACGCCTTTGCCCGTCAGGCGCAGCGTATTGACATCAAGGCCAACAGCAAAACGGCAGCGGTGGCGATATGGATCGACGGCGTGGCTTACCCGCAGGTCGACCTCATACCCACCCAAGCGGTGGCGGTGATCGATTACGTCAAACACGGGGCTGGGCTCAACGCGGATGATCGAAGACGAAAACTAACCGGGACACTCCGGATCGATACGGACCAAACCGGTCGACACGAATTAGCCGTGACGACGTGCGGTTCGATGCGAGGCCTGGAGATGATGATCGATATCGACCCTAGCCAACGCCCGATTCTCGGCTTGGATCAACTCGGGCTGCTGCCGCTTCAGAAGTCACAGGTCGAAGCCATCACCAGCCAGAGAAAAGGAGTGGTACTCGCCGCTTGCCCCGCTGGGCATGGCTGCACCACGCTGCTGTACAGCCTACTGGCTCGGTACGACCCCTATACCACGAACATCATCACGATCGAACAGCAGCCCTTGTACGATATCGAAGGCGTCAATCAACAACAAATCGATATGGGCGCGTCAGCCGAACAGCTAAACAGCCGCGTGGCTGATCTGCTCAAGCAAGCCCCGCAGGTTTTGATGGCTTGGCACCTAATTAATGGACGCGTCGCACGGATGCTGGCGGAAACAGCCCGCAATGCGCCGGTCTATGTGGGGCAATTGCAAGAGGACACATTCACGGGCCTGCGCGAATGGGTAAGGCTAATCGGTGACCGCCAAGCAGCAGCCGATGCGCTGGTCGGTATCTTCGCCGGCCGATTGCTGCGCAAACTGTGCACCACCTGCCGCGTCCCCTATACCCCGGACCCGGATATGCTCCGTAAGCTCAGCCTCTCGCCCGACCGGGTCACCCGTCTATACAAACACAGCGGCAAAGTACGAAAGGGCCACCGATTAAAAATATGCCCCGACTGCATGGGGCTGGGGTACCGCGGCCGCGTAGGAGTATTTGAGGTGATGAGTGTAGACGATCAGGCACGGCGGCTAATCGTCGAGGACAACGCCGACGCGTTGCGGGGACATCTGCGTAAACAGAAAACGCTGTGGCTTCAGGAAGCCGCCATGGCCAAGGTACTTGAAGGCACAACCGCCATTAGCGAGATCACACGGGTCCTGGGCCAACAGGCGAAGCAGGTCCAGGAACAACCTGCGTAAAGACGAATCACACCGGTCAGAATTGCGATACAACACCGCGTTGATCGTTCTGCCCGACGCACCCTACGATACATTCGGCCTATGCCGACGAGATCACCGCACCGATGATGACCAATATTACGATCCTATTTTTCCTGATGGGTATGGCGTGCTGGTGGGGCCTGATCCGGGGCTTGCTCCTTGCTTTTCTTCTGCTGATGTCAACCATTGTGGCGGGCGCGGTAGCGGTGTCGCTGTGGGAGCCGTTCGTGCTAAGCGTGCTGATCCGGGTGATACCGACCTACGCTTGGGGTATCGGCTTGCTGACACTGTTTGCTGTGTTGCTAATCTCGCTGAAACTGGCTGCGGGTCGGCTTGTGCCGCAACCGGTGCAAATTGGCCGATGGGCGGAGATGGTCGGGGGTGGGCTCTGCGGTTTGTTTTCGGCGATCCTTATCAGTGGGTTTATCCTTATTGGTGTGCGCTTGCTACCGATCGGCTGGGACGCAAGCAACCCGCCGGCACAAGACGTCGCGTCGAATGCGCAAGCCACGCAGGTCGATCTGTGGGTCCCCGTCGATAAGATGACCGAGGTCTTTCTGGCCAGGCTGTCGCTGGGTGTGTTTTCCAGCCGAACACCGCTAGCACAGTTCCGCCCGGCACTGGCACGGCAACCATCAATGTACCGAGCGCAAAGCCGTCCCGGTGCATCGATTGCCGCTCTGCCAAGCAGTATCTCTCTGGGCGAGGTCTACCTATCCCATATGCCCGTGAAAAACCTCAACCAAGACGTCGTCCAGTCGCTGGTGACGCACCCCAATACAAAGGGAATGAAACTGGTACTAGTCGATACGCTGTGGCAAACGGACTCGGTGGTGACCGACCGTGACGGCACGCTACGTGTGCTGCCAACACAGGTGCGCCTGGTCGCTCAATCTCGCCAGCAAAGGCAACGCTCAGCACAAATGTATGCGCCGGTAGGCTCGGTACAAACCGACCCACACACCAAAGACCGCGTGTACAAACCGGCCCATGCCACGAAGCCAGCGATCGGACAAAGCCCCCAAGTACTCATTAGCTGGGTGTTCATGATCCCCAGCAAGGAATGGCCCAGCCAGGTGCTGCTGCGTCAGATGCGGTTCCCTGTCGTGGCTACACAAGGCGAGCCGACCCAGCTCGTCGAGGCACTGGGACGATTGTCAACTAATACCAATCAAGATTAATACTTGCGCGACATCTACAAACGCGAAGGCAAAACAGACAATAACTTACCTCTTTTACGATGCACTAGAAATAGTCGCAGTGCGTATAATCGCTCTTCTTCGCCGACGGGCACGCAGCCGTAAGCCGGGCCGCACCTTTTGGACACACGCCAATGAAGACAGCCGTCAAGCGCGTCGTGGTCATGGGGCTGGGCCGATTCGGCGGAGGCGTCGGCGTAGCGAAATATCTTGCCGCACGCGGCGCGGACGTGTTGGTCACAGACCTGCTACGAGCCGGCCAGCTACACGAAAGCATGACTGAGCTAGACGGGCTACCCATCCGGTATCGGCTTGGCGGCCACGACGTGGGAGACTTTACGCAGGCCGACCTGATCGTGGTCAACCCCTCGGTGGACCGGCGTGGCAACGAATACCTGCGAGCCGCTCAGGGGGCCGGGGCTACGCTCACCAGTGAAATACGCCTGCTCATCGACGCCCTACCGAATCGGCATCACGTCATCGGCGTCACGGGCACAACGGGGAAGTCGACCGTCACCGCAATGCTTAGCCACGTCTTAACCAAGCACCACAGCCCGACGCGCGTACACATCGGAGGCAACATCGGCGGCTCGCTGCTGGGCTGTCTCGATCAGATCAAAAACGATCACCTGGTGGTGCTTGAGCTTTCGAGTTTTATGCTCGATGACCTCGACGACGATCACTGGTCGCCGGGCATAGCTGTGGTGACGAACTTTGCCCCCAACCACCTCGACCGTCATACCAGCATAGAAGACTACGCAGCCGCTAAGCAAGTAATCCTCAAATACCAGGAGCGCGGCGACACGACGATCCTCGGACCCACGGCAACCCATTGGCCAACGAACACCGGCGTCACGCGCCATGCTGTGGCCGGACACGACGCACGAATCGTATTGGGCATCCCCGGCACCCACAACCGCGTCAACGCGACGCTGGCCTACGGGGCAACACAAGCGATCGGCGTGTCGGGCATCGACCCGGCACACGACTTTGCGGATTTCGTCGGCTTGCCCCATCGGCTGCAATTCGTGTGCGAATACAACAACATCCGGTTCTACAACGACTCCAAAGCGACCACGCCCGAGGCTGTGCAGTTTGCGATTGAAAGCCTGATCGACGACCCCGTTGTTGTGGCGACACCCGGTGCATCATCAAGCGGGGTGCTGGTCATCCTGGGCGGGTACGACAAGGGGCACAACCTAACTGCGTTGGGCGAATTGGCTGGGCATGCTTGCCGGGCGGTGTTCACCATCGGTGCCACGGGCGACGCGATCGCCGACGCGGCGCAGCGATCGGGTTGTGCCAATGTCATGCGCTGCGGGAGTCTCGATCGCGCGGTCGAAGCCGCATCTCAACAGGCTCGGCCGGGCGACGCGGTGCTGCTGAGCCCCGGGTGCGCGTCGTGGGACCAATTTGAGAATTACGAAAAGCGTGGCGCTGCCTTCGTCGAAGCGATTTTGAAATACAACACGCAGCGCCAGCCGTGACCACACACGGTTAGAGCATTTTCGTTTTTGATCGCAACAGATTCCCACGACGAGCCGCGACCGTCAGGGAGCGGTCTCTTATATCAATCAAGATTAATACTTGCGCGGTATCTGCGAACGCGGGAACAGAATAGGCAATAGCTTACATTACTTGCGACGCGCTAGAAATATACGCAATGCGTATTAACGCAGGGTTGCAATCAAATATAAAAACGCCCTAAATGGTGGGGATTGCGTTTAACAAATTAAACCGCAATCGGCGACTCGACCTCAGGCGAGTTCTAGAAGCTTGGCGACGCGTTGGGCAGTCGACGGGTGCGTGGAGAATAGCTTGGTGAAGCCACCGCCGGAAAACGGCTGGACGATGAACATGTGGTTCTGCGCGGGCATTTCGTTTTCGAGCGGGATTCTTTTGGCTACCGAGTCGAGTTTTTGCAGCGCACTGATCAGGCCGTGCGGCGTCCCCGCGATGCGCGCTCCGTCTGCGTCGGCGACAAACTCGCGGCTGCGGCTGATCGCCATCTGGATCAGTGCCGCGGCAATCGGCGCCAGGATCAGCATTAGCAACCCCACAAGCGGGTTGCCCCCTTGGCGGTTGCTTCCCCCCATACCGCCAAACCAGAATGCCATGTAGCCCAGGAAACTGATCGCACCGGCGATCGTCGCGGCGACGCAACTGATGAGCGTGTCGCGGTTCTTGACGTGTGCCAACTCGTGCGCCATGACGCCCTCGAGTTCGTCGTAGTCCAGCAGCTTTAGCGCGCCCTGGGTCACGGCGACGGCGGCATTTTTCGGATTACGCCCCGTGGCAAATGCGTTGGGCGCCTCTTGCGGGCAGATATAAACCCTGGGCATCGGCAGGCCCGCGTTCTGCGATAAGCGTCGCACCATGTGCACCAGATCGGACGCGGTGCGCTCGTCGACTTCTTTCCCACGCATCGCGGTCAGCGCGACCTTGTCGCTGAAGAAGTAGGCGAGCACGTTGCCCATGCCGCCGAAGATGAACGCGAACATCAGTCCCCGCTGGCCAAACTGCGCACCAATCAACAAAATGAGACCGAACATCAGCCCCAGCAACGCAGCCGTCTTGGTGTTGTTGATAAACCTTGTCATGCGAATCATCTCCTTTTCGAACGAACCCTTCCCCTGCGAATTACCAGATGGTAGATCGGATTGGCGCGGGTTTCTATGGCCCAACACTTCACAATAGGTTGCAATCCCCGTGCCTCCCACGGCACCGGCCAGCCACGCCATATATTCGTGTCAACAAGAACGGTTTATGCGCAGGTATTTCAACAAGGCATTATTTCACCTGTGTTTGTGAAATAGATGTCGCTCATTTTTTTCAGAAGATCGCCGCCATTTTGATCGCCGCCGCCAATACAAGGCAGATGAACGCAACTCGGACCTGCCGAACCGGCAGCCGGTGCGTGAGATTCGCTCCGAGGTGACCACCCAACCAGCAACTCGGCGCCAGGATCATCGCCAGCGCCAAGCTGTGATACCAGCTATACCCGTGCTGAAAGAGTGAAGCGTTTTTGTAGATCGCGCCCAGCGTCGCGCTGACACAGATCACCGCAGAACTGTTGGCGATGCACGACTTGAGTGGCAGCTTCAGTACGACTTGCTGGAGCGGCACCGCGATCGCCCCGCCCCCGATGCCCAACAGCCCGGCAATCAAGCCCATGACGGAGCCAACAAAAGCGCTGCCCCAGCGTGGGTCCGATGATGCAGCACGGTCGGTATCAGCGTGAGGACTATATACTACGGTCGTCGGTGCAGAATCGGGGTCCGCCTGTGTGTCCTTGCGCGGCTTGATGAGTTTTTGGATATTGACAATCGCGACATAAACCAGGAATACCGCCAACACCCTTCCCAGCCACACTCCGCCCTGGCTGCCACGGAATAACGGCGCGTTGCTGAGCCACACACCCACGATGACAAACACCACCGCCATCGCGAGAATCCGTCGCAGAATAGCGGGTGTCATGGCGCCGGCCTTGCGATGACGCAACGCAGCGGGGATGGATACCGTGACGTTGGCGATCATGGCGACCGCTTGATACAGGTGCTGGTGATACCCGAAGACCATCGTCAAACCGGGGATGATGACCGTGCTGCCCCCCACGCCAAGCAGACCACCCAATACGCCGGCGAGCAAGCCGATCGAGACCAGTTCGACCACGAGCAGGATATCGAAGTGCAGTACCACGAGCGGTGCGTTATACGCTGGGGCGTCGTGCAATGCACGGAGACGCATGCGCATAACCGACACATAACCCTACACGGAAACGTGGTCGAGGGAGTTTAGAAAAAGGTAAACACGCAAACGATCGGATTGAGGGTGGCACTGGTTGCTTGCAACCAGTGTTGTCAGAAGATGTAGCAACACAGCTTGCAAGCAAGCTGTGCCACACAAGACTGCATCCAATGCAACGGTGATCTCGTATCAGCTAATCAACGACAGGACCCCTTCCGACATCCGGTTTGTCAGGTCGAGCGTCAACAACGACGACTTGGTAAGCAACTGCGACCGGATGAGGTTCGTGGTCTCGGCTGCAAAGTCGGTATCGCGGATCGATGAGTTGGCAGCGGAGATGTTCTCGATCGCAACGTTGATGCTGTTGAGCGAAGTCGAGATCGTGTCTTTCTGGAACGAGCCGATCTTGCCGCGCTGTGTGGCGACGTCGCTGATGGCCGCATCGATTACCTGCAAAGCTTTGCTGACGTCGCCAGTGGCGGTGTTGAGGGAACCTGCGGACGCCACATCGGACAGGTCTAACGATTGACCGCTGATCACGGATGAGCCCAGATCGTTGACCGCGACGCTGTCGATATCGAGCGTAGCGTCACTGGTGGTCAGGGACGCTGAGCCGTCGAGCAAACGGTCGCCGTTAAAGGTTGTCGTGTTGCTGATCCGGTCGACGCTGGTGAGGATCGAATCGATCTGCATCTGGTTTGCCTGGCGCTCGGCATCGGAAACACCCGTACTGCTGGCGTTGGCGACGGCCAGGCCCTTGGCTTCGATCAACAGGTTCGAAACTTCCGTCAGTGCGCCGTCGGCGACGGTGCTAACCGAGTTAACCCGTTCGAGTGTGCGTGACTCCGCTTCGAGCGCAGCCAATGCTGACTTGAGGTTCTCCGACGCGATCAGGCCAGCGGGGTTGTCCGCGCCACGGTTAATTTTCAGGCCCGTGGACAGCTTGGTCAGCGAGGACGCCAAGCCGATCTGATTCAACGCATGGGTACGCTGGGCGATCAGCGAGGGAAGTGAGGCGCCTGGAAAACTGCTCATGGGAAGTACCTCCTGCTAGGCCGATTGGCTGGGGCGATCAATAGGGACCTGCCAGCCCGGTAATAACCCGGATTCTCCACCCCTAAGCCTCGAATTCATTTGCCCCACATGCAAGGCGTAAGGACGATAAACCTTATCTGCCCCCCTGCTCGATGGCCGGATAACCATCAGGTTTATCCCTATTTAACACAGGTAAAGGTTATTGGACGGACCAACGTAGACCAGCAGCAACAAGGCTGCCCGAGAAGGGGTCTGGTTAGAAGGAAGCTAGCTGGCTGTGGTGGGCGGGGCTGATTGGTTTATAGGACCTGTGCCCGAAGCGGCTTGGCGCAGGATCGCGGCGGTCCGGGGGTCGTGCAGATGAGACTTACCAAAACCCCGTGCCCCACCGGCTTCAATAGCCTGCTGCTGGGCGTCGTCATAGTTGGAGATGAGCATCGCCACGGGCGGATCGGGCTGGCGGGCCAGATCACGGATCAACTCAATGCCGCTACCGGTGGCAAATCGGCCGTCGAGTTGACGATTGACCAGCAAAAGCGATCTCGACGAGGCAAAACGATCAAGTTGGGCGGTGTCGTTAGCAGCGTAGACAGGGAAGTCAGCACCCAGCACGTCGAACACCACACGTTCGAGCATCATGCGATCGGCGCCACAGTGACCTACGAGCACAGCTTGTTCGATGGACTGGCCCATGCGGGTCCGCTCCAAGGGTTAATGATTGACGAGGCTCTCCCTCTCCATAATCGGCTAGAGCTCGTGGTTATTTCAATACGAGCGAAACGGCCTGTGGGTTCGGGTTCGCTCGTATGTGCCGGCACCCCTGTTCATGCCACGGCTTATACGCATTTAGATTAATTCGTGCGTAGCCGTAACGCCCCGCTACGCACCTCGCACGTATTACAGCCAACGGCGGACGGATTGCTTGTAATCGATGTAGGGCTGGCCGAGCTTGCGTTCGAGGTATCGCTCCTCGCGGAGGATGACGCCGTGATGCAGCAGCAGCGCCGTTGGGATGATCGCTAACAAGACCCACAGGCTATTGATCCAAATCGCCAAACCCAGGTGGAGGAGCATAAACGAGAGATAGATCGGGTTGCGCGTCAATCGGTACGGCCCGGTGTGGACCAGCGCAATGCTAGGCCGATGGGGAGGGATGCTGGTGCCGACCTTAAAAAACTGCGGCACCGCCCAGACGAATAGTGCCAGGGCAATGACGATCAGCGCGACGCCGAACGACGGTGCAAGATGCGCGTGCGTCGGCAACGTGACGGGCCAAAGGTAATGGAGTGCAACGGCGACCAGTATCGCGGCTAAGACGATTACCGGTGGGTGCGTGATGACGTCGGCGTGGTCGGGAAGTGACGGGGTGTTGTCGTTTGGGGGTTGTGACGGTTGCTCGTTGTTGGTGTTGGTCGGCATGGGTGTGGGGCGTGGCGATGGTGCGTGACGCTGATTGTACGTTGGTATAGAAAAAGAAACGCCGGAGCGATGTGCGAGGGCTGTAGTCATGCCCTGGGCGCACCGCGACCGGCGTTTTTTAGGTAACACGAAATGTAACCGTCCGTGGCGTTCTGTCGGCGTCGCTTGGCCCCAAATCGCTCTTGCCGGGAGAGGTCGGCCGATCGCGCAGAGTCGCTGGTGTCGGGTGGGTCACACA
>JAJRXX010000048.1 GCA_024276075.1 Planctomycetota bacterium
CCCCTCCCTGTCAGGGAGGGGGTAGGGGGAGGGTCGTGTGTCCATGATTTACGGGGCTTTCACCCCTCACCCAACCTCTCCCCTGGAGGGTAGAGGTGTTTTGAAACAGCTTCTATTAAGCAGGAACCGTCCCGCTCTCTGACGGACATTATGCACAAAAATTTGTAACCCCTTGCGTCAATCATGGTTTGCTTGCAAGTGTGGTTTGGCCAGTTGTGACTCACTGGTTGCAAGCAACCAGTGCCACCCCCGTTCCTTGAGAACTATTCCCGTGTGATACGTGCATAATATCCTGACGGAGAGCGGCTCGCGGCGGTGACACTCGATTTCAAAGACCTATTCATTACTTAGGCAGCGTGTGATTGGGCTGAGGCTCGGGCTGGCGGTAGAGGTCAAGGTAAAACTCGTGCAGGTCCTTGGAGCCCATGTTCTTGGTCCGGGTATGCTGAAACCCGACGCGCTCGAACATACCCACGAGCAGGCCCGGATCGCACTGCGGCTCGAACCGGGTGTCGAAAACGACTTTTAGGTATCCGTGGTGCTGACAGTGCTCGACCGCCACCTCGACGAGGCGCGACGCGATGCCGTTGCCCTGGTGGTCCTTCTGCACACGTAGCCGCCGTATTTCACCCGTGTGGCCCTTGCCTTGCAGTACGCCGATCATGCCCAGCACTTGGCCGTCTAGGTCGGCGACCCAAAGGTGATTCCGCTCGTCTTGAAAATAGGCGTGCTCAATGTGATCAATATCGGACCCGGTATCGTCCTTCTGGATCTGCCCAGCTAATAGCCCTTCCTTAAAGAGCCGTTGTACAACGTCACGGTCGCTGGGCTTATACGTGCGCACCTGAACCGGTGCTGGAGTATGTAACGGTTCGTGTTCGGGCATTGGGGTACCTCGGTGCGCAAGCGCAGACACCCGAATATCGTCACCATGGGGATTCCACATTAGCTTCGGAGATTGATTATTTTGCGTCGTCGATTTGAATAAAGTTCACGCTGTCGGTTTCGGTATCCAGCACCGCGACGGTGTATTTTGCAGCACGGAAGAGTGCGCCGGGATTAATCATGCGGGTGGGGCCGTACAGTTCATTGCGCATTTCGTGCGTGTGCCCGTGACAGAAAAACGCGACGCCTTGCTCCAATGCGCGAGGCATCGCCGAGGGGATATGCCCGTGCGTGTACACCAGATCACGACCGTCGAAGCTGAGCTTGCCTACGGGATCGTCGACCGCAACGCCCAATCTGTGCGCGTAACGCGTCAGCATTTCCTTTTCAAAATCCATGTTCCCGAACACCACATGGGCTGGAACATTCTCCACCGCTAGCGCGTCGATGACCTCCACGCCACACACGTCGCCCAGGTGTAGCAAGACCTGTATCCCTTCACGCAGCAAGGCCTCGACGGCCCAGCGTGTGATTTCCGCCTGGCCGTGGGAATCTGACAGCAAACCGATTTTGGCCAACCCGCACCCCCTTTCTATTTTGATGGTTTGATCCTCTAACACCGCTGCTCACGCAAGCCGGAAGCGACATTCTAGCGCTTAAGCGTCTACACTCAATCTAGCTGTGGATGGTCTGTGCAAGGCGCTGCCTTTACCCCGTCTTTGACGCCGCTATCCTCATAACCATCCCGCTACCAGGACCGCACCAGGACGAACGACCCCATGCCCGACCTGCTCGCACAGATCGTCGCTGACAAGCAAGAGGAGATCGCGCGTGCACGGGAACGGGTGCCGCTCGATGAGATGATCCAGCTCGCCCTCGATGCGCCCCGGCCACGCAACTTTTTCGCAGCGGTGACCGAGCCGAAAGACGAACTGCGTGTGATTGCCGAGGTCAAACGTGCGAGCCCATCAGCAGGGGTAATTCGAGAGGACTTCGACCCCGTCGCCATCGCACGGAGCTATTACCAAAACGGTGCTGCGGCCATCAGTTGCCTGACCGACGCGAAGTATTTCCAAGGCTCATTGGAGTACGTCGCGTGGATCAAAGAGGCTGTGCCGCTACCCGTGCTGCGTAAGGATTTCATCATCGACCCGTACCAGGTCTACGAATCACGTGCCGCTGGTGCCGATGCGATCCTGCTGATCGGTGAGTGCCTCGACGAAGCTCCGCTGATGGATATGCTCATCCTGGCAACCAAGCTCAAGCTCACAACGCTCGTCGAGGTACACGGGGTGGAGACGCTGCTGAAGGTCAGACCTCACATCGGCTTCCCGCACCCCAGTTACACGCTGCTAGGCATCAACAACCGCGACCTGCGTACCATGACGACTGACCTAAGCCACACGCTGCGGCTGATGGACATGGTGGAAAACACTGAAACCCTCGTCGCTGAGTCCGGTATCAAGACCCACGACGATGTAGCTCGCCTGCGCAGTGCGGGTATTCATCGTATCCTCGTCGGTGAGCACCTCATGCGTCAGCCCGATCCCGGCGAGGCGCTTCAAGAGTTAATGGGTAACGATTAGCCCGGGCAGGCCCAGGCCTACATGTGCTTCGGCACGTCCACGGTCAACCCGTCGAACGCGAGGTACACGTGCTCGGGTAGCTGAGACTCCAAGTCGGCGTGCTGAATGTCGTGAGCGATGTGCGTCAGGTACGCGCGGCGGGGCTTTAACTGGTCGATTGTCGCTAGCGCCTGATCCACCGTCATGTGTGTGGGGTGGTGACGATACCGAAGCGCATCGATGACCAAGACGTCGAGGCCTTCGAGCACGGGGTACGACTCGGGGGGAACTGATGAGACGTCGGTGCAATACGCCAAGCTGCTTCGGCCCTGGACCCCGGTGTAGTCGACGCGGAATCCCAGGATCGGCCGGCGCCCGTGCAGCAGACGTACCGGCGTCCAAGCGACACCGCCCAAGTCGATCGGCACGCCCGCCTCGAGCAACGACGGCACGAGCTGCGGGACAAAAGTGTTGTCGTACTTGTTCTTGTGCGGCTCGAAGATGTAATTAAACATCGACCGCAGCGCGTCCATCGCTATCTGCTCAGCGTAGATGGGAAGTGCCGATTTCATCACGGCGTTGAACCGCCTCAGATCGTCGATCCCGAAGACGTGGTCCGCGTGTGTGTGCGTGTAGAGCACGCCGTCGAGCCGATTGATCTCGTGGCGGATCATCTGCGTGCGCAGTTCCGGGGACGTGTCGATCAGGTATTGCTGAACGGTAGCGGGCTCAAGCGGAGGCGGGAGGATGGTCTCGTGCATCGGCGGGAGCGGAGCTGCGGGCTGGGCGGGTTGTATTGCGGGGGTCTGCGGATTAGCTGGGTACCGGATCAGCACGCTGGGGCGTGTGCGCTGATCGCGTGGGTCGTGTGATCGGCAGACGTCACACTCGCAGCCCACCATCGGCACACCCGCGCTGGTGCCCGTGCCCAGAAAGAGTAGTTCAAGCGTCATGCCCAGATTGTACCGACTCGGGCTGCCGCACCATCACACTGCGGCGCGGCGGTGGCCTAGCAGCATGCAGCCGAGTGACATCAACCAGACTGTCGCCGGTTCGGGGATGGTTGCGGCGTTTGTTGATAGGCCGGTGCTGCTGAACAAGGACCTGACATCCCCACCGAAGTTGGTTAGCAGCAGGCTCAGGTCGGCGTCGTCGACGATGCCATCGCCTGTGAAGTCGCCTTCGGTCCAAGCGGCGCCGGTGTTACCAAAATTAGTCAATAGCAAACTCAGGTCCGCGTCTTCGACTTGCAGGTCGAGGTTCGCATCGCCGGGCAAGGTGGTAAATAGCGTCAAACTATCGGGTGCTGCGGCGAAAGGTGTATCGGCGAACAACGCGTCGGTCGATCCAGGAAAGTCATAGACGGGTGCAAGCGCCAGGTCGGTCTGTAGCGTCAAGATCGAGCCGTTGAGCGTGACCTGGTCGAACGTACCCGTGCGCGTGCCGTAGGTGAGGATTGTAAACGTATTGCCGTAGGCGGGTGTGAACGTGGCGGTATCAACGACCAACTCAAGCGTGCCGTCGAGGGATACGTTGTTGGTAACGGTGACTTGGTCGAACTGCGGGTTCACGGGGTCGGAGTTGTCGGTACCTGCGATATCGACCTCGACAATGGCTGTGTTGCTGGTGATGGAGTAGCTGCCGTTGATGGTGATGACACCCGGTGAATTTCCGGGTGCAACTGTGCCGCTGTTTTGGGTGAGGTTGCCGTTGATCTGTCCTGAGCCTGATAGCCGTGCGTTCTGGGCGATGGTGATGCCGTCAGTGGCGGTGACTGTGACGCCGGTTTGAAGGTGTAACTCGGTGGTGCCGATGTTTTGTGTGCCAATGGTAAGCGACTTGACGGTGGTATTCTGTGAAGGTCCTGTGACGACGAGGCTGGTGGCGGGGTCGATGATGACGTTGTGGACGAAGATGGGCGGGACATTAAAAGTCCAGTTGGCGTTGTTATCCCAATCACCACTGACACTGGATTGCCAATGCGGTTCGTGGGTGATTTGGAAGACCTTGCCCCCAAAATGATCAACAAAAAAGAGGTTGCCTTGCGCATCCTCGCCCCATGAGACAACGGAACTGATACCGAGCCCGAGGGCTTTACCGGGGTTAAACGCTTGGGTCCAATCGTTGATGTTTGTTGCGGAGATGTCGGTGCCATCAAACTCGACCAGTCCCGATCCGGTGAATTGGGTTGACCAAAACTGGTTGGTGACAGCGTCAGCGAAGAAATACTGTGCTTGCAGCGGCTGTATCGGCCCGCGGTAGACATATCCGCCTGTGATTGATCTTCCAGGGTGTCCGCCGTACTGGAGGATCGGATCAGTGGCGTTAGGCAGCGATCCGCCGACGGCGGATAAGCCGGGTGGACCGGTGGGTGTCGCTTGATCGCCCTCGCGTAGCGACCAGCCGTAGTTGAGGCCACCGGCGCTGGCTGCGGACTGAAAATTCACTTCCTCCCAAGTGTCTTGTCCGACGTCGCCAATATAAAGATCGCCGGAGTCGCGGTCGAAGCTTGCTTTGAAAGGGTTGCGTAGGCCGTAGGCCCATATCTCGTCGTCGCCGATGGTGCCCACGAAAGGGTTGGAAGCGGGTATGGCGTAATTGTGGTTGGGGTCGTTTGGAAAGTCGTCGCTATTTACATCAATACGAAGGATCTTGCCCATCTTGTTGTCGGTGATGTCTTGTGCGTTTCCGGGTGCGTCGTGCGATTGAAAATTCCCCGCGTCGCCGGTGGTGAGGTAGAGCAGCCCGTCATTTGGGCTGAACCCCATCGAGCCCCCCCTGTGGCCGCCGTTGGAGTTGGCGGACACCAGACTGAATCTGGCTAACAAGGTTCCCGGCGACGTGACTGCGTCGGGGCTGGCGGGGTCGACCTGGTATTGCATGATGGAGTGATTTAGACCCGCTGCGTCGGTTCCGGTGTAATTGACGTAAAACTTTCCCTGGCCTGGGGAATTTGGTGTGTTGAAGTCGGGGTGAAACGCGAGGCTCCATGCCTGGATGGAGGTGATGCCACTGGATGGGGCGACTGTGACGAACGGTGTGGTGTTGACGGTGCCGATATTCTTGTTGATCACCTTCACCTGGGCTGAGGAACGCTCGAGGACAAAGAGCCGGTCCGTATCGCCCGGCGGTGCAGTGATGAAGATTGGTTGGTTGAGACCGTCTGCGATCTGAACCGCAGCGATATTCTGTGCCAGAGCAGACGCAGCGGTGGCCCAGACCACCGCGAATCCGAACCCAACGCAAGATGTGATACGAGAGTACAGATTGCTTATCACCCATTCGAGAAACGAGACTATTTCGGATCGGATCATCTTGGGGCCGGTCGCCGTTGGGAAGAAGTGCCTTTTATTATTGCCACAAAACAGGCCCTTTGCCTGCTGTTTTTTTTGTAGATTCATAAAAAGACAATACGGCTATTTGAAGCGAATCGCGGTGTCATTATAGGGGTCTTCCAACGACCGCTCTACAGTGAGGAATGATTGCCACTCGAAAAAATGCATCCGCGGTATCGGCTGTAAAACGGGCAGTGAGATTTGGTCGTGTCCTAGTTTGAATATGGGGGAAGATTGATCACTCAAGATGCTGTCGGAAAGTGGTTTTAAACGAAGATTAAGGCAAAAATGGGCCGATCCCTGACAGTCGCGGCTCGTGGCGGCGACAATCGGATTCAAACTGACCCACTACCGAAAATTTTGACGATATTGATGCGAACAGGACGCGGAGCCCCCGCGATGTTAAGATAGGCAACCGCTCAAGAGGATCACGACCATGACCGCTATTGCCGCGTCGCCAGCAGAAGGTTACTTCCGCAATATCTTTAGTTCGATCAAGAGCGTTCTCATCGGCATGCGCATCACGCTGCGGTACTGCTTTTCCAAGACCGTGACGATCCAGTACCCGTTTGAACGGCTCGCATTTGCGCCGCGGTACCGGGGCATCCACGAGTTTGAAGCTGACAAGTGCATCGCCTGCGATATGTGTGCCAAAGCCTGCCCGGTCGACTGCATCTACATCGACAAGTCCGCACCGCGCAAGATCGATAAGAAAACCGGCAAGGCTACGGGCGGGGAACTGCTACGCTACGCCATCGATTACCAAAAATGCATGTTCTGTGCTCTGTGTACCGAGCCGTGCCCGACGGACTGTATCCATATGGGCAAGAACCACGACCTCTCAGCGTACACACGCCAGGACATGGTTGTGGAGTTTCACGAGATCGACAAGCAAGGGCTCCGCACGCCAATCCCGCTGTGGATGCACCGCAACGCGGACAAGATCGCTTGGGTCGCTAGCGAGAAAGCCCGTCTCGAAAAGGGCGAACTGGCTACCAAAGACGCTGACATCCCAGCGGTGTGACCCCACTAGACCCGCAGGCCCCATCTCCATAGGTCGATTGCCCCCCTCTCTCCCCACTGGTCCCCGGCCTTGGCGCTTTTCTACCGCTTACATCCGCACCTATCCTTGGCACGACTATCACGCTCTGCACGTGCTTGTGCCCGGATAACTTATGGCGGATGTGTCTTGGGCCACACAGGCGTTATTACCGGACCGCTTCGTCGACGTGCTCCGATAATTGGCCTTGTCCCTGTTGCACCTGAATCTTACCGTTCATAGCAACGCAACCCATGTCTCAACGGACGGGTGTGCACATTTCTTAGTCTCGTGAAATTCTTGTGACACGTACATGGCGTGGAGGCAATGAGGATGAACTCAATGTTGAATTCGTTTGAGATACTGGCATCACATTTTCGTCGCAGCGCCGCGGCTTCCGGCCTAAGCCGATCAGCCACGCCTAGCCCGATTGCACATATCAATTCACTTGAACCGCTCGAGCAGCGCACGCTCATGTCCGCATCGATCATCGACTCCACGCTTGTCATCAACGGCACCGACGACGCCGAGAGGATCCACGTCGTCGCCGGCCCCGTTGCAGGCGAAGCGATCGTGCGGGGAATCGAAGGCGTGAACGATGATGTTGTATTCTCGGGTTTCACTTCTATTGAAATCAACGGGCTGGGCGGCAATGACTGGATCAAGATCGATTCGAACGTCGTCGACTCGGCGGGGAACCCGATCAGTGCGATCATCAACGGCGGCGACGGCAACGACAGAATTTGGGGTACCGCTGGTGACGACACCATCTCAGGAGGTGCGGGGAATGACCGTATCTTCACGCTCGCTGGCAACGACACCGCTACCGGCGACGAGGGCAACGACCTGATCCGCGGCGGCGACGGCGACGATACCCTCTCCGGCGGCGAAGGAAACGACTTCCTACGCGGCGACGCGGGCAACGATACACTCCGTGGAAACACGGGTAACGACAAAATCTCCGGCAACGACGGCGACGACCGGATATTCGGCGGTGACGGAAACGACCAGCTCTTCGGGCATGCTGGGTTAGACTTCATCATGGGTGAAGTCGGTAACGACTCGATCCGCGGCGGCGCGGATAATGACATCATCTCCGGCGGCGATGGGAACGACTTCCTGCGCGGCGACGACGGCGATGACTTCATTGACGGCGGAAACGGTGCTGACCGCGTCCGAGGTGATCGTGGTGACGATCGACTCAAAGGCGGAGCCGACGACGACCGTATCCTCGGCGGTGACGGCGACGATAACATCGAGGGGAATCTCGGCAACGACATACTCATCGGCGGTTCGGGCAACGACACCATCCGCGGCGGCAGCACGCCTAGCCCGTTTCTCAAGCTCGTCGATAACGGCAACGACATCATCCGCGGCGGTGACGGCGACGACACACTCTTCGGCGGCAACGGCGACGATATGGTCTTCGGCGGTCGTGGTAACGACCACATCGAGGGCGGTGACGGGAATGATTTCTTACAAGGATATGCTGGTAACGACACCATCCTCGGCCAGGCCGGCGACGATATCATCGGCGGCGGCAATGATGACGACGTGATCAGCGGCGGTGACGGAAACGATAAAATCAACGCCGGCAACGGAGATGATACGGTCAACGGCGGTGCGGGTAACGACTATATCCGCGGCGGTCGCGGAGATGACCGTATCGCTGGCAATGACGGAGACGACCATATCCGTGGCGGTGACGGTGACGACCACATCGAGGGCGGTGCGGGTGACGACAATATCCGTGCCGGCCGCGGAAACGACCGTGTGCTGGCGGGTGCTGGCAACGACTTTGTGCACGGCGGCGATGGGAATGATCTGATCATCGGCGAAGCGGGTAACGACATCATCCGCGGGGGTCGGGGCAATGACCAGATCGACGGCGGCGACGGCGACGACACGCTCCTGGGTGGCCGCGGCAACGACCTGCTCCTGGGTGGCTTAGGTGACGACCTGCTCGACGGCGGGGGCGGCGTCGATATCCTCAACGGCGGGCCTGGGAATAACACGCTACGCTTGCGACAGAAAGATTAAAACAAGATCGCCTAGAGCGTTCTCAATCCACATGTAGCGCTCACAACGAGCCGCGACCGCCAGGGAGCGGATAATACCAATTGAGATTAATATTAGCGCGATATCTGCGAACGCGGGGACCCAACAGACAATAACTTAACATCACTCACGACGCGCTAAAATTATACGCAATGCGTATTATTTGTTGTAACCAAACGCTACGATTGCGTTGGGAACACTCTAAGAGTCTGAGTTAGCTTGGGGTTCGTCCTGCGCCTGTGGTGTTTCGAGACCCTTGGGTGGCTTGGATTCAACAGGCGAACGTTCGATCCAGAACAGGGCTTTGTCGATTAGCTTGGGTGGTTTGGTGTAGGGCTGCCAACGGTAGGGCTGACGGTCATCGAATACGTTGTCCGCTTGCTTCTGCGCCCACATAAGCCAAAGGCTAGCTTCGTAACCAAAGTCGTAACCCGTCAATGTCTGCAGCGCGTGCTGCGCAGCCTGGACGACGCTGAAGGATTGATCGTTTAGCGCGCCGACCAGGGCGTGATAGACACGCATCTCGGGGTATTGCCCCAGTGCGTAAGCGGCGGCCATTCGCACATCGGCGTCTTCATCGTCGGTGATCGCCCTGACCAAAGGTCCCGTAGCACCAGGGTAATGAACCTTTTGCAGTGCCTTGGCTGCCTCCCAACGCACGAACGTGTCTTCGTCTTTGAGGTGCGCTACGAGCAGTGGCGCGTCTTCGAGCGTACCGTGCTGACCAATGGCTTTGATACACGCAGCACGAACGGTTGCGTCGGTATCATCGACGAGCAAACGGTACATCCTGAGGTAGGGTTGCTCGCCGCCAAACGATGCTGCCGAGAGTAGCGCTACACTGCGACGGCGCAGATCGGGGTCATGTACGTTAAACGCGTCGCGCGCGGTCTGGGCCGGCGACGGGGGCATCAGCGGCGCCAACAGGTCGTCGAACGACTTGGGCCCGTCGGAACAACCAATAACGCCCAACATCACGAGGCCAACGAGCAGTAGCCGGGCGAATACCAGTGCGGGATTTGTCTGAGAATCGGGTTTCGACGTGTTGGGCATCACGATGATTATATGAAATAAATACGGACAATTCTTCGAACCAGGGGCGAGCGGCGAGCTAGTTTTTTGGGAGGCTTCGCGGGTGGGTGTAGAATCCGGCCAGCGACATGGAAATTAACGGAACCATTATTGAGGACACGCACGCCGAGGCCTTCGCCATGTGGGCCTGCCGACTGATTGTGACAGCGGTGGATGAGGGCTGGGCACGTACGGGTGCGGTGGAGGCCTGCGGTTACGGCGCGTCGATCATTGGTTGCGACGCCGAGGCGGGTCTCGAGTGCGGGGGCGAGCGCGTGCAGACCCCCGACGGCCGAGCGGGCATGGCGGTATTGATGTTCGCCCGGCAAGACGACGGCCTCGAAGGAGCTGTGATCAACAGGGTGGGGCAATGCCTATTGACCTGCCCGACGACGGCTATTTTCGACGGGCTGCCTGATGCTGATGGTACCGATGTGTTTCGTGTGCCGGTGGGCAAAGATATCAGCTATTTTGGGGACGGTCACCAGGAGGCTGTAGAGTTACATGGTCGACGGTGCTGGCGGGTGCCGGTGATGGACGGATGGTTTGTCGTGGAGGAGTCGGTCGCTGCGGTCAGAGCTGTGGGCGGAGGTAATTTTCTGATTTGCGGTGACGATCAGGCTGAGACGCTTGGTGCGGCACAACGTGCGGTGAGTGCGATTGCATCGGTGCCGAGCGTAATCACGCCATTCCCAGGCGGCGTGGTGCGCAGCGGGTCTAAGGTGGGATCGCGGTACGAGGGTGTCATGGCCTCGACGAACGACGCGTATTGCCCGGATTTGCGGATGCAAGACAAATCGCGGCTACGGGAGGGTGTCGAGTGTGTGTATGAAATTGTTGTAAACGGTCTGAGTCAGAGGGCGGTGGTGGCGGCGATGCGTGCGGGGATCACCGCGGCGTGCGGCGAGGGGGTGATCGCGATCAGCGCGGGCAATTATGGGGGCCGACTGGGTAAGACACACCTGCCACTGCGCCAGATCATGGCGGATGCGGATTAACGAACAGTAGCAGCGAGTAGAGTGCGATGCGGGTGACGGGGTGTGTCGGGAGCAACGGCCTTGAAGACAATGGGTCTGGACATCGGCGGTGTGAATATCAAAGCTGCGCACAGCGACGGCGCTGCGTGGTCGGTGCCGTTTGTGCTGTGTGATCAACCAGACCGGCTAGCAAATCGGCTTGATGCCGTCGCGCGACAATCGCCAGCCTATGACCGCGTAGCGATAACCATGACCGGGGAGCTATGCAGTTGTTTCGAGAGTAAGCGTCGGGGCGTCGAGCATATCCTAAACGCTGTCGAAGGTGTGTTTGGCGATCGGCATGTCGCGGTCTGGACCACGACCGGGCGGTTTGTGCGGCTAAACGATGCGAAGCAGGAGCCGCTAGGCTGCGCTGGAGCAAACTGGCACGCACTGGCGACGTACACGGCAAGGCAGTTTCCAAATGGGAGAACCCTATTAGTCGATACGGGTTCGACGACGACCGATATCGTTCGTCTGCACGCGGGGGTGGCGGTGCCCACGGG
>JAJRXX010000049.1 GCA_024276075.1 Planctomycetota bacterium
ACCGATCCTGACGGCCAAACATCAACCGCCACCGTCGACCTCGCTGTTAACGCTGTCAACGACGCCCCAACCGCCGCCAACGACGCCGTCGCTACCGACGAGGACACGCCCGTTACCACGCACAACGTACTGACCAACGACGCAGACCCCGACGGCGACACCCTATCAATCTCCGACTTCACACAGCCCGCACACGGCTCAGTCGCATACAACAACGACGGCACGTTCACCTACACTCCCGATCCCGACTACAACGGCTCCGACTCGTTCACCTACACCGTCACCGATTCCCAAGGCCTGACCTCAACCGCCACCGTCGCTGTGAGCGTAGCGCCAGTTGAAGACGCTACTCAAGACGACCCTCAAGCCACCAAGCCGCCGACACCACCATCTAACCCAGATGACGGTGACGACCTATGGGACGGCACCGAAGAAATGGCCGTTCTTACTCCAGCAGGCACAGACACCGAGTTCCTTCATACCGATCCACCCCTTGAACCTGGCGACATCCGCACAGAAGGCCACCCATCGGAAATCCCATTCGACCCGATGGAAGTGGACCTGGTAACGCAGATCATCGAAGCCCCCGGTTACGATCCGATCGACCTGCCCACAGCAGGGCCGAACGCCAAGTTCTCGGACGTCTTCGAGCCCGCACCCGTTGAAGTCTACGTCGGCCCTACTTTTATCGAATCCGGTGATACGGCAAACTCAGGTCAGATCGAGCCTGAGATCGATAGCCTCAGTCAGCCCGACAGTGCGTACCTGACCATGTTATGGGGCATGCTTCGTGGGGCAGCCGGGTCTAAGCAGTCCTCTGATCAGAAGGACGACTAATACGCATCCGCGTATGTGATAGACACGAGTATTTGTGACACCTGACCCCACATACATGGGCAGCAGGAACATGTTTTATGGCGATTGGTATAACCCAATTCACATGATCTCCCAGCATCACTTATAGCCGTTCTCCGTCTCGTCGATAATCATTAGTAGCCTGCCGCTGACCTGGTTATAGGTCTAGGCGTGCAGGGCCGCCTGCACACGCGGGAGGGGTGAATTCAATGTTCTGCCAAGGCACGCCGAAGCGCCTTGAGTGTCATAGCCGATCCAGGCACGTCGTCGACACCACAGCAGGCCACCCACCGACAGGCGATTTTGGAGGCAAGCTGTGATCGACCAACCCAATAACGCCGGCGACCCAAACGCCCCCGATTCGTCATCCGAGTTTTTAGCCGAACTGGAGCGCAACACCGCCAGCGAGATCCGTCGCCAACGCACACAAGAACGATTCGAGGTCAAAGCCAAAGTCATCGTTCAGCCGGGCAACACAAGTGACCTATCAAAATTCGCCATCCAGGGCATGACCGGCGACATTTCTGAACAAGGTTGCCGAGTTCTGCTGCCTCGTCCATTGCAAATCGGCGACATCTATCGGCTGGCGTTTGACGAGTCGGTATTCAGCCTGCCACTGGTCTTTGCCAGGTGTGTAAGGTGCCGACTGGTCCGCGAAGACGCCTTCGAGATTGGATATATCTTTTTCAGCCCATTGGAACTGTCCAGCAGCATCAAAGACCAAGCCAAGAGCGGCGCCTCGGAATCCTCGACACTTCTCTAGAGCTCACCGGTTATGGCACCAAGCCACACCATATCACCACAGTCGCGCCCGCCGGCCATCACAGGCGCCGATCCCCGCACCGACGCCTACCGATCCATCATCGCCATGGCCGAGCGGAACAAGGCAAAGCCAACGTTTTATAGAGAGGCGTTCCGCGAATTGGCCCGGTACTTTAACGCGCCCTATGCCGCGCTGAGCGTCCACCAAGCGACCACCGTCATCGAAGACAACTGGCATATCGGCTCGACCGATCCGGGATTCTGGAAAGACACCGTCCAGGGTTTTCTAACAAACTGCCTAGCCGACAACAGGGCCCGCATCCAGCAATACAACGCCAAAGATGCTGCACTCAGGATCGCGCTGGCCTCCTGCCCCGTCGTCAACGCCAGCGGGCATACCATCGGCGCCATCGCGCTTGTGACCAGTTGCAAAGACCAGCAGCAGGCACGCGCCTGCCTCGCGGAGATGCAAGGACTCACCAACCTGATCTCCGCATGCGCCAACCTGATCGGTCAATCGTCCTCTCCCAACGGCAGCCCATCCGGGCAGGGTTTTGACCAATTCGACGCGCTCAGCCGCGCCGCGGCTTATTCCTCCAAGCACGAGATGGCCATCGCCATCACAAACAAACTGCGTAGCAAATTCACTTGCGATCAAATCGCTCTGGGCACGGTCAAAGCACGCCGCGTACGCCTCCTGTCGATTTCCGGGTTTGACCACGTACCCCCGCGCAGCCCCGGCGCCGCAAAAATCCTCGCCGCCATGGAGGAGTGCCTCGACCGCGCCAAGCTCATCGTCTTTCAAAATGAAGACCACTGGGACGGTCAACACCTCGCCACCGATCACCGCCTGCACGGGCAGTGGAGCATCGCCACCGGTGGCGCGGCTGTGGCGTCCATACCACTCACCAGCGACGGTAGGGTCGCCGCCATCCTGAGTCTGCGGCGGCAGGGCGATCAACCCTTTACCCGTGAGGAAATCGAAAAGGTCCGCAGCCTCGTCGAACCGCTCATGCCAGGCGTTCAATTAATTACCCGTGCCAACCGCCCTCTGCTCACCCACGCCAAGGACGCCGCACACCAAACCGCCCAGGCACTGATACGCCCCGACAAACCCAAGCGGTTAGCCATGACAATCACCGCGGCGCTGGCGACCTTGTGGTTCCTTTTCGGCACACTCCAATACAAGATCACCGTCCCGTCCGTGGTCGTGCCCGCCCGGGTCCAGAATGTATCCGCACCCTACGAAGCCACCATCAAAGCCGCGTACGTCACCGCCGGCGACACGGTCACGCAGGGACAACTGCTGTACGAGTTGGATACCACTCCACTCAAACTCGAACAAGACCGGTTGCTAGCAAACATAAACGTAGCCAAGATCGAGATCGACCGCGCCTTAGCCAGCAAGTCGGTTGTCGAAGCCAAGCTCGCCGACGCCCAGCGACGCGTTTTCGAGACCCAGCTCCAAGCCGTCGACCAAAAGCTCAATCAAGCCGCCGCCCGCGCACAATTCAACGGCACCGTCATGCGAGGCGACCTGCGCAAACAGATCGGCCAAGTCGTCGCTCAAGGAACGCCTCTGTTCGAGCTGGCGCCGGACGACGATTGGCTACTGGAGCTAGAAGTACCCGACGCCTTGGCGGGTGACCTCAACGCCGGCCTGACAGCACAGTTCGCGCCACACGCAAGACCCGAACAGACTCAAGACTACCGATTGGTACGCGTCAGGCCCCTGGCTGAACAGCGAGGCGGGAAAAACGTCTTCATCGCAGAGGCGCAGCCCGACACGCCGATCGATTGGCTTCGACCGGGGATGGAAGGCGTCTCCAAGGTCAACATCGGTCGCCGACGCGTCTGGTGGATCACACTCCACAGAGCCATTAATTACCTGCGCCTGAAGCTGTGGCTATGAACGCAAAACCGCAAACGCAAGCCAACCCAAACCTCTCCGAGCGCCTGCGTGACGTCCAGGTCGGCGTGCGCTCCGAATTAGAAGTCAGCCGGCACCTGTTCCGCTCCAAGCCCACCTACATCATCCGTGACCCGATCACCTTTCAGACGCACCACCTCACAGCCTCGGACTACGAGGTCCTCGTGCAACTCGACAAGAACCGCACACTGGGCGAAACCTTTGAACAACTCGTCGCTGCCGGCACGCTCGTCACCGGTGACGAAGAATCGTTTTACAACTTCATCGTCAGGCTACACCGGCTTGCTTTTTTGAACCTGCCCGTCTCAGACGAAAAAGCTATCTACCGGCGTTTTGAAGCCAGGCAAGCTGCACGAAAGTGGGAACTGCTATTGGGATTCCTCTTCCTGCGCATCCCAATGTTCAACCCCGACGCACTACTGGGAAAGACTGTCGACCGCGTAAAGTTCATCTTCAGCAGGCCGTTCTTCATCGCCTGGGCTTTGGTGATGGCACTGAGCGCGTTTGTCGCCGCCACACACTGGCAAGAATTGATCGAACCGCTTAACGGGATACTCGCCTCGCAGAATATACTCCTGTTCTGGGTCCTGTTTGTCACGCTGAAGGTATTGCACGAATTTGGCCACGCCTACGCCTGCAAACACTTCGGCGGGCACGTCCCTGAGATGGGCGTCTTTATGATCGCCTTCACCCCTTGCGCCTACGTCGATGCCAGCGCCGCTTGGGGTTTTACCCGCAAGCAAGACCGGCTAATCGTCTCGCTAGCGGGCATGTACGTCGAGTCGATCATCGCAGCTGCGGCGCTCATGGTCTGGAGCATGACCGGCCCGTCGCTGATCAATTCCTTGGCATATCAGACATTTTTCCTCGCCGGCATCGTCACCATCGCATTTAATATCAACCCACTGATGCGCTACGACGGCTACTACATCGTCAGCGACCTGTTAGAACTGCCAAACCTCAGACCACGAGCCGAAAAACACGTCCGTGCGACCCTCAAACGCCTAGCACTGGGCATCAACCCGCCTGCACCCGACGACAACCGCTCCGTCCGCGCGACACTACTGGTCTACGGCGTGGCGGCGGCGATCTACCGGGTGTTCATTGTCTTGGCGATCTGCGGGCTGATCGCGTCAAAGATGTTCCTGATCGGCACCTTCCTTGCAACAATCTATGCCGGCAAAATCATCTACAAGATGATCCGCGACAGCGTCCACTACCTCTGGCTGGCGCAGGAGACCGCAGCCGTGCGAGTCCGCGCCAGAGTCGTCAGCGTGCTGTTGATCGTCGGACTACCGCTAGCGGTGGCGGTCATTCCACTACCGGTCAAGATCACCGCTGCGGGCGTCGTCACAACGCAGACCGAACACGTCGTGCGCGCCGAGACCAACGGATTCATCGACGGCGTCCCAGTCGAACCGGGTCAAAACGTGTCAGCCAGAGACGTTTTGGTGAAATTAAACAACCCCGAACACACGTCGCGACTGGCTCAAGCACAAGCTCAGGTCGAAACCGCCACCTTGCGACTACAGTCATACCAGCACACCGATCAGGCCAAAGCGTCACAAGAAAACAAAATGCTGCGCTTTTATCGACAAGAGTTACAATTCCAAAATTCAGAATCAATGAAGCTCCAGATCAGGGCAGACCGTGACGGCTTTCTCGCGCAATGTCTCAGGCCCAACGACGCCCAACGCTTCATACGCACCGGCGAGCCGATCGCCACGATCTGTGTCGGCAACTGGGTCGTCCGTGCACTGGTCACCGCAGACGAACTCAGCGACATTGATCCGGGAATAGGCCAATCCGTTCAGTGCCGTATCACGTCAAACCCTTCCGAGGTCCTGCGCGGAACGATCACCAAAATATCACCCGCTGGGTCTCGGCACGTCGCAATCCCTTCCCTGACGCACCTGGCCGGGGGGCAGATACCCGTCAACCCCACCTCGAACGAAGCCAATCAGCCCTACTTTGAGATCACCATCGCCATCGAAAACGCCGACCGCCAACTCGCACTTCCAGGAACAACCGTCTACGCACGCTTCGACGCACCCATGCAGCCGATCGGCATCCGCCTCTATCGCAGCCTACTACGCTTCAAGACCATGTTGTCAACGGGATAAGACCCTGTTGTATTACCCCCTCTCCTCGCAGGGAGAGGGCTGGGGTGAGGGTCGAATCAACGCATACCCGAAGCCCACGCATCCCAATACGTGAAACCCAACCACCACCACTTAGCCACGGGTGAATACACCCGTGGCACCTGACACACATCCAAATTAATCAGAATACGCATCGGCCGACTCGTCCAGCGGAAACCGGACGGCAAACCCGGCGGGTAGCGCCTCTTTCTCATTGTCGATCGCGAATACGCACCGGAATGTTCGGCTCGCCGGCTCGATCATCGGGTCGATCATCTTCAGCCTCGCCTGGATCGCTCGACCCACAGGTTCCTCCGCATACAACCTATAACTAGCACCCTCCTCCAGCTTGCCGTACATGCTCAACGGCAGATAAATCTCGGCCTCGAGTTCACGTAGAGACACGATCGTCAGCAACGGGTCGGAGGTCGTCAGCGTCGCACCGGGCTGAGCCATGACACGCACCACCCGACCCGAAAACGGGGCACGCACCTTGTGCTGCTCAAGACGCTGCAACTCCAGCTCAAGCGCCGCGTCGGCGATCGCCTTCACCCTGATCGCCGCTTCAAACGCAGCCTGTGCCTGGTCTCGCAGCAACGCTGCCTCGCTGACTTCCTGCTCGGCGGCGGCGTTCGCCTCGTACGCCTGCTTCGTACGATCCAATTGCATTTGAGCGTACTCCAACTCCAGCTGCGCATACCGAACTGATTCGTCGTCGTCCGCACGCAGACGCGCCACGTCGATCGACGCCACAACGATCCGGATGTCCATCATCGCCAGGTCCTGACCCGCGCTGACACGATCGCCCTCTTCCACGTACACGTGCATCAGCACCCCTTCCAGCGGCACCGACATGGTAACTTGCCGCTTTGGCACCGCAGGCCCATACAACACCTCTTGGCCACCCAACGACGACCCTCCGCCTACCAATGCCCCCGCATCACCAGAAGACGCCCCGATCAACCCCGACGTAGCGCCCTCACCGCCCGCGGTCGTGCCACCCAACAGCACAACCAACAATGCCAAACACCACACCGTGTTCTGATTGATATCCATAAGCCACAATACTCCCGCACCCTCCGAAAAGCGCAACACACCCGTACCCTCCGACGACAAATGCTCGTTCTTCTTACCGTCTTATCGGGTGATGGATTGGCCACACTGTTCCAACACGACCGATTACACCGTTATCGGAACGGCGCGGACCACGACAGGTCGCGGGTGTAAGGGGTGGGCAATTTGTTGTATTACCCCCTCTCCCTCGCAAGGCCAAGGCTGGGGTAAGGGGCAGGTCAACACACCCCACCACTTAAGCCCCGCGTGACTCACGCGGAGAATTTTCATTCGTACCCGCGTAGGGTCCGCTGTGCGGACCACTCCGGTTGGTTTTTTTAAACTCGTCACGAAGCCCGCGCATTGCAATGCCGGGCCTTCGGCTTCAGCCGAAGGCTAAACCGTGTAGCCCCGGGTGGCACGGGTTGCTTGCAAGCCGTGTTGTAAAGAAACCTCTCAACTTGCCCGCCCCTCCAGGTATGCCTTGAGCACTACCGCGCTGTTGTGTTGCTCGTCCTTGGCCGCGTACACAAACGTCACTGTCCCCGACTTTACAATCTGCTTAATTTGAGCGACTGCTACCTCATTTCCGTCGAGTTCCTTGCGGTACTTCTGGCGAAACCGCTCCCACTTGGCCGACTCGTGGCTGTACCACTTCCGCAGAACCGCGCTGGGGGCGATCTCTTTGAGCCACACGTCGACTGCCGCGTTCTCTTTGCTCACACCACGCGGCCAAAGACGCTCGACGAGCACCCGCTGACCATCTGCCCGCTTCGCCTCTTCATACACACGCTTTAATCGGATCATCGTAAACCACACACACCACGCCGGCACAACCCGATGCCGCCTGGCGTACACAAACACCTTTCCCCAAGCCTTTAGTCCAGTGACACCCACGGGTCAACGAACGTGTCCAGCGGCGCCGCTTCGAGCAGGTACAGGTTCTCGATCGCCAGCGTCGTGTCCTCCATCACCCGCTCGAGCACAAACGTCACGCCCTTGATCTCGACTTCTTGTTGCCACTTCGCCGCCACGAACTTGCCCGTGTTCTGCTTGCGCACCTTCGACTGGTACACCTTCATCGTCTGGGGATCAAAGTACAACGCCCAGTAATCGCCCGACGTCGCGCCCGCATCGCCCGGGTAGTGGAACCGGTACAAGTTATACGCCGTCCCGTCGTCGCGGCTCACCGCGATCGTCTCACCCGCTGTACCCGCCCCCCCCAGTTCCAGAGGCTGCATCAGCCATAACATGTCGTTATTGACACGCTCCAGCACACGCCTGACCAGCGTCCCGTCTTCCTGCTCCACACCCCCAATAAATACGCTGCCCTGCCGCGTGTTCCGGTTCACCAATCCGACCAGGACACCGTCGGACAATTCCAGATTGATCGGCTGCCACTTCTTTGTGCTGTCGTCGAAAAACGGTGCCTTCGCAAATACCAACGCATCCGCCTCGTACCGGCACTCGCCCGTCTCGCGATCCCATAGATGCTTAAACCGCGCGACCTCACGGCCCTCTTTGCGCACCACAAAGTCGAACCGCAGCACTCGCACATTGCCCAGCGCCTCGACGCCGTACGCTTGGCTGATTTGCTGCGGCACCGACGCCGCTCGCTGGCCCTGCCCCTGCGTAGCGCAGCCCCAAGCCAGCGCCATCACCGCCACACCCCCGATCGCCGTAGCCAGATCACTCCTGATCATCACAATCTCCTTACATAAGGAATATAAAAATACTCAACTCAACGCCCAAACAGGCTCGCCTGCTGGCCGATCATCCCCGCCTGCTCAAAATACCCCATCGCCTCATCTACCGATACGAATACCTTGGTCGCTGTCTCTGTGATGAACGGGCTGGGGTTTTTGCTAGGCTGCCACACCACGTACACCTCCTTGCCGTGCTCAAACGCGTGCTGAAGTTCACGCTCCACACCACTGGATAACCCCGGCACGCCCCCCGCCAATTCCGGGATCAGCGACACGATCATGTCCGACTGGTCGATCAGCTTAAAGTCTCTCGCGTAGATCTGCCCGTCGACATCGCCCGCCACGTCGAGTATCTGCTTCACCGACACGTCGAACCGGTGATGGCTCCCGTCCGCCCCCACCACACGCGCCGGAACAAAATCTTCGCCACGCTTCGCCGCATCGATCGCCGAATCCAGTAGCAATTTCTCATCCACGTCACCCGGGTCGAACGTGATGAAATGCTCGGCAAGCTGCGCACGAAACACATTGATTTCCGCTTCCACTTTCGCCATACCCACCACGTGGCTCATCGGAAACGATGGGTACACCCTGCGCACACCTTCGCGGCAGACCAGCCGATACGCCGTCTCTGTCGTCTCACGGTCTCGGCCGCGCGACAGTACGTAAAACCGACTCTCGCAACCCACCGCCTGCGCCAGTAATTGCGTGGCCATGATCTCTTCTTCGCGCCAAACCATCAGGTCCTTGAGCGTGGCGTCGACCGTGTGGTCGTTGTGCAACCGATGGTGCACCATCTCAATATTGTCCACGAGGCAAACCATCATGTCCGGCTCGAGTTTCTGCACTTGGTCGAAGTCAAATGCCGCGAACAGACCGTGCCGCCAGCGAAACGTCGCGTGTGTGTTCACGATCACGTGCTTTTCGCCTGCAGACTCCGCGATGATGTCACGGAACACCGCCCTTCGCAGTGCCTGAAGACGACTCAACGGAAGGTCCAGGATACGCCCCGGACTCACGTCCGGCGCCTCGGCATACATCATGTCACCCACGTGGAAAACTTTGACGTCTTCACCGCGCTGGCCCGCCAGAAGCGCGACACGCTCCAGGTACGCCTTCTTGTCCACACCCACCTGCCCCGTAAAAATTGCGCGCATCGCCATGCCCTTGTCGAACACCCCTCACAGCCGTTCTGCCACCAGTCCGTGTGTTCCTTGCTCGGGCGTTCCGGCTCCCTGCCACCCTTGCACACGAATCATTGTACAGGGAAACCCTCGTCTGACTGCTCTGGGCATCGCATTTACCGCCCATTGAGCACTTTCTGGGCCCGAGCCCCTTGTATCATCCACCACAAACCGCCATCATATACTCTAGAGAATCAACCCATTGAACCCATTTAAATTCAGGTAGACCTATGCACACACTGACCTCCACACTCGCTCAAACCGTCCCAACTGCTGTGCTCAGCGTCCTGCTGATCATCGTGATGCTGGTCGTGCTCGCGATCGCATTCTTCATCATCAGCTTCTGGGCGCTGTGGTTCCAGGCATGGCTCTCCGACGCGCCGGTCGGGTTCGTCGACCTGATCGGCATGCGATTCCGTAAGGTCGACCCGCGCATTATTGTCCTGTCGCGCATCCGTGCTGTGAAGTCAGGCCTGAAAATCTCCACCAACCAGATGGAGACGCATTATCTCGCCGGCGGACGCGTACCGACCATTGTCACCGCGATGATCGCCGCCAACCGCGCCAAGATCGAATTGCCCTGGAACACCGCCTGCGCCATCGACCTCGCCGGTCGTGACATCTTCAACGCCGTCCAGACGTCGGTGAACCCCAAGGTCATCGACTGCCCCGACCCCGGCTCGGGCGGTCGCAA
>JAJRXX010000050.1 GCA_024276075.1 Planctomycetota bacterium
AGCACCACCATGATCGGTTCGAGCAGCGACACGAGCCCCGCGACGGCGGTGTCGACTTGGTCGTCGTAGTTATCAGCGATCTTCAACAGCATCTTGTCGAGGTCGCCGGTCTGTTCGCCCACTTCGATCATATTGGTCACGATCGCGTCACACGCTTTGCTCTTGCGCAGCGGTTCGGCGAAGCTCTCGCCCTGGCGGATCGATTCGTGCACCTTGTCAAGTGCTTGGTAGTAGACGTAATTGTTGGCCGTGTCGCGCGTGATGAGGATGGCGTCGAGGATCGGCACGCCGGCGCTGATCAGTGTGCCCAGCGTGCGTGTGAACCGGGCGATGATGCTCATAGCGACGAGGTTGCCGAACATAGGCACGTGGATCGTCACGGTGTCCAAAATAGCTTGGCCCGCATTTGATTTACGCACCAGCTTGCCCGCTGCGTACACGATGAAGGGGACCGACAATAAATAAGCAGCCTGCGGGACCGGGATGCTTTCGTGTACCCGGCCGGCCAACCATCGGCTGCTGGTAATCAGCGAGGTGGTTAGCCAGGGCAGTTCGGTCTGAAAGTCCGCGAAAATTTGTTCGAACTTCGGGACGATAAAGACCATAATCCCCAATACAATCACCGCCGCGACGGACAGGACCACTGCGGGGTAGATCATGGCGCCGACGACACGGCGTTTAAGCCTAGCGGCTTTTTCCAAGAAATCCGCTAAACGCTGGAGGATCAGGTCAAGCACGCCGCCTACCTCGCCCGCGGCGATCATCTTGGTGTAGAGCTTATTGAAGACCTTGGGGTGCTTGGCCATGGCGTCCGAGAGGGTCGAGCCGCCCGAGACGTCTTCGTGGACGTTTTGTAGCACGTTCTTGAGCAGCCCGGGTTTTTGCTGCTGCTCGAGCACATCCAGTGATCGGAGTATCGGTAGGCCCGCGTCTTGGAGCGTCGATAGCTGACGGGTAAAAGTAGTCAGCGTCTTGCTGCTGACCCCGTCGATGGTGATCTGGGTCCAGTGTTGACGTGGTTTGGCATCGGATGTCGGGGTGGCGGCGGTGTCGGTTAATCGGCTACGCTTCTTCCGCTTCATCTCACGGACGGAAGAAGGGAAGAACCCGCGGCTACGGATCTTGGCGATCGCCTCTTCGCTGTTGACCGCGTTGACCTGCCCCTTTTTGGGCTGGCCGGATTCGTTGAGTGCTTCGTACACGAACGTGGGCATGGCCGTCTCCTGGGTTCGGGGTCGTATACGTTTCCGTTTGCCAGCGACGCATCAGCAACCGCCGGTGGTTTAATCCTCTACAAGTGTCTCACGCACGACCTCATCGATGGTCGTGATGCCGTCAAAGATCGCAAGCAAACCACTCTCACGCAGCGAGCGTGAGCCGTGTTTACGCGCATGCGCACGCAGGACCTGGGTCGAGGCGCTGCTCATAATCAGTTCACGCATCTCATCGTCGAGAATCATGATCTCGAAAATGGCGGTGCGTCCTCTGTAGCCGCTGCGGTTGCAGTAGTCGCAGCCTCGGCCTCGGTACACATGCCGATCGGTCATGTCGTTGGGCGTCAACTGCAACTCCATGAGTTGCTCTTCCGTGGGCTGATAAGATTGTTTGCACTTGGGGCATATCTTGCGGACCAGCCGTTGGGCGACGATGCCCTCAATCGTGGCGGTTACCAGGAACGGCTCGAGCCCCAGGTCCAGCAGTCGGGCAATCGAACTGGGGGCGTCGTTGGTGTGCAGCGTGGAAAAAACAAGGTGTCCCGTGAGCGATGCCTGTACCGCGATCTGCGCCGTTTCGATATCACGGACCTCACCCACCAGCAGGATGTCGGGGTCTTGACGGAGAAAGCTACGCAGAGCCGAAGCAAACGTCAGCCCGACACCAGCGTTCATCTGTACCTGAACCAGACCGTCGATGTCGTACTCGACAGGGTCCTCAGCGGTGATAATTTTTCGGTCGGGTTGGTTCAACTCGTTTAGCGCTGCGTAAAGCGTAGTGGTTTTGCCCGAGCCGGTGGGGCCGGTGACGATAACGATCCCATTGGGCTTATGGATTAGCTGGCGGAAGTGTTCGAGTTCATCGTGCCGAAAGCCGGCTTTGTCCAGGTCCAGGGAGACGTTCGAGCGATCTAGAATACGCATGACCACGGATTCGCCGAAAAGAGTCGGCAGGACGGATACCCGCAAGTCGACGGGATTGCCCTGAACGGTCAACTCGATACGGCCATCCTGAGGCAGGCGACGCTCGGCGATATCGAGATTGGCCATAACCTTAATACGGCTGACAATCGGCAAGGCCAAATGGACCGGGGGGGGGATCATCTCGTAGAGGACGCCATCGATGCGGTAGCGCATCTTGAACTCGTCCTCGAACGGCTCGAAGTGGATATCCGAAGCCTTGTCTTTGATCGCCTGCATGAGCACCAGGTTCAGCAGTCGTTTGACTTTGTTGGACTCGGCGGCATGGACGAGTGTTTCAAGGTCGATCGATTCTCCGCGGTCTTTGATCTCCTCGAGCTCCGAGTCGTCCGACAGCTCACCAATCAGCGAGCTGAGAGACTCTTTGTCGCTGCCGTAGTAGCGTTCCAGGAGTGTTTCGATCTGGCTGGGCTCGGCGACGACGGGTTTGATCTTGTAGCCCATCAACAAACGCAGATCGTCGATGGCACGAAAATTATTAACATCTTTGATCGCGATCGTGAGGGTATTGGAGGCCTCGTCGTATTTCAGTGGTAGAACCTGGTACGCTTGGGCTGTCTCAGCAGGGAGAATGTGGATCACCGAATCCGGGATTTCGTGGTTCCCAAGATTGACCAGCTTCATGCCCGATTGAGCGGCCAAGGCGGTATTAAGGTCTTTCTCAGAGACGTAATCCAATTCGATCAAGAGTTGTCCTAGCGGTAGGCGGTGCTTGTTCTGAAGCTGAAGTGCTTCGTGCATCTGAGCACGTGTGATTTTGCCCATTTTGACGAGGATGCGTCCCACTCGACGACCCTGGACGTCTTCTAGGGGCGACGCGCTGGTTATGCTGTCTTTAATATTCGATTGGGACATGACTTATCCGCGTCTCAGGTAAAGGTTGCTCAAACTAACTATCCAAAGCATTTCTAATGCTGAAGAGCCACTGAAATCAGTAGCCGCCAAATCACCCCGAAAATCAACCCGAAATACCATAGTCCAAAACCATGGGCGTGCTCGCGATATCAAAAAGTGAAAAACGCACAAGCACATACCTTCTACGTTTAATTATCGTATATAGTTCAGGTCATGTTGTATATAAAAAAATAAGGCAAATAATATTAGACAGTTGTATTTAGGCGCATTCTTGAGGTCAGATATCGAATTAGGGACATTTTTGCTATGGCTAAACGGCTACAAAGTGCCAAGTATTAATCTTCGGCATCCAGTTCTGTACGTCCGATCGACTTTCCGTGTTTATGTACTTTTTCGACAAGCTCCTCGGGGCTTTTAGCTTTGTCGATCATGTTCTCTGCGCTGATCATTTTACGGGTGTACAAATTCCATAAATGATCGTCGAGCAATTGCATCCCGAACTTGCCGCCGGTCTGGATGGCTGAGTCAATGCGGAATGTCTTGTTCTCGCGGATGATATTTGACAGGGCGGGTGTCATGATCAAAAACTCATAGGCGGCGACCATTTCCTCCACATCGATGCGGGGCAGCAATTGTTGACTAAGCACAGCCATCAGGCTGGTACTGAGTTGGACACGGATTTGGGCCTGCTGATTGACCGGAAAGGCGTCGATGATCCGGGTGACAGTGCCCGCAGCGCCGGTGGTGTGGAGTGTGGCGAATACGAGGTGTCCCGTCTCGGCAGCTCTCACAGCGGACTCGATGGTCTCGAGGTCTCGCATCTCCCCGACCATGATGACGTCGGGGTCTTGCCGCAGGGCACGCCGCAGCGCTTCGCTGAAGCTTCCGACGTCCGAGCCGAGTTCCCGTTGATTGACGATGCTCTTTTTGTGGGCGTGATAGTACTCAATGGGGTCCTCAATGGTGAGGATATGACGCTCCATAGTTTCGTTGATGTAATTGATCATGGAAGCGAGGGTGGTGGTCTTGCCGCTACCTGTGGGGCCGGTGACCAGGAACAACCCCTGAGGTCTGCGGCACAATTCGCCCACAATGTCGGGCAGACCAATTTCGTCAAATGACAGTAATTGCGACGGGATCTGCCGCAGAACCAGCGAGATGTTGCCTTTGCTCTTAAAGATCGAAACACGGAATCGCGCCTTGTCACCATAGGCGAAGCCGAAGTCGGTGCTGCCGTGCTCCTGGACCTCAGCCTGTGCCTGTTCGGGTGCGATGGCCTTCATCAGAGCGACGGTATCGGTTGGTTCGAGGATTTTCGTCTTGAGTTCTTTGAGTCGGCCCCGCATGCGGAGCGTGGGGGCTTTGCCGATAGCCAGGTGGATATCGCTGGCACCCTGCTTGATAACGGTGTCAAGCAAACGATCGATCTGGATGGTGGACATGGGGCTCTCCGCGGATTCTGTGGATGGGGTCGTGTAATGGCGGTCGTCGCTGGGCGTCTCGTCGTGTGCCGTTAGCCGTGCGATGTTTCCTCGTCATTGAATTCGAATGTCCCCTCGACTTGGGTGATGCGTGCGACCTCTTCGGGTGTGGTCAAGCCGTCGAGTATCTTGAGCTTCGCGTCGCCCAGCAGGTTTCGCATGCCCGACGCAGCCGCGGCCGCACGGATCTGGTTAATCGGTGCTCGCTTGAAAGAGAGTTCTCGCAATTCGGTGTTCATCTGCATCAGCTCGTATACGCCTTTTCGTCCGAAATACCCTGTGCTCGAACACTGATCGCACCCAACGGGTTTGTAGATAGTCTTGCCTTGGAGGTCGCGTTCGCGAAAGCCGCAGAGGCGCAGCAGCCGGGGGTTGGGCGTCGGGTCGGGCACTTTACAGTGTGGACAGAGTATGCGTGTGAGTCTTTGTGCCATGACAGCCTGGATCGAACTGGCGACCAAAAACGGTTTCACGCCCATCTCGATTAGCCTAGTGATAGCGGAGGGCGCATCGTTGGTATGCAGGGTTGAGAATACCAGGTGGCCGGTCAAGGCGGCTTGGATGGCGACGTCCGCCACTTCCTTGTCCCGGATCTCACCCACCAGGATGATGTTGGGCGCTTGGCGCAGCATCGCCCGCAATACACGCGCAAAGCTCAAGCCGATGTGTTCGTTAATTTGACACTGATTAATTCCTGCAAGGTTGTACTCGACGGGGTCCTCAGCGGTGATAATCTTTCGGTTGGGTTGGTTGAGCACATCCAGCGCGGTGTAGAGCGTGGTGGTCTTGCCCGAGCCTGTGGGTCCGGTGACCAGGAAGATGCCGTTGGGCCGGCGGATGATCCGTTCAAACGCTTGGCGTGTATCGTCCTGCAACCCCAGATTTGCTAGGCCAACTTGAGCGGACTCGCGCCGCAGGATACGCATGACGCAGCCCTCGCCGTGGTGTGAGGGGCAGACGGCAAATCGGATATCGACGATCTCGTTGTGGATTTTGACCTTGATTCGACCGTCCTGGGGGATGCGTTTTTCTTCGACTTTGACACCGGCCATGATCTTGAGCCGGGCGATCACCGCGGGGTGGGTGCGCTTGGGGATGCGGTTACGCTCGTGGCAGACGCCGTCGATGCGGTACCGGAGCCTGACACGGTCGAAGAAGGGCTCGATGTGGATGTCACTGGTGCGGCTGTTGATCGCACTGGTGATGATCTGGTGCACCAGTCGTATGATCGGCGCCTGCTGGGCGTCGTAGGCGTCCTTCTTTGTTTCGTTGGGGGTCTCTGTGACGGGGGTTTGGATATCGATTGAGTGTGCGTGTGCATCGAGCGTCAGTGCGCGCACGGTTTGGTCGATGTCGAGTTTCGCATCGCCCAGCAGGTGGTCGATGTACTCCTTGATCTTGGTGCGAGCCCCTAGCGCGGTATCAATTTCGCAGTTCATGCGAAACCGGAGATTGTCGAGCGTTTCGAGGTCCATGGGGTCGTGGATCAGGACCTTGAGTCTGCCGTTGACCTGTTCCAGCGGGAGGACGAGGTATTTTTTGACCACGTCGGCGGGCAGCAGCGAGATGTTTTCCTTATTGATCGCGTCGGGCTGATCGAGATCGATGTACTCCATGTCGAACTGTGACGCGAGGGCTTTGGCAATGTCGGTTTCCTTGGCGTAGCCCAATTCGATCAACGCTTCGCCAGTGCGCTGGCCTGTCTTCTTGATCGTGGCCAACGCTTCCTCGATCTGTTGGTCGTTGATCACACCCCAGCGTTTGAGGATTTCACCGATTTTTCGACGTGTACGGGCCATGGCGTTCCTGCGGTCTGCCTGCGATTAGGTAACAGATAGTAGTAATTCTAATCAGCGTTCGGGCCGGGTGCAGGGGTGGAGCAGCGGTACTATTTGGTGAACTGCGATTCGCGTTGCGTGATCAACTCGAATATTTCTTGGGCAGTGGATGCTTTTTTGATCGCCGCGTGAAAGCTGTGGTCGTTGAGCATCCTGCTGATCGTAGCCAGTGCTTCGATGTGCGGGCCGGTTTGGTCGAGCGGGCTGGCTAAGAGGATGATCAGGTCGACGGGCTTGCCATCGATCGAACTGAAATCAATAGGCTGTGCCGGCTTGGCGAGCGCGATGGCTAGTGAAGGGCATCCGCTGCATTTGCCGTGGGGGATGGCGATGCCGTGCCCGATGCCGGTCGTGCGGGTCAGCTCTCGTTTCCAGACCGCGTCTTTGAGTTCTTGACGAGCTTTGATGTCGGTGTTGTCGCACAAGAGATCAACGAGCTCGAAGATCGCATCCTGTTTGGAGCTTGCTTCGAGCGGGACCTTCACGCAATCAGGTTGCAGGATATCGATCAAGCGCATCATCTGAATCCTGGGTGTAGAGGGAGAAAAAAACTCCGAGATCAAGCCCCGCCATTGACAGTCTACTGCACCGCTTGGGCCTGGGGTAGCCGGATACAGACCTAGTAGATTATGATCCGTCCGCCGGTACATCAAGGCCATGCGTTATATTTGTCTTGGTATCGGCTTTTACCCAGAGGTCGGATGATTTTGTCGCTGTGCACGAGTAAATGCCCATACAAGAGATCGCCGACGAACCTTGGCTTGGATAAATTCGTAGAGTAGGCCATCCCGTCTTATTTTCGCATGCGGGTTGGCAAACTCGAAGATGTGTGGTGAGGTCCATGATTGATGCCCAGAATCTGGTTAAATGGTACGGCCCGACACTCGCCGTCGACGATCTGAGTTTTAACATCCCACGTGGTCAGATCGTGGGGTTCCTAGGCCCAAACGGCGCGGGCAAGAGCACCACGCTACGCATGCTCACGGGCTTTTTGCCTCCGACAGCCGGCCGGATCAGCGTCGACGGCTTGGACGTGTTGGCCGACTCACAAGCCGTACGAGCGAAGATCGGCTACCTGCCCGAAAACACCCCGCTGTACCCCGAGATGCGCATTGATGAGTACCTGCACTACCGCGGCAGATTATACCGGATGGACCGTTACGCCCGCGTGCAGCGGATCGACGAGGTGTGTGATCGGTGCGGGCTGTCGGTGGTGCGACGAAGGCTCATAGGGCAGTTATCACGTGGTAACAAGCAGCGTGTTGGCTTGGCGGGGGCGCTGCTGCACGACCCGCCCGTCTTGATCCTCGACGAGCCGACAGCGGGTCTTGATCCCAACCAGATCACCCATGTGCGCCGATTGATCGAAGAATTACGCGGCAAGCACACCATCCTGCTATCCACGCATATCCTACCCGAAGTCGAGAAGATCGCTGATAAGGTGATGATCATCGCCGGCGGCAAGATCGTCGCCCAAGGGTCCCCCGACGAGTTGCGCAGCGCGGTGGCGTCTGACGCACGTATCTTGGTCGAAGTCAAAGCGGACGCGGCCAAGGTCTCACAGGCGTTTGGTGGGGTAGACGGTGTGAAAGAGGTCGAGACGTCCATGCGTGACGGCTGGTGCCGCGCTGTGGTCACGCCCAAAGACGGCTGCGATACACGCGAGGCGCTGGGGGGGGCTGCGCTGTCAAGCGGCTGGCTCATACGGGAGATGCGGCACGAGTCAGCGAGCCTTGAGCAATACTTCATCCAGATCACCGCCCGTCAGAGCCAAGCGGGTGTCGCGGAGGACACCTTATGAATCAGATGCTCACAATCGCAAAACGGGAGCTCACAAGCCTGTTTTACTCACCCATTGCGTATGTGGTGCTGGGATTGTTTTCGCTGGGCACGACGATGATCTTTTTCATTGGTTTCGGGCCCGGTCAGCCCGCGACGCTTCGGCCTACGCTGGAGGGCGTCGTTTGGTTGCTCATCTTCCTCGTACCCGCGATCAGCATGCGTCTGATCAGTGAGGAGTTTCGCAGCGGGACGGTCGAGCCGTTGCTCACCGCGCCGGTGACCGACACGCAGGTGGTGGTGGGCAAGTGGCTCGGTGCGATGGGCTTTTTCAGTGTGCTGCTGGTGCCGTTGCTGGTCTTGGTGGCGGTCCTGGAGATCACCGCGTCGCCCGACTTCGGGCCGATCGTAACGGGGCTGGTCGGGCTGGTGCTCGTCGGGGGTTTTTACTTGGCGATCGGGGCGTTTGCGTCGGCGGCGACGCAGAACCAGATCATCGCGTTCATGCTGACCGTCTTTATCATCTGCGTGTTTACGATCGCGATGTTCTTCTTGCCGCAGGCGGCGTTCCTCGGTCCCGGTGTTCGGGAGGCGATGTTCTACCTGAACGTCAACATGCAGTTCGCTGATTTCAATAAAGGCTTGATCGACACCAGTAATTTCGTCTACTTTGCGACCGGCATTGCGCTGTTCCTGTTCTTGGCGGTGAAGCTGCTCGAAAGCAGGCGGTGGCGTTGAACGGGGTTTGAGATTCAGGGTTCAGCCCAGTGTATTTGGGAGGTAATCGTTGATGTCCGTGGATCGTTCTGACGCTCGAGGTGAAACGCAGGGCAAGCGGCGCGTAAAGTACGGCTTGAACGTCGCCGTTGCTGTCGCCGCGGTCATTGCGATCGTCGTGCTGGTGAATTGGATCGGCTACCGCCGGTTTGTCCGGTTAGACCTCACCGCCACGCGGCGGTACAGCCTATCGCCTCAGACCGTCAAGCTGATCACCGGCCTCGACGACGGGTACCGTTGTGTCACGCTCTTCAGTCAAGCGAGTCCTTACGCGGACCAGGCACGCGACCTGCTCGACGAATACCAGCGGTACGGCAGGGGGCTGGCGGTCGAGCATATCGATCCGGGCCGAGAGCTGGGTCGGCTCGAAAAATTCCTGATGCAGTTGCGTCGCCGGTTTGCCGGTCGTCTTGAGCCGATCGAGCGCGCCACGGATCGGGGCCGCGACGCGCTGGATCAGATACGCCAAGAGGCGTCGGGCCTGCTCACACCGTTGCAGAGTGTCTTGAAAGACCCGGCTTTGGGCGAAGACGATTTTAGAGCATTCGTCGGGTCCGTGGCCCAGGCGTTTGCACGGTTTGATTCGGACATCGACACGGTGGGCAAGCAGATCACACGCAGCCTCGACGGCCCACTGCCCCGATACGGACAGGCCAAAAGCACTGTGGAAACCCTATTGCGTGATCTGGATGCAAAAGTTTTCACACTCGCGATAGATCGTTTTCGTACAGCCGGTGACGCGGACGATACACCTGCGTCGGTGGCGAATCAGTTGTTGGCGTTGACCGGCGAGCTTGAACGGATACGCGAAAACATTCGGGACGCGACATCCGCGCTGCGTGATGTGCAGCTAGTGGAAGATTACGACAAACTCGTGCGGCAACTCGATAGCCCCGACACCGTCGTCCTGGTTGGCCCCGAACAGGTGCGGGTGATCGGATTGGGCGAGATGTTCCGCGAGCCTGATACGAGTCAGGTGGGGCCAGGGCAGCAGCCTGAGCTACGGTTTCAGGGTGAGGAAAAAATCACCGGCGCACTGGTGAGCATGAGCCTGGATCATCAGCCGATGGTGGTGTTTGTCACCACCGGTCCGATGCAGGCGTTGGGGTCACGTGGTTTGTTCGAGCACGTCGCGCAGCGGCTACGCAACATCAACTTTGACGTTCAGCAGTGGAACCCACAGGGTCAGCCCGGCTCGATGGGGCAGATGATGCCCGCGGGTCCGCCGCCCCAGCCCCAACCCGACCAAAAAGCGGTCTGGGTCGTGTTGCCGATCAGCCCGCCCAACCCGATGAACCCCACCGCTATCGGGTCGGGCCAGCAGGTCGGGGACCTATTACAAAAGCGGCTCGATGTGGGCGACTCAGCGATCGTGATGCTGACGGTATCACCGATGGCTCAGTTTGCGGGTCCCGACCCGGTGGCACAGTTGCTCTCGCCGTGGGGGATCACGCCGCAACTCGATCGGGTGGTGATGCGGCAGCTTATTTTGCCAAACCATCAGACGCGGGCTGTTACACAGTTAGAGATCAGCAGTTGGCCCGACGACCTTGTGATTACCCGGGCGATGGCGGGAATGCCCGGTATTTTCTTACAGGCCAGCCCATTGGTACTCGGTGGGGGTGACGACGGCGCACAGACTTGGCCGTTGGTCGAGGTTAGCGGTCGGGACATGTGGACCCACCGCGACATCCAAACACAGCAGAATCCGAAGCTCGACCCCGCGACGGCGGGCGGGCCGTTTGTGATCGCCGCCGCCGCTCAGCGCCAGGACAAACGTCTCGTGGTGGTTGCCGACCCCGCTTGGGCGTCGGATCAGATTACGCTGTATGGACGGCAGGGGTTGCCAGCCGAGATCGTCGGGGCCGCGTTCCCCGCCAACGCAGAGCTATTCGTTAATAGCGTGTATTGGCTTGCGGGCCTGGATCAATTGATCGCGGCTAGCCCCCGTACTCAGGATATCCGTCGGATCGGACCGATTACGTGGTCAGGGCTTGTGGTTTTGCGGTGGGGGCTCTTGTTGGGCATGCCCGCTGTTGTGGGTGTCGTTGGGGTAAGCGTATGGATGGCCCGTCGAAGGAGCTGATTATTGTGGTCGTCGGTCGGCGACTGGTCGATTACCGGGCACCGTGTACATTAACGTGAGCCGTCTATGAACCGTCTATGTATCGTTATTGAATTTCAATGTGAGTTCGTCAATGAGCTTTAAGACCACAAATTTACTGCTAGCGACGCTGGTTTTGGTTGGGGCGTACTTTCTGTTGATCGAGCGGGAAACGACGCCGACGTACGAACTTGAACAGGAGCAGGCTCAAGAGGTGGATCAACAGGAAGCGCCGCTGTTTACCGCTGCGCAGCTACCGACCGAGTCGGTGGTGTCCATTTCGATCATGCGGGGCGACGACGAAAAACTAGTGCTCAGCAAAGAGGGGCAGGATTGGTTCCAGACGCAGCCGGTGCGGTTTGCGCTCCAAACGTGGTCCGCCAGGCAGCTTGTGGATGATGCAGCGGGCCTGCGTCGCACACAGCGGTTTATGTCCGCGTCGTCCGAGGGGTCGGATCAGCCGACGCTTGCGCAGGCGGGCTTGGCGCCATCCAGAGCGGTTGTGATTTTACGGATCGAAGGTGAGAGTGTGGCTGACCAGACGATTCACCTGGGCAAGAAAGTGGTGGGTGGCCGAGCATATGCAATGATTAATGATGATCCGTATGTCTACGTGGTGAACGATACGCTCCACCAACAGGTCTTGGATAGCAAGATTGTCGATTGGCGTAAGAAATCTATCGGAGTCCCCAGCGAAAGCCAGGCCAATGGCGTGCTACTGAAGCGTGGCGGCAGATCGATAGGGATGGACAAGATCGACGGAGAGTGGTTATTTGCCCTGCCGCTAAGCGGGCGTGTGGATAAGCAAAGCGTAGCGGGTCTACTATCTGCGGCACGCGGGGTTGCGATCAATCGATTTGTCACCGATCGCTCCGCAGACCTGTCCATTTACGGGTTGCACACGCCAACCGTTGTATTGGAGATATACCAGCCGATTGTGGGTGATTCCGATCCCGATGGCTCGGGCTCTGGCGATAAAGTAGAAGAAGAAGGGGATGGGAATCAGACGCAGGTATTGATGATCGGCGCGCCTGTCGATTTGCAGGCGGAATCCTACTTCGCCAGTTGGGGCCCACCGGGCGGACCCGGACGGGTAGGAGAGGTTGTTTTCACGATTTCACGCGAAGATGTTGGAAAGTTTAAGAAGACCACAAATGACCTGCGCGACGCAAGGATCACGCCGATCGAATCGTCAGACGTACACGCGTTGACAATCGAGAAGCCTTCTTCGAATACCGTCAAGCTTTTGCGTAGCCCATCGGGTTGGTCGTTTGCCCAACCCGGTCCCAGCTTCGAGGCCGATAGCACGGAGGCGTCGCTGTTGGTCGAGGCGGTAACCGGTGCCAAGGCGCGGTCATACGAGCCTCACCTAGTTGATCTGGGCGAACCGATCGCGACGATCACGGCTACCGCGATTGGCCGTCTCGAACCAGACGTGCTGCGGGTCTATACGCAAGGGCAGACGGATACATACCCGGTGGTGCGCAACGATGAAGCGATCCACTATCTCGTACCGGTTGATGCGCTCGAGCGTGTGTTCGAGCCGATCGCGTCGCTTCGTCAGCGTACGGTGCTGGACCTGAGTCGTGATGAGATCACGAGGGTCACGATCAAGCGTGCGGATGGTTTGGAACACGTTTTTGCTCGCGGGGTCAATAATCCTGGATCTGCGCCGGCGGGCCCAACGATTCAGCCCACTACCACACAACCCGCACCCCGCACACAGCCCGCGCCGACGACGCCACCTCTTGCGTCAATGACCCAACCCGCCGCCGAGTCTGCCAGCACTCAGCGGGCTGCCGCTGTGGCGACGCAGCCGATGCCTGAAACCACCCGTGTTGAGTCGCCTAAGCGGTCCGATCAGGTCGCACAAGGGCCATGGCGGCTATTCGGGCACGAGCGGTTTGAATCCATGGCGTTTGAGAAACTACTGGATCAGCTAACCCCGCTGCGCGTACAGCGATGGCTGACAGAAGCGTCGCAAGCGGATACCCCTAACGAATCACGGGCAGTGACGGTCTATATCGAAACAGTCGATGGGCGTCATTACCAGGTTGTCGTCGATCCCGAAACGCGCAACGCGCTCCTTGCTGATCAGCCCGAAAGCAAACGGTTTGAGGTCAGCCAAGCGCTTGTAGAGTTGCTGCTGCGGGGGTATCGCGATCAAACCGTCTTGCCGATTAACATGGGTGATATTCAAAGTGTGCAGGTGATATACCACGATCAGTCCGTGACGATCAGCCGCGACTCGTCTGGCCGGTACGTCGGGGGCGAAGGCCCAGTGGTGGATCAGTCCGTGGCTGGGAATCTCTTTGATGCGTTGTCGGGGCTTCAAGTCGCCAGATTTCTGGAGCCGGTCCATCTCCAGCAGCCGCCGTTGAAGGTCGTGGTGAAGATGCAAGGGGGCACCACACATCGGCTAGCGGTATCAGAGCCCGAAAAAGCCGGTGGCAGCGCCGCCGCGACGAATGGGGATCAATGGTTCACGCTAGATGGGGGGGTGATTGCCGCCTTCAAAGCCGTGGTGGTAGGCCAACCGGCTGGATTGGGCGTGAGCAGGGAGTAGGCAACGAGATCGCTGTGGTTTTTGTCTAGCCGTCCACGAGTCCGCAGCAGCGATCAGAGGATCTCGAAGATCGACTGTGTGCGTAGGACCATGCTGCTGGCGCTGATCATGTGATAGCTCTGGACGTGCAGTTCCTTCTTAAACTTCTGACAGTCGAGCACTGAAAGGCTTGAAGGACCCTCCTTGTCTTTCCACTCGTAGTGCAGAGCATCGTTTTCGCGAGCGAAGTCGAGCATCTCGCGAAACGTGGCCAGGTAGAGGTTGTCAGTGAGGCTCTCGGTTTGGATGGTGGTGACGTATCCAAGTGGCCCATCGTCTTCCAACTTAAAGTCCTTCTCACCCAAACAGGGTAGTGCGTAGATCAAACCCTGTTCGGGTAGGTGGTCGCCTTTTTCAATCACGACCTCGGTCAGGGCATCGGTGTCGGTCTGGAAGCGCACCACATGCCCGGATGGTGCCAGCCAACACTCGGCTTCGTAGTCGCCGTGCTGAAAGACCCGACGTACCTGGAGATTTAACAACTCCGGGTGCAGAGGCCGTTTATAGACCATGAGCCGGAAAAGTTGTGCGTTAAATGACTTATGGCCGATACTCATAGTGGCCCTCGATTCCATTCGGGGTAAATGATGAAATTACTTAATTAACAGGAACAAACATTATAGCAGTCAGCCGCCCAATGAGAAGAAATAACAAGTTAATAAAACAGCTTTTCCACATTTTACGCATCAGGTTGAGGGTTGTTCGAGGGATTTCGATTGATCTGCTCAGCTTAAAGGTCCTTACGAAGCGGTAAAGGTTCCAAACACAATGTCTCATTTGCACGACATCTATCAACGGCTCAGGTCGATCCACGATCAATCGATCGATTTGGCGATGGGGGCGGCGCTACCTACAGCTGATCCGTTGGCAGTAAAGCTGATAGTGCTGAGCTTGCTCGAGCGTGAGCAGCTTCAGGGACAAGCCGCGTTGGTTGAACACTACGACCGCCTCCCGTCTGATCTGCAACACACGGTGGTTCGACACGCGGGGCAGTGGTACCGTCCGTTACGGGAAGTGGCGGGCCAGAAATCGGTTGCCGGCCCGAGCAATGTGGTCCGTATCGTGGTGGCGGCGAAAGTAGCGGGGCTGGCGTACCTCGTCGCTGAGCAGTTGCACCATCGGCCACCGGCGCTTCGGCGTCAAGCCGCCGAGGGGTTGCTCGAATTGGCAAGATGGGCGAGCACGGCGATCGGTGCGCATCATGATCCGAAATACGCTTGCGATGCGGCGTCGGCCAAGTACATCATGAATGCGGTCGAACAGGGGGTCAGACGCTACCACACACACGCGCAGCCTGAGGTGCTCGCGGCGATGGTGGCATTGGTGCCGCGAGCGATGGGAGAGACGTTTAAAAAGTTGGAAGACCCGCGTCACCCGGCGGTCGATGTATTAGGAAAGCTGCTTGAGACGGCTGGTAATAGCGATACCCGGCGGGCGCTGTTGGTGATGATCGGGGTGCCGACGTTGACCCAAGCGGCGCTGAAGGGGCTAACCACCGCTGCGAAGCAGGGTGCCCTGAGCGATGTGATGGCCAATGCGCACCTCATGCTGTGGCCCCGCGTTTGGGGGGCGCTGAGCAAAATTGATCGCTCCGATAGGCTTTGGCCTAGCACGGACGACGTAGCGAGGTGGTTGCCACACCAGACGCGGGGGCTCGCACAGTGGGCGATGGCGTTGCCTTATGATCAGAACCAACGCGTCGAGAGGCTCGCGCAGCTCCAAAAACTACCAGACCCGATGTCACGGCTGAGCGTCCTGAGGCGGTTGATCGCGATATCAAACGCCGGCGATGGCGCGTCTGCGGATCAGGTGATTTCAAAGTATTGCTTCGACCCGGAGCCGAGGCTGGCGTGGATCGCGGCACGATACCTGATCGGCTGTGATTGGAAGGGGCTACCCAAACTGCTGCCGCGCCTGATCAACTCAGGCCACATGGAGATATCGCAGTTGGCAAGACAGCGGCTGGCACCGTTGGGGTTTGGGCGGCTATGGACCGGCTGGGCGGAAATGTCGACCGAGAAACGATTGTCGGTTGGCAGGGCGCTGATTAAGATCGACCCGCTTTTTCACAGCCATCTATCGCAAAAGCTAAACAGCCTCGATCGGGACGATCGGCTCCTGGCGATATCGATTATCCACGGGCTAAATCAAGCGGCGTTTTTCGAATCAGAACTGCTGGCGATGGCAGAGTCCGACGATGAGAAAGTGGTATCCGCTGCGGTGCGGGCGTTGGGGGCGACGGGGTCGACCACAGCCGTCGAAACGCTCGAAAAGTCGCTGCGCCACAGCGATAGCCGTGTGCGTGCCAACGCGGTCGAGGCGCTCGAGCAGACACGTTCGACGCGGCACGTCCAGCAGCTATTTGAGATGGCACAGCACGACCAGGCGCGTCCGCGTGCCAACGCGATTAAAGCGTTGATGCAGATGAGCGCCGGTGACGCCATGACGACGCTGGCGAC
>JAJRXX010000051.1 GCA_024276075.1 Planctomycetota bacterium
ACACCCCACAGCCGTCATCCTCGTGGTCGGGCTAAATCGCTCTTTAATCGGGGAGCACAGCCCACGTCTGGCGGCGTTTGCACGCACCGGGATCGTGCGTCGCCTCCAGCCTGTACTGCCGGCTGTCACGTGCAGCGTCCAGTCGAGCATGCTCACAGGGCGCCCGGCCGGCGGGGAGCAGGGACACGGGATCGTGGGCAACGGCTACTACGACCGCCAGTTGACTGAGGTACGTTTCTGGAAGCAAAGCAACCACCTCGTGCGTGGCCCCAAAGTCTGGGAAACCGCCAAACAGCGCGACCCATCCGTGACGTGCGCGAACCTGTTCTGGTGGTTTAACATGTATTCAAGCGTCGATTACTCGGTCACCCCCCGGCCGATGTACCAAGCCGACGGACGCAAGCTCCCCGATATCTACACCGAGCCCGCAGACCTGCGCGACCAACTCCAACGACAGCTAGGCACGTTCCCGCTGTTTAATTTTTGGGGCCCCGCCTCGTCGATCCGGTCGAGCCAATGGATCGCCGACGCAGCGGTCCATGTCCATCAGAGCCACCGCCCTACGCTCACGCTCGTTTACCTGCCGCACCTGGACTACGCCCTGCAGAAGTTCGGGCCGACACACCCCGACGCCGCCGTGGCGGTCCGTGAAATCGACACCGTCGTTGGCCAATTAATCGACTATTTCACGGATCAGGGCGTGCGCGTCGTGATCGCCAGCGAGTACAGCATCGAACCGGTCAACCAAGCTGTGGCGATTAACCGCGTGCTGCGTCGGGCCGGTGCCGTGCGCGTGCGAGAGGAACAGGGGCTCGAGCTTCTGGACGCCGGTGCGAGTGAAGCGTTTGCCGTAGTCGATCATCAAATAGCCCACGTCTACGTCAAGCACCCGGATCAGATCGCACGGTTCGCCGACCTGTGCCGCCAAACCCCGGGCGTCGAACAGGTGCTAGACCGGGCCGGTCAAGCGCAAGCGGGCCTCGACCACGCCAGGGCCGGCGATTTGGTACTGGTCGCGCAGCAGGGCCATTGGTTCTGCTACCCCTATTGGTTAGACGACAGCCGAGCACCGGACTTTGCACGCACGGTCGACATCCACCGCAAGCCGGGGTACGACCCACTGGAACTGTTGATCGATCCTAAAATCAGATTCCCAAAGGCGAAAATCGCGCAGAAGCTGCTACGTCGAAAGCTCGGGTTTCGCACACTTCTGGACGTCATCCCCCTGGACAGCTCACTGATACGAGGCTCGCACGGCCGAGTCGATCAACCGGCGCAGACCGCCCCCGTGCTGATTACCCAAACCGATTACACAGACCGCCCCGACACCCTCGGCTGCGAAGAGATGTACAGCGTCATTCTCGAACAACTTTTCAGCCATCCGTCGTCGTGATTAGCGGCAGCCCACCGAGTCTTATTCAACTTCAAATAATCACGGCCTCGCGTCTCTAGCCGCAGGCGACTCGATCGCGGCGTGGTTATGCTATTATGCTGCCTGTGAAACTAAACTTCCGACGATTCTTCTTCCGCGGGCTAACCATCCTGCTGCCGTCAGTGCTCACGGTCTGGATCCTGATCGCCGCGTATGGGTTCGTCCAGGAAAAGATCGCCAACCCGATCAGTGCCGGCGTGCGTGAGATGGTGCTGAATTTCTCCGACTGGCCGGTGGCTGTGGAGGAAAAAGTCGTCACCTACGAACGTACGGTGGAGGCGGACCCGGTCCTGTACGCCCAGTGGCAGACCTCCGGCGGCTCACGCGAGTGGCTACGCCTGGGCGCCAGGCGTGAGATGCTCGTCCAGTGGTGGATCAGGTATCCGTTCCCGCTGGACCTGATCGGCCTGGTCGTCGCGGTGGTACTGATCTACGTCGCCGGTGCCGTGTTGGGTAGCTACATCGGCACCCGCATGTATAAGCGCGGCGAAGACATCCTCATGCGCATCCCTCTGATCCGCCAGGTCTACCCTTCGGTCAAGCAGGTGACGGATTTCGTCGTCGGCGGAGATGAAAAGGAAAAAATCAGGTTCAATCAGGTGGTAGCTGTGGAGTACCCACGCAGGGGGCTCTGGTCCGTAGGCCTAGTCACAGGCGACACCATGCAGATGATTAATGAACAGTCAAAAGAACAGTGCCTGACTGTGTTTATACCCAGTTCGCCTACCCCATTTACTGGATATGTAATAACCGTGCCCAAAAACGATACGGTTGTCCTGCCGATATCGATCGACGAAGCACTGCGGTTTACCATCAGTGGCGGGGTAATCCTCCCAGCCTCACAACGCCCCCCCAGCAGCCAATCACCGGTCATGCAAACCGCCCCGACAACAAACAAGCCCTAGAATAACTTAAGCCCGATTAATGAATCCCGTCCCAACACCCCTGATCGAGAGAACCCTATGGAGATAATTGTCACCGGCAGACACTTGGATATCACCCCAGCGATCAAACAGTACGCTACGGACAAGGTCTCGAAGCTCCCCCGCTACTTCGACCGCATCCAACTCATCGAGGTCATTGTCCACAACACCGACCGCCACCTCGAGTTGGAAATCATCGTACACGTAGATAAATCTGATCCCTTCGTCTGCAAGACCACAGGCGAAGACCTCTACGCCTGCATCGATGAGTCAGTCGATAAACTCGAACGGCGTCTGAGCGACCACAAAGCCAAGCTGCGTAACCGGAAACACAACGTACAATAAAAAAAGCCGCGGCCCGGCATTATGCCCAAGAGACATAGGACAAACGGTCGCGTATTTTGATAGCATGCCCTCCGTGGAGTCTGTGTAATCGAGAAAATCAATCCGAAGAAATTCAACCTATGAAACTAAGTGATTTTGTTGTATCGAAAGCCATTGTTCCTCAGCTACAGGGTAGCGAGCGTGACGACGTGATGCGTGAATTGGTCGACGCACTGGTTACAGCTGGCGCCGCTACGAAGACGCTACGCGATGAATTGGTCGGATTGATCCTCGAGCGGGAAAAACGGGGGTCCACAGGTTTTGGCAAAGGCATCGCTGTGCCACACGTCAAGCATAAGAAGCTCAAAAAAATGGCAGCCGCGATCGGCATCCGTCAACAGGGCATCGACTTCAACGCCCTCGACAAGCAACCGGTACACTGCGTCGTCCTGCTGCTGAGCCCCGAAGACAAACCCGACGAACACCTCCAAGCCATGGAAAACATCTTCTCAAACCTTCAAGACGACACGTTTAGGCGTTTCTTGAGACAGGCCACCACAGTCGAGGCCGTCCAGGACTTGCTACACGAGGCGGATACCCAACAGCTACACGGATAAGCCAGTAAGTTGATATTCGAAATCTCGACCCACCACCCGGCAAACCTGTCTCTCAAGAGCCGGCTAGCGTTTTCTGATAAAATCTTGGCGGTGCTGTTGTTTTAATCACGCGTGGCATAACCAGAAAGCCTACGCAACCAAGTCGGGCACATACAACGAGAAGGCGCACCGCGTGACCACCGTCTGTTTTGAACCAGCCCAACCCATCATGGAAAAGCCTACTCACCAAGACTCTTGCAAGCCGACCGGCGACCGTCAGAACCAATGGGTTCAGGTACGGGTCACGATTAAAAACCGCCTAGGCCTACACGCACGCCCCGCCATGTCGTTTGTGGACGTGGCCAATGGCTTTGTCAGTGATGTGCGCGTCTGCAAGGATCAGCAGGAAGTCGACGGCAAGAGCATTATGCAGATGATGGTACTCGCTGCGGGCCAGGGCACCGAACTCACAATCCACGCACAGGGCGACGACGCTCAAGCCGCCCTCAAAGCCCTGGGTGACTTGGTCGACGCGGGCTTTGACGAAGAATAAAAAGCTAACCTCTAGAAGCTGCTTCAAAACACCTCTCCCCTTGAGGGGAGAGGTTGGGTGAGGGGTGAAAGCCCCGTAAATCATGGACACACGACCCTCCCCTACCCCCTCCCTGACAGGGAGGGGAGTTATGAAACCGCCTCTACTCATTTTTAGCGCGTTGCACCCCAAACCGCTGCCACAACCATTGCCCCGGCCCCGACAGTGCGTACAGAGCAAAACCCGCCGCCATAGCCTCTTGCAACCAGACCAGCATCAAAAGCGCCAACATAACCAGTTTTGTGACCGTGCCGAACCTAGCCCCCCCGCCCAGGTAACGGTTCGCGACGTGTACATACCGCAGCCTGCTGACCATGCCGAACGCCGCCAACAACATGATCAAAACCATACCGATCGCCGCTAGATGACTCGGCCAATCCGTCGGAGATCCGTCAGCAAGAAAATGCTGGTGCAGCAACACCAAACTCGCCACGGTGCCCGCCGCAGCCGGTGATGGCAAGCCGACAAAGCTCGTGTGCTTTGACTTCTGTTCCCGTGCTCGCTCGATGTTAAACCGCGCCAGACGCAGCGCCGCACACGCCACGTAAATACACGCGACCACCACCGCAAAACGGTCGAACAATTGATCTTCGACCACGATCGGCATAAAAGGCGCTTCCACACCAGCGAGTTGCACCGCCAAAAACGCTGGCGCCACCCCGAATGTCACCATGTCAGCCATGGAATCAAGCTGCTCACCGAGGTCGCTGATATTGCCTGTCAGCCGTGCGATTCGGCCGTCGAGCCCGTCGAGTATCATCCCCACAAAGATCAGCATCGCTGAGAACGTCAACGGCGATAGGGGCGTAAACCGCAACGGCTCTGGGGACTGCATGGCACGGCTGGCAAAAAATACCGACCCAAACCCGCACAACAGATTCCCCAGCGTCAGCATCGTCGGCAATACCGCTATGGGACGCATCACCACGCGACGACGCGACGATTCCTCGTGTACCTCCTCCTGAGGCCCTTGGGCTGTGCCCCCGTTTGGACGATCGTGTGGCAACCGATAGGTCATACACACCCATGATATCCCGTTTTGCTTTGGCCGACCGAGAACCGTAACCTAGCCCCACGTGCAGACGACTCACTCGGATCAACCCATGGCCCCAACGCAATCGCAATACCGATGGAAGCAGCGCGTGCTACCCACAGTCGTGCTAGCCATGACAGCCGTGATACTGGGCGCCGCCCTTCGGCTCGAGGCCTCACCCACGGGGATCGGCACGCACCAACAACTCGGCTTGCCACCCTGCGGCGTCCTAATCGGAACGGGCCTGCCCTGTGCCACCTGCGGGATGACCACCGCATTTACCCATGCGGTACACGGTCGGCTGTGGGCTGCGTTCGTAACTCAGCCAGCGGGGATGATCTTGGCTATCTCCACGGCAGTAGTATCGATCGTAGCGACGTGGGCGTTAATCTTCGCGGTCCCGCTTACACCGATAGCCAGATGTCTTTGGCAGCCGACCACGATCTGGGTATTGATGGGTCTGGTCATTGTGTCGTGGCTCTACAAGTGTCTGGTGCTCTATTTTTAAGATGATTATTGATCGTTCTAATCACCGATGCCGTTGGCCACACAAGCATTTTGTGGGCGAGCGATCATTGTTTGTGGTAGGCACACGATTATTGCTTGTCGCAACATTGACGGCGCTTGGCGGGTGTGAGTTAATCGGATTCGCGGCCCACGTCGTAGCGGGTGGAGAAGACGGGAATAAGGTTATTGTGGATGCGGAGTATCGGGGATTGGCGCAAAAATCGGTCGCTGTAATGGTATCCGCCGACGAGTACACCCTATTTGAATACCCTACTGCTCCGGCGGATGTCCGCCGTCAGGTCTGCTCGACGCTGACAACCCGCCTGCCAGACGTCAAGGTCGTAGACCCTCAACAGATCGAGGATTTCCAGACCCAAAACCCATTCTGGACAGCCCGGGGATATGGCGATCTGCTCGAACGGCTCGGGGTCGATCGGTTGCTACACATCGGTCTGGTTCGCTACGCCCTTCATGAGCGGGGTAATACTTATCAGTGGCGAGGCGTCATCACAGCCAATATCGGTGTCGCCGAAGCCGACGGCACCGAGCCTAACGACTTTGCGTATGCGACGACCCTTCAGGCCGAGTTCCCGCCGGGCGGATCGATCGGCCTGCTCGACGCGGACCATCGGACTACGCAATTCGGCCTGCTACGGCTATTTGCGCATCAACTTGCCAACCGATTCCAAGACCACGAGGTGGTGAAAAAGTGACCGTCTCATCGTTCTGGTCGGGCTGTGGTTGCGTTTGGGTGACGCCGGTCGCTCGCCCGTCGTGGCTCAAGGCACCACGCTGCTTCTTATCCCGATGCGCCGACCGCAACACCACGCTTACGATTTGGCTGATTGCGGGCGTTTTGCTGACGACGTTACCCGGCTGCAACGTTGTCGGTTTCTTCATACAGGCCCTTTTCCCACAGAAAATCAACGCCAAATACCGTTTAGCCGACCGCCCGACACTGATCCTTGTCGATGACCCAGCCGATCTGCTTGGCAACCATACATTGGTCAATGAAATCGCCAACCATGCCGCATTTCACCTCACAGAAAACAAGGTTTTAACCGATCAGCACGTGATCGACCCGCGGAGCCTGTACGATCTAGCGGCGCGTTTGGGCAGCCGGTACGCTCGGACGCCGATCGACCAAATCGGACGCGAACTAGGTGCCGATCAGGTTATCCATATATACGTCGCTTTGGTGAAACTGATCGATCAGCCGGGGTTGCTACGGCCCACAGCGACGGTGCACGTCAAAGTCATTGACACCGAGCAAGGCAAACGCTTGTACCCGTCAGCCCAGCATATTGAGGTCAACCCGACTGCAATGAATCATCAGCCAGTAAACGTGGCGTTGCGCCCTTACACCTTTCAGGGCGACGGACGTGACAAGATTTCCTCGCTATCTCGCAAACTGGCAAAGCGCATCGGCCGGGACACCGCCAGACTTTTTTATGACCACCTGCCCCGTCAACCCGGCGACCCGCTTGAAGATTAATCAAACGAAACACCCGTCCTTTTCTTATGCGTGTCCTGCACCTGATTGATGCGTCGAGTCCTCAGGCCACCGCCACCACGCTGGCGCTGATGGCCCAGTCTCTCGGGAGACTCGGCGATACCGACCAACACGTTTTCCTGTTGGGCGGTCGTGGTCTCAAAGACGCCGCGGATGCTGCGGGTCTACACCCCGCCAGTGTTCTGGGTACGCCATTCGGTAAGGCGGTACTCGGTTGGCCAAAGGTCAATCGGTCTATCAAAAATTTGGGACGGATTGATCTGGTGCACTGCTGGTCAATCGGAGCATTATCGCTAACAGCGATCAAACTCCGAACGATCCCCCGGGTATTGACGCTGACCACTGTGCCGACGCCGCGGTCCGTACGATGGCTACGCATGGTCCTGCGTGAGACACAGGGCCAAACTGTGCTGTTATCGATCAGTTCGACGATCCGACGAGGGTTGCTTGGCGGTGGTCTACCCGAATCGACGGTCCACGTCTTGCGTCCCGCGATCGACATGGGAATGGTCGACCACGACAGCCGATCAACCCTACGCCGACAATGGGGTGTGCGAGGTGATAAGACCAAAATCATCGCGCTACTCGGCGACACAGCACACGACGCGGACGCTCTGGCCGCAAGCAAGGCATTGAACATGGTAGCGGACAGTAGTGCTATGGATGGGCTGGACCCGCGATTACTTGTCCGCCACGACCAGATAAATCGTCAGCGTATTGAAACCGTCATGCGCCACCTGCACAAACAGTACCGCATCATTCAAGAACCGCGGATGGCATGCCCTTGGTCTGTGCTGCCGGGCTGCGATTTGGCTGTGGCGCTGAGTGCCAACGGTGGTGGGCTGAGCCTGCTGTGGGCCATGGCCGCCAACGTGCCGATTATCGCCGAAGCTACCTATGCCGCCAGCGAGATCGTTGAGGACCGTCACTCCGCCCTGATGGTGCAGCCCGGTTCGCCCAAGAGCATTGCCCAGCGCATTGTGACGTTGGTGCGTGACCCGCAACTGACGTGGCAGCTACGCGACACCGCGCGACACGAGGCGTTTAGCTACTTCTCCAGGCAGAACTATTGCCAATCATTGCAAACGGTATACGATCAGATCGTCGGTGGCCACGATGTGGAAATACCCCTCATGGAATCGACAGGCGGGCTGCGCTTCTCGGGCCGAGGGTAGCTTATCTGCCAACCCCAGCAATCCCAACAAGAACGGGCTGCCCGTGACGTCGTGATCGCTAGAGCCGGTTTCATAACTCCCCTCCCTGTCAAGCAGGGAGTAATACCAATTCAGATTAATACTTGCGCGGTGTCAGCGAACGCGAAGGCAAAACAAACAATAACTTACATCCTTAACAACGCGCTAGAACTATACACAACGCGTATCAGACGTGCTGGAGCTTGTTGACGCCGTTGAGAGCCGCGACCTTGTACGCCTCAGCCAGTGTGGGAAAGTTGAAGACGTTGTGGATGAAGAAATCGACGGTGCCGTTGAACGCCATGACCGCTTGGCCGATGTGGATTAGCTCCGTCGCCCCGCTGCCGATGCAGTGCACACCTAGGATACGATGGTCTTCCTGGTGAATCAATATCTTGAGCATGCCGATGGTGTCACCCAGTAGCTGACCACGGGCCAACTCGTCGTACCGGGCGATACCCGCTTCGTAGGGGATAGCGGCATCGGTCAACTGCTTCTCGGTCTTGCCGACCATTGATATCTCAGGCACAGCGTAGATGCCGAAAGGGAACAGCTCCGGCATGGAATGTATCTCGACGCCAAACGCGTGACATGCCGCCATGCGCCCCTGCTCCATGGCAGTACTGGCCAGTGCGGGGAACCCGATCACATCACCGACGGCGTAGACGTGTTCAGCATTAGTCTGATAGTTCTCATTAACCGTCAGCCGCTCGCGGTCGTCGTACTCGATGCCCACGTTTTCCAGTCCCAGGTCCGCACAGACGCCTTGTCGCCCCACCGAGTAGAGCAGCGTCTCAGCTTTGAGGTGCTTACCCGATTCGAGCGTGGCCTGGACGCGGGCACCGCTGCCGTTATTGTTCTCGATCTTCTTGATACTATCGACCTTCTCACCCAGGCGCAGCGTGATGCCCATACGCCTCATGTGGTATTGAAACGCCTCAGCAATCTCGTAATCGAGAAAACCCAGCACCTGGTTGCGACCCTCGACGAGCGTAACACGCACGCCCAGCGTCGCCATGATGCCCGCGTACTCGCACCCGATCACCCCACCACCGACGACGATCATGCTCTTGGGCAAGCGATCGAGCTTCAGCACACTGTCGGAGCAGAAAATGGTCTGGTCATTAAACGGGATATGATCGGGCTTGGCGGGCTTCGTTCCCACTCCGACAACAAATTTGTCCGCTGTCAAAAGCTCCGATTCATGGTGCCGCTGCACTTGCAGCAGTTGAGGACCTTCAAAATGAGCCCACCCCCAGATCAGATCAATGTTGTTCCGGTCAAAAGCGTCGCGGATCACGTTCAGTTCATTGTTGATCACCTGCTGACTGACGGAAATCAGGTCCGCAATCGTGACCTGACGCTTGACGCGGTGACGCCCACCGAACAGGTCTCGCTTGCCCATGCCGGTCAAGTGCAGTGCCGCTTCGCGTAGGGCCTTGGACGGGATGGTCCCGGTATTGATCGCGGCACCGCCGACGACGTTGTTTTTTTCGATGATCGCAACACGTTTACCAAGCTTGGCAGCCTGAATGGCCGCCTTCTGACCCGCAGGGCCGGTCCCGATAACAACCAAGTCATAGTGCATCATGACTGTCTACGCCTCACGTTTCGCCCCCCGTGGCCAATGACACGAGCTTATGCCGTGTACATCGGTTAAACAGGAGGAGCGGGTTAACGGCGTAGGGGAACTCGACCGTACCGAGGAGGGTGTGTCAATGGAACACCACCCGGTACTGGTGAGCTTGGTGTACCAATTATTGCTTGAATGTGTAAAGCTGGAGGCTAGGCATTTTGTGAGATTTAACCAAGCCGATATGCCCCATTGAGCACCGCGACGAACCGCAACCGTCAGCGGGCTTCTTCACCACAAATACGCCACAACTCCGCTCGAACCCCACTTAGCCACGGGTTATTTATCCTACCGTTTAGCTTCACTTCTTCGCTGCTGCGTAGTTCTCGCCGACTTTGGCCCAATTGACCACGTTCCACCAACTGGCGATATAGTCGGGACGCTTGTTCTGGTACTTGAGGTAGTAGGCATGCTCCCAGACGTCCAAGCCCAGGATCGGCGTACCGGGACATTCCGCGACGCCAGCCATCAAAGGGTTGTCCTGGTTCGGCGTCGAGCAGACGCAGACCTTGCCGCCCTCTTTCACGCACAACCATGCCCAGCCCGAGCCGAACCGGGTGGCAGCGGCATTTGAGAATGCTTCTTTGAATGCTGCGAATCCGCCCAGGTCATTCTTAACCGCGTCTGCGAGCGGACCTGTAGGCTCACCCCCGCCGCCCTTACCCGCCGGGGCCATCACGGACCAGAATAGGCTGTGGTTGAAGTGACCGCCGCCGTTGTTGCGCACCGCACCGCGGATTTTTTCGGGGACGGCTGACAGGTTAGAAACCAGTTCCTCAATGCTCTTGGACTCCAAACCTGAGCCTTCGAGGGCGGCGTTGAGCTTGGCGACGTAGCCGGCGTGGTGCTTGCCGTGATGAATCTGCATGGTCTGGGCGTCGATCGAGGGCTCCAGTGCGTCGTGCGGATAGGACAAATCGGGCAGTGAGAAAGGCATACTATTTAACTCCTAGTCAATGCTTTAAGTACTTCTGAGGAATAGCGGTTGCGCCCCACGGCCAGCTTACCCGCAGCATACGAGGCATACGTATATTTATCGTTCACGGGCAGACCAGACCGATATAAACGGTACGAGCCTAGGTGTAACCCCACAAATTTTGTATCCATTAAGATGGTAAAAGCTAGCCTCATGCTGGTCAAGGTAAGCCAATGCGCTACGGCTTGCAATCTGTTGAATCCGCCCTGCGAGCGATGGGTTTTTCGCGCAAATACTTAATTTGACTATGTTTAGGATTGCACGACTTGTTTTTATAATGGTCGGTGTATTTCGTCGGCTCGGCACGCAACGATTTTAACAAATTTTAATTGGAATGATTCCAAAAATGATTGAACAAAATGGGTATTTTGGTGGTATATTATGGGGACAGGAAAGAGCGAGAAAGCACCGCCCAGAACAACTCAATACGTACTGACGTAACAGCAGATTGGATGCGTCGGAAAATAGGAACCTCCGACGCAAAGGTGCACACAGATGCCGGGAAAGGCAGCGGGCAGACCCAAGGGGCAGGGAAGACCGCTGAAAGGTAGGTAAAAGGGATGATATCAGCACTGAACAAAAAACACTTCTCCCCCATGGAGCAAGCGAGGCGACACCACCGGGTGGCGGTCGTTGAATCGACGCATCAGTTCAGCCCGCAAGACGAGGCGACGCTGAAGCGGATTCTCAACGGCAAATGCGACTACGTCGACAATGAAATCTTCAGCAAGCCCGATGCTCAACAGCGTCTGCTCGCTGAGGTATCGCAAATCGCACAGCCAGACACGAGCTGGTACCACCCGCTGATGGACAAGATCACCGATCTCAGCAGGGTAGGCGGCAAAAAAATGGGCACGGTCCTGCTCACGGCTGCGCAGGAACGATCGCTGTTCATGCAGTTCAACTACTGCCGATACCGCGTTTCGGGGCTGCGTAAGCAGATCGGTGAGGACCCGGTCGATCCCCGCCTGGGCAGAGAAATCCTCGGGTGGTTTAGACAGGCTGAGGCGTACCGAGACCAAATCGCCCAGACAAACCTGGCGCTGGTCCTGGCGATGGCTAAGCGGACTCGCATGAACGACGTGGACTTCGCGGACCTGGTGAGTGAAGGCAATATGGCCCTGCTGCGTGCGGCGGATAAATTCGACGTGGCGCGGGGGTTTAAGTTCTCCACGTACGCCTGCCGAGCGATCCTCAAATCGTTCAGCAGAATGGGCGTGACGCACAGCCGATACCGCCAGTTGTTCCCGACGGACTTCGACCCGAAGTACGAGAAGTCAGATTACACGACGCGTAAGCGTGCCGAGCACGAGGAAGACTGCGTCGACGAGGTGCGTCAGATCGTCAATCAGAATCGGGCCGACCTGACCGACATCGAGCAATCGGTGATCGTACACCGTTTCGCATTGGGTAAGGCTCAGAAGAAGAACCAGCCCGAACCCAAGCCCCTGACGCTTGAACAGGTAGGGCGTGTGATCGGCGTGACGAAAGAGCGTGTGCGTCAAATTCAGAATAAGGCGCTCGACAAGATCCGTCAGTCGCTCGAAGACGACTTCTTGGGCTGATATTTCGTCGCGGGTCTTAATTTAAACTACAACCAAGCTGTGGCTGCGAGTGCGGCCACAGCTTTTTTTACGGAGGCTATGATGCGTGTGCTGCTCCAACGGGTGACGTCGGCTGCGGTAAGGGTAGCCGATGAAACGGTCGGACAGATCGGCGAGGGGCTGGTCCTGCTAGTCGGCGTGGGGCATGACGACGGTGAGCCTGAAGCCGACAAGCTGGCTGGAAAAATCGCAGGCTTGCGTATTTTTAACGACGAGTCGGGGCGGTTTGATCGTTCGCTGCTGGACGTTGGGGGTGGTGTGCTGGTGGTGTCGCAGTTCACGCTATACGCCGATAGCCGCAAGGGGCGTCGTCCCAGCTTTACGGATGCTGCTCAGCCAGAACAGGCGCGAGAGTTATTCGATTACTTCGTGGCGAAGCTGCGCGGACTGGGAATCAATCCGGTCGAGACAGGCAAATTCGGCGAGCACATGTCCGTGGACATCCACAACGACGGGCCGGTGACGATCTGGCTCGATAGCGATGAATGGTGATGGGGTAGTTAGCCCCACGTGATTCACGCGGGGCTAAGTGAGGTCGAACCCGAGGTGGGGTTAATGGGTAGAATCCCATGATGCTCCCTGGCAGTGAGGTCCAATCCGAGGTCGTGTTCGAGGGTGTGCGTTTTGACGTGCACCGCGTGGCTCTTCCGGGGCGGACGGGCGAGGCCGTGACGCGTGACGCGGTCGTGACGCCAGGGGCTGTGGTAATTTTGCCCGTACTCGACGACCAGACGGTGGTGCTGATCCGCAACGAGCGCTTTGCGGTGGGCCAAACGCTCTGGGAGCTTCCCGCGGGTACGATCGAGGCAGGCGAGGAGCCTTCGCTTTGTGCACGCCGTGAGCTTGAAGAGGAAGCGGGCTACCGAGCGCGTGAGATCGAGCCGATGATTGAATTTTACCCCAGCCCGGGTATCTGCACGGAGCATATGCACGCGTATCTGGCGAGGGGGCTCGAACACGTGGGACAGAAGCTCGACCAGAACGAGCGGATTACTGTTGAAGCTGTAGCACTGGAGCGGTCGATCCAGATGGTGCGGGACCACACGATCCGCGATGGAAAGACGATTGCGGTGCTGCTTTATTACCGTTTTTTGATGACGGAGCGAGGCTGATGGGCTGGCAAGACAGACAATATAATCAGAGCGGGGGCGGATTCGGCGAACGGTTGTCGAGCGCGTCGGTGGTAACGTGGCTGCTGGGGATCAACGGCGTGGTGTTCCTGCTCGACTCGATGCTGGGCGGCAGCACACGGGGCAGCGCGTTGGCGCCGTCAGGCTGGGGGCACTTCAGCGTCGATAAGGCGATCACCGGTCTACAGATTTGGCGCGGGGTGACGTACCAGTTCCTGCATGCCAATTTTTTTCACTTGTTTTTCAATATGCTCGCGCTGTATTACTTCGGCCCGCTGATGGAGCGTTGGTGGGGTAGCAGGCGATTTTTGGCGTTTTATCTGCTGTGCGGGTTGGGGGCTGCGGCGTTGTTTACGCTGATGGTGTTCACGGGTGTGCTCGACGTGGCTTCGTGGCGGCCTCTGGTGGGAGCATCGGGTTGTATCTTCGGCATCCTAGTGGGCTGCGCGATGCTGTACCCGGACCAGCGTGTGATGCTGCTGTTTCCGCCGATCCCGATGACGCTGCGGACACTGGCGTTGGTGTTCCTGGGGCTAGCGGTGTTATCGATTGTGTTCGGTTCTCAAAATGCCGGGGGCGAAGCGGCGCATCTGGGCGGCGCGGCGCTGGGTTGGCTTCTGATAAAAAACCCACGGTGGTTGGACTTTGCCGATCGGGTGTCTGTGTCCAAATTTCGCCAACAGATCAAACAGGCGCAACGCCAATCGGCGGTCAAGGAAGACGCCCAGGTCGACAAAATCCTCGACAAGGTCCGCGAGCACGGCCTGGCAAGCCTGACGGATCGAGAGAAGAAGATTTTGCAGCGAGCGACGGACCGTCAGAAAGACGCGGGATAGTTTGTTCGTTATTTATGGTTAAGCAAAAAACCCCTTCCTGAAGGTCGGGGTTCGTTACGGTTGCGCACGAATTTAATCCAGGTCCGTACGAAAACCTAGAGCAACTGGCGTCAACATTCTCCATCTTGATTGGATCGCAGGTGTAATAAACATCTGTATTTCACGGCTTGCAAGCAAGCCGTGCCACCCGATCAATGGATATTAATTACGCCAAGTGCTCTAAAGACGTGTATCCCTGTTTAATTGTCGGCGGCGGGTTACGATCAGGCCTAAGAAGGTTACGAGCATCGCGGTGGTCGGCTCGGGCACAACGGAGATAGACCCGGTGGTCAGCAAAGACGACGTGTCGAATGACAGCCCGCCGGCGAGTGAGGGGAGATTAATCGCGTCGAATGTCCCGGTCAGTGAGCCGAAGTCGAGCAGGTCAAAGGTATCGCCAAAGGTAGGAGCAAAGTTGTTTAGCAATTGGATGTCGAGTGTACCGTCGGCTGCGAGGTTGCCGGTGATGTTGAGATGGTCGTATTCGGTGCCGAGTGTTGTGCCGGCGAGTTCGAGGATGAGTGTTGCGGCTGTCCCGAGCGATACGTCGCCAGTGATCTGAACATCGGAGGGGCTATCGCCTGGGCTGTAGGTGCCGTTGAAGGTGATCAGGTTGCTGGTGCCGCTAAAGTTGGCGCCGCCGGAGACGAGCCCGTTGTTAAAGGTGACGGTGCCTGCGACGTTGATGGTGGACCCGGCGGGCGAATGCACGTCGCCGTTCACAGTCGCGTTGATCAGGTTGAGTGTGCCGAGGTTGGTCAGTCCGTCGGCGTTGTTTCCGCCACCGGAGGTGGGTATCCCGTCGCCTGCGAAGGTGGCTGTGGCATTGACTAGCGTTAATTCGCCAGAGGTGTTGTTTGTCATGGCGTCGGTGTAGGTTAGGGAGCCGTTTATGACACTGATCTGCCCGTTGTTTGTGCCACCCGCGGCAGAGAAGCTCGCTGTCGAGCCGTTGATCAGCAGTTGCCCGCCGGCGTCGACGTTTCCGGTGGCGTTGGTCACGTTTACAGCCATGCCCGGTTGGAGGACCAGCGTTGATCCAAGCAGTCCCGCAGCCCCAATGGTCAGGCTGGAATTGGTGAGGTTTAGCGTTCCCTGGTCGAAGTCGAAGGTGCCAAGAATGTTGAGCGACCCGGTCGAGAGCGTTCCGCCGTTGAGTGCGAGTCGTTCGCCGGCGATGATCGTGGAGGTTCCGGTGACCTCGAGGGTGTGTACGGAGGTGATTTCGGGTGTGGCCCCGAACATGGCGATGGTCGTAGCGTCTAAAGTAAGGCTGCTGTTGAACTGGAGTGTGCCGGCGTTGAAATTAAAAGTACCTCCCGTTGTGTTCAGTAATTGGGCATTCGTGAATGTGCCGGTGTTTAGATTAAGTATTCCTCCCGCTGAGAGGTCTATCAAGTCTGCGGTAGGGTGTGTGCCGCCGTTGAGATTGACGGTGCCGGGGCTCCAGATTTTGAGTGTATTGACGACTGAGACGTTCGCGCCGGTGTTGATATTGAGGATGCCGGAGTTAGCGAAGGTTGCTTGAGCTGTATCACTACCCCCGACGTAGAGGCTGTCTGTGTTAGTCCAGGTTGAGTTGGTGACGGTGACGGTACTGGGGTTAGTGAGGTCGGTCTGGCCGATCTGGCCGATCTGGCCGATGGCACTGTTGACGGTCCTACCGTTTTCGATGTTCAGCGTGCCTGAGCCGTCGGAGCCGACGACAAGCTGATTGGCGGTGGTCAATTTTGAATTGGTCCCGGTGACGGTGACGATGCCAGTGGAGCCGCGGCTAACTCCGAGGATCGTATCGCTGTTGCTGGTGACGGCGCCGCCGTTTTCGATGTTGAGCGTGGCTGATCCTGCGGAGCCGACGAAAAGCTGATTGGCGCTGGTCAATTTCGAATTGGTCCCGGTGACGGTGACGATGCTGATGGAGGGTAGGCTATGTCCGAGGTTGATACCGCCGTTGCTGTTGACGGCCCCGCCGTTTTCAATGTCCAGCGAGCTGGTGTTGGGTACGCCAAATAGTAGGACTAGGCCAACATTCAATGAGGAAAGACTGGTCGAGAGGGTATCCCAGGTGGCGCCAGCGCCCTTGACGGTGACAGAAGATTGATCGAAGAGGGTACCATTAAGACTGGTGACGCTCGTTAGGCCGTTGCCGTCTGTTGTGTTATCAATCAGCAGCTCGCCGGTGGCGGCAAGGCCTATGGACAGGGTTTGGGTGGGGAGGATGGTGGTCGGGTCGGGGGAGACGTTGCCGATCGTGATGACATCGGCGTGGGCGAGGGGCGTCGATAGCGCGGCTATAACGGCGAGAGGTCGTGCGAATCGTGGCATGGTGGGCTTACTCCGTTCCTGGTGTGCTGAACTTTTAGGCTGCACGATCGGGAGGTTTGATAAAAGGAAAATGCGGCAGGTCGGTGGCGTGCCCCACGCACTTTGCGGCCCAAATCCTTCTCCTTGAGCATGGCGCCTTAATATGGTGCCTTATTGTAGAGCCGGAGAGCCCGAAAGCCAAGGATTAATTACAGGAAACGCCGCTGTTATCGACGGAAAGATCGCGGTTCGTGGTTGGTGGCTGATAGGGGTTTGGGTACGAAAAACAACCTCGACTCTAAGCCAAGGTTATTCGCACATTACAGTTATTCGCACGCCACCAAAGCGGGTAGTGGTTACGAACCCGAATCTAGCTGTGCCTGTTTAGCTGACGGGTCTGTTGGGCGGCCACATGAGGCATCGCTTGAATTTGGTCTTGAACGCGACGCTGTAGCTTTCGCCCGGTTGGACCTGCGTCACCTCGCACAGGCACTCGATGCTGAACGTGTAGGAGAACAACAGCGCCAGCCAAATCTCATCACCCACAGTCAAGGGGTCCGTCGGGCCGGCAATGGTGGCATGCGAATCTTCAAAATCCAATAGCTCGCCGGTCAACACCTGATTGTCAGACAAAGCCACACGCGTCTTTACGACGGCTTCGAGAAGCTCCGACGGTGACTCGGTCTGCCTCGATTGCATCATGCATGTGCTCATGGCCTACCCCTGTGCAATGATGACCCCGTGCCTACGCAACACTTCTAGAGCACTTGGCGTAATTAATTTCCATTGACTGGGTGGCACGGCTTGCTTGCAAGCCGTGAAATACAGATATTTCTTACACCTGCGATTCAATGAAGATGGAGAATATTGACGCCAGTTGCTCTAATAAATTAATCGTCGTATTCATCGCCCGCCAAGTCAACGCCCTAGCCACGCCCTTGGGATCGGAAGGCGTATTTGTGCCGCGTTGGCAAGCTGGAGAAGCACGCTAGAGGACATACCGTGCCTAAAAGGTGGTCCGAGCACATCCCCTGGCTATGGCGGCAGATACCGTGACCTGTTTACCCAGCTTAACCAACCCGTACCGCCCGCACCCGATCCGTGTCCAACGAATCGGCAAGGTGCTAGCAGGGCTTATGCGTATCCGCGTATATTTTGGCCGCGTTGTGATACGTAATTTTTTGCGATATCTATTCCCACGTACAAGAACGGTAATAACAACTCAAGATTAATACTTGCGCGGCATCTGCGAACGCGGGAACAGAACAGACAATCACTTACATCACCTACGACGCGCTAGAAATATACGCAATGCGTATAAGGCAATACTTGTGGTGATTGGTATATGATTCAGCCCATGGGCGTATTGCAGTTTGAAATCCACAGCCAAAGCCAGGGGTGCAGCGCCCGTGCGGGGCGGGTAACGACGGCTCATGGTAGTTTTGACACGCCGGCTTTTATGCCCGTGGGTACACAGGGCTCAGTCAAGGGCCTGCAGCCGGATCAGGTCGCACAACTCGGTAGCCAAATCGTCCTGGCGAATACATACCACCTGATGCTTCGGCCAGGGTCGGCGCTGATCGCTGAAATGGGTGGCCTACACCGCTGGATGCGTTGGGGCCGGCCGATCCTCACGGACTCAGGTGGGTTTCAGGTATTTAGCCTGTCCGATAGAAATCAGATCGACGACGACGGCGTCACCTTTAATAGCCACATCGACGGGGCCACCATCCACCTCACCCCGGAACGGTCGATGCAAGTGCAAAACGAACTGGGTGCTGACATCATCATGGCATTCGATGATTGCCCGCCGGGTATCAACGCACAGCAATACGAAACGTCAGCCGACGACGTAGCCGACACCCAATCGCATCGCGATTTCGACGACGCTGATCGGGCCCACGTTAACCAGGGTGACGCAACCCTATCTCAGAGAGCCACACACGAATACACGAAGCGTAACGAAGCCGCCTGCCACAGGAGTATGCTGTGGTTGGAGCGGTGCGTCGAAGCACACCGGCGTCCCGAGGAACAAGCGCTGTTCGGCATTGTGCAAGGCGGACTGGACCTGGAACTGCGGGCGTGGTGTGCGCAACGCGTGGCGGAATACGACCTGCCGGGCTACGCAATCGGTGGGGTGGCGGTGGGCGAGGGGTACGAAGGGCTCAAACGCGTGGTCAAGCATACAGCCCCATTGATGCCTGTTGATCGGCCCCGATACCTGATGGGCGTGGGGTACGAGCGGGATATCCTCACAGCTGTTCGAGCGGGTGTGGATATGTTCGACTGTGTGCTACCCACACGCAACGGGCGAAACAGCAACGCATTTACCTCGACCGGCCAAATACGGCTCAAGAACGCACGGTTTACACGCGATCTGGGGGTGATCGAGACCGGCTGCGATTGCCCAGCGTGCGGCGGAGGGTTTAGCAGAGGGTATTTGCGACACCTGTTTCAGAGCGGTGAGATGCTCGGGCCGATCCTCGTGAGCATGCACAACATCCGTCACTTCCAGCGGTTCATGCTGGACATCCGAGAGGCAATCATTCAAAATGACTGGCCTTTGATTGACCGGCGATGGCCCGTGGCGGCTACAGAGGATGATCGCCCCCAGTAATTGAGGCTTTGGTCGGCTCTGAATAAAAATGACTCACGCAACCGTACACCCCCCACCTCAACGTATCGAATCATCATTATGAGCACACCATTTATCTATCCCATCCTGACGCTGGCCCAAGAAGATGCACCGCCACGCCCACCCGCTGCTACTCCGACAGCGGATCAAGCCGCGACGACGGGTCAGCCCGCCGGTGATCCCGGGACACCCCAGGCGAAGCCGCCACAGGGCATGCCGCCGTTTTTCTTTATCATCTTCGCAGCTTTGATCTTTATGATCATCTTCTCCATGAGTGGTCAGCGGAAGGAGAAGAAAAAACGCGAAGCGCTCCTGACGAGCTTGAAGAAAGGCGACCGCATCCAGACAATCGGAGGCATCCTCGGCACGGTCGTGGAGGTGCGCGACGAGCACGTAGTGGTCAAGATCGACGAAAACACGAATACCCGAGTTAAGCTCAGCCGCACCGCGGTGCAGTCGGTCCTACAGGAAAAAAACGAGTAGACCCAATGCAGGCCCAAGAAATGCCTCTGCGGGGTTTGGCGGGATACTTTCGCCATGCATCCACAAGCCGGGGGTGACCGCTGTATGCCACTGACTCGACGTTGCTATTAACAGCTTGATTGCCCTGAGCCCGACGGGAAAGATTATGAAGAACATACCGATCTGGAAACCACTGCTAATCCTGGCTGTCTTGGCGATGTGCGGGCTGTCCCTTTACCCACCTAGCCAACGGCTCAAACCCGGACTCGACTTGGCGGGCGGTACGACGCTGGTGTACCAGGTCGAAGTGCCTTCGGGTCAAAACGCCAAGACGGTAATCGACCAAGTCATCGAAACGCTCAAAAAACGGGTCGACCCGAACGGCGTGAGGAACCTGGTCTGGCGGCACCAAGCGGGCAACCGCATCGAGATACAGATGCCGCTGCCACCCGCGCAGACGAACGAGCGTCGCACAACATACCTACGGCTCCAAGACGAGCTGCTCAAAGACAACATCCAAGAACGCCAGCTCGACGCGGCACTGCGGCTCGATCCCACACAACACGCCCCGACGCTCGATCGTCTCGCGCGTGGCAACCAGCAGCGGCGCGAGTTGCTCGACGCATTGGTTCGTGCCAACAAAGCACTGACCGCCGCCCAAGGCCCCTACCAAACGGCGCAGCAACAACTCAACGACCTCGAATCGGCGATCCAACAGCTACCCGACACCGCGACCAGCAAGCGCGAACAACTTCAATCACAGTTAAAACAGGCACAAAGCAAATTGGTGCCCAAGACCCGTGCGTTTCTCGATGCGCGCAGCGAGTACAACCAGACCAGGCAAGCGGTCTTGGGCACAAACGTCGATCCGTACGAGATCGATCAGGCTCTAACCCTACCCGCTAAAGCGGACGTTTCAACAACAAAATCGGTTGAAACGCGCGAAGCGGCAATCCAAAAACTGATTGACAAGCACCCTGGTCGAACGGACCAGATCAAGGCGTTGGTCAAAGCCAAGACCCTGTACAACGAGGTGCGTGGGCCGTTCGACGACCCTAATGATCTGATCTCGCTGCTGCGTGGATCGGGTGTGCTCGAATTTCGCATTACAGCTTCGCTGAATCTCCCCGACGCGTCGCGGTACCGAAAACAACTCACCGAGCGTGGCCCCAAAGCAGCAACGGGGCAGGCGTACCGATGGTTTGTCATCGACGACGTCACTGGTTTTGCCGAAAACACGCGTCAGCGCGAAGCCTTGGAAACGGACCCTCAGACCTACCTCGCATCAAGGGGCCTGATCGGGCAGCGACACGGGATTGATTATTACGTGCTGTTGGCTAACACACCCGACAAGAGCCTGACACGGGCACAGAAAGACTGGAAACTCACCGAGGCATACTCACTGCCCGACGACAGCGGGTTCCCAGCGGTCGGGTTCCAGCTAAACCGCGTGGGTGGTCAGCTCATGGGCAGCCTCACGGGCAACAACCGGGGCGAGCAGATGGCTATCGTCCTCGACGGACGGGTCATCTCCGCGCCGCGGATCAACGACCGCATCCAGGATAGCGGCATTATCACCGGCGGGCGTGGTGGGTTCGGCCAAGATGAACAGAGCTATCTCATCCGCACGCTCAACGCGGGGAGCCTGCAGGGACGCCTCAGTGAAGACCCAATCTACATCAAGAAATTCGGACCCCAACTAGGCCAGGATAACCTGCGCCACGGGCTCTACGCAGCAGTCTGGGCACTGGTCGTCGTCGCGGTGTACATGACGGCTTATTACTTCCTAGCGGGGATGGTCGCCAACTTCGCGCTGGCGGCGAATATGATCATCATCCTTGGTGTGATGGTGATCTTCGATGCGACATTTACTCTTCCGGGGATCGCGGGGATCGTGCTGACGATCGGCATGGCGGTCGACGCAAACGTATTGATCTTCGAGCGCATCCGTGAAGAACTGACCCAGAAATCCGACATTAGAACAGCGGTTCGGATCGGCTACGATAAGGCACTCAGCTCCATCGTCGACGCAAACGTCACAACGCTCATCACGTGCGTCATCCTCAACTACACCGCCACAGCAGAGATCAAGGGATTCGCCATCACCCTGATGGTCGGCATCCTCGCGTCGATGTTCACAGCCCTTTTCTGCACAAGGGTGGTGATCGACGCGTACCTCTATTTCGCCAAGCCCAAGACGATCACCATGGCACCAATGGTCATCAACCCGCTACGACGGCTGCTCGAACCCGCTGTGAACTGGGTGGGGATGCGTCATGTATTCTTTTCGGTCAGCGCCCTGCTCGTAGCCGGCAGCCTCTGGGTCGTCACGGCGCGGGGCCAGGAATTACTCGACATCGAGTTCCGAAGCGGGACACAGGTAAGCTTCGAACTGTCGAAAGGCACAACGCTCGACCTCAATGACGTACGCAGTCGACTCACCCAAGCAGCGCAGACATTTGAGTTGCCTAATCTCGCCGGCGACCGTGCCAACGTGGTAACCGTGGGCGAGACCGAAGGGCTCAGGGCCAGTGAGTTCAGCGTGGCGACGCTCGAAACGAATGCCACCGCGGTCAGCGAAGCGATCAAGTCGGTATTCGCCGATGTGCTCGACACACAACGGCCAATCGCGTTTAAGGGTATGGGCACGGTTCACGAGGCGCCTTTGCTGTCCCAGGCACCGGTGTACATCGTCCGTCACGCTACCCTCGGTGAGAATATCAACCGCCGAGACGCGCGCGAAGACGTCAGCGACTACGTAGGCGGGGTGGCGGTGGTGCTCGACGGGCTTGAGCCGACAGCCACGATCGGCGAGCTGACCGACCGGATCAGCCGGATGCGGCTACAGCCGTCGTATGAAGCGGTCGCGTACCGGCCATCTACGGTCATCGGGCTGGACCTGGATGCCGAATCATCAGCCGAGGGTGCGCCGAAATATCGGTCGGCGGTGGTCATCGTCAGCGAAGCAGGGACCGACTACACCGACAATCCCCAGGCACTGAACGATGAAATAGGCTTGGCGGGCACGGAATGGCGGCTGGTGCGCGACGCGATGCGACGTGACACGAGCCTGGGTAGCGTGGCGAATTTCTCTAGCCAAATCTCAAATACCATGAAGCAGCAGGCCGTCGTCGCCATGACGCTTAGTCTCTTGGCGGTGGTGGCGTACATCTGGATTCGGTTCGGCAGCTTCCGCTACGGCTTGGCGGCGATCATCGCGCTGGTGCACGACGTGGTGATTGCGCTGGGCTTGCTGGCGGTAGGTGGATGGGTGTACGAGTCGGCGTTTGGCCAGGCGCTCCTGTTGACCGATTTTAAAATCAACCTCGCGATCGTCGCATCCATGCTCACGATCGTAGGCTACTCGCTCAACGACTCGATCATCGTGTTCGACCGCATCCGCGAAAACCGCGGCAGGCTCGACTACGCCACGCCGAGTATTGTCAACGACTCGATCAACCAGACGTTTAGCCGAACGATCAACACGTCGCTGACCACGCTCATGGCCCTGATCACGCTCTACGTCTTCGGGGGCGACGGCGTGCACGGGTTCGCGTTTGCGATGCTCGTGGGTGTGATCGTCGGCACATACAGCTCTGTAGCCATCGCGGCGCCCATTGTGCTGATGATGGGCGGGGGCATCCCGGCACAACCCGCCAAGAAAAGCTAGCCACGGGACGCGTGAGCAAATTTAACAATCTCTACCTTGCTGTTTACCCGCCCGAATCGGCGCGGTGAGTCGAGGTTGTGTAGACGTCGTACCGCACGCTCTTGCCGACGTGGGACGACGCGGGTGTGCTCGCCAGAGGGAACGCGTGCTTGGGGCGTTTAACAACAACACGGCTACCAGCGACGGCTAAACTCACCTTGAATAAACTCTTTGCGTCGGCGTCACTACCTACGATCTGGCGCAAGACGCGCACCGAGCGGCGTTCCAAAGCGCTTTTCCGCTTGGGCGGGAACATCGGGTCGAGGTAGACCACGTCCGGCTGGTGTTCTATCGCAGGCAATACCTCACGCGCATCCGCGGTGACGAGCGTGATCCGATCGGCGACCTCCGGCTCGACCAAAATCGCCCGCCGCAGCCCATCTCGGAGCAAAACCGCGACGATAGGCGACCGCTCGACCGCCGTGACACAGCAGCCCAACGACGCCAACAGCCAACTGTCCTGGCCAAAACCGGCTGTCGCATCCACCACGTGACAGACCGTATCCGCTTTTCGCTTGTAAAGACCTACCGCCCGCGCGATTGGCTGACGCTTGCTGGCACCACCTGTAGCCAATCGTGTATCACGCCGAAGCAGGTCCACCCAGACGGGCCTGCATCCTTTGGCAAACGGCTGATGCAACTCGATCCGATCAGTGCAAACCGTAAGCAAAAATTCGTGATCGCCAAGCACTCGCTCGACACACGGCAGACCTAACTCGTCGGCCAGACGCTGCGCCCGCCCAGTCAGGAAACCGTCTTCGCCGGTGCTCGCAGCCGTGACAGCAACGGACGGGGACCTCGCTGTGGTGGAATGTGAGGCAAGGACTGAGGCCTGCGGGTCATGCATAGCCTTTAAGTGCTCTTGACCGAGTCGAGCGTCTGCAACTGCTGGGCGTAACGGGCGCGGTTTGCGCGGCTGTCCATCAACAGGTGCACGCGGCTACGGTGCTCGGGAGGTATCTTCGCGTCGATAAATCGACGGGTCTCGGACATGTTCGTCCGACGCGAGGTGTGCGTGAGGATGACCGCTTCAGCTTTGGAGCGGTCGAGCAAATCGATAATGTTGTCCAGGTGCAGGTGCCTGCCCACAGCTGCGCGGTCGCGGTGCTCCGGCTCGACAAAGGTGCACTCCGTGATCAGTATTTTGGCACCCAACAGATCGGGGCGATCGAAGTGCGAGCCCCACATCGTGTCGCCCGTGAAGCAAACCAGCGGAATGTCGATGGTGCGGGTAATGGCTTGGCCAGCCTTCTTGAGCTCCATCAGCTTCTCCTGCGGCTGACCGATCAGGTCTGCCCGGAGCTTGCTACGCCGTTCGATGATCACGTACCCCTGCGAAGAGGCGGTGTGTATCGTCTCAATAGCGCGCAGAAAGATATTGTTCTTGATCTCCAGCTCACCGTCGGGCGCGAGGGGAACCACTTTGTACGGCGTCTGCTGACCTTCAAGATTGACCCAGGCACGCATGATGTTGTGGATCGGCTCTTCGAGGCCGGGGTGGCAGATGAGAGTACCCACACCCATACCCTGGAACTGCCGCTGTGAGAAGTAGTACGCCAGACCCGCTGAGTGGTCCATGTGTCCGTGCGACAACGCAACGTACGGGCTGGCCAGCGCCATGCGAGGGCACTTGCCGATGTCAAAACACACGTCCAACTCGGGAACCTGGACCACGGTCGCCTCGCCGGCAATCGACATCCCCTGCACCCGGAACGGCGGGTAGTACACAAAACCGATCTGCGGTTGTCTAGGTGGTTCACGCGGGATCATCGATACGTCCACTCCTATGGAATTTGCGTTACACCTCGGTCTGGCCGTGGTGAAAACTCGCCAAGTAATCGTCCCCTACGAGCCTGCAGCGAAGAAAGGGTCCGCGGCTGACCACGCCACGTCGAACACACGTAATATGTTACATCAAAACAACATACCGTAAAAGGCCGCGGTGGGATTCGAACCCACGATGGCTTACGCCAACGGATTTGCAATCCGTCCCCTTTGTCCACTCGGGCACACGGCCGACTGATTTATTCTCCTGAGACGGTCTAATTGAGTCAATATTGGAATACGCTAGGGGATAGTGCATCGCCTATCCATAATATGTGACAACCAACATTGACTGTGCATCATGTTCTGACGGTCGCGGCAACGTTATCGCCATCAAAATTGATTGTGCCAAACCCAAACGGTACAAGGCGTATGGCAATAGGTTCACGCGCTGGCGACCTGGGCTTTGAACTTCTCGACACGCCCCTCCAGGGCTTTGATCTGCTCTTCGATCTGCTTCACGAACTTGTTGGTCTCGTACGTGCCACGCACCGCCTCGAAGTCTACAGCCACGTCATCGGGTTGGCCGTCGTGGCCAAAACCGGTCTGCGTCATTTCGCCGAACTCCTTAGACGCGTCGCCCAGGATGACCCTCAGGAACTTGCCATTGACTGCCAACAGGTCTTCAGCGACCTTGCCGACGTCTTCCTGGCTCATCGTGTCGACGTCCTGATCAAACACCTGCTTGTAAGCCCGCTTGACCCAAACCCATTCGTCGTCGGCGTAAGCGGCGTGGACCTTATCCAGCGCGGCGTTCAGGGCGTTTAGATCGGCGATCTTCCCGCTCTCCACGTCGGCGCAGAGGTCATCGAGGCGCTTACGAGGCATCATCTGCCCACCGATGTCGAGCCAATCTTCGCTGTACACCGCGTCGGGCGACGAGGCCAGTGCCTTGCTCAATGCATTACCCTGTGCCTGCTCGATGCGCGAGAGCACCTTTTCAAGCAGATACATGTGGATGCCCGAGCGGTAAAACTTCTGCCCGGTACGCAGCAAGACACGCTTGATGTCGGCGCCGTTGAAATTGATCGAGTCGACGGTTTTTTCGGTTTTTTCGTGGATCTCGGCGAGCTTGGCCGAACCGCGGATCATGCGACCCACCGTCAGCGGGCTGAACACGTCAAACGAGATGCGGTCGCGCTTGACAACACCCTTTCGCCGATCGCGTGTGGGCCACTTGGCACCGTCTCGAACGGTGCCGACGGTTGAGAGGTTTAGCCCCGGGATCAGCGAACACTTGCCCGTGGGGGTGGCGTCCAAAAAGCTAAACGGCAAGTCGGACGTGTCGAACGTGCCCTTGTGCTTGCCCAGCACCACCGAAAACGGCCCCACCCGACACGGCCACATCATGTACGCAAACGAGCCGGTCTTCGACCCGCGTTCGAGCTTGCCCTCATGCAGCGGGCCGAGCTTGTACATGTGGTTGGACTGGTTCGTGCCGCTGCCTGCGTTGTAAAAACTAAACAAACCCGCGATCAGGAGCGTCGATTTGTGGTGCGTAACGGTGTAAGGCCCAGCAAAGATGCTGCACGCCTCGCCGTGGAAGCCTTCGCAATTGGCGAAAAACGCGGAGTTCTCAGCTGAGAATTGCTTGCCGATCTGGCAGCCCTGGCCCACGAAGGTCTTGCTGACAATGGCGCCGCCGGTAACCTGCGACCCCTCGCCGATGATGAATTTCTCAGCTTGGACGTCGGCGCCAACAGTCGTCGGTGCGTCTTCGGCACTCAGGACGGTGCCGTTGACCAGCGACGCAGCGGAGTCGATCACAGCGTGGTCGCCGATGTTGACATCGACGATCCGCTTGACGGAACTGATGCGTACGTCGGTGCCGACGCTGCCGCGATTGCCCTTGACCGCCGACGCTGCGGAGCGGGCGATGGCGGTAAGTTTTTCGATAAACTTTGGCCGGTAACGGTGCACGCACATCAGGTATGCGATCTGCGAAGACAGCTCGTTAAACAGAATCACCTCACGCCCGCCGCCCTCGTTGAGGACTTCGATTTCGACGCCGTTGCCGAACGCCGCCCCGGGCTGGGTCTGCATGGTGCCGACGTCTTCGATGCAGGTGTTGTCGCCGATATCGTAGCTCGCCAGGTGCGAGCCGATGTTGGCGATGCGTACATTGTCGCCGATGGTGCAATCGGCGACATAGGCGTTGTAAATGCCCGCTGGTTTGGCTAAACCCGTGGTACTCGCGGCACTGCCGCCGACCGCGCCGATACGGACGTCGCCGGAAAACTGTGTGTTACGCAGGCGGGCTGTGTCGAACGGCTCGGCGACCTGAACGCGACTCCAATCGTCACTGGTACAGCCCTGCCCCGTAAGGGCTTGAACTTCATTATTTTTTAAGGATCGGTATTGGGTCGTCTGTGCCACGGTGGTGTCTCCTTGCCGTGATAATACGCTTGAAGTAACTGTCGAGAGGCGGTCAGGCTATGGCGTCGTTTCCCCTAACCCACGAGCGTGTCGTCGATCGGGATAATGAAGCGGCGTGCTGCCTCATACCTCTCGTTGGATTACTCTAATTCCAGCATTTTCGTATCGAGAGGAAGCGGAAAAACAACCCCCTCGCCCGTCACAGACGAAGGGGCTCGTAAATTCTTTAGTCAAAACGCAGCCTTATACGCATCCGCGTATATTTTGACCGCGTCGTATATCCATAAGTATTTGCGACATCTGATCCCACGTACAAGAACAATCGGACAATACTTAGGGTGATTGGTATTAAACACCCACACCGACTTTACCCTTATACTTTTCCCAGATCGTGGGCATCAGTTCGCGGGTCTTGGTTTCGAGTTCCTGGTCGCTAATCGCTGTGAGGCGTTTCTCGACTTCGTACTGGTCCATAACCCAACGAGCGAGCTTGTGGACCTTGATCTTGCTGATCCTATCATCGCCCTTGAGCCCGAAGAAATCATTGACCCACAGCGCCACGCCATCGGCACCGGTCTTGTCGGTGATAGCCACGCGTGGGGGCCTCTGCAACAGCTTTTCGGTATCAAAAATGTTGTAGATGCGTTCGTCCTGGCGCAGCCCACCAGCGTGGATGCCCGCACGGGTGGTGTTGAAGTGTTTGCCAACAAACGGGTAGTTCTCCGGGATCGGCAGGCCAATCGATTTCATGTATTCGGCTAGCTCGGTGATCACCGGGGTGTCGATCCCGCACAGGTCGCCCTTGAGCGCGATGTATTCCATGATGGCGCCTTCGAGCGGCGGGTTGCCGGTGCGCTCACCGAAGCCAAACAGTGTGCCGTTGACCGCGTTGCAGCCGTATAGCCATGCCGTGGAGGAGTTGGCGTGTACCCTGTGGAAGTCGTTGTGGCCGTGCCACTCGAGACGGTCACTGGGTACGCCTATCTCTTGGTTTAATTTGTAGATCAGCTTGGGGATGCTGCGTGGCAGGCGAGCGTTGGGGTAGTGAAGGCCGAATCCCATCGTGTCACATAAACGGATTTTCACAGCCAATTCCGGGGGTACATCTCTACTCATCTCCATGAGTCGCTCGACAAAAGGCAGGACAAAGCCATCGATGTCCGCCCGGGTCAGGTCCTCAAGGTGACAGCGGGGTCGAACACCGGCTTCAAACGCAGCGGCGACGACCTCGCAGTAGCTATCCATACATTCCTGACGGCTCTTGAACTTGAGCTTCTGGAAGATGTGGTAATCCGAGCTGCTCGTGAGCATGCCGGTCTCTTTGAGACCCGCTTCCTTAACAAGGCGGAAGTCGGACTTGACCGCCCGAATCCAGCCCGTGCACTCGGGGTACTTGTGACCAAGCGCCCGGCAGCGGTCGAGGGTTTCACGATCATTCTTGGTGTAGAGGAAAAATTCCGTCTGTCGAATCACACCGTTGGGCCCGCCCAGCCGCGCGAGCATGTCGTAGATCTTGACCATCTGGTCAATCTCGTACGGCGGTCGTGCCTGCTGCCCGTCGCGGAACGTCGTGTCGGTGATGACGATATCGCGTTTTTTGACGTCGCTGAAGTTAAACTCGATGGGCTTGCCGTCGATATACTCGACCGTCGGGTGATCTTCGAAGTGGATCAACGGGGGCAGATTGTAATCGAATGTGTCTTCGATGAGGTTGGGTTCGGTGGTATTGACCAGGGGATGCGATTTCGTTTGCGTCGTCGTCATGATTCCTCCATATGAAAGGATGGCGTAGCGGTTTGTCAGACCTGGACACCCTGCTCTTGGCAGACCTTGGAAATGTAATCGATGGCGCTGCCGACCGTATCAACAGAAAGCGCCTCGTCCTCGTTCATCTCGATGCCGAACTCTTCTTCAAACATCGCCACGAGTTCGACTGACTGCACGCTCTCAGCACCCAGATCGGCGCCGAATTGATCCCCGCGACCGATCTTGCTCGTATCGACCTTGAGCACGCGTGCGGTGACTTCTTTTACACGTTCTTCTACCGATGCCATGGTGTTGTCTCCTACGACTTCTGGTTAGATTTATTCCTAAGCAAATGGACGAGGAATAGCCGACCTCCCTCCTCCTGACGCCCGGGGATCGAAAATCGACCGCACCGTTCATCGTAAGCTAAGTAGCCTGCTTCCCACCGGATTCATCGGGCGACCCGACTGGGCACGACCCGACGAAATACCGCTCCTCCGAGCACTATTTTATAGAGACTCTAAGGATCGCGGTCAAGCCTTGCCTACCCCCCTGACTTGCCACCGGTGCGTATCACAAGCGTGGCTAGCCCCATCACACGACACAGATATACCGCACACCGCCTTTCGGTATCCGATGAGCAGTCGCACTGGGCGGAAAAAAACCTCCGCACCGAGGGCGTATTAGGCTCGGATTCGCGATTATTTACAGCTTTGGTGCACCGGGCTTCTTAGCCTGGATCCATTCGTAATAATCACGCATCTTAAGATTACCCGCTGATTCGGTATCGAGAAATACATGAGCCGAGGGGTGCAGTTGCAAGGCACTGGCGGTAATCATGCTCGTGACCGGTCCCTCGACCATCTGCGCAACGGCATCGGCTTTGCCCTTGCCGTTGGCGACCAAAAGCAACTCCCTGGACTCGAGGATAGTACCCACACCCATCGTGATCGCGTAAATCGGCACGTCCTCTCGCTTCTCAAAAAATCGCGAGTTGTCGTCGATGGTAGGCTTAGCTAGTGTCTTGAGACGGGTGCGCGAACTGAGCGAACTGGTGGGCTCATTAAATGCGATGTGCCCGTCTGAGCCGATGCCCAGGATCTGTATATCGACCCCGCCGCACTCCTTGATACGGTTCTCGTACCAGGCACAGAAGGCTTTGAAGTTTTTGGTCGTACCAGAGGGGATGTAGATGTTCTGATGGGGAACGTTTACATGCTTGAAGAAATTTTCGTGCATAAAATAGTGGTAGCTCTGATCGTGATCAACCGGCAAGCCGACGTATTCGTCGAGGTTGAAGGTTGTGACCTGAGAAAAGTCGAGCCCCTCGTTCTTGTGCATTTTCACAAGTTCTTTATATAGACCCAGCGGCGTAGACCCGGTGGCCATACCAATGACGGCGTTCGGCTTGGCGTTAAGCAGGTCAGCGACCTTGACGGCGGCGGCCTTGCTCATCTCCTCATAAGACGACTTAATAGTGAGTTCCACGGATTTTCGCTCCTTCCGACTGATCCAATTTGGGGTTAAGTGAATAGCAGACTTGTTGTCTCTAAGCTGCGAGTCCTTTATTAGAACGGGCTTTGACCGGTACGTCAACACCCATATCACAGCCGCCGATTGAGCCAACGGCTACGCAGCGTCACCTCTCCCACTCCGTATACAGGCGACTCCCGCCGCCATCCAACGTCCGAATACTCGGCACACATTCCGATAAGTGTTACGGGTATCCACTTGTTACGGTCTGAGCCGATAAGCATTCCGCACAACCGCAGATTTGATGCTCCAAGAGGAAGATGGCAGCTTATGACGACGTTCCAAACCGATAGGGTCGAGACAGCAATCGAACAGCACCAGGCGGGGAACCTCGACCAAGCGGAGCGGATATATCTACAGATATTGGCCAAGTCGCCCAACGACACGAACATTCTGCACCTACTCGGGTGCGTCCATCTCCAACGGGGTGAACACCGCAAAGCACAGAACTTGATCGATCAGGCGATCAAGATCAACCCGTCCATCGCGTCGTTTCACAACAACATCGGCACCACCTTGCTCGCGCAGGGTAAGCTAAAAGCAGCAGTCACCCATTACAGACAAGCTGTACAACTTAAGCCGGATTACGCCCAGGCGTATTACAACCTTGGCTGTGCCCTTATCGAGTTGCGCCGGTGGCGCCAGGCAGAAGCGATCTGCCGCCAGGGACTTAAAATACAACCCCACCATTTTGCTCTCTGGAACAACCTCGGCCGAGCGCTTCAAGAGCAGGGCCGCCATACCGACGCCCAGCAGAGCTACCGCCAGGCGATACGGTTTAAACCCGATCTAGCACAAGCCCACGCCAACTTGGGCAACGTGCTGCGCGATCAAGACCAGCATGAAGAAGCAATCCAGGCGTACCAAAAAGCACTGGAACTCGATAGCACGATTACCGGTATACACGCCGAAATGGGGCATTGCTTCCAATCGATGGGGCGAGCCGAAGAGGCGATCGCGTGCTACCGCAAACAGATACGGCTGACCCCTGATGACCCGCAATCACACAGCCACCTTGCTGCGGCTCTGCGGATAAACGGCCATCTAAACGACGCAATCCTTAGCTATCGCGAAGTCATACGGCTGGCGCCGAATCACGCTCAGGGACACTTGGCGTTGGGTGATGCGCTGCGTGCGGACCACGAACCCGCCAAAGCTGAGCTAGCCTACCGACAATCGCTACGGATCAACCCCAATCACGCCGAAACACTGAACAACCTGGGCTTCTCGCTCATGACACAGGGTCGGGTCGAAGAAGCCCTGGACTGTTACCGCCAGGCGCTTCGGATCAAGCCGGGATTATCCATCGCACAAAGCAACCTGGCGTTGTTCATGAATTATTCGCCCGACTCAGACGCCGCATCGGTGGCACGGGAGTATCGCCGCTGGGCAAAGAAGCACGGCCGCTCACCCGTAAAGCCACCCGTATTCACAAATAGCCGTAACCCGGACCGCAGGCTGCGCGTGGGGTATCTCTCACCGGCGTTTCGCGAGCACCCCGTGGGGTTCTTTATTGATAGCTTTCTGGGACGACATGACCAGTCCGCGGTCGAGTCTTATTGCTACGCTCACATCGGCAAACCCGACGGCGTCACGGAACGGCTACGCTCATACGCCCATCACTGGCGGTGGACGCGCGGATGTAGCGACAATGAAATTCAACAGATGATCCAACAGGATCAGATCGATATCCTCGTCGTGGCAGCGAACCATACAGCCGGTCATCAAATGGCCATGGTCTCACAAAAACCGGCACCGATACAGGTCTCGTGGCTGGAGGGACCACCCGTTACCACCGGCCTGACGGCTATGGATTACGTGATCACCGACCGGTTCCAGTCGCCGCCCGGTCAAGATGATCAGCTCTTTACGGAATCGGTCTACCGCATGCCCGACGGATACGTCTGCTATCAGCCACCCGCCGACGCGCCCGAGGTAGCCCCCCTGCCGGCTTTGAAAAACAGGCACATCACATTCGGCTGCTTCAACGCACTAAGTAAAATAAACGCAACTGTCATACAGCTATGGGCGCAGGTGCTGCACCGCGTACCCGGATCACGGCTGCTGATGAAGACATGGCCGTTCAAGGACGAATTGGTACGCGACCGCTATTTATTTCTCTTTGCCGAGCACGGCATTGAGCGATCGAGGATAGATCTTGAGCAAGCGGTCCCCCGAACAAAATTGCTAGCGGCCTACACCGACAGGGTGGACATTTCGCTGGACCCGTTCCCCTACAGCGGCGGCGTGACCACGCTCGAAGCTCTGTGGATGGGGGTGCCGGTCGTCACGCTCAACCCAGCACACCACGCGGTACGCCACTCGGTGAGCCACCTGTCGAACATGGGCCTGCAGGAGCTGATCGCCGACACGGAGGCAGACTACGTCGAACGGGTTGTGGAGTTGTGCGCGGATATCGATCGGCTCACGTCGCTGCGAGCGTCGCTGCGCTCGCGCATGTCGGCATCACCGGTGTGTGACGCCGACAAATTCGTGCGGAATCTTGAGCACGCCTACCGACAGATGTGGCACCACTGGTGCGAAAACCGAGTCGCAGCTTGATTCACTAGAACTGGTTTCATAACTCCCCTCCCTGTCAGGGAGGGGGTAGGAGGAGGGTCGTGTGCCCATGATTTACGGAGCTTTCACCCCTCACCCAACCTCTCCCCTCAAGGGGAGAGGGGGTTTGAAACAGGTTCTAATACCAATCAAGATTAATACTTGCGCGGCATCTGCGAACGCGAAAACAGGGCAGACAATAAATTACATCACTTACGACGCGCTAGAACTATACGCAATGCGTATAACCAGATAGCCGCGACGAACACCGGCTCTCTCTTTACCTACAGCGACGACGGCGTGCCAACATCAGCATGCCACATAATGCGAGCACCGCGCCGCTGGCGGGCTCGGGGATGGTGGAAGCATTTGTTGATAAGCCGGTGCTGCTGAAAAGGCTTCTCACATCTCCCCCGAAGTTTGTCAGCAGCAAGCTCAGGTCAGCGTCGTCGACGATGCCATCCCCGGTAAAATCGCCCGCGGTCCATGCGGCGCCAGCATTACCAAAATTAGTCAGCAGCAGACTCAGGTCAGCGTCTTCGACCCGGAGATCAAGGTTCGCGTCGCCGGGTAGCGTGGTAAACAGCGTGAGCGTGTCGGGCGCCGCGGCGAAGGGCGTGGCGGCAAAGAGCGAATCGCTGTTACCCGGGAAGTCATACACTGGCGCCAACGCGAGGTCGGTCTGTAGAGCGAGAATGGAGTTGTTGAGGGTGGTCTGATTGTACGTGCCGGTGCGTGAGGCGTATGTAAGGATCGTAAAGGCGTTGCCGTAGGCGGGTGTGAAGGCGGTGGGATCGACAACCTGGATGTCGAGTGTCCCGCCCAGCGAAACGCTTTGGGTAGCAACGACCTTGTCGTATCCGGTGCCCGCGGTGGTGCCTTCGATTTCGATGATCGTGGTTGAGAGCGGACCGAAGCTGACAGGGCCGCCAAAGGTTGACGTGCCTGGACTCGAGCCGGGCGCGAGGTCGCCGTGGATGAAGACGGTGCCGTTGCCGGGGTTTCCACCGTTGTACGAACCGAAAAATACCGCCTTCGATCCGATATCGACTTGGAGCGTGACACCGGCACCGGGGCCGTTCGTGACGTCGTCGGAGAAAAGTACGTTTGAATTTCCGCTGATGAAAATGGAGCCGTTGTTTGCGATATCACCCGCGGCGAACGTGGCGTTTGAGAACGCGACGCCGATCGAGCCGTTGTTGATAATGGGACCCGAAAGCGTGGCGTCGGCGAATCCGACGTTGACCAAGCCGTTGTTGGTAAGCCCACCGTTGAATTGCAATGATGCGCTGCCGCGTGCGTCGATGCGCGCGGTGGAGTCGTTGGTGAGCCCCTGCTGAAACTCGATTGTAGCCAGCGCGTTTTGACCGTTCACGTCGATGCGTCCAGCATTCGTATTGGCGGCGGCTGTGAATAACAGGCGGTCATTTGCGCGGACATTGATTTTTCCGGTGAGCTGGTTTGCGAGCGGCGCATCAATTTGCCCTGTGCCTTCGAGTGTCCCGGTGTTTGTGAACGAGGTGCCGGTAATACGGCCCAAAGGATTGCTCATGGTAATTCGGCCGGCGTTTGTGAGTGTGGCGCCAGCGTTAATTGTGGCCGAGCCGATGGTGGCGCGTGCGGTAGAGCCGACGGTGATGCCGTTGGCTGCGGATACGAGGCCCGAGGACGCTTGTAGCAGGGCATTTGAGCCGGAGATGTCGATGGTGTTGGCGACAATGTCGCCGCCGTCGAGGGAGAGCGAGGAGAAGAGGAAAAGTGTGGCGTTGGCGTCGAGCCTTCTGCCGGTAAGGAGTTGGCGAAATTGGCCTAACACCGCGTCAAGCAATAGATCAGTGGCGACCATATTGTTTTCGAATGTGAGTTGTCCAGCATTGAAGTTGAATGTTCCGCCAAAGGTAATAAGCGAGTCGAGTAAGAGTGTTCCACCGTCGAGGTTGACGGTAGCACCTGCGCCTATCTGTAGCGAGTTGTTGGAGGTAACGGTGCCGCCGGTTTTGATGTTGAGCGTGGCGTTGCCGCCTGTGGTACCGAGGAAGATTTGTCCGCCAGCAGTGAGGCTAGAGGCGGTGCCCGCAACGGTGACGGTGCCTTCGGAGCTGTCCAAGTTGCCTACGATGACGTTGGAGACAGAAAGTGATGACCCGCCTGTGATATCGAGGGCTGCGCGTTTGGTGTTGGCGACGGTAAGTGTGGTTGCGGCAAACCCCGTGCCGGTGGCACCCGCGGCCATATGTAGCGTGGGCAGATCGGTGTCGTCGGCGCCGTCGATGGTGAGGTTGGCGAAGGAGTTGTTGAAAGTTCCACCATTGATTTTCAGGGTGCCGTCGGTCCAGTTGAGGTTGCCCGTGCGTGTGAAGGATTGAGCGGTGATGGTCCCGCCGTCGAAGTTAAGCGTGCCGACCTGTGCGCCGTTGGGATCGTTGATACTCAGTGAGCCGTTAATGGAGACGTCCGCACCGTCGGAGACGTTGAGGGTGCCTGTGCCGCCGCCAACGACGCCAGCGACGATGGCGCTGCCGTTGTTCGACCACTGTGTGCCTTGCCCGCGTACGGTGAGGGTGCCGACGGCGGTGGCTTGGTTACCGATCCTCGCGGTGCTCACGGTAGATAGTTGCGCACCGTTTTCGACGGTGAGCGTGCCTGTGCCGGAGGCCCCGACGGTGAGTGAGCCGGTTGCTGCGACGCTCGAGCCGGGGTCGGAAATGGTGGCGGCGCCTTGGCTGTTGGTGAAATTGGCGATGGTGAAATTACCACTGGTAACCGTAGCACCACCGCGGACGGAGAGCGTGCCGTGGCCCGATCGCCCGACGAAGAGTGTGAAACTGTTGTCCCATCTGGAATCGGTGCCGCTGACAGAGACGCTCCCGACGCTGTCCACGGAATTAGAGGCGATGTTTCCACTACTGCTAGTAACCACCCCGCCACTGGAGATGGTCAGAGACCCGTTGCCGAAGCCGCCGACATTCAGGTTGCTGTTGAGAGACCATGTGGAGTCCGTGCCGGAGACTTGGACTTTGCTCGTGCTGGATGCAACGTTGGCGATCGTGGCGAAACTCGTGGTGGACACCGATCCACCACCAAAGATATTGAGTGTGCCGTTGCCACTGTTGCCGATCGTCATGGTGCTGGTGAGAGACCATATGGAACCGATGCCTGTGACGGTGGCAGTGCCTGTGGAGCCTGAGCTTGAGCCGATGACGGTGAATCTGGTATTGGCGTCGCCGCCGTTTTTGATGGTAAAAAAGCCGCTACCGCTGCTGCCGATGAATATGTCGCCGAAACCGGGGCTGCCCAGTGTGCCTCCGGTGGAGACCGTAAGGTATCCGATGGCGGTTGGGGTGGTGCCAAGTCTGATGTCGTCAAGGGCAGAGTCCGTGGTCAGCGTGCCGTCGGTGATGGTGAGCCGACCGGTCTGGTTGGTTGTATCGCCTATGTCCATGCCGAGTGTGCTGGTTGTGGTGTAGGTGTTTCCGTTGAGGTCGAAGGTGACCTTGCCGTTTGAGATGTCCAGGGCGAAATTTGTAGTCGTGCCCACAAAGACGGTGTAGGTGTCGGGTAGCGTGAAGTTGGCAACGTCTGTTGCCACGGGTATGGACGCGCCGGCACCACCGCCGTCGAAGAGGGACCAGTTGCTGGTGGAGGTGAACGAGCCGCCGTTGGGATCGATCCAGAAGCGGTCTGCGGCGAGTGCGGGTGAGGCGAGCGCGGTGAGCAGCGCGGCAGCGATGGTGACGGTGACCCAGGGGTTGGGGCATACGCACTGGCAGGCAAGCTGCCAGTGGCACCCGAGCGTGGGCTTCGGGGTGATGATGGGGCCCCGCGCATTGCGATGCGTGGGCTTCAATGTGGTAATGGGGGTGGCTGCGAGGTGGGCGTGGGTGGTCATAGCTCTCTCTCCGGCCCGGTTGCGGCGGGCGGTTACGTGGCTGGATAATAGACGTTCATCACGAGTGGTGCCGACGGGGAGTGGGCACAAACTCCACTGCTGTCATTATAGTCGTGTTGAGGCTGGATTGGAAGGAAAAAAATCCGGCGGCACGGTGGGTGGATCGTAGGTCAATTTATATTCGAGCGTCCCCGCCACGAGCCACGACCGTCAGGGAGTGAGCCTCTTCTTCATCTTCCGCTTTGAAAGCCCTTGCTATCGGCATCTCGAAGGCAAACCTTGTCAAACCACGACCCGACAGCACGCCCGATCAGATCAAACAAAAACCCCCAAGCGTGTGAGCTAGGGGGTTTCATTAAAGCGTTGTGCGGGTCGGGCAGACCCGTAATAAAAGTGTGCGTGCCCTATGTGCGAGCGGGCACGGCTCATTGTTTCTTGTCAGGCGGACTGTCCTGCATGAGCAATCCTCTCAAGGTTACGTTTCTATTTTATGCACGCTAGTCAAAGCGATCCACACTTTTTTCACAATTTATCGAACTGCTTTTAAACAAATCGGCTGTTGGTTATCGGTCTAACTAATCGTTGGTACACGCTGCCACGATGCTCTAGTCCGTAAGCCCCTCGAACAACGGCGTGGACAGGTACCGCTCGCCGAAGCTCGGCATGATCGCCACGATGGTCTTGGAGCTATTCTCCGGCTTGGCGGCGAGTCGTGCCGCGGCGCAGAGAGCGGCGCCGGAACTGATCCCGCAGAGGATGCCCTCCTCCTTGGCTAAGCGACGGCTCCAGGCGAAGGCGTCATCATTCGACACGGCTTCGGTGCCATCGACGATGGCGATGTCGAGGTTCTTGGGAATGAAGCCGGCTCCGATGCCCTGAATTTTGTGAGGGCCTGGTTTTCCACCTGCGATCACGGGCGAGGCTTCGGGCTCGACGGCGATGGCTTTAAAATCGGACTTCTTCGACTTGATGTACCGCGCGATGCCGGTGATGGTGCCCCCGGTACCGACGCCGGAGATCAGGATGTCGACGCTGCCGTTTGTGTCCGCCCATATTTCCGGGCCTGTGGTCTTTTCGTGGATGTCGGGGTTAGCAGGGTTCTCAAATTGCTGAGGCATCCAAGCGTTTTGCGTGGTGGCGACAAGTTCGGCGGCCTTGCCGATCGCGCCCTTCATACCCTCAGCAGCAGGTGTAAGCACGAGGTTCGCGCCCAGTGCTCGTAACAGCGCACGCCGCTCGATACTCATCGACTCGGGCATGGTGAGCGTGAGCTTGTAGCCCCTGGCTGCACAGACAAACGCCAGCGCGATGCCGGTGTTGCCGCTGGTCGGCTCGACGATGTGCGTATCAGGCGTAACGGTGCCGTCGGCTTCGGCGGCTTCGATCATCGCGCGGCCGATGCGGTCCTTCACGCTCGCTAACGGGTTAAAAAACTCACACTTAGCATAAACCGTCGCGTGGTCGGACGGGATGACGCGGTTGAGTTTAACCAGAGGCGTGTTAAACGTGGTTTCCGCGATGCTGTTATAGGTTCGATTATGCAACAAGTTAAATGCAGAGGTCACTGTGGTCATGACTAAGGACTCCTGTTATCGTCTAGGGGATAATAGTAAATGCTAGTATAAGCTAAACGGATTCTATCTGAATAAAACAACAGCGCCAAGGGAAAATAACACCACCGATCACTGTAAACAACTGCTGCTAAGCGTATTGAGATTTTCCAGACTACCCTCTTTACGCATCTAACGATTTACAGCCGAGTAATAGATCGACCTTCGGCGGCAAAGACGACGAATCGGTCGTTTGTCATCGTCGCCGCCACCACTACAATCCCTCCTCCGATAGCCGTGCTGGGCGAATCGTGATTAAATGCCAGCAGGCCTATCAACCTTCAACCCAACCAAGGAACAAAACCATGTCCGAGCGCAGCGGAGCGATCACGTTTAAAGGCAACCCCATGACACTTGTAGGCGACGAAGTGAACGTCGGCGTCACCGCGCCGGACTTTACCGCTGTGGGCAACGACATGAAACCGGTGAGCCTGAGCGACTATAAGGGCAAGGTGGTCGTCCTCGTCTCGGTGCCGTCACTGGACACGCCTGTGTGCGACATCGAGACCAAGCGCTTTAACGAAGAAGCCGGGAAGCTGGGCGACAAGGTGGCGTTGCTGACGGTGAGCCTGGACCTACCCTTCGCGCAGAAGCGTTGGTGCGGGGCTGCCGACGCGAAAAACGTCGTCACGGTCTCGGACTACAAGGACCGTCAGTTCGGCCAAAGCTGGGGCCTGTACATCAAGGAACTGGGTTTGCTAGCGCGTGCGGTGTACGTAATCGACACCCAAGGCGTGATCAAATACGCCGAACTGGTATCGGAAGTCACTACGGAGCCAAACTACGACGCGGCGATCAGCGCAGCAAAGGTGCTGGTGTAGATTCGATATAGCTTTCAGTTTAATGGAGGCTAATGCCTCACCGCCACGAGTTCGTCACAGTTCCAAGCCGCTCAGGTCGCCCTTCATCTCTTTGAGCTTGTCGAAGTAGACCTTGAACCGCTCGGTCAGTGCCTTGACAGACTTCGAGATGGCGTCGACCTCAGACTTGAGGTTCTTGGCCTCCTCGCCGAGCATCTCCTGGAGCGGGATATCTTTGAGCTTGGCCTGGACCGCTTCGATCGCGCCCTTCTTGGACACGATGGCCTCCTTGTAAGACATCGCCATATCGCGCAGGGCTGAGACGTCCATCTTCGCGGCTTCGGCCTTCACTTCGGGCAACGGCTTGGTCTCGTCGGCGGAATGCGACCCCCCGCAGCCGACCAGCGTCAACAAAGCACAAACCACGGGAACAAAAATACGACTGACTCTCGGTGTTCTCATATCACTGCATCTCCTCTAATTATGTTCGCCTTCGTACACCCCCACCACACGTCGCGTGGGCGGCATTTTATTATACCCATTAAAACGCTCAGATCGCTGTCTCGCCTCGCTCGCCGGTGCGGATGCGGATGCACTGTTCTAGCTGCGTGATGAATATCTTGCCATCACCGATCGTACCGGAGTCGTGCTTGGCATACTGCAGGATCGCGTTGACAGCGGGCTCTACAAATTCCTCATTACAGGCGATGTCGATCCGCACTTTCGGGATGAGGTTGGGCGTGTGCTTCTGACCCCGGTAGAGGTCCTGCTGCTCGGCTTGGCCGTGACCCGTGCACCGACTAACCGTAATACGAAGTATCTCGACTCTGATCAACGCCTCGTGAACTTCCTCGATTTTATCAGGCTGGATGATCGCGGTAATGAGCTTCATCGCTTTGTCCTTGAAATTAGATACTGCTGGGCTAACTAGTTCAGGTTTAGCAAACCGTACCCGTGCTCGCCGTGGAGGCTGTGGTCCAGGCCGGCCATCTCGTCGTTCTCGTCGATGCGCAGGCCTATGGTCTTGTTGACCAGGACCAGGATGACGATGCTGACCACGCCCGCGTAGATGAGTGTCGCGACCACGCCCAAGAGTTGAACGCCAAACTGGGTGATGGCGGTACGATCGGCTGGCATCTCACCGTCACGGATGAAAAATGCCAACAACAGTGCGCCGCCCATACCAGCAACACCGTGGATCCCGAAGACGTCGAGCGTGTCGTCGTAGCCGAGCTTGTTCTTCATCATGATCGCGAGGTAGCACAGGCCAGACGCGGCGACACCCAGCACAATCGCCCCACCGGGCTGGACCACGCCTGCCGCCGGCGTGATGACCACGAGCCCCGCGAGGATGCCGCTGGCCATACCCAGACTTGTTGCCTTGCGCAAGTGCAGCCCTTCGATGGTGATCCACGCCAGCGCCCCCGCCGCCGCGGCGATCTGCGTGACGGTCAGTGCCTGTGCGGTCTTGAGCCCACTCGTTAGCGAACTGCCTGCATTAAATCCAAACCAGCCCACCCACAACAGGCCCACGCCCATCATGGTCATGACCATATTATTCGAGTGCATGGAGGTCTGAGGGTAGCCCCGCCTTGCGCCGAGATAGATCGCCGCGATCAAGCCGGTGATCCCCGCCGAGATGTGTACGACCGTGCCCCCGGCAAAGTCGATGGCGTTGAGATTAAACAGCCAGCCATCGTCGGCCCAGACCCAGTGGCACAACGGGTTGTACACGAGCAACCCCCACAACGCGATGAAGACGCAATACCCGCTGAATCGGACACGCTCAGCAAATGCACCGGCAATCAGCGCGGGTGTGATGATCGCAAATTTGCCCTGGAACATCGCAAAGACCAGCGGCGGAATCCGAATCTCAGGGCTCATGATCGCTTGCCCGTCGATGCTCGATAACAACACCAGGCCCGGGTCCCACCCGCACCATTGGCCAAAAAAACCATCGCCGATATTGGGTCCGAATGCCATGGCGTACCCACACACCGCCCACAACACACCCATCACCGCCATCGCGGCGAAGCAGTGCATCATGGTCCCCAACACGTTCTTTGTGCGCACCAAGCCGCCGTAGAACATCGCCAAGCCCGGCACCATCAGCAGGACCAGCGACGTCGACACGAGCATCCACGCCGTGGCACCGGTATCGATACCCGTTGACTGGTCAAACGCCCAAGCGGTGCTCGGGATCAGCATCACGGCAATGATTAACAAAAACAGTTTTTCTGATCGAACCGGCATGGTTATCTCCTTCACGTGTACCGCAAAGTCTCTAAGACCCCGTCAATACGCGGCAAGTTATTTCCGTATGAATAAGGCACAATGCGGGCTGCGCTCCAGTGGGATTCGATTAAACGCCCCGCCTCTCTTCACCGCCCCACGCCGTCCTTCAAACGCGGGTGGCCACGCCGAACCCTAAAAACGGGCATCGCATGAGTACTCAATAGATATTACTTTTCAAATCCCGTAGCAACCCCGCTTCAGAGCGTATGGCGTCATCGCAAAACGCTCGTTTAGAGTGCTTCCAAATCACAGGCTGTCGTGATCCCCCCGCCTCTCCTATTCACAGCGAAAAACGCCTAGAATAAGTTATACAAATGATGGTCGGCTTTAGAAAATATTTTTACGAAAGTGTCCCGGTCAGATGAACAAATAACCCTCGACACCTCTGAAAAACCTTGATCTGCCGCGACCCATCAACTTTGACGCTGCCAAGAATGTGGTTTGTTATTTGCCTGCCAGGGCTTTTCAGAGACCCCCCTACATCATAATGACACGTTAGAGCAACTGGCGTCATTAATCTTCATTGACCGGGTGGCACGGCTTGCTTGCAAGCCGTGAAATACAGATGTTTGTTACACCTACTATTCAATCAAGATGGAAAATATTGACGCCAGTTGCTCTAGGGTTCGTCGTGCAGCCGAGCCACAGCACCGTGGTACACCGTCGCCAGCGTGGCGGGGTCCAGGCGGACACCCCGCAGTGTCGGCGCCGCTCCGGCTGATAGTGACGGGTCGACCAGACGCAAATCGGGGTCCTCAATCGGGCTGGGGCCGTCGTAATCCGTCTCCAACAGCGTGCGCAACGCCCAATACCGGCTCGCTAACAAGTCAAAGCTAATGTTGTCGCTGTCGGCGACGATGTCGCTCCCAAAGATGATCCGCCCCGGATTACGTTGGCAAAATGCGCGAAAGCAGTCGGGATGCTTACTAAGCTCGCGCACCATCCACTTCGTCGCGGCGGTGTCCATATAAAGGTTGGGGTGCCTATCGAGCAGGTCTTGGAGGCGGTCGAGGTGCTCGGGGTCGCCAGCAAGATGCGCAGCGATCCAGGTCACATCGTGGTGTTCGTCGAGCAGCCTTTCGAATGTTTTGTGGTGCTCGGCCTTACGCCCGTAGCGACGATGATCGCGGTAGTGGGTGGCAAACCAGGTGTCCGGGTCGGCAATATGGATCATGAACTTCATGCCCAGCGACTTGGCCAAGTGCATGGCCTCTAGACGCGTCGGTGAGTCAAGCCGCAGGCTCGGGTGAATGTCGCGACCACGCGGCGCGGCCCAGAACTTACACACACGGACACCCTTGGCAGCAAAACCCTCGATCCGCTTGAGCCAATCGGTGGTAAAGGTACCGGGCTGGCTGTGAGCCTTGTAATTTGGCACAGCAATGAAACGGACACGGTCGCCGAACTGGTCTTTGATCTCGTCGACATGTTGGAGCGGGCTCATCGACCAGACGCGCTCGATGCCGAAGAGGTCCGCTACCTCGAAGAACAGCCGCGCTGCTTCCACGTCGTGCAGATGGACGTGCGCGTCCCAAATGCGTCCGGTCCAGGGTAGTCTAGCCGCCTCTTGACGGTAGGCGATACCCAGACGATTCTCCGGGCTGACGGAGGTGACACCAGTTCTGATCTGCATGGCTGTTTTACCGATCCTTATAAGTATTGTTATAGGGTCCGTGTACGCGAGAACACATGCCACAAATACTTAGAGCGCCTAACAAAATGAACTCCAACCAACCCGATATTTCCATTGAACCGCCGCAACGAGCCGCGACCGCCACGAAGCGGGCATTTGTTGTATCCCCTCTCCCTCACAGGGAGAGGGCTGGGGTGAGGGTCGAGTCAACGACAATCATCCCGCATCCATTTTGTTAGACGCTCTTAGCCACCTTCGACGCGATCAAAACATACGCGGATGCGTATTACCTATCGGCCATCCTAGGGTGAGTATGATGCCACGAGCAAACCGGGCTTATGGTTAATCAACTGATGACAAGCAACGGCATTGCGTTGGTCGCACTCGACCTAGACGGGACGCTGCTGCGCAGCGATGGATCGATCAGCGACGCGACAGTGCAGGCGGTTAAACAGACGATACGCCGTGGCGTGCGCGTTGTCTTAGCGTCGGCCAGACCGCCACGCGCGGTGCGGCAGATATATGAAACCCTCGGTCTCGAAGGGCCACAGATCAATTACAACGGGGCACTGATCCACGATGCCACGCAGCGCCAACACACGCACCACCAGCCAATCACGGCAGGGTTAGGGGCAGAATTAGTCGGTTTGGCGCGGCGCGTCGACCCCGATGTAGCGGTCAGTATCGAGCTGCTCGATAAGTGGTACACCGACTTCGTCGATCATTCGCTACCGATCGAGACGTCTAAATCGTTCGAGCCCGACTACCTGGGTCCTCTGGACGATGTATTACAACAGGCCATCACGAAGCTGATGTTTTTAGCACCATCCGATCGGCTCACAGCGGTACACCAAGCGGTGGCGCAAAATTTCGCCGGCCGCATCACCATTGCGATCAGCGACCCACACCTGATCCAGGTCCTCGACCACGGCGTAGACAAATCCAACGCCCTACAAATGATCGCCTCAGCACAAGGAATCGCCCCGCAGCAGGTAATGGCGATCGGCGACGCGCCCAACGACGTGGGCATGCTCCGCTGGGCGGGCGTAGGTGTGGCAGTCGCAAACGCCTGGCCCCAGACCCGCGACGCCGCGGATGTGATCGTCGCTTCCAACGACGACGACGGCGTGGCGCAAGCACTACAACAATACATCCTGGACAACTAATACGCATCCGCGTATGTTTTGACCGCGTCGTATATGTACAAGTATTTGCAACTTTTTTTCCACGTACAAAGACAATAGGACAATGTTTTTTACGATTGGTATAACACACGCTTTACCCCTCGAGGAGAGAGAGGATTCTCGTAATTCACATGCACACGCCCCTCCCCTGCCCCTTCTTTAAGGAGGGAAAAAGCTATTGAAAACCGGCTTTAATTGTTAAAAATTATTCTTCTTCGCTGCCACTTTTGATTCTGTCACCACCAGCGACAACAATACCCTCATGAGCATTCGCGTAGCCATCGTGGGACCGACCGGTTATACCGGCATGCACCTGATCGAGTTGTTGCTGCACCACCCCGGTGCCCAGTTGACCTACCTCGCCAGCCACCGTGACGAATTGCCTAATATCGCCGAAGAGTTCCCGCAGTTGCTTGGGCGCGTGCCGGACCCCGTGGCGATGTGTCGGCCAATCGACGTCGAGGCGATCGCCAGTGAAGCCGACTTGGTCTTCCTGGCGCTACCGCACCGCGCCGCCATGCGCTACGTCCCGCAGTTTCTAGATGAAGGCATGCGAGTAATTGATCTCTCCGCTGACTACCGGCTCACGGACCAAGCGGTATACGAATCAACCTATGGCCACTCCCATACCGACCCTGGCCATCTCGGCGAAGCGGTATATGGGCTGCCGGAGTTGTTCAGGGATGAACTCCCACAAGCAACGCTGGTGGCGAACCCCGGGTGCTACCCGACAGCATGCGCAATCTCACTGGCACCACTGCTTGCTAGCGGTTTAGTGCTAGACGACCCGATCGTGATCAACGCGGCATCAGGCGTATCCGGTGCCGGTCGCAGCCCAGCGCCGAACCTGCATTTCGTTGAGCAGAGCAGCGCTTTTGGTCCATACGGACAGATCGGGTCACACCGCCACCAACCGGAGATTGAGCAGACGCTTTCAACGGTTGTGGACCGGGATATACGCACCCTGTTTGTCCCACATCTACTACCAATCGAACGGGGCATCCTTGAAACGATCTACCTCGAGCCGTCCGACTCAACCGTGACCGAAGAGGACCTTTTCGCAGCACTGGAGGAGGCTTACGACACCGAGCCGTTTGTCCGGGTGCGTAATGACCTGCCGAACGTCAAATACGTTGCCGGGACTAATTTCTGCGACGTGTCCGTTCGGCTAATCGATTCGCAACACCAGCGGCGCGTCGTGGTCTTCAGCGCTCTGGACAACATGATCAAGGGCGCCAGCGGCCAAGCGATCCAGAACATGAATATCCTTTACGAACTCGACGAAACCACAGGGCTCCCGTAATTGGCGAGTACCGCCTACAGACCCAAAAGCTATTTTTGTGAATAAAAACACAGCGTACAAATGAAAAAACTCACCGCATTCCGTCTAACACAATCGGTATACTGGCTTAGCCTCGGCACCTGGTTCGGTGCGATCGTCATGCTCATCGTCTGTGCTGTGGCGACGTTTGGGACGGTCCGTGAGTACCAGCCCACGCTCGGCGTCCAGCCATACAACAACCCAGCGATGTCGGACCGGGCGCCGGCCATCCTCGCGGGCGCGATCGTCGGCAACGCACTGAACGGGCTGACGAAAGTCCAACTGATCTGTGGCGTGGCGGCGGTGATCTGCGTCGTGCTCCAATGCACGCTGTTCGCCGATCGTTTGGCAGGCGGCATAACGGGGTGGGTCAACCTATTACGAATTGTCCTGATTATCAGCCCACTGGTGTTATTAGCGGTCGATACACTCGGCATCAGGCCCGCACTTCTACATCAGCGCCAAACCATGTACGACCCACAACAACCCGAACACACCCTGCAGGAAGCCAAAGCAAAATTTGACCAGCTACACCGGCGAGACGAACAACTCGTCGCCGCCACGGCATTGGTATTACTCGCGGCTGTGACGGTGTCGTCTTTTGTGCTCCACAGCGACACAAAGCAACCGACATAGAAATCACTGCCAACCGTTGACCGTCATCCAAGCTGTCTCCCCACCGCAACAGGCACGGATCGCCCATGAAAGCGACGAGCAAACGCAAGACCGCCGCCTCGCCAAAGCCAAACACGGATACCCGTAAACGCGCCGCGTGGCTCTACCGGCAGCTCCGCAAGCTCTACCCCGACGCCCACTGCGCACTGGACCACCGCGACGCGTACCAATTGCTGATCGCGACCATCCTCTCAGCTCAGTGCACGGACGTGCGGGTCAACATGGTGACACCGAGCCTATTTAAAAAATACCCAACACCCACAAAAATGGCGCAAGCACCTCGGGACAAAATTGAGAAAGAAATCCACTCCACCGGCTTCTACCGCAACAAGGCCAAGTCAATCCAGGGCGCCAGTGCACGGATCGTACAGCAGCACAAAGGCAAGGTCCCCCACACCATGCAGGACCTGCTTGAACTGCCCGGTGTAGCACGCAAGACCGCCAACGTCGTGCTGGGTAACGCCTTTGGCAAGAACGAAGGCGTCGTGGTGGACACCCACATCAGCCGACTCAGTCAACGCTTGGGCCTAACCGAGCATACCGATCCGAAAAAGATCGAGCAGGACCTGATGACCTTGTTCCCGCAACGGAACTGGACCCTGTTAGCCCACTTGCTGATCCATCACGGGCGTGCGGTCTGTGCTGCGCGCCGGCCCCGGTGCGAAGACTGCACGCTCGCGAAGCGGTGCCCAAAGGTCGGGGTGACGGATTAGCGGCTGTCAGTTTTGGGGGCAGGTTCGGGAATAACCGATACTACTTTTCATATTAATTGAAATAGACCCCAGATCAACAAGTAAGGAATAGCCCCGCCATGGCATCCATAAAACAGCCACAACCCCCCGATAGTATTTTTGCCGACGCCATTAAACGCCTCGATAATGCCGCAAAGCACGTCGATCTCGACCACGAAGTCGTTGAACGGCTCAAGCACCCCAAGGCGGTGATCCAGGTATCCATACCCGTACGCATGGACGACGGGTCACTGAAGGTCTTCTCGGGCTACCGCGTCCGGCACGACAACTCACGAGGCCCGACCAAGGGCGGCATCCGATACCACCCAGACGTCTCGCTCGACGAGGTCAAAGCCCTGGCACTATGGATGACCTGCAAGTGTGCGGTGGTGGGCGTGCCGTTTGGCGGTGCCAAGGGCGGGATCGTCGTCAATCCCAAGGAACTCTCCCCCATGGAGCTCGAGCGCCTCAGCCGAGGGTTTATTGGTCTTATCGCCGACTTCATCGGGCCCGACAAGGACATCCCCGCGCCCGATGTTTACACGAACGCCATGATCATGGGCTGGATGATGAACGAGTACTCGAAGATCCGCCGCGAACACTGCCCAGCGGTGATCACGGGCAAGCCCCTGTCGCTCGGCGGCAGTCTTGGCCGCGAAGGCGCCACCGGCCGCGGGGCGTATTACTGCATCAAAGAGCTGGAGAAGCGCCGTGACTGGAAGCCCGAACAGGTGCGCGTGGCTGTGCAGGGGTTCGGTAATGCCGGCCAGAGTATCGCCGCTTTGCTGCACCGCGACGGATACCGGATCGTCGCGATCAGCGACTCGCGGGGCGGGGTGTACCGATCCGACGGGTTTGACGTGCCCAGTCTGATTAAGATTAAAAACGAAACACGCTATCTCAAGGCCGTCTACTGCGAATGCTCCGTATGTGAGGCAGTCAAAGCGGAAATTATCACCAACGAACAATTGCTGGAGTTGGACGTCGATCTGCTGATACCAGCCGCACTGGAGAACCAGATCACCGCCCAGAACGTTTCTCAAATCAAGGCCCGGGTCATCGTCGAAGTCGCCAACGGCCCCGTAACGAGCGAAGCCGACGCCATCTTATCCCAGCAGGAGACGCTCGTGGTACCCGACATCCTCGCCAACGCGGGCGGCGTCACCGTCAGCTACTTTGAGTGGGTTCAGAACCGCCAGGGTTACTACTGGTCGGTCGAAAAGGTTCATGAGCGTCTACACAAGATCATGTCGCGCGAATTCAACACCATCTTCAAGATTATGCAGCAGAAACAAATCGACATGCGCACCGCGGCATATGCCCACGCGATGACCCGGCTCGGCAGCGCCGTCGCGGCGCACGGCACCCAGAGCTTCTTCTCCAATCACAACAGGTAACACAGCCTGCCCGACACCTTTAGCGTTGCTGCAAACCTTCATCCACAGATACACGGATGAACCCATGGTGTTCTGAAAGGAACCCAACAAGGCAGATGCCCGCTCCTTCACAGTCGCGGCTCGTGGCGACAACTCTCGATTTTAAACCAGGACGCGACCCGCTTCACGATAAATATGCAAACGCTCTATCTGCCACAAATCACAGTGCTATACTTAGAACTCATCCCAAAACCCCCGATGGGGGTTGAATCGGGTGCCACTGGCTGCTTGTCAGCCAGTGTAAATGACGAAGATTTATACCGGTGGATCAGTTGTCGGTGGTCTTTTTGTTTGGGTTTTGGGATAGGTTCTAATAATCAGTTTCTATCGCAATACCCCGATTAGTCGCCTCTAGGGCGTCCCCTGGATAACATGGTTTTATTCCTTTTACACGAGAAAAGGATGCACAGCCTTTGGTCAGAATGGATTACCTCAAAAACATTTTCGTGGCTGTGACCATCGCCGTGGCGTTCAACCACTTTAGAGCGTTTTTTGATTTCGCATGCGGGATTCTCAGCGAGCCGTGCGCGTCAGCAAGCGGTTTTTGGGCTCTAAGGGGGCCGCTCACTAACGGTCACGGCTCGTAGCGAAGTCCTGTCAACCGTACACTCATTCAGAGAACGCTCTAGGCCACACCCATAAATGAACACACGCACCAACCAACCCGAAGCCCTGCCGCTGTTAACACCGATGCGTGGCGTAGCGGCGGTAATGGTCGTGGCTAGCCATTTATTCATACTGCTGCCCCATCTGACAAACGGAAATAATTGGGCTAGTAATTTGATCGCACACGGCTGGCTGTGGGTGGATTTCTTTTTCATGCTCAGCGGGTTCGTGCTGACTCATGTCTATCGAGATATGGCGGTAACGCGGACTAATTATTTCTCGTTTATCGGGAAACGCTTCGCTCGGATATACCCGTTACATGTGTTCACGCTTTCTTGGTTCGTGGGGCTTGAACTAATAAAGCTCATGTTCTTCTCATATAAGGTGGAGCCGTTTGGCACCACGGGCCGCGACCTCGCCAGCCTCGTCTCCAACCTACTGCTCGTCCAATCAATGAACGTCCACTATTACTACTCGTGGAACGGCCCGTCGTGGTCGATCAGCACGGAGTGGCACGCGTATTTATTGTTTCCCTTCCTGGCTTGGATCATCTTCAAGCTGCATCGGAGCTTGCTAGTTTTATGGATCGTAGCCTGCGCAGGTGTGCTCTCATGGCTGTCCCTGCGGTATGAGACTCTCGACGCGGTTACGTTCAACTTGGGCTTTATTCGCTGCCTGACGGAATTCAGCAGTGGCATCGTGCTCTACAGGCTGTATATGTGGCTTCACGCACGCAAATGGATAGCGGGTGATAGCCTGCTAACCGTGTTGTTTCTTGTAATTCTCGCCTTGCTATCCATCACACGTCCGCCAATAAGTGAAAACGCGGTCGAAATCGCAACCGTGTTGGTAATAGGCTTATTTATACCTACATTGGCGACAGCCCGATCGGGGGTTTGGCATCGTGTTCTAAGCTCAAAAGTGTTTCAATGGCTGGGTACTATTTCATACTCGATCTACATGGTGCATTGGATTGCTGTGGACATCGCCATAACGGATAGCAAACAGTTGTTGGGCAGAAAAATCATCTTCTGGGAACTGGATATTGTTACTTCGTGGCTGGTGATGCTGGTGGGCCTCGTAGCGATCTGTTCTGTAGCAACGCTAACGTATCTATTTGTAGAGCGCCCCTGCCGCAACGGGATACGACGAATCCTCAAAAACATGATGCCATCCTAGATGGTTACACCAATCAAGATTAATATTTGCACGACATCTACGAACGCGAAGGCAAAACAGACAATAACTTACATCCGTGACAACGCGCTAAAACTATACGCAATGCGTATTATCACAATCTTCTAGAGCATTTTCGTTTTTGACCGCAACAGATTCCCACGACGAGCCGCGACCGTCAGAGAGCGGTCTCTTAATGCAGGGTTGCAATCAAATATAAAAACGCCCTAGGGCAGCCCCTAAAATTACGCAGCATCGGGCCGTTGGTGGGTATTTGTACCGGCGGCATGAGCGTACCGCTGACAAATGTCGATGAATGCCTGCTCGTTCTTGATGAACGCCTCGACAACGTCCGGGTCGAAGTGTTTGCCCGATTCGCTGACGATAATACCGTGCGCGATATCATGGCTAAAAGCGTTTTTGTAGACCCGCTTGGATGTGATGGCGTCATACACATCCGCGAGCGCGATGATCCGCCCACACAACGGGATGTCCTCTCCGCACAAGCCGTTGGGGTAGCCGGTCCCGTCAAAACGTTCGTGGTGCGACGCGGCGATATTGCGTGCCATAAGCAAAAAGTCAGCGTGTGGGTATTGGCGCAGGGCGGCGTCGAGCGTCTGGGCCCCACGCGTCGTGTGGGTTCGCATGATCTTCTGCTCACGCTCGTTGAGGTGATCGGGTTTGAGCAAAACACAATCGGGGATAGCAATCTTGCCGATGTCGTGGAGCGGGCTGGTCTGGTAGAGCAGTTGTACGTACTTCGAGTCGATCTGGTCTTGGTACTTTGGCAGTGTCCTGAGGTACTGCGCCAGGACGAACGAATAGCTCCGAACGCGCTCGAGGTGGGCACCCGTTTCCGGGTCGCGTGACTCGGCGAGCTTCGCCATGGCGAAGATGGTGACGTCCCGCGTCTCGAGGCTCAGGATCCGCTCGCCGACACGGATCCGCATCTCGAGTTCAGCGGTCTCGAACGGCTTCGTCACGTAGTCGTCTGCACCGGCACGCAGGCCCGCGACAACGTCTTGCGATCGGCCGTGAACGGTCAACAGGATGACATACACATACCCATCAAAATCCTCGGAGCGGATCGCTTTGCACAACTCCAACCCGCTCATACGTGGCATCTCCCAATCGGAGATGACCAAGCGGAACCCACCTTGCCGGATGACTTCGAGCGCCTCGTGCCCGTCACAGGCGGTCTCAACCTCATACCCAGCCGCGTCCAACGCGTGACTGAGCATCTCACGGGCTATGGCGTCATCATCGACAACGAGGATTTTCATGTTCCGTTCTCACCGCAATCGTGTAGATACACAACAATCATTTATCGGCCATCTGCCGGCGTAGCTTGGGGGCAAATTCCAAACACCGGTCCACTTCGCCACGCAGCTTATCAATGTGTTTTCGGACGCTACCCATCTCGTTTGCGCGTGCCGACGTTTCGATCGCATCCGCCACAGCCCGGAGGTCCTCAGCAGACAGCAGCGCCGCTGTGCCCTTGAGCGAATGCGCCGCGATGGCGGTCTTTTCGACATCCTCCTGGGCCAGGCTCTGCTCGATCTGCTGGAGGTAACTGGACAATTCCGTTTGACACTTGTCGAGTATTTTTAAGAGGAACTCGACGTTATTGACGCAGCGTGCCAGCAACGAATCCGCGTCGATCGGCACACGCTGCTGCGGTGTACGCTCCGCTGTCTGCGATTGCACCGCAACGCCACCCAGGTACGCATTGAGCACGTCCGTCAACTGCGCGGGCTCAACGGGTTTCGATATGTAGTCGTCCATCCCAGCTTCGATGCAACGATCCCGATCACCTTTAATGGCGTTGGCTGTCAACGCGACGATCGCCAGTCGTCCGTTTCCTTGCCCAGGCAAAGTGCCCACCTGCTCAAGACGGCGTATCTCCGCCGTCGCCTCGAAGCCGTCCATCTCCGGCATCTGACAATCCATGAGCACGAGTCCGTAGGGCTGTGCCTTGACCGCTTCAACCGCTTGCTTCCCGTTCTCGACGACGTCAAACTCGTAACCGGCCAAGCGTATGATTTCCGACGCGACCATCCGGTTCGCTTCGTTGTCTTCAGCCACGAGTACGCGCTGCGCTGCCGCGGGAGCGGATGCATTCCTGCGGGGCATCGTTACGGGCTTCTCCTGTTGTATAGCCCGCGGCTGTTCCTGCGAGTGAACCTTTGCAACCGCGTTGACGATGGCGTTGAATAATTCCGATTGGCGCGCGGGCTTTTGCAGACAGGCGGACATGCCTATTTCTTGCCGTGTCGTGTGATCGATTACCTCGTCAAACGAGGTGAGCATGAGCATCGCGATCGGCTGAAGGTCGTCGCTCCCATGGATGGCACGCGCCAGCTCAAGCCCGTCCATGCCCGGCATGGCCATGTCGAGTATCGCCAGATCAAACCGCCTATGGGCCGAAGCGGCTTGTTTTAGCAGGTGCAGCGCCTCGGCACCGCCTTCAGCGGTCTGAGCCTCAATCTCCCAGTTGACCAAATGGTTAAACAGGATCAATCGGTTCGTCGCGTTATCGTCGACGATCAGCACCCGCACCTTCGCCAAATCGGGTGGCACAACGACGGGTTGACGGCCTGGGCTGGGCTGTTCTTCGAGCTTGGCGGAGAACCAAAACGTGGTGCCCTTGCCCTGCTCACTGTCGACGCCGATACGCCCGCCCATCATCTCGGCCAACCGTTTGCAAATCGCCAAACCCAGCCCGGTGCCTCCGTATTTGCGCGTCGTTGAGCTATCGACCTGCGAAAATGACTTAAATAACCTATCCATCCGGTCAGGCGGGATACCGATACCCGTATCCGATACCGAGAACCGCACTAAATCTTTATCGTTGCTAACCGGGTCGGAGAACGCGCGGATGACGACCTCGCCGTGATCGGTGAACTTGATCGCGTTGTTGACAAGATTGATCAGAACCTGCCGCAGCCGCTCACTGTCGCCCCGCACGGTATCGGGCACAGCCGGGTCCACGTAACAGGCGAGTTCAAGGTTTTTGCTGTCTGCCTTCTGTGCGAGCATATCAGCGGTATCTTCGATCACCGCTCGCAGATCAAAGCTGATCGACTCGAGCTCGATTTTGCCCGCTTCGATTTTTGAAAAGTCAAGGATGTCGGTAATCAGGCTCAGCAGTGAGTCGGCACTGGACCTGCATATCTCAGCGTACCTGTTCTGCTGCTCGTCGAGTTTGGTATTCCGCAACAGCTCGATCATCCCGACGATGCCGTTGAGCGGCGTGCGCAGCTCGTGACTCATATTGGCCAAAAATTCGCTCTTGGCGCGGTTGGCGCGTTCGGCGGTCTCCCTCGCCGCCTCGGCTGCTTCTTTCGATTGTTCCAGGTCTCGTGTTCGTTCCTTAACCTGATCCAAGAGCCCATGGTTGAGCTGCCGCAACTCGGCGTCTCGCTCCTGAACGACCTTGCGCATGTGGTCAAACGACCGAGATAGCTGCCCGATCTCGTCGTCGCGATCGTCGTTAAACGCCCCACCAAAATCACCACGGCTCATCCCACGCGCCGCTTCGACCAATTGATCCAATCGAAATGCCCATCGGCGGATGGTCACGCCGACCAGTGCGGTGCTCAAAGTCGCCGCCAGGAGTACCATCGCCAGCGTCACCAGGCTCTGGTCGCGCAATGTCTGCGACATCGGTGCAACGGCCACACCGATGACAACGCGCCCGATCTCTTTTCCGCTGATCTGTTGCCCATTTTCACTGGCGAAAGAATAAACCGGCGTGGAGATGACGATCGCGTTGGCGTCGCTATCGCTGCTGATACTTTGATCGGTCCCCGTAGCGCGCTCAGACCTGTGGTGATAGACCATCTGGTGCCCTTGGCTGGCATAAAACGCAACAAACGTGATGTCTTCGTTGCCTTGCAAAAAGTCCTTGCACAGGGCGTCTAGCTTGGCCGAGTCGTTCTGTGCCAGCGCCGTGCTGCCGATGCTTGCAAAGGTAGCCGCGATCGCCTGCGCTGCCTGGACCTGGTGCTTATTGATCGCGCGCTGGCTCTGGATGATGCTCGCCGCCGCCATGACAAGCAGCGCCATGGCGATCGCCGCCACAGCGACCGTAGTAGCTTTAAACCTCAAGCCACGCGACGCGGTTTGCGAATCCGATGCTTGCGAGCCTGATAGCTCTTTGCCGTCCAAATCAACCGCCCCTCCGGCGAATCCGCCTTAAACTTGCGCCCGTCCGATGACCCGGTTGGACTGCCGGGCTTCAACAAGCCCGAAATAGGCGCACGCTTACCCTCAGATCGACACAAATCGAGCAGTCATTTGGCTTGGATTATTTTAGAATTGTGTTCAAAATAATTCAGCCCGCGCAAGGGCCAATAACCACCCGGTGAGGCTGCCCTAGCCGTACCCCCTTCCCGTAGGCCCGCTGGCCCGGATTCGATCGCTACGCTGTATGTGCATATGCATATCTATCCGGATCGCCAGACGCCGATAAGTACGGGTTGAAACGCGTGTCGATATTGGACGTTTGCAAGCAAAGACACATCAGCCGTGTCCAGCAGCCAGCTTAAAGTCCCGATTACGTCTAGACGAATTCACATATATAGATTTGTTCGCACAAATCGCTGAGTCATCGAAACTTGGCCATGGTTTGTAACCGCCCAACCAAGGCACGCCTATCAACGTGTCTGATCGCGGTATGCAACCAGGGCCTGTATCAATGTTTCGTTCGTTTTGAGGCGGGGAGCGGCGGATGCTGTGGCGTGGAGATATGAGACGGTCAGGGATGATGGCATTCTCGCTGGTCGAGGTGCTGATCGTTGTGACCATCATCGCGATCCTCGCCGGCATCGTATTTCCTCATTACGTCAATGTCTCTGAATCGGCCCGTGCCAGTTCGATGCTGACGGACATTCAGGAAATACGCTCGCAGTTGCAGGTCTATCAGGCAGAGCATAACGGCCAATATCCAACACTTGCACAGATGTGGGGGAATATCACCAACGCCACGGACGCCAACGGCAATCTCGGGGGCAACTTTGGCCCCTATCTGAGGCAAGCCCCCACGAACCCCTTCACGAACGGATCGGTTTGTGCCGCCGACAACAGCGCGGACTGGCAATACGACGAAACACTGGGATCAATCTGGGGCGTGGTCTCGGCGGCTCAAATTGTTGATCTAGAACTACTACCCAACGACGTGGTGGCTGCACCTTGATAAAACTTGATGAAACAATCCGGTCTTGGAAAGCGCAGGCACATCTGCTCAATCCGCTGCGCGACAAGACGTGTGGCCCAATCGGCGTGGACCTGGGTGGCCGATGCCTCAAGATCATGCAGATGCGACGCGACGCTCAAGACCATCTGCGCGTCGTGGCGGATATTGAAAAATTACCGCCTACGATCCGCGACGATTGGCGGTCTCACCTCGACGAACTGGCAGCCATCATCAGGAAGCTCCTTAAATCAAACGGGTTTGTCGGCAGCGAAGCCGTCGCGTGCATGCCAAACGACTTACTCGAATACCGCAATATGCGTCTTGATCCCGCAGCCGACGAGCTGCGCGACATAGAGGTACAGACGCAGATGGCTGACCTGCTCAACACCTCTCCTGAAGACCTCGCCGTCCAATACTTTGACGCCGGCATCGTCTGGGAAAATGAGCAGAAGCGTCGCGAGATCATCGCCATGGCGGCACCATTGGCCGCCGTTAACGATTATATGACGCTGTTGAACCGTTCCGGTCTCGTGTCGGTTGCGATCGATGCGACGCCTTCGGCTTTGGCACGCAGCGTCCACTCGACGCCCGATGACAATGCCCAACTCTTGTTGGACGTAGGCTACAGGTCCACCACCGTTTTAATCATCCGGAACAATGAAATCCGTTTCGTAAAGCGATTTGATACAGGCGTAATTGCACTGGACCACGTGGTTGCCCGAGAGCTGAAAACGTCAATCGATCAAGTCGAAGCGACGCGCGAAAACCAGCGACACCGCAACGGTGCCGGGGACAACCCCGCTGACGCGCAGGCTCCCCACGCCATAAACGACGCGTTGAGCAAAGCCGTGGCTTCACAAGCGCAAGGCCTAGCCAAAGAGATCGCCAAATGTATTCAGTACTACAACGTTTCGTTCCGCGAGGGCAAGCCTCAAACCGGTTTCATCTTAGGAGGGGGCGCCCAGGAACAGGCACTTGTCGAACAGCTTAGCCGAAAAACCGGGGTCCAACTCCAATTAATCGAAACGCTGGCGGAAGTGGATTGGACACAGACGTTCCGCACGATGGGTGGACGATTAATTGGCCGCGCCGATTGGGTCCGATCAACCCGCGCGTTGGCTGCCAAAGCGCCGCCCAGCCTGTGGGCGACGAGCGCCGGCCTAGCGACCTATTTTGAGTCCGATCTGGACCAGGGGGAAAACCCTTGAATCGAATCAACTTTATCCCATCCCGGGCCATATTGGCGCAGCAACGCCGCTTGATGGCGATGCGGGTCGCAGTGGTGGCGCTCACAGCTATCGTCGCGGCGGGTGTCTGGCAAGCCTACGCCCAACTACAGATCACCGACCTTGACCAGCAAATCACCTCACTGGCCAGCCAAATCACGTCGATCAAAGAAGCCACTCTCGACACCTCCGATCAGAGCACGCCGACACGCTCTTCACGATCACAGCAGCAGGCTCTGTACAAAAAAGTAAAGACACCGGTCCCGCCAAGCTCAGTCATGGCTGTCGTCGCCCGATTGATGCCTCCCACGATGGGGCTGACCAAATTCTCGTTCACCGGCGAACCAGCCAAGGCAAACCCGCGCAAGGCGGTCGGACAGCGCGCGTCGAAAGGTAAATCACCCCAAGAGAAAGCCAGACCCCTGAGGCTTGTCCTCGAAGGGCTAGCACCCAACGACGTGGCGGTCGGGCAGCTTATGGCGCGGCTGGACGAAACCCCGCTATTCGACAACATCGAATTGGCGTACAGCCGACCGATCGAAAACGGCACCAAGATAATGCGCGAGTTCCAGGTCACAGCCGACATCCCAATGGACCGTCACTTTAGCCTCGTTCGCAAGCAGAAAGCTCCGCATGAAAATAAATCGTGACCAACTCATCCCGGCGCTAGCTGCGATTGGCTTTGCCGCTGCCTTTGTGGCGCTGTTCTGGCTACCCCACCACGCTGCGGTGGCGGAGAAACGCGAAAAGATCGTCCTCCAGAAACAACAACTCGACACGACGCTGGCAAAGGCCAAAACGGATCAGATAAAGAGTCAGCGCACAGATACCACGCAAGCCGATTTTGACCTGGCGATACCCCCCAAAGCGGACCTCGGCCCGCTGCTGGTCCAGGTGAGCGGCCGGCTCGACGAAGCCTCCGTACAAGACCGCGAACTAAAGACCAATACCGTCGTCGAAGGCAGCGACTTTAGCCGTGTGCCCATGACGCTTCATTTCAAGGGAAACCTCCTAACGCTGTTCGACCTGCTTGGGTGGATCGAGTCACACAAGCGTATCATCCGAGTAGACAAATTGACTGTCCAAAACGGGTCTGCCGATCAAGACGATCTGCTGCTGATCAACGTGGAGATGTCGACGTTCTTCCGTGACGGTCAAGGGGGTGCGTCGTGAAACGAACCCACAACGGCGCCTCGCGTCATCAAGCGGCTCAGAAGAAAAAGTTCGTCATGCTGGGCATCTTGCTGGCAGGCCTGGGCTTGATCTGGGGACGAATCGCATTACAGGGTAGCCCACGCCCTAAGCGGAACAAACAAACCTCAGCTCAAAAAATTTCTCCCACTGCGGCTCAAGCTACGACGGGTCAAATTGGAGCTGAAAGTCAGCCCACGATCGAGGTCGACTGGCCCGCCACATTGACGCGTGACTTGTTTAGGTATGAAGGGATGGCGAGCGACAACCAAGAGCCTGAAGCTACACAGGGGATAGGCCCGCGTGCCGAGGCGGCGCTTAGGAGTCTGACGCTCCAAGGCACGATGCTCGGCGATGATTCTCGCGCGCTGATTAACGGAGAAACAGTACACGAAGGCGATTCCGTCAACGGCGTCACGATTAGAAGGATCGAGCAGCATCACGTAATCGTAGAGGTCAACGGCATCGAAGCAAAACTGCAATTATAGCTACGCACGCCGCACAGATCGGTGTCTTCCCGTCACGAGGTGAGAAAGACAATGGGATTAAACGACGAGACAAATCAAACATCGCCCGGCTCGGCCAGGGTCCATGCGTCGCGGATCGGCGATCTGTTGATCGAACGCGGCCTGGTTACCGACGAGCAAATTGAACAAGCGCTTGCTTATCAGAAAGAGCACCGCCCCAATAAATTGCTTGGCCGTGTGATTGTCGAACTGAACTTCATCACCGCTGAGGACCTGATCGAAACGATGGCGGTGTCGGCGGGTGTCCCGTTCCTGCGTATCGACCCGCAAGAAATCGATCCCAACGCGGTCTCGCTCTTGCCCCGGCCGTTCATTGATAAAAACAATATTTTACCCCTGTCCTGGACCGACGGCCAGCTCTCGGTAGCGGTCGAAGACTTTACGAATATATTTCTGATCGAAGACATCGAGCGGTTGATGGAATGCGATGTTCGTATCGTGGCGGCAACGGGGACGAATATCCACGACGTAATCGAGTCGCTCGAGGACGCCAAAGAAGAAGAACTTGCGTTTAGTGATATCCTCGATGACATGCACGGTGAAGGTGAAATAACCATCATCGAGCAGCAACATGAGGATTTGGCAGACCTCCAAAACGCCGCTTCCGACTCGCCTGTCATCAAGCTGGTTAACTACATCATCCACGGCGCGGTTCGTGAGCGGGCCAGCGACATCCATATCGAACCAGACCAGCAGTTGTTCCGGGTGCGCTACCGCGTCGACGGCGATCTATACGAAAAGACCAAGCCCCCCTTCTCGATGCTCTCCGCGGTGGTCAGCCGAATCAAGATCATGGCCGGGATGGATATCGCCGAACGGCGCATTCCTCAGGACGGCAACATCACGGTTGTATTCGACAAGCGATCGATCGACCTGCGTGTCTCCACGATGCCCACAAAGTTCGGTGAGAAGGTCGTGATCCGGGTAATCGATAACAAAAACACGAAGCTAGACCTGGGGACGTTAGGCTTCCCGCCCGTGATGCTCGAACGGATCAGACAACTGCTCGCCGAACCAAACGGGGTCATCCTGGTGACCGGCCCCACAGGTAGCGGCAAGTCGACCACGCTCTACGGGTCTCTATCCGAGATCGTCAACCCAGCGGTAAACGTAAGCACCGTCGAAGACCCGATCGAAAATAACCTGATGGGTGTCAACCAATTTCAGGTTAATACAAAAGCTGGGTTCACCTTTGCCGGTGCCCTGCGGGCTCTGCTGCGGCAGGACCCCGATGTGATCATGGTCGGTGAAATCCGTGACACCGAGACTGCCCAGATCGCCACGCAGGCCGCTCTGACAGGACATATGGTCCTATCCACACTCCACACAAACGACGCGCCCAGTGCCGTGATACGGCTGATCAACATGGGGGTCGAGCCGTATCTCGTGGCAGCGTCACTTCAGGGCGTCATCGCCCAGAGACTGATCCGAAAAATATGCACACACTGCAAAGAACAAGCCACGCTCACAGACTCGATGCACAGGACGCTCACACAGATGTTCGGCAATACCTTGCCTATTGAAACGTTCTACAAGGGCAAGGGGTGCAACCGGTGCCGAAACAGCGGCTACTCAGGGCGGGTGGGGATATACGAGATGTTTATCCCGGAAGACGATGTTCTCGAAGCGATCAGCGTCGGCGCCCCGACACAAGAGTTGCGGCGCTTGGCGCGTGCAAACGGCGGATACACGACGCTGCGAGAAGACGGGGTGGAAAAAGTAAAACAGGGCATCACAAGCATCGAGGCACTGCTCGATGTGGTCGCCCGGAAAAATGAGTCGTCCCAAAACGATCAGAAAAAGGACGACCCCGACTGGCACACGTATTCCAGAGCCGATGACTGATGACGCCCTGATCGACCCGGCCACGCCGATCAAAAGGATGGGTTTGTGAACGATTTTTTAAACAAAACTTCCAGCCACACAGGCGAGGGCGCCAAGACCGCCACAAACGGCTTTCGGCCCAACGATCCTCGCGGCAAAAGACCAGCGGGTCTGCACGAAAAAATATCACCGACTACTGGTCGCGACGCCGCCGCCAAAGACACCGCCAAACCGGTCAACACCAGCAAGATCAAACGGGACGACATCATCCTCCTGATCAATCAGTTGGCTGTGATGCTCGACACCGGCGTCCCGATAAGCGAAGCGATCAGCGGCATTGCAGAACGCACGGAAGACCCCAAGTTCAGAGCCATCCTCGAAGACGTCACCGACCACGTTGAATCCGGGAACCCCCTATCGTCGGCACTGGCTAAATACCCACGTGCATTCCCCCCCGTGATGATCGCGCTGCTGCGCGCCAGCGAGGCGAGCGGCACCATGAGTTCCATGCTCAACCGTATTGCCACGTACCTGACCAAGGAGTACCACACCGCCAGACAGGTGCGAGGGGCTCTGATCTATCCCGCTTTTATGATCCTGATGTGCATCTCGGTAACGGTCTTTTTGCTGACCGTCGTCCTTCCGCGGTTCGCAGAGATATACGCAAAGCGCGGCGCCGCTTTGCCTGCTCCAACGCAATTTCTCATGACAGCCAGCGACTTGATGATCGGATATTGGCCGGTCTGGGTTGTCGGCACAACGGTCCTGGGTATCGGCGTGTTCTACTGGCAACGAACCGCATTCGGGCGCGGACAGATTGATTGGCTCAAATTACACTCACCGGTATTCGCCAATCTATTTAATAAGCTTTATCTCACTCGTGCCTGCCAGACAATCGGCACGATGATCGCCACGGGCGTGTCGCTGCTCGAGACTATCGCCATTGTTCGAGACGTCACGCACAATGTCTATTATGAACAGCTATGGGATCGGGTGGACGAACAGTTACGCCAGGGCATGCCCTTGTCGGATACGCTCTACGAGTCGCCGCTCATTCCCGATCACATCGCCCAGATGGTCGAAAGTGGCGAAAAATCGGGACGCCTAAGCCAGGTCTTCAACCGCGTCGCTGAATTCTCCGAACAGGAACTCGATCAGGCCGTCAAGACAGCTACGCAGTTCATCGAGCCGGCAATGATCCTCACGATGGGGCTGATCATCGGGTTCGTGGCGGTGGCGCTGCTGATCCCGATGTTCACGATGGGCAAGGTCGTCGCGGGGGGTTAATCAACGTTTGGGCCCCGTGACCGCTCTACGAAATCGGCCCGACCGAGACTTCACCCGTCAGGGGATCGAGTGTGATGGTGATCGTGCTGCCCGCGGCACCGAGTGTGATCGTCGCCGGGGTGGCTTGGTCGAGTTGACCGTATTCGCCAAAGCCGAGCTGATTGTCGCCGCCCAGTGAGGTTCCTGTGATGGTGACCCCCCCCAGATAAAACGCACGGCTGACCCCGAATTGGACCACGTAATCACGTTTGTCAATCGGATTGATAATCGGGGTGGCGGGACTCGACGCGGTGCCGAGGTGGTAGGCGTCGCCGGCGGCGGCGAAGACCAGGACACGGCCGTCCTCACTGTGGGCTATCGACTGCATCTGAGCGAGTTCAAGGTCTGCCACGAGCATCTGCGCCGCGCCGCGTAGCCTGGCTTCGTCGGTTGAGCCAATCATCGGCACCAGCGACGCCAGGATGGCCAGGATCGCCACGACAATCATGATTTCCAAAAGGGTAAACGCCCCGGCCCGTTGATACGGCGGGTTCTGGCTCAAAGTAGTACGGGCTGGGAATATGCGGCTCACCATAACCATATTCGACATTGTTTGTGCCGCTGGTTAGCCGCCTTACCGAGACATCGACGGCTGTGGGCGATCGGTGATCGATGCCGTACTTATCCGAACGTCTGTTTGGTCTGTAACGGCAACCGTTTTACGGATATTAATCGACAACCGTTGCGTCCCCACAAGGTTATATCGTTCATTTGTCTCTAGGAGCGGTGACGTGCATACGATCCCGCCCGCTCGATCCAGGAGGCAAACCATGAAAATCAACCCCACCGGTCTGCGTGGCAGCAAAACCCTCGGGCTGACGCTCATCGAATCGATGTTGGCTATGGGCATCCTGTCGCTTGCGGTCCTCTCGGTGACGTATGCCGTCGTGGCAGGACAGTCGCACGCCCATGCAGGTGACAACGCGATACGGGCCACGGCCCTGGCACAGGACTTGCTCGAAGAGATTCTGACGCTGCCTTATCACGACCCGGATGGTGCTTCGGCCCCGGGCCCTGAGACCGGGGAGACCAGCAGGCTGGCGTTTGACAACGTCGATGATTTCCATGGTTACATAGAGGCACCCGGTGGCATCACCGATTTCACCGGCAACCTGTACGCCACCGATGCGCAGGTATTTAGCCGATCGGTCTCTGTCTCGTCAACGCCCCAGGCCATCACGGCATTCGCAGCCACCATCAATGGCATCACGGTCACGGTCACGGTCGCCGACCCGGCGGGCCAAGCATGGTCAGTGATCCGTTTTGTCCCGGAGAACTCGCCGTGAAAATATCGCGCAGAAGAACCACACACACAGCGTTCTACCGCCGGTCTGGCTTAACGCTCGTCGAGATGATGCTCGCCATGTCCATCACAGCCATGGTGGGGCTGGCGCTGACGACCATGCTCTCATCGGTCGCTTACAGCACGACCAGCCAAGCCCAGCTACGCCGGTCGAACGTGAGGGGTAAGGTCCTCTCCACACGGATTGATACAGCCATTCGCTCATCCAAGATGGTTCTGGCTCAAGGCAACGACTTCTTGGTGCTGTGGATGGGTGATTCGCGTCGGAACGGCGTCCCGAACCTATCGGAGCTGCGCAGGATACAACGCGATGACGCCACCGGAACCCTCACGTCGTACAAAGCCCCTAGCGGCTTGTCGGAGGTCAACGACACGCCCTACAGCCCGGCGGATGATTTTGGCACGATCACCGCGGGCCTGATGGGAACGGCTAACTTTCCCAGCGAGCTTTGGGCGACCGGTGTCACGGCTTGGACACAGTCACTAAACCAAACCAATCCGCAGGTGGTATCGTTGCTGAGCTACGCGTTGACCCTCGAGATCGACAGCACTTCGAGCACATTTACCAACACGGTCTCGCTGCGTGGCCGATAGCCGACAGTAATCTATGAGAACATTCGCCAGAGGCAGTTAAATGCGAAGCGTAAAAGTCCGTCACCGTGAAAAAGGCATGGCGATGCTGCTCGTGCTGATATCCGTGTCGGTCGCGGTGACGCTTGGCATGTCATTTCTCAACGCTCAAGTTACCTCGGCGGGATTGACCGACAACGTGGTGCGGCGAGCGCAGGCGCAAGCGATCGCTGAATCCGGCCTATCGATGGCACTGGCTTATATCGATACGGACGTCAATTGGCGTACGAACATGAGCCACGGCCTGTGGGTGGGTAGCGAGGCGTTCGGCGGCGGCACGTTTACCATCTACGGCGAAGACGGCGAAGATATTGACGGAGACGACATCCCCGACGGGGATAGCGATCTGGCTGATGACCCCAATGACCCGATGACATTGACGGTAACGGGCACAATCAGCGGGCTCTCACACACGATCCAAACTGTCGTTAACCCCGCTGGCCCCAAGAAACGCCTGCTGTTGATCGTGCCCGATCCCAATAGTCTTGCCCCTGAGGACAAGGCACGCAGGGCTCAGTTTGAGACGTGGGATTACGTGGTCACGCTGCTGGGTGAAAACGACAGCCAATCGGTCTGTGATGCCGCCGTGGCGAACGCGGAGGTGGCTTACATCTCCGAAAATGTTTACTCATACAACCTCAATACCAAACTCACAAACACAACAATCGGCATCGTCTGCGAAGAAACGAACCTCATCGACGACTTTAAACTGTCAAATACCCAAGGCTCATACTACTCGGGCTATACCCAAATCAATGTCACGGACAATACTCATTTCATCACCAGTCCATTGAGCACCGGGTTGCAGGCGATCGTCAACAGTTCATCAGAAGGCTTGCGATCTATCAGCGGCACGCTGGCGCCGGGGATGACGGTCTTGGCGACACGGTCTTCAAGCAGCGTGCCTGTCATGGCAGTGATCGAATCCGGTGGCACGCTGACCGACAGCACGCCGGCTGCGGGTCGGCGCGTGATTTTGCCGTTGGCTGGCGATACTTTTTCATGGTCGAGTCTCACGCCAGCAGGGTTGACACTCGTCGAGCGTTCGCTGGAGTGGGCCAGCCAACCGATGCTGCCCGGGCAAATCGCGTACTGGAACCTAGACGAGACGTCCGGCACCGTAGCGGGCGACTCGGTCGGCAACTCCAACGGGGTCTATCGCAACGGGGTGAGCCTGAACCAATCCGGAGCGATGACGAACAGCAAAGCAGTGCAGTTCGACGGCGTCAATGACCACGTCGAGGTCCCGCATAACAATGCATTTCTGCTCGACCAAGGCACTTTTGTGTTGTGGTTCAAGACGTTCAACACCACGACTCGACAAGGGCTGATCTCCAAAGACTCCGCGGGCTTTGACACCGGCGGGCACCTGAGCATATTCATACACGAAGGCAATCATATCGAGGTCCGGCTTCAAAGCGTCACAATCGGCGGGGGAGCGTCTTATACAATAAAATCCGCGCACAATGTCTTACAAAACAATACCTGGTATCACATCGCTTTCACATTCGGCCCCGACGGGATGAAGCTGTACCACGATGGGACACAGGTCGATGCCGATGGGTACACCGGCGGTATGGGCACCAACTCCGGGGGTGTGGGTAATTATGAGCCCATGGCGTTTGGCGTCATGACGATGAACACCGATGACCTCACGCTATCAGGCTGGAATTATCCGCTTAAAGGATGGATCGACGAGGTGTACACGTTTAACCGGCAACTCACGCAGAGCGAGGTGCAGTCGCTCATGTCGGGCCCGGGCGCGCCTGCTGGAATGGCTTACGACGTGCGTTGGGTTAGTCAGCCCTGACCGGAGACCGAGTCGCTAGTTTCGCCGCTAGCCGGATCGCCGCTTTCATGCTGCCGGGATTGGCTTTGTTCTGACCCACGAGGTTGAACGCGGTGCCGTGATCGACGCTCGTGCGGATGATCGGCAGACCCAGTGTCAGATTCACCGCTTCGTCGAAGGCCAACAGCTTAATCGGGATCAGCCCCTGGTCGTGGTACATAGCCACCACTAGATCGTACTTGCCCGCGACGGCGTCGTTAAAAATCGTGTCGGCTGGAAACGGGCCGTGGACGTCGATCCCCGCGTGGCGTGCCATCTCGATTGCAGGTGAGATGATGCGACGCTCCTCGTCGCCGAATTGGCCGTTCTCCGAGGCGTGAGGGTTTAGCCCACAGACGGCGATCCGTGGGCTGTCGATGCCCAGCGACAGACAGGCTTTGTGGCCAAAGTCAATCGGGTCGAAAACGCGGCCGATGGTGAGTTTGTTGCGAATTTCCACAAGCGGGATGTGCACGGTAGCCAGCGCGACGCGGAGCTTCGGTGATTCAAACATCATCACGACACGTTTGGTCCCGGTGCGTTTTGCGAGCAACTCGGTGTGGCCGGGGAACCGGCAGCCCGCTAGCTTCCAGGACTCTTTGCAAATCGGCGCGGTCACGATCGCGTCGATTCGGCTGGACTCGTCGGGCGACTTGATCGCCGCGGTAATGGCGTCATCAAGGAACCGCAACGACGCGTAGCCCCCCTGCTTTGTCGGCCGACGGACCATCTGGCCCAGCATCGAGTACTCGTCGTAGTCCAAGACCACGACGCCGTGCACGAGGTCGTACCCGGCACGAGGCGAGTCGTGCTGGAGCCGCCACCAATAAGGGTTGATCTCGGCAAGATCGGCTGCGTAGCTCAGTAGCTCGTTCATGCCGAAGATGACGAACCGGCCCAGGGCGCGGATGCTGGGGTCTGCCAATGCCTTGACGATCACCTCGGGACCGATGCCCGCCGGCTCGCCCATGGTGATCCCAATCACGGGGCGTTGGCTCAGTGGCTTTGGTTTTAAGGCGTGCTCGTCCATACCCTCATCGTAGCAGCCTTTGAGCCTATTATACTTAAGGTAACATATTGACAATGGACCCAAATCATCAACCTGTGGATGTAGCTGTAATCGGTGTGGGCCGAATGGGCAAACACCACGCGCGTATCTACAGCCAACTTACCCAAGTCAATCTTGTAGCCGTGGTGGACCCGGACGCGGACCGTGCCGGGGCTGTGGCGGACGAATTTGATTGCGCGTGCTACGCCGAACTCGAAGAATTATTAGAGGCTCACCCCGGCCTGCGTGCCGCCAGCATCGCCGTGCCCACCGCCCTCCACGCCGACGCAGCCGAACCGTTGCTAGAGCGCAAGATCGCCTGCCTGATCGAAAAGCCGCTGGCACCGACCGTAGCCGAGGCGAAGCGCTTAGCCGACCGTGCCGATCGTTGCGGTGCGCTGCTGCAGGTGGGCCACACCGAGCGGTTTAATCCAGCGGTGCGGGCTGTGGCAACGATGGGTATTCAGCCCCGTTTTATCGAGGTCGACCGCGTGAGCCCCATGACGTTTCGATCACTCGACATCGGCGTGGTGATGGACATGATGATCCACGACCTGGACATCGTGCTGATGCTCGCCGCCTCGCCGATCGAGCGTGTGGACGCGGCGGGCGTGGCGGTGCTGGGCGAACACGAAGACGTCGCCAACGCGCGTCTGGTCTTTGCCTCCGGCTGCGTGGCGAACCTCACCGCCAGTCGATTGGCTATGAAGACACACCGAAAAATGCGAATCGTCAGCGAAGACGCCTACGTGAGCTTGGACTACGCCAAGCGGGACGGCGTGGTCATCCGAAAATCGGATAACGCAGCGGCGCTCGAAGGTCTTCGCCGTCAGTTAGCAGCAGGGTCGGACCTGGCAAATCTCGATTACTCCGAGTTGGTCCATATCGACCAACTCACAATGGAATCGCCCGGCGACGACCCGGACCAAGACCCGCTCACAGCGCAATTGACGAGCTTTATTCATGCAATACGCAGCGGTGACAGGCCGACGGTCGACGCGGTGGCGGGCTACGCAGCGGTTGACGCCGCCGAACGCGTGATCGACGCCGTCGCACGCCACCGGTGGGAAGGGCTGTCCAGTGCCAGGGTCTGACCGCCCACGCCGATCGCTCTATACAACAGGTCAAGGTGCGGGCCGCGTGATTGAAAGGCCAGATTTGGCCGGTGGCACACCAGCTATGACCGGTGGCACAAGTAGAGCCACGCACCTGGCCGATCTATATTTATAACTAATCTGATGCTACCCCTCGCTGACATCCTGCTGCTACTCGCTCTGCCCGTGCTTTTAATTGCCAGCGCGTTTTTCAGCGGCAGCGAGACGGCATTATTTAGCCTAAGCAAGCACCAGCAACTGCGGTTAAGCCGGTCGAGCAATCTGATGCGTGCCACGATCGCCCCGCTGCTGAGCAATCCCCGCTCGATTCTCATCACGCTGCTGGTCGCGAACATGACCGTAAACGTCGCGTACTTTGTGATCAGCGCGGTCCTGTTGCTACGGCTGCGGAAGCTCGACGTGCTGAACCCTATCGCCCTGGGCGCGTTGAGTATCGTGCCGCTGGTCGTGCTGATCCTGCTGGGCGAGGTGCTCCCGAAGCTGTTGGCGTCGAGACGCGCAGCGGATTGCTCACGTCTGAGTGCGCTGCCGCTGATGGTCATTCATCGTGTCATAGCCCCGCTGCGGGTGGCGTTCAGCGCGCTGATCATCGCGCCGCTGGCACGGCTGATCGCCCCGCAAGACAAGCCGCCCGCGCTATCACCCACCGAACTCGAAATGATTCTGGAGCAGAGCCGACAACGCGGCGTGCTCGACCGCGACGAGGAACGGCTGCTGCAACAGGTGCTCGAGCTGAGCCAACTAAAAGTCCGTGACCTGATGACGCCCCGGGTCGATATCAAAGCCCACGATCTGGCGGACGAACCGGGTGATTTGTTTGAATTGATCCGCACCACCGGGCACAGCCACATCCCCGTGTACCATGAAAATCTCGACCACATCGAGGGGATCGTGCACGCCAGGCAATTGCTGCTGACATCGAAGCACACCCCGGAATCGATCACGCGAGCCGTGCGGAGCGTGTTCTTCGTGCCCGAACTCCAACGCGCCGATCAGCTTCTGGCGCACTTCCGCAAGACCGGCACGACACTGGCCATCGCGGTCGACGAGTTCGGCGGGACCGCGGGCTTGGTGGCACTCGAAGACGTCGTGGAGCAGATGGTGGGAGAAATTGCCGGCCCACGGGAGCCGATCCAGGAGCCCCAATTCCAACAGGTCGAACCCGGCGTGTGGCGAGTGAGCGCGAACCTGCCGATCCACGAATGGCTAGACCATTTCGAGCAATACCCCGCCATGGCGTCTTTGCCGAGCAGCACCGCAGCGCTAAGGGCAGGGGTGAGCACACTGGGCGGCCTGGTCATGGCCAGACTGGGTCGGCTACCTCGCGTCGGTGATAAAACCACGATAGGCAACGTAATTATCGACGTCTCCGAAATGGACCACCGTCGGATCGCGTGGCTAACGATCCGACTAGTCAATGGTGCTGAGGCCTCTTCCCCTTCGCCTTCGGCGACGAAGGAGGAAAAGTCGTGAACGAATCAACCATCAGTCTGTGGTGGACGGTCATGATCGTGGGCATGGTGGGTAGTGCCATTTACTCGGGCCTGGAAACGGGTATCTACCGGATCAACCGCGTGCGGCTACAGATCCTCGACCATCAGCGTCAACGATCGGCACGCATCCTCAACCAGCTCGTGCATCGGCCCACCACGCTCTTGAGCACGCTGTTGATCGGGAACAACGTCTCAAACTACATGGGAACCGCTGCGATGGCGGTCATCCTGGAGCACCAAGGATTTAACGATTGGCAAGTGATCGTATTTAACATTCTGATCATCACGCCGATGCTGTTGATCTTCGGCGAGGTGCTGCCCAAGGACCTTTTCTCTGCTCACAGCGACCGGCTAACGTACCAATTCGCATGGCTATTAGACCTATCACGCAAGCTGTTCTGGTGCTCCGGCTTGCTGCTGTTGATCGAGGGTGTCAGCAACCAGGCGGCGAGGCTGCTGCACACACCGAGTCCTGGTGCTGCGTTCCACCCCAGACGCCAAGTCGAATTGCTGGTCAAAGAGGGCGTGGGGCACGGCTTGCTCAGCGACGAGCAATCCGCCATCGTCGAACGGGTCATGGCTCTGAGCACACTGACTGTGGCTGATGAGATGGTGCCTTGGGAAAAAGTTACCAAGGTCCGCGTGAACGACCCGCCAAGCATGATGTGGGACCTGGCTGATCGGACGAGTTTTTCAAGGTTCCCCGTGACCGATGCGTCGGGACAGGTGATCGGCCTCATGAGTATCTACAACGTCCTGCAACACAGCCCCGAACAATGCCCCCCGCTGCGCGAGCTGATGTCGCCTGCGCTGACGATCGACGCCACGACTCCGCTGCGTAGAGCGCTAACCACGTTGCAAACTCAACACGCGGCATTGGCGGTGGTGACGCGAAACAGCAAACCCGTGGGGGTGGTCACCATCAAAGACCTCGTGGAACCGATCACCGGCGAGCTGGCGAGTTGGTAAATTAATGAGCGTCACGCACGGGGCATGGTAGAACTGGTTTCATAACTCCTCTCCCTGTTAGCAACATTATGCATCAAGCGGCGGCAGATCGGTGATCTGCACCCCGTATGTCCGGGCGGACCCGGACATACGGGGTGTAGACAGGAAGAATGCCCGGCAAGATGCCGGGCCTACCGGCTGCTCCTTGTGAACGTGTGTGAGACAAGTGTGAACGCGAACTGCGTTTGACGCAAGTGTTTACGGCCATGACGCATAATGTTGCTGTTAGGGAGGGGGTAGGGGGAGGGTCGTGTGCCCATGATTTGCGGAGCTTTCACCCCTCACCCAACCTCTCCCCTCAAGGGGAGAGGGGGTTTGAAACAGCTTCTAGTCAAAACCCAAAAAAAACGATAAAAAGACACCATGCACACCATACTAGATGCCGTTCCTGAACCCCTACGCCCTTGGGCCTGGGCCTTGGTCGCGCTAACGGTCGCCGTCGTGGTCGCCCTAGCCATCCACGCTTTGATCTACCTCATCGCTGTCAGGATCACCCGACAAACAGAGGGCGTCGCCGACACCGCGCTGGTAGCTTACACACGTCAGCCCGCACGCATGGTGCTGGTATTGTTGGCCATCCAGCTCGTACTGCCCTTACTCGTAACCGAAGGCTCATCGCCTGACGTGTTGCGCCAAGCCGTCAGCGTCGCTCTTGTTATGTCGGTCACGTGGCTGGTTATCGGCGCGTTGTCCGTCATCCTCGACGTTATCAAGAGCCAACACCCAATCGATGTGCGTGACAACTTCGAAGCTAGACGCGTCCATACACAAGCTCGCGTACTGGTCCGCACAGGCAAGATCGTCGTGGGCGTCGTGGGCCTGGCCGCCGTCTTGATGACCTTTCCAACAGCCCGACAACTCGGCGCCAGCTTGTTGGCGTCGGCGGGGATCGCGGGGCTGGCACTGGGTCTGGCCGCCCGCCCGACGATCTCCAATCTGATCGCGGGGATTCAACTGGCGCTGACCCAGCCCATCAGGCTTGACGACGTCGTGATCGTCGATGGCGAATGGGGTCGCATCGAAGAAATCAAAGCAACCTATGTCGTCGTTTGTATCTGGGACCAGCGCCGCCTGATCGTGCCGTTGCAGTACTTTATTGAACACCCCTTCCAAAACTGGACGCGACGCACCGCCGACATCCTGGGCACCATTTACATTTACACCGACTACAGCGTCCCGGTCGAAGCGGTCAGACAAGAACTAAAAAGTATCGTCGAATCATCAGACAAATGGGACGGCAAGGTCTGCGGCGTTCTAGTGACCAACACGACCGACCGGACGGTTGAGCTTCGAGCACTGGTCAGCGCCGCCGACTCGGGTAAAGCGTGGGACCTGCGCTGTCTGGTGAGAGAAAAACTGATCGCGTTCCTCCAACGTGAATACCCGCATTGCCTGCCGCGGCTGCGCGCCGAGGTGCTCACCGATCGCGAAAGCCCACCGACGGTGCAACCCGCTGTCACGTGACTCCCGCAAAACTGTCCGTCATGACACGCTGCGGACCTTGCGATTTTTTATGCCTTGGTCTACTGCCCAACTCGCCGACGCTATCGCTGAGGGGCTGCGAAACCGCGCCCAAAACGACGACCTGGAGCAGGTTGTTTATGGGTTCGACTGCCTCGACGAACTGGGTCTGCACCCGCTGCTCCGGCAAGCGCTGACCGATACGGGGTTCGGCGTCTGGGCTGAACTGCAATACCCCGACGATTGGCCCAAGGCACGCCTCAGTGAAGGCAAGCGCTGCGACCTCGTGATCACACCGGGGCCTAACCAGCCGTTGCGTGACCCGTTGATTAAGGGCACGCTATTCGACACGCCTGCTGCGCTGGACCCGCAGGACGCCTATTGGTTGGAGGTGAAAACCGTCGCTCAATTCGAGACCACAGGCCCCTTTCCGCGGTACAGTAAGGAGCTGTTTTCGCCGGTCACTGCCGACGTTAAAAAACTCTGGACCGACAGCCAAATCTACCACGCCGGCCTGCTGCTGGTGTTGTTCACCGCCGACCAAGCGACTGCCGAGCACGATCTGGCTGCCTGGCACCGGCGATGTCTCGACAAGGGCCAGCCAGTAGGCATACCCGCCATACGCGGTTTTCCGATTGCTGACCGTATCGGCAACGGTTGGTGTGCCGCAGCGGTCTTCGGCGTGCGCGGGGGCTAACACTCTGCGTCACTGATCGCTACCCATCGCCCCTACCACCTCACGGATTTTCTTCCGCTCGTACAAAGCAAAACACCAATCGCGTTTACCCGCCACTGCCTGGTTGGTCACACCCAGTTGTGCCTGTTGTAATTTGTCTTGTGCCTGTAGCACAACGTCGGGGTACGCTCGCCGCAATTGATCGTTGATCTGATGTATTTCCGCAAACGCCGCTGCCCGCCGGGTACGGTCCCGGTCGTCGTCCATGTGCGAGATCAAATATTGCTTGCGATTTGCAAGGTCCGTGGCTTGGCCCTCCACCTGAATTGCGCGGTCCACGTTGTGCTGTGTGTGGTGCGCCCGCCACACCGCACGTCTCGCTTCTATCTCGTCCGCCACCGGCACGCCCAGGCCCAGCGTCACGTCGGCTGTCACCATGGCCGTCGGGGACAATTCCTCACCTAGCCAGGTGCGCCACCATTGATCGGTGATACGGTCGTACACGTTTCCGCCACGCCCGTGTATGAAATAATCACAACACCACCGCCGAAGCACCGCTGTCATGAGCAATGCCCTCGGCGCCAGTGTGCCTGCGCTTTCGTCGGTGTTTCCCGTTTTTCGCTCCGCAGCATTTTTCCACGCGCCCGCCTCGATTCGTTCTCCGTTTTCCAGTACCAATTCCGCATTCCTCTTGCTGGTTATCTCCGCAAATACACGCTGGCGCACCCGGCCCCAACTCAGCCACCACAGCGGAAGCTCCACACGGTCACGGTCGCCTCCCAACGGCACCACGCCCGCATCCGGGTGCGCCGCCACCGCGTGGTTGTACTGCTCTACACAATGCTGCGCGTCGGCTGCCATCCGGTCGATCAAGTCTTGAAACACCGTCAGCTTCACCAGATCACTAGCAAACACGATCGGCATCGGCTGCCAACCGTCGATCATCGCCGCGCGCAAGCGCGCAAGTACCACGGTGATCTGCTGGGCGAGTGTTTGACAATCCGGCAGGTCCTCAAATGCCTCCGCGATCACGCCGAGATCAACCGCAAGCGTTTTTCCAAACCGTTGCCGCGTGGCGTCCAAGCGCTGCACGACCCGCCCCGTATTCAGAGGTCCCTGGCAACACGTCGCCACCACGGTGTCTACCTCGCCGATCTCGATCACCTGCACACCCGCTCGCCCCTGGTCCACCACGGGAATTTGCAGGCGCATGGGCCCGCTCACGTCCTGGTCCACAACCACGTGCAGCGTCTGGGCATTGTGCAGTTCCGCAGCATGTTGCGCAGCCAGGTCCTTTGCCAAGATACCCGGGTGCCACAACCACGCCTGGTGACCCGTAGCGATCACCGGACCGATGCCGTTCAGACATCTGCCAAGCCGATCCGCGTTAGCTGCTGTGATCTGTGCTAATTCCGCGCGAGCCGGGCCGCCACCGCGCCCCACTTGCCAGCCGGACATCGGTGGTTCGATCATCACCTGCATCACCGCGTCAGCACCAATCTATTAGAACCCATCCCAAAACCCAAGCAATAGACCACCGATAATTGATCCACCTGTGTAAACCTTCGTCATTTACACTGGCTGGCAAGCAGCCAGTGGTACCCGATTCACCCCCTATCAGAGGTTTTGGGATGAGTTCAAAATGAACGAAACGCCTAATTCCCCGCCGCCAACCGCTCTTGCTGTGTAGCCTCGTCCGCCTGCTCACCGCTGCCTGGTTTTTCCGCCATGCAGGCACACGCCGCCTCGCCGAATCGATCGGGGAACTTCGCCAACTCAGTAGCGAATACCTCTTTGTAATGCGTTATGCGGTGGTCGGCGTCGTCGAGGGGGCCGCCGAAGCTGCGGTTCGGGTCATTGTAGATTAGCCGGACGGGGACCTCTTCGACCCGAAGCCTATGCGCCGCTGCCTGTACCCAAAACTGCATCGGGAATGCGTAGCCCGGCTCACTGAGCGTCAGCTTGTTCACCGCGTCCACACGGTAGGCTTTAAACCCGCAGAAGGCGTCAGTAATACCCAGCCCCAATCGCTCGTTTACCAGATTCGTCATCGCGGCATTGATCGTCTGCCGATCCGGTGGCGGCGAGTCCTCGTCGGCTGTGGATTGCATATATCGGCTACCGCTGATCACGTCCGCGTCGCCACGCTCGATCGCCTCGTAAAACACGGGCAGGCTCGCCGGCTCGTGCTGGCGGTCGCAGTCCATGGTCACAAGCCAATCGTACTTGTAGCACATGGACCAGCGGATGGCGTCGACCATGGTCCTGCCGTAGCCGCGGTTACTTGCGTGCCGAATTACCTCCACAGGCTGACGCGACACCAGCACCGGCGTGTCGTCGGTCGACCCGTCGTCGATCACGAGGATGTCGTCAGCATATCGCCGCACTTCGTCGAGCACGCCGTCCACGTATCGGGCTTCGTTGTAAACCGGGATCGCTATGAGTATCCGCATCCGTTTGCTTCCTTTGGTTGATCATTATTTATTGCGATGGCAACCGACCCTCGAAGCGCTGCTGGCTTTGCTCTTGCCCCACGGCAACCGAATGCTTCGGATTGAACCATACAATACGCATCGTCATCGGGCCTGGTGAAACAAGTTACGTGATAGTAGACCTCTCCGGCATTACCATCAACAGCCCGCTACGTCTCCACGTCAATTTGACCGCGTCTTAAGCGTTGAACCCATTGCTGGCTCTGATCCCGCGTACCAGAGCGCTAGGGCAATCCATTGCTTGATTGGTATAACCAATCGCCCAGCAGCACCAATTGTTCCACCGTTAGCTGCTCGGGCCGGGCGCTGGGGTCGATCCCGTTGGGCATCGGCTTTTGCCTACCGAGGATGGTGCCGATTTGCTTACGCCTCTGCCCGAACAGCAGCGCCACGGTCTCGCCGAGCCGTTGTACGTCATCCGTCAGAGGTTTATCACGCCGTACGAGGCGCACGATCGCCGACTCCACCTTCGGCCGGGGCCAAAAACAGGCGGGGCTGACCTTGCCTACCAGTTCCACTTCACACATCGCGCCCACGAGCACGCTCAGCGCACCGTACTGCTTGCCGCCCGGGGCCGCGCACAGACGATCCGCCACCTCCCGCTGCACCATCACCACCGCACGCGTCATGCGCAGACCACTAAGCCCTTGAGTCACCAGATTGATCAGCAGCGGTGATGCCACCTGATAAGGCAGATTGGCAACCAATTTAAACTCGCCACCCTCACCGCCTTCGCCACCCCTGCCGCCTTCGCCTTTAAACTCACCACCCCTGCCGCACGTCGACTTCAGGGCGTCGATCACTTCCGGGTTGATCTGGTGCTTGCTCGCTAACACGTCACCCATCACCAGGCGCACGCGGTCGTCGTACTGCGTCAATTGTTGTCGCAAGATCATCTCGAACTGGGCGTCCAGTTCCACCGCCACCACGCACACGCCCGCGTCCAAGAGCCGTTGGGTTAGCCCCCCGGTACCGGGCCCAACTTCGAGCACGGTATCGGTCTGCTGGAGCTGCGCCGCCGCCACGACGCGCGACATCTGGTTCCCGTCGTGCAGAAAGTTCTGCCCCAAAGACCGTTTCGGGCGCAGGCCGTACGCCGACAGTAGGGCTCTGATTTCGGTAAGCGTTTGTGGCATATCACCATGAGCATACCCACCAACCCGCCCGTGGGCCGGATGCCCCGGATCGAATTTTTCATGATCCGTGTCACTCCAGCGGCGTTCTGTGATCTGCTACCATTACTCTTCATGGCCATCCACAAGCTACCACCGTTGCTGGTTAGCCAAATCGCTGCAGGCGAGGTGATCGAGCGCCCCGCAAGCGTCGTCAAAGAACTGGTCGAAAACAGCCTCGACGCCGGGGCTACCCATATCGAGATCACCATCGAACAGGGCGGTCAAGGGTTGATCCGTATCGCGGACAACGGCCACGGCATATCACACGATGAGTTGTCGCTGGCCGTCGCACCGCACGCCACCAGCAAGCTCACGTCCGCCGATCAACTCGCCAGCATCGCCACGCTGGGCTTCCGCGGCGAGGCGCTGGCATCAATCGCCAGCGTCAGCCGTCTGCGCCTTACCAGCAGGCCGATCACCGACGGTCGCCCCGCCGAAGCCGGTGCCGTGATCGAAGCGTCAGGCCCAAACGTCTCAACGCCCGCCCCGGTGGGCTGCGCGCCGGGCACCACGATCGAGGTGCGTGATTTATTCTTCAACACGCCCGCACGGCGAAAATTTATGCGGTCCCCAGCGACCGAGTTTGGCCAAATCAGCGAAATCATCACGCGCGTGGCCATGGTCCACCCCTCGGTGGCTTTCAAGCTCGTCCACAACCAGCGCACTGCGATTGATCTGCCCGCCGATCAATCGCCCCGCCAGCGTGTCGTCAGCCTACTTGGCCGTGATCTCGACGACGCCTTGCTCGAATTCGAGTCCACACAGCCAAACCTCGACCCCGACGCCGCACCAATCACCACCTGGGGCTTGGCGGGCACCCCCGCCATTGCACGCGCCACCGCCAAGTTCCAGTACTTTTTCGTTAATAGCCGACCCGTGCGCGACCGGAACCTCGCGCACGCGCTCAAAGAAGCCTACCGCGGGCTGATGCCACCCGACCGCCAACCCCTAGCGGTGGTCGTGCTCCGAGTCGATCCCGCTGCGGTCGACGTCAACGTCCACCCCACCAAAGCCGAGGTGCGCTTCCGCGACCCCGCTCGCATCCACGGACACCTGCTGTCGACGGTACGCCAGCGATTACTGGGCGCCGACCTGACACCCACCGCCACGATCAAAGCAACTCCGTCACCCGCCGGGCCTCCTACACGACAAAGCAGCCCGCACACCGACACGCCACCCACACCGCCCCGCACACCCGCCATATCCACAAGATCGCAAGGGCAACGGGACTTTGTGAATTACTTCAAGCAGCGCGCCCACACCCAAAACGGGCTCGACTTTGACCACGTCAAGCAGGCCCTCGCCCAAACCCCGCCACGCGACGCATCACAACCTCACCCCCTCGCAACCGCCGGCAGCGATCAGGCCGGACCAATCACGGTCCGCACACCACAACACGCCACAACCACACTCGATGCAGATGCTCACACAACCCCGCAAAGCCCCAAGCCAACCCCAACTCTGCAAGCCTCACGCGCCTGGCCCTACCCGGTGCTTCAGGTACACGACTCCTATTTGATCACGCAAGACAGCCAAGGCTTGCTGATTGTCGATCAACACGCGTTGCACGAGCGTGTCATGTTTGAGCAGCTACGGGACCGCGTGCTGGGCGCTCAAGACGACTCACACACCTGCCTCGAAAGCCAGCGTCTGCTCACACCCGCTGTGGTCAAAGCATCCCCAAAGCGCATCGCCCTGCTCGATCAGCTCAAGCCTTTGTTCGAGCGTATCGGTATCGAGGTCGACCCCATCGGCCCCGACGCGCTGGCGGTGCACGCGTTTCCGTCGTTCCTGTTCGATCGGCACGTTGACCCCGTGAATTTTCTCGACGATTTGTTTGACCTTGCTGAAGACGACAAATTTCTGTCGTCCACACCTGACGACGATACCACGCGCACCGATGCCGGCGACGACGATCCGTACGTCGAGGAGGCTGTGCTACATAAGGTATTGGATATGATGGCGTGCAAGGCCGCGGTCAAAGCCCACGACATGCTCACCCCCGACGAGATGGCATCGCTCTTGGCGCAGCGGGATCAGATCGAGCGTGCCAGCTCGTGCCCACACGGCCGACCCACAACGATCCGCCTGACACTGAAGGATCTGGAAAAACAGTTCAAACGCACGTGATTAGCGGTGTTGCGTGAGTGATGGAGGATGCCCCGGGTGAATCACCCGGGGCTAAATGGGGAGGGCCTACGCATTGCGATGCGTGGGCTTCGTATTACGCCGCCTTCTTCGAAAAGCCCATCCCTTGGACCGCATCCTGGAGCAGTGTCTTCCCGATTGGCTTGACCAAGTAGCCATCGCAGCCGCTCTTGACCGCCTTGAGCTTGTCTGAAGGCGTGTCCAGCCCGGTCACCATGATGACCTTGCTGTGCGATGTGCCGCGAGACTTTTCGGCTTTGCGGATTTCCTTGAGCACTTTTTGTCCATCCATGTCCGGCATCTTAATATCCAGGCACACGACATCGAACGGCTTGTCTGACTCCAGCGCACTGCGGAACGCGCTGATCGCCTGTTGCCCGTTGCTGGTCGTGGTGCACTGACCGAAATCCTTAAGGTGATCCTCGAGCAGGCTCAGGATGGCGGGGTCGTCATCGACAAGCAGGAACCGTGCCGAACCACCCGACGTCTGTACCTGGCTGCCGACGGCTTGCGATTTGTTGATCCGAAAACGGCTGAGCATCGATTGAAGGTTCGCCGATCGCTGCGCTAAGCCCGTCACCGCTTCGGCAGCCTGGTTGGCGCCCTCTTCTGCCTGCGCCGCGATTGCGCCGATCGACTGGACCGTTCGGCTGACCTGCTCGCTGGCGGCGGATTGCTGCTGGGCAGCAGCCGCGATGGATTGGATCATCCCCGACACCTCCGTCGCGCTGGTGACGATCTGCTGGAGGCTCTGACCCGCCTCTGTGGCGCGATCCACGCCTCGCGTCACCTGCTCGGTGCCGGCGTTCATTCGGGCGACGGCGTCTTGGGTCTCGGTCTGGATCGCTTTGATTGATCCGGCGATCTCTTCGGTCGCCTTGGTGGTGCGGTCGGCGAGCTTGCGGACCTCGTCGGCGACGACGGCGAATCCGCGGCCATGCTCACCGGCGCGTGCCGCTTCGATTGCCGCATTCAATGCCAACAGGTTTGTCTGATCGGCGATGTCGTTAATCACCTCGATAATCGCGCCGATCTGCTCACCCCGCTTGCCTAACTCCGTGACACTGGCAGCACTGGCGCTGACGGCTTCGCTGATGGCTTGCATCCCCTCGATCGTCTGGTTGACGACTTCGCCGCCGGTTTGGGCCATCTGACCCGACTGCTCGGCGTTGGCCGCGGCCTCGCCGCTCTTGCGTGCCACCTCGACGATTGACGCGGACATCTGCTCGATCGCAGACGCTATCTGCGTCACCTGCTTGTTCTGATCGCCCATACCTTGTGACATCTCCGCGCTCGACGCGGCGATCTGCATCGATGCCGACGCCACCTCGTCCGACGCCGATGACGCCTCCCGCACTAATGTCTTGAGCGATTGCGACATATCGTTGATTGAAATGGTCAGGCTGCCCAGCTCATCGTGATTCTGTATCGCCAAATCGTCGCCGGTTAGGTCGCCCTCAGCGATCTCCTTGGCCCGTGCCATGATTGGGTAAATTGGTTTCACTAGCGCCAACGAGAAGAAGTACGCCAACACCGCCACGACCGCTGCGGTCAAAACGCCTGCCAGCACAATGTTGTTACGCAGTGCTCGCGCGGGAGCTGTAACCTCCGCCAAGTCTCTTTCCGCCAGGATCACCCAATCGAGCCCTTTCATTTTCAACGGGCTGTACGACGACACGACGGACACGCCACGATAGTCGTCGATGACCTCCAGCCCCTCCTGTCCGCTGATCGCCGCTTTTGCCGCATCGGTGTCAATGCGCTGCGTCAGGAGTGTCGACTCCTCACTGAACCGGCTGTTGGACCGCATCAGATGGTCAGAACCCACAAGGTACGTCTCGCCGGTCTCGCCCATACCGGCGGTCTCCTGCATGATTTTCATGATCTTGTCGACAGGCATCTGGAAGATGACGACGCCAACCTTCTTACCGTCGCGGAACACGGGCGAGCCCGTGAAACTGGCCGCTGCCCCGTAGCTGGGTTCGTATGGCTTGAAGTCCTCGATCACCACGGTGCCCGGCGAATTTATCGCCAAGCACTTTCGGTACACGTCGCCGAAGTTCGTGTCCTTGTACGGGCCGTTGAGGAAGTTCGTCGCGTAGTCCGTCTCCTTGAACACGGAGTAGACGAGGTTCCCTTCCAAATCGAACAGGAAAATGTCGTAATAACCAAACGACTCGAGGAAGTGGCGGATGTTCGGGTGGTAGATGGCGTGGAGTTTGTTGTATTCGCACTCTTCTTTGGCCCGGTCGAGGTTGAGCTTCTCACCAACGGGATTTGGGTTGTTAGCGATGTAGAACGACTGGAGCACGCGTGCCGACGCCAGTTCCGGGATATACGTCGTCGCGCCGCGCCACGGCTGGCCCGCCTCGCCCAGACGAGGCTTAAACTCGCCGTCGTAGTAGCCCTTGACCGCGTTGTAGACGGCGCTGCCCTGACTGCTGTCCAGGCCCGTCTGTTCGACCACCTGATGAAACGCCTCGCTGAACTTCGCCGTCGCTGCGGTGATCATCCGATCCTCAGCGAAGTTAGCCATCTGCTCATGGATAAACCCGAAGTAGTCTTCGATCTGGTGCTGCCTGTCTATGCGGATCGCGTTGAGCAAGTTCTCTTCCTGTGCCAATAGCGCCTCGTTGCTCTTCTCGATACTGATCCACCCGATCACACCGATCGAGCTCAGCCCCACGGTCAGCGACAGAAGAATAAGTTTGTTTTTGATCGAAAGGTTCTTAAATATCTTCATCGTGAAATGCCCCTCGTGGATGTATCTAAATCCAGCAACACAAACCCGCGTCGAACTAAGTAACAATGTGTATAAACACATGTCGTCAAAAGTACATCGTGGCCTAAGAAGTTCGAATACAAACGTTAAAAATTAATTATTATTGGCCTACGGCAATCGTACCCTCACTTAAAACGTTATGACACACACACCGTTGTCCGGATAATGTTGGCCACCGGTGTACAGGCGCAGGCGTGGCCCTGACGACAACAACGGCGGCGGCAACGCACCACGTCTTGCGAATCCGTGTTAAGGCGTTTATCCCCGCCTCGAACACCAAGCCAGCCATTTGACCTGGAACGATACCTAGCTATGCTTTTGTGCCTATAGTCGTCAATGCAAGCTACCGGAGGTCCGGCTGCAGATGCCCCACAAAGTCGGCAATTTTCTGAATTTCTCAGACGCCACACCCGATAAATAATCAATTTTTATCGGGCGACCACTGGGCCCGATACACCCGACACTATCCGCTGCCCAAACAAGCAGCCGATGCGATGTAGCGTTATACCGACACTCACCCAAGGACCCGTATCATGAGCACCGCCGCCACCAAGGAAGGACAACCCCCCGTAGCGCTTCAGCACCTGCGGAACTTCGGCATCTGCGCACACATCGACGCTGGCAAGACCACCGTTACCGAGCGGGTCCTCTACTACACGGGTAAGACGTACAAGATGGGTGAGGTGCACGACGGCACCGCGACCATGGACTTCCTCAAAGAAGAACAGGAACGGGGCATCACCATCCAATCCGCTGCGACCACCTGCCCGTGGACACACGACGGCATCGAATACACGCTGAACCTGATCGATACGCCGGGACACGTCGACTTTACCATCGAGGTGGAGCGATCCCTACGCGTACTCGACGGTGCGATAGCGGTATTTGACGGGAAAGAAGGCGTGGAAGCGCAATCCGAGACCGTCTGGCGACAGGCGGACCGGTACGGCGTACCACGTATTTGTTTCATCAACAAAATGGATAAGCTCGGTGCTGATTTCCGATTCAGCTTTAACTCCATCAGAGAACGGCTTGGCGCAAACGCGGTGGCTGTACAGATCCCCATCGGACACGGCAACGACTTCGACGGCATCATCGACCTGATCGGGATGAAGGCGTACTACTTCTCTGCTGAAGAACTCGGTGCCAAGGTTGAACAACGCGACATCCCCGATAACCTCAAAGAAGAAACCGAGGCATGGCGGCATGACCTGATCGAAAAAGCCGCTGAACTCGACGACGCGCTGACCGAAAAATTCCTCAACGACGAGCCTCTCACCCCTGAAGAAATCAAGGCTGCGCTGCGCAAAGGCACGATTGCGAAGGATATTTACCCCGTCTTCTGCGGCTCGGCGCTGAAGTACATCGGCGTGCAACGCCTGATCGACGCTGTGATTGATTACCTGCCCAACCCGACCGAAGTCCCCGACGTCCAGGGCACCGACCTGCGCGACAAGGAAAAGAAAATATCGCGTCCCAACGACCCAAACGCCCCCTTCTCAGCCCTGGTCTTTAAGGTCGTCTCCGACTCGCACGGCGATCTGACCTACACCCGCGTCTACTCGGGAACGCTGGCTAAGGGCACCCGAGTGCTCAACGCGACCAACGGGAAACGAGAGATCATCAGCCGTATCTATGAGATGCACGCCAAAGACCGCATCCCACGCGAGTCTATATCAGCGGGCAGTATCGTGGCGTTGGTGGGCTTGAAGAATTCCGTCACTGGCGACACGCTCTGCGACCCCGATGACTCGATCATCCTCGAACGGATGGACTTCCCCGACCCCGTGATCAGCATGAGTATCGAGCCTGCCACCTCCGCAGACAAGGACAAGCTCTCCAATGCCCTGGTGGTTATCCGACGTGAAGACCCTTCGTTCCAGAGCCACTACGACGAAGAGACCGGCCAAACGATCATCGCCGGCATGGGTGAACTGCACCTGGAAATTATCAAGAACAAACTCACACGCGACATGAAGGTCGGTGTAAACGTGGGCAAGCCACGCGTCGCATACAAAGAGGCGATCGTGGGCAAGGCCGAGGCGCGGGGCCTGCACAAGAAGCAGACCGGCGGACGCGGTCAATTCGGCGACGCGGTCATCACGGTCGAACCCTATACCAAGGAGCAGGCTAAAGAAGACGAGATCAAATTTAAAGACGGCATGGCGTTTGAAAACAAAATTTTCGGCGGCACGATCCCCAAAGAGTACATCCCATCGGTCGAAGCAGGTTGCAGGCAAACCGCCAAGAGCGGCGTGCTGGCGGGGTACCCGATGATCGGCGTCAAGGTCACACTCATCGACGGGTCGTACCACGACGTCGACTCCTCTCAGGTTGCTTTTGAACAGGCCGGCGTGCTGGCGTTTAAGGAAGCCACACGCAGAGCGAAGATCCAATTACTCGAGCCTGTCATGAAGGTGTCAGTCACCACGCCCGACGAGTACTTGGGCTCCATCACCGGCGACCTGAACCGCCGGCGCGGGATGATCGTGGGCACCGAGGAGAGGGGCAACACCCGTATCGTCGTGGCCGAAGCGCCCCTCAGCGAGATGTTCGGCTACTCCACGACGCTCCGCGGCATGAGCCAAGGCCGGGCGACGTACGTCATGGAGCCGCTCGACTATCGACCGGTGCCCGACAACATCGCCAAGACCATCCTCGAAGGTACCAAGGCTTGAGATATAGTTAGCCCTTGGCCTTCTAAAAAACAACCACTCGCAATATTGACTGTTTGGGTGCTGATCCGACATCGAGGGTTATCGGTCCAGCTTTACAACGGTTCGACAAGACGTGACTGCTCTTAACTAGGCACGGCATAGGGTCGATACCGCTACAAGCAAGCGTTTTTACTTATACGCAAAGGAACGTTCGTATGCCAACCCTCTTTGAGAATATCGGCGGGGCCAACGCGGTCAACGCTGCGGTAGACCTCTTCTACAAAAAAGTTTTAGCCGACGATCGGATCAAGCACTTTTTCAATGATGTGGACATGCCCACACAGATCGGCAAGCAGAAAAAATTCCTGGCTTACGCTTTTGGGGCTCCGATCAAGTACGACGGGAAAGACATGCGCAAGGCGCACGAACAACTAAATCTCAATGAAGAACACTTCACAGCGGTGGCCCAACACCTCCAGGCCACACTGCAGGACCTGAACGTACCCGACGAGTTGATCGGACAGGTGATGACGATCGCCGGGGGCACGCACGACGACGTGTTGAACCTTTGAGACAAATTTTCTGTACTTCGTCTACAACCCGCCGCCCGGCAATGCGCGGATACCCAGTAGGAAATCGGCGAGCCGGCCACGCAGCGAGTCCAGCGCGTTTGTCCCTACAGGTGTGTTTACAAGATTGTCACGCTCATCGGGATCGTTAAGACGATCGTAAATCCCGATCGCTTCCTGACGATCGGTATCGAATACCGCTTTATACCGCTCCGTCTCGAGCATCAGGCGTTTGCCGAACTCACTGACACATCCGGGCCACCCTCGTCGCTCAAGACGACCACCAGCCAACACCGGTAACAACGACCTACCAACGACTGCTTTGGGCAGATCGCAACCGCCCAGTTCCGCGATCGTGGCCGCCACGTCCACCGTGCCCACCAAGTCCGGGTACACCTTTTGCTTCACCGGCCCCGGCGGAGTGATGATCACGGGCACCTCGACCGCACCCGTCAGGAACGACCGGTGCCCCACCAGGCCATGCTCACCGAGCAACTGCCCTCGGTCGGATGCGAGCACCGCCCACGTTTTCGCCTTGTCCTTTCTGGTCCCCATAATCCGCATCAATCTGCCGATGCTGTAATCGATCAGGCTCACGCGGCCCAGGTAGTCCGACCGTATCCTGCCAACCTGCTGTGGGTTTAATCGCTGCAACAGCACACGGGGGTAGTCGAGTTCTGCCAATGCGTCGACGTTCGTCAAATTGGCTGGGACAAATCCCTCCTCAAGGGACTGCGGTGAGACGATGTGTTCAAATAGCGTCGGCGGGGGCAGGTCGTTCCCGGGGCCGCTGAAGATGACGATCAACGCCCAGGGCCGATCCGTGGGCATGCCCGTAAGCATCGTGCGTGCCCGTCCCGCGATGAAACCGTCCACGTCGTACGAGGAGTCGATCACCAGCCGATCGGGCTCGAATAGCCCCTGTTTCTGCCGCCGATCTCGCTGCTGGCGGATCGCTGTATCCATACCCTTCGCACGCACCGACGTCATGTACGCACACCGCTTGGCCTGCACCGACTCAACAGGGTCCACGACGACTTTTTCTCGTAGCCAAGGTTGAATGGCTCCCACACACCCGACCCCGGCAACGTGGTAGCCCTCCCGCGCCAGCAGCGCCGGCCACCCACGGCTCACCATCGCTGTGCCTGCTCGGCTGCTGTGCCCATTAAGTTGATCGACGTACCCGTGCTGTCTGGCGTGCAGGCCTGTCAGCAGGCTAAGCATCCCACCCGTGTCGGCGGGGCACGCGCTAGTGGCTGACATACGAATACCGTGCTGCATCAGTTTTCGGCAATTGGGTGTGCTAAGCGGCCAGGACATGCTGTCATCGAGCGCGTCTGAGCGCAGACCGTGCCCGAGCACGATCAGAAGATTTCGCTTTTGAAATGCCATTCTCCCCCTACACTCACGACGCTCGACCAATTCTATCTATACAAAAATTCCGCCGCCTTAGAGCAACTGGCGTCAATATTTTCCATCTTGATTGGATCGTAGGTGTAACAAACATCTGTATTTCACGGCTTGCAAGCAAGCCGTGCCACCCGGTCAATGAAGATTAATGACGCCAGTTGCTCCAGCCGCAGATACTTCCTGTTAAAGGAACAATCCCCGGTCCCGCTCGCCCAGGGCCTGCTACAAACTCCTTGCATTGACCGTTATGGGCCAACAGCGTCTACACCGATTCTATCCACTCGTACTGGCATGCCCTTGATATACCTAAACCTACATCATGAATAGGTTTTAGGCCAGCCTATTCAACGACGAAATCCGCTACCAAATGGGGCGGTATCATCTGGGCAACAAGCGTTGCTGTAATACCAATTAAAAATTAATACGTGCGCGATGTCTGCGAACACGAAGACCCAACAGACAAGAACTTACATCACTTACGACTCGCTAGAAATATATGCGGATGCGTATAAGTCGAAAAATGTAATGTTTTATGTTTACCACCCCGCTGGTGGTTTGGCGTTACCCGCGCATCGCTTTCGAGATCGGTGCTGCCGCCGCGCAACACGGGTCCGCTTGCTTACCCAAAGCCCCTGTTTGGCCTACTTTATCTAACCGGTTTTACCCAATTTTTTTGTAGGTTTTGTAGCCGCACGCAGCCGTTGTGCCAAGCCGGTCAACTCTTGCTCAAGCGCAGGCGGGATGCGATCGCCAAACCGTGCGTAGTGCTGCTTGATCGACTCGACGAGGGTGAGCCAGCCTTGCGTATCCACCCTCAACAACTCTTCCTCATCCGCCTTCGCCACGGCCAAGCCGTCGAGGTCGAGGGTACCAGGCAGCGGCAGGTTCCCGATCGGGGTCTGCTGCGCATCGGCTTGCCCGTCGCAGCGATCGAAGATCCACTTGAGCACACGACAGTTCTGCCCGAACCCCGGCCACAGGGGCCGACCGTTGGCGTCTTTTCGGAACCAATTGACATAGTAAATCCGCGGCATCTTGTCGCCGCCTTTTTCGCCCATATCCAGCCAGTGCGCCCAGTAGTCAGCCATGTGGTACCCGCAGAACGGCAGCATGGCCATGGGGTCGATCCGCAACTCACCCACCTTGCCCGCGGCAGCTGCGGTCTTCTCGCTCGAAATGATCGACCCAAGAAACGTCCCGTACCGCCAATTTGGTGCTTCGTTCACCAGCGGCACCACGCCCGAGCGACGACCACCGAACAGGATCGCGCTAATCGGCACACCATGAGGGTCCTCCCACTCGGATGCTATCACGGGGCACTGCGATGCGGGTGCGGTAAACCGGGAGTTGGGTTGTGCAGCCGGCCGACCGCAGCCCGGGGTCCAATCGTTGCCTAGCCAATCTATTAGATGCTCGGGGGGCTGATCGGTCATACCCTCCCACCACACGTCGCCGTCGTCGGTGAGCGCACAATTAGTAAAAATCGTATTGGACCGGATCGCTTGCATGGCGTTGGGGTTGTTCGCCATGCTCGTGCCGGGCGCCACGCCGAAGAACCCCGCTTCCGGATTGATCGCGTACAGGCGACCGTCCTCGCCGAACCGCAGCCACGCGATGTCGTCGCCAACCGTCTCGATCTTCCAGCCCGGAATGGTGGGCGTCATCATGGCCAGGTTTGTCTTCCCACACGCACTGGGGAATGCGCCGGTGATGTACTTGATGTGGCCCGTCGGAGAAGTGATCTTCATGATCAGCATGTGTTCAGCGAGCCAGCCCTCGTCTCTGGCCAACACCGACGCGATCCGCAATGCGAAACATTTCTTGCCCATCAGCGCGTTACCGCCATAACCAGAGCCGTATGACCACACCTCACGCGTCTCGGGGAAGTGAGAGATGTGCTTATTCTCGGAATCGCAAGGCCACGGCACGTCTTTCCTGCCATCCGCCAACGGGTACCCCACCGAGTGCAGGCAACGGACAAAGTCGCCGTTGCCCAGTGCGTCAAGCACTGCCTGCCCTATGCGTGTCATGATGCGCATGGAGCACACCACGTAGGGCGAATCGGTCACCTGCACACCGATGCGGCCGATGGGGCTTCCGATCGGGCCCATGCTGTACGGAATGACGTACAGGGTCCTGCCGCGCATCGACCCCCGGTAGAGCCGGGTCAATTTTTCTTTCATCTCGGTGGGGTCACACCAGTTATTCGTGGGGCCCGCGTCCGACTCACGCTCGCTACAGATGAATGTGCGTTCCTCGACCCGTGCCACGTCGGCGGGGTCGGATCGTGCCAAGTAGCTGTTGGGCCGCTTCGACTCGTTGAGCTTGGTAAACGTCCCGTTAGCGACGAGCATGGCAGCCAACTCGTCGTATTCTGACTCGGACCCGTCGCACCACCGCACATCGCTCGGCTGGCACAGCGACGCCACCTCGTCGACCCAAGGCAACAGGCTCTTGTTGCTCGTCATGACAGCCTCATCTCCGCAGACACTTATCGGGCGCATACCGATGTCTATACAACTTCTGTCGGTTCCTTCGGCTATTAAATATCAATGATTTAACCTGCCCGATGCGCAGCGGCGTTATTGCCCGGCTTTGTCGGTGCTGGGCTGGGGTTGATCGGCTTCGGAAACGCGGGTCTCGGTTTGATCGGACCCGTCGGGCTTTGATTCATTCGTGTTGGTTGCCGTCTGTGCGACGACAGGGTCCGGGGGCGTCTTAACGGCTTGTATATCGGAGCCGCTGCTCGAAGATGAGCTTGGCGTTTCAATCTGATTGAGGATATCTAGGCTCCCACCGATCGCTGCGACCTTGCTCTGTTTGTCGATCAACACCAGCCGAGGCAGGCCATATACACGAAATATTTTCGCCAAATCCGTCGCGCCCTCGCACTGGGTGTACGTAGGCCAAGGCCAAGCTTCGTGCTCGTCGTCCTGGTCCTCCTCCCACGGGTCCACCCTGACGGATAAGATCGTCACGCCCCGGCCGACCAGGTCTGTGTAGCGGCTTTGTAGCTGCTCAAGCATCGCCACCGAAGCGGGTGCCCACTTGGCCCAAAAGCAGATTAAGGTCCAAAACCCGTGACGCCCTTCGCTCGTCCACACGTTCCTGTCATCCGTGACCAGTTGCCCGTCAAACCGCTGACCGATCAGCGAGCAATACGCAAATGATCTGTCAAGATGCGCCCGCAGCGTGGTGTCGTCGCGGTGCAGTTCGCCGCGTAGCACGGTTGCCAACTCACACGCGGGTCCGCTGCGGCCGGCCTCGTCGTATAGCCCCAACAACCCCAGTCGTACGGCACGCAGCATGGACCAGTGTGCTTGGGCCACCTCTGAACCGATCTGTGCCGGCTTGGGACGCTCCAAAAATCGCTCCAAACGGGTGATTGCCAAGCGTCGGCGTTCGACGGGTTGCGCCTCTTGCTGGTTAAGCTCGAATAGGTCGGCTTGTAGCTGCCAAAACTCGACCAGCACATCGCCTTGGTCATCCCCCTGATCGAACCCGGCGACCAACTGCCGCAGCTTATCCATCCACTCCTGCTTGGCGTCGAGAGCTTGGGCGGTCTGCGCCAAGCCGTGATAGACCTGAAATACCACCGTCGCGGCTTCGAGCCGATTGGTAGATTCGTTCAATTGAGTCGCAAGCGATTGGCACTGTCGTGCTAAATCTTGGAGCTGCTGCTCAATCCGTTGTCGCTTCGGGTCATTCGAAGCGGCGTGTGCCCGCAACAATCGCCCCGCGCGGCTACGCAGGGTTTGCAGGTCCGTCGCCTCCAGGCTCGGCGCCGTTTGCTGGGGCTGGGTATCAGGATCGTCGTGGTGTGGTTTCTTGGACTGCTGTTTACTGGCCTGCTGTTCGCTGCTGCCCGCGTCTGGTTCGGCAACCGCTTCTATTTTTACGGATTGATCGATCAGCGGCGTGTCCGGGTCTTCGCTTGACTCGGGCGCTTGCGCGCAGACCAGACCAGCTACGACCGAAACGATGACCGCTGCTAAGACTACCTTGATCGCTGTGATTGCTGGGCTGCCCGTCATGTCATCTAACATACCCGACCCTTTGGTTAATTAACTGTTAAACCGGCCCAGTGCCGCCGCCGCGTCGGCAAGGAGCATACCCGCGACCACGCTACTCGAACCACGACTGTGCGCGGCTGTGTCGTGTAGCTGCTGCTCGCCGAAGCTGCGTGTCTTTTGAGACCACAAAAACGCGAAGATACCCCACGGCTGGCTGGTGACGTGGTCCGGCTGCGTGTGGTGCAGATGATACAGCGTAATTTCTTCGACGCGCTGCGCCCAGGCGCGGTTTTGTCTGATCAGCGCCAGGTTTGCCAGCGCGTGCACGCCACACAGCTCACGGTACGTCCATATATCGAGCGACGCCTGCCCCCCGTCACGCTGCTGATCATCAAACGGGTGCAACGCGCCATCGGGGCCGCGCCGATTTAACACCTGATGCACCACCGCGTCGACGACCTCAATGTCCACGTCGCGCCCTGCAAGCTGGGCTTGTTGTAGCAAGCACAACGCCGACCACAGCGCTTGGGCTGTTCTGTTTACATCGGGCGCCTGACCTGCGTACCCCTCGACCCACCGCGTGGGCGCCACCGCCTCGGCTAGGCCCTCATCGCATACGCCCCACACGTCGCTAGGCAGCTTTTCGTAGCACCGCGCAAACGCCGACAGGCAGACGTGTAGCACCAGCAGCCAATACTCGCCTCGCTCGTGCCCCGACGCATCGGCTAGGCGCGGCAAGGCGCCATTTCCGTTAGCACCTACCCGACCCAGTTGTGCCAAATGTCGCACGCTCAGGGCCAATCGCGGGTACAGGTCCGGGTCGTCCTCCAGCAGCAACCTAGCC
>JAJRXX010000052.1 GCA_024276075.1 Planctomycetota bacterium
CGAGTGAGATCGTCAGTGCCAAGAGTGCCATCAGGAGGCTGTTGGCGCGTGGTGGGCGTGTTTGTATTGAAGGCGTCATCGGGGTTAAAGGATAAGACCGTGGGCAAGTGGTGACAACTGTGCGGGAAGGGGACGGGTTACCCGTGCGATGGGACACAGGTACGACAAGGGCGCGCGGTGTGTGTGTTAATTATTTTGATGTTTGTTTGACCGACAAATCGTGGCCCGGTATCTTCTCATCAGTAATAGTTGTTCCGGTTATCTAATCGTGTTGCTATGGGGTTCGGCCCATTGTCGATCCTTGCACAAGTCTCGTCCGTTGACCCAGCCCAGCAAGCGGCTCCAGCGCTGTTCTATGGGTTTGCAATACTTACGTGCCTCAGCGCGTGGGCGATTGTGGTTACCCAGAATATCGTCCGTATGAGTGTCTACCTCCTGTTAACGCTTGGGGGCGCAGCGGGGTTGTATTTTATGCTTGGCGCGGAATTTCTCGCGGCCATTCAATTGGTCGTATACGCAGGCGGGACGCTGATCTTAATTGTGTTCGGCATCATGCTCACGAGCAAAAATCCGTTTATGCAGCTGCGCCCGCAGGGGTGGGAAGTTGCCCTTGCGGTGCTGATCGCGGTATCAATCGGGGGATTACTGTTGTTGGCGTTGGTGAACAGCCCGATGCCCGAGTCAGGTCAGGCCGGCAATGCGCTGGTGGGGTATGGTCACGTGAGCGTCATTGGAAAGGCACTGCTGGGCGCGTATTTGGTCCCGTTTGAGGTCGCAGCGGTCCTGCTGCTGGTCGTGATGATCGGGGCGGCGTACATTGCCCGGCGCAGGGCTGAAGAATAACGGTATTTTGTGGTTGGCCGCATCGGCGGACGCCAATAGCGCGTACACAAGTATTAACCGGGGATTTCAACGATTTAAGATACCGACCATGAGTTCAGTCACCACCATAGGCCTGACGCATTTCGTGATCGTGTCGTTCTTTCTAGTGGCGGCGGGTATTGCGACGATGCTCACCAAGCGAAACGCGATCGGCATCCTGATCGGCGTCGAGTTGGTTTTGAATGCCGCGGGGGTCAATTTTGTGGCGTTTAATCGTTTCGCCTGGCCCGCCTCCGCGTCGGGACAGATCGCGATCGACGGGACGATGTTTGCGATTTTTGTCGTTGTGCTAGCCGCTGCGGAGGCGGCGGTGGCGCTGGCGATTTTTCTCAATTTTTACAACAATTTTAGTACCATCGACGTCGAAAAAGCCACGCAACTGAAAGGGTAGTGTGCCGTATCGGTGAGTGGGCCCCGGCCCCGCCGACCGCCAAAGATCCATGACACCGACCCAGCAACTGATCCGTGACCTGTTCGTGACCGCGACCCTGCTGCCGTTGGCCAGTAGCCTGATCGTGCTATTTATCGGTAAGCGCGTGATGGGCAAGGGTGCGGCGTGGTTTGCAACGGCGGCGATGGGGTGTGGCTTTGCTTGTTCGGTCTATGGGCTGCGATTGTGGCTCGAACACGCGCCTGGGACGATCCTATGGAACGTGCCCTGGATCCCGCTGCCCGCATTCGGCGGGGGGTGGCTGTACCTCGGGGCGATGATCGATGGGCTGACCGTGGCGATGATGGTTATGGTCACGGGCGTCGCCACGTTGGTGCACCTCTACAGCATCGGTTACATGAAGGGCGACGCGCGGTTCGAGCGATTTTTCGCCTATCTGTCGCTATTCACCTTTTCGATGCTCGGGATCGTGATCAGCAACTCGATCATGCAGCTCTTTGTGTTCTGGGAGTTGGTGGGACTCACGAGCTACCTCTTAATCGGTTTTTGGTTCGAGAAGCGGGCCCCGCAGTTGGCGTGCAAGAAGGCCTTCGTGATGAACCGCGTGGGCGATATGGGCTTTTTGATCGGGTTCGGGATACTTTTTTACAAGCTGGGCGGTCGCTTGTTGCTGCCGGCCGCAGCGGGTGCTGTGGACGCAGAAGGCCACGCGGTGGTGACTATGTTCGACGCGATCCGCAGTGTGATCGAGGCGGACGGATACTCGATCACGAACCCACCCATGTGGCTAACAGCGGCGGGCATTGGCCTGTTCTTCGGTGCCATCGGCAAGAGCGCTCAGTTCCCGTTGCACACGTGGCTGCCCGACGCCATGGAGGGGCCGACGCCTGTTTCGTCGATCGTACACTCCGCGACCATGGTTGCCGCGGGCGTATATCTAACGGGTCGGCTCTACCCGATCCTCACGCCGGGGGCGCACCTGTTCATCGCGACGATCGGCTTGGTCACACTGGTAATGGCGGCTTGCATGGCGCTGGTAATGACCGACATCAAGCGCGTGTTAGCCTACTCGACCATTTCGCAGTTGGGCTACATGATCCTGGGGCTGGGAACGGGTGCGTATGCCTATGCGCTGTTTCACCTGATCACGCACGCGTTTTTCAAGTGCTGCCTGTTTCAGTGCTCCGGATCGGTTATCAATGCTGCGCATCACCAGCAGGACATGCGTTACTACGGCGGGCTGGGTAAGAAGCTGCCCGTGACCGCGCTGTGTTACTTCGTCTGCACGCTGGCGATCGCGGGTGCGTCGATTCCTTATTCAAATCTGGGTATTAGCGGCTTCTATTCTAAAGACGGCATCATCGCGGGCACGATCAACTACGGCCACGCGATGGCGGCATTCGGCCCTTATGCGAAGCTGTTCTATTGGGGCCCGCTTGCGGTGGCGTATCTCACGGTTTTCTACATGGCGCGTAGCTTTGCGTTGACGTTTCTGGGTAAGCCGCGTGACCAGCACCTGCACGACCACGCACGCGAGGCGCCGTGGACGATGGTCTTGCCTCAGGTATGCCTTGCCGCCATGGCGATCCTGTCGGCGCCGTTCATCATGCCGTTTTGGTTGGACCTGATCGTCGGTTCCGAGCCTGCCGCCGCAGCGGGGTGGCTCCAGCGGGCTACGGACTTGGCGCACGGTCCCGCGATGCACGATACACACGCCGGTTTGTTGCAGGGGGTGGGCTGGATCATCGCGTTGGTAGCGGGCGTCGCGATCTACCAGCCGGGTATGGCCATCAGCTCGAAGGTCGCCGCAGTACCTGGTATCAAGCAGCTATACACCTGGGCGTACAACAAGTTTTACTTTGACGCGCTTTACGACGTGTTCACCGTGAGCCTGGTCAAGACCGTGTCCCGTATCGTCGGCACGATCGACAAATACATCGTCGACGGGATGGTAAACCTAGCGGGCTGGACGGGGCGATTCGGCGCGTTCCTGACGGGTGTATTTGATAGCCAGGTGGTCGACGGTGCTGTCAACGGCGCCGCCAACGTCGCTGCCAGTGGTGGGCAACTGCTGCGTGGCACTCAGATGGGGCGCGTGCGTGCATACGTATTGTTTTTATTCGTTTCCGCAACGGTGGTGACGCTGATGGTCATCACCGTTACCCTGGCGGCGCGGTAGCATCGAGGCCGATGCCGATCGTCGACGGTTTATAAGGATTTGCTGATCATGGAATCCCAATTACTCAACTGGATGATCTTTACCCCTGCGATAGGCGCGGGCTTGTGCTTGCTGCCGGGGATATCGAAGCAAGCCGCCAGAAAAATCGCACTGGTTGCTTCGCTGATCACGTTTGGCCTCAGCGCCCAGATCGCTACCGCGTACTACGCTGCGGGGCTCGACGGCGTGCAGTTCGAGACGTCGATCGAGTGGATCGCCGCGATCAACGCGTACTACCGTGTGGGCGTGGACGGCTTATCGTTGCCGCTGGTGTTGCTGACCACGTCGTTGAGCATATTGATCGTATTGGCTTCGTGGAAGATCGAGAAAGCGACCAACGCGTTTATGGCGCTCTACCTATTCCTGTTTACAGGCATGATGGGTGTGTTCTTGTCGTTGGATATGTTCCTGTTCTACGTGTTCTTCGAGATATCGTTGCTGCCGATGTACTTTTTGATCGGCGTATGGGGCGGCCCTCGCAAGGAATACGCGGCGATCAAGTTCTTTCTCTACACGTTGGCCGGGTCGATCTGCCTGCTCGTGGTGATGCTGGGGCTTTATTTCCTGACACCCGCTGCAACGGGCGCGGGTAATACTTGGGTGATGGTTAGCTCCGACCCCGGCGTGGTGACGCTGCAATCCGAAGCTGTGCGCGGGCTGTTTGCACAGACCGGCGAGTATTGGCTGTTTGCACGGTGGGCGTTTTGGCTGACGTTCATTGCGTTTGCGATCAAGCTACCCCTGGCTCCACTGCACACGTGGCTGCCCGACGCGCACGTGGAGGCACCGACGCCTATTTCTATGATCCTGGCTGGGGTGCTGCTGAAGATGGGTGGCTACGCGTTGATGCGGATCACGTACCCGTTCTTTCCCGACGCGGCGAGATACTTCTGGGTGGCGGTGGCGATCATTGCAGTATTCGGCATCCTCTACGGTGCGTTGTGTGCTATGGCGCAGACCGACTGGAAAAAGCTCGTGGCATACTCGTCCGTGAGCCACATGGGGTACGTGGCGCTGGGTATCGCGATGATGACCCGTACCGCCTTTGACGGGGCGTATTACCAGATGATCGGCCACGGTATCAGCAGCGCGCTGATGTTCTTCTTGGTGGGCGTGGTGTATGAGCGTGCGCATCACCGTGACCTGGAACGTTTCGGTGGCCTGTGGCTAAAGTGGCCCGGGTATGGCGGGTGGTCGATGGTCGGTTTCTTTGCGGGCATGGGTTTGCCGGGCTTGTGCGGGTTTATCGGTGAGATCATGGTCCTGCTGGGCACGTTTGAGGCTGCGGGCAATCCCGGCTTTGACCCCGCCACGGTCTACACACTGGGCATCCTCGCGGCGGCGGCGGTTGTGCTCACGGCTGGGTACATCCTCTGGATGTTCCAGCGGGTGTACATGGGTCCGGAGAAACCTGATTACAAAGAATACGCTTCCGTCACGGGTCGTGAATACGTCATCATGGCCACGCTGGGCATCGCGGCGGTGGTTTTTGGCATCGTGCCGGTGCTCGTATTTAATCTGACTGATCCGACGTTCACTTCGATTATGAAGATCCTCGGCGTCAGCGGCTGATCGGGCCGGTGTATTGAGCTAATTACGATAAGGACACTACGACGTGACCCCTGCGATACCTGATTGGTCTGAACTGCAATTGATCGCGCCCGAGCTTTGGCTGGTGGCGGCGATGTGCGCGGTGATCTTGGTGCCGTTTATCAAGCGAGACAGCGTGGCGCTACCAATGGGCGCTGCTGTGTTGGGGCTTGTGTTGGCGAGTTATTCCGCTGTGTCCACACTCAGCAGCGTCGACAGCGCCGGCTCGATCTTTTCGGGCATGTTGACGGTTGATTATTTCAGTCAGTTTTTCAAGGTGCTGCTGGTGCTGTTTACCCTACTGGTGATCACGCTGTGGTGGCTGACATCTTGCAACCGGACACACGCGTACGACGCGCCTGATTTTTTGTGCCTGCTGTTGGGCGCGGCACTGGGTATGTCCTTGATGGCCTCGGCGAGTAACCTGCTGATGATTTTTCTCGCCATCGAATCGGCGTCGATGCCCAGCTTTGCACTGGCAGGGTTTCGTAAGCGGTCGCGGGCGGGGTCGGAAGGATCGCTCAAATACGTAATTTTCGGTGCCGCCAGCAGCGCGATCATGCTCTACGGCATGTCGTTGATCTACGGGTGCGCGGGTACGCTGGGGCTGCCGGGCGTTGCGGAAGCGGTCGCGTCGGATATGACCCCGTTGATGGCGGTGGGCTTGGCGGCGATGTTTGTCGGATTGGCGTTTAAGCTCTCAGCGGTGCCGATGCACTTCTGGTGCCCCGACGTGTTCCAGGGCGCGCCGACCGAAGTCACGACGTTTCTATCCGTGGCGTCGAAGGGGGCTGCGGTGTGTTTGCTGGTGCGTCTGCTGCACGCGTTCGGGGTTGCGACGATCCCAGTTGCCGGGCCTGCGACACTAGCGGGGATGGGCGTCGCCGTGGCGATCCTTGGCGGCGTGACCGCGACGTGGGGCAACCTCGTGGCGATGCACCAGACAAATATCAAACGGCTATTGGCGTACAGCTCGATAGCCCACGCGGGTTACATGATTATGGCTGCGAGTCTGATTGTGACCTCGGGCGGAGCGGCACAGGGTGTCATTGGGGCGCTCCTGTTTTACTTGTTGATCTACACCTTTATGAACTTGGGCGCGTTTACGGTCGTCGGCTTGGTGGCGTTGTACACCGGCAGCGAAGAACTATCCGACTACGTCGGCCTGATGAAGCGTTCGCCTGTGTTGGCGGTGCTGATGACACTGTTTCTGTTTAGCCTGTTCGGCATGCCCGGCTTGGGTGGTTTTATGGGCAAGATATACCTGATGCGGTCGATGGCCGACGCCGGGTCGGGCGGGTTTGTCCTGATCGTTGTACTGCTTCTGAACACACTGGTGAGTTTGTATTACTACATGCGTCCGATTTATTTCATGAGTTTTGTGGCCGACACACAGGATCGTCCGGCATTTACCCCACGCGGGTTGGGCATTGCGATGTTGATATTGTGTGCCGCGGTACTGCTGTGGACGGGTCTGTTGCCCGGCAAGGCGGGTAGCCTAACGGTTGACTACGCCGTATTAGCTACTGCTGATCATCGTCACCGGTTGGAAATCGCGTCCCCGTCAGCGGTGGTCGAGGTGTCGGCTATCGTGACTGAAACACTTGCACAGACCCCGCACGACTGAACGTGTCGAGCGGAAATCGAATAGGGCGATATTCTTGGCTGATCTAACCGCAACAAAGTCTGGCCTGGCTGACGAGCTCAATCACCTTTTGGTAATGGAGTCGCGTAGCCTCGCCCGGCACATCGACGAGGCCAAGCCGTACCTCTCGCCGCAGACGCATCACATCTGGGCGCAGACCCAGCGTGTGGCCCATATGAGCAGCGATCACGAGCAACGCTTGGGTGCCATAATTGATCGTCTGGGACTCCCCTTCCGACCCGGTACGTTTCAGTCGGAGGTCGCTTCGTACCACTTTATTGATCTTCAGACCATGCTTGAGCTATTGATCGGGGAGAAGCGTCAGCAGATTGCTTCATATGAACGCGCCAAGGGTCACGCGGCTAACATGCCCGAATTGCTGACCGAGCTGGACGATTTGCTCGCCGATACCCAAGGCCAATTGGCATTATTTGAGTCACAGGCCAAGGAAAGTTAATAGGCCAAGGATTGCGGGTTCGTGCGTTGTTTGTGGCTGACGGGCGCGGCTGCGGGGGAGATTGAATCTGGTTGACAAGGCCTGCGCGGGTCCTACACTTGCTGGCCGAGCCTGTTGGCGCGGGCTTTGTTTGGTATGGCCGGGGTCTGGTCCCAAGCCCCGCGACGATAACCCGGGAGCGTAGCTCAATTGGTTAGAGCACCGGACTGTCGATCCGGAGGTTGCGGGTTCGATCCCCGTCGCTCTCGTTTTTGTAGCGGTCGTGCGTGACGTCTTGTCGCGAGTATCTACAGCACTGCGAACTGCAAGTAGGTTTATAAAGCGGTAGCGTGGCGTGTTTTGTTAGCGTCACCGCGGTTGTGCACGTATCGTTTCGGCGTCTGGGGTGCTTTGGGCGGTATAAAGGATCGCTGGGTGTGACCTTGGCCCGCGTGGCTTAGAGCGTTTTCTGATTTCGCATGCGGGATTCTCAGCGAGCCGCGCGCGTCAGCAAGCGGGTTTTTGGCTCTAAGAGGTCCGCTCCCTGACGGTCGCGGCTCGTAGCGAAGTCCTGTCAACCGTACACTCATTCAGAAAATGCTCTAGGTTGAGTCGAGATTGGCTAAATCAGGGCCGCTAGCAGGGACGGGTCAGCGTGGGTAAGTCATTTATACTGGGCATCGGCGGGTTTTATCACGATTACAACTGTGCGCTGATTGACGTGGACTCGCGTCGCGTGGCGATGTGTGAAGCCGAACGGCTATCAAGGCGCAAGCACCACACGATCACCGAGCCCGACGACATCTTGGTGCCGATCCAGAAGTGCTGCAATGACCTAGGCTGCAGGATCAAAGACATCGACACGGTGGTCTTGGCACACACGGACCCCTTTGAATGCAAGGGTTGGATCCGTGATGAGTTCAGCAAGGCCAAGGTGGCCGACGTGGACCACCATTTGTGCCACGCAGCGGCGGCGTTCTTCGCGTCCCCCTACGAAGATGCAGCGATCCTTTCTCTCGACGGCTTTGGGGACGGCTCGAGTGGTATCATCGCATCCGGGTCGGGGACGACACTCGACGAGATTCAGCGCATCCCAGCCGAGCACAGCATCGGGCTGGAGTACCTGCGTGCGACGTATCACATCGGGATGGGTGGCCACGGCTCAGAAGGCAAGACGCAGGGGCTGGCGCCGTACGGGCAGCCAGTTTTTTTCGATGAATACATGAAAGAGATTGAAATATTGCCCGAGGGTAATCTTCGGCTTGGCCAGCGGCTCCGTAGCGACGACTCCCAACTCGCTGTGGAGGGGGGCTATCTCAGCTCGCTGATACTGAATAATGAATTTCTTACACAGTGCTGCCAGCGGCGGATCGACCCCGAGCCGTTGGAAACCGTCCACAAGGACCTTGCTGCGAGCATTCAGAAGGTGCTTGAAGAGGTGGTGTTGCGGTTAGCGGCGATCGCGGTGGAAAAAACGGGCAAAGACGCGCTGGTCCTCAGCGGTGGCGTGAGTATGAACTCCTCAGCCAACGGGCTGCTGCTTCGTAGCGGTCGATTCAAGAACATATTCGCGCTTCCGATGTCGTCGGATCGGGGCACCGGGTTAGGCGCTGCGCTCTACCACGCGCACTGCGTGATGGGGGTGCCGAGGTTCTATCGGCTCGATGATGTGTTCTACGGCCAAGCGTATACCGATCGCCACGCGGAGCGTGCGATGCGAAAGGGCGGCTTGAAATACCAACGATGTGATGATGTAGCGACCGTGGTAGCCGAGGCGATTCGAGACGGCAAGATCGTGGGTTGGTGCCAAGGCCGTTCGGAACTGGGCGCCCGTGCACTGGGGCATCGAAGCATCCTCGCTGACCCGCGCAATGCTCAGACGAAAGACTTCGTGAACGCCCGAGTAAAACACCGAGAGGGTTTTAGGCCCTTTGCACCGGCTGTGCTTGCGGAGCGTGCGGAAGAGTTTTTCGACTTCCCAAAAGGTGTGAGCGATTTGTCTTTGATGACCTTCACTGTGGACACGAACCCCAACGGTGCTCAAGCGTCGCCCGCCACGACGCACATCGATGGGACCGCTCGGATACAGACCGTTCACCCCGAACGCCACGGCCTGTATCACAGCGTCATTGAACGGTTTGGCGAGATGACCGGCGTGCCGATTGTGCTCAATACCAGCTTCAATGATAAAGAGGAGCCGATCGTCGAGACGCCTGAAAACGCCGTCTTTATGTTCATGCATTCGGACATGGATTTGTTGTGTATCGGGAACGTCATCGGCCAAGAAAAGTAGCGAGGCATGTGGGTATTAATCAGACGGTTCTGGGTGCGTGTCAGGCTGTCTGGAGTTCGTAGTGCCTGCCAAGAAGCGGTGCGGTACTTGATGCGTGCACAGTTCGCGCCGCTTGCCAATACCGATCAGCAGACTTTGTTTGTCGCCGACCAGAGTCACATCCGGGCACAAGAGAAGAAGAAGGCGCGACACTTCCGAACGATCGCCGGTGCTGCTCAAACCGAGAAGGATTACCCGGAGGTCTTCAAGCACAGCGGTAGGGTCTTGCGGTATTCGTTTACCCCAGCCAGCGAGCAGCCGTCTCGCGGGCTGGTAGTCAGCTTTCATGGACACGACGCGCATCGCCTGATCCGTTCCGGGAGCGTGTACAAGCATTTTGATCTGCTGCGGCCTTGGGACACCTTCGGCTGGAACCGCCGGGGCAGTTGGTTTTGGGGCGAAAAGGGCGACAACTTTGTTGAGGTGATGGTTCAAGCGTTGATTTCGAAATACAGGAGCAGAGCAAATCAGGGCAAGCCTTGGTTTTGCGTGGGGGCGTCAATGGGCGGATTTGCCGCGCTGTATCACGGCGTAAAATTTGACGCCAATGGCATTTATGCCATGTGCCCGCAAGTGGACCTGCACCTGAAAATTGAAGAATACGGCACGGAGGACTTAAATCACCCCTACGGATACCTGAGGGGCGACGACGAGAGCAGCGTGCCTGATTTGCTTGGGGCGGCTCGTGGAAAGGGGACGCTCCCCCCGTTGTTCCTTATCCAGAACCAATTCGATTTAGTGAACCCGTTTTCCGAGCACGGGTTTCGTTTGTTGGAGGTCTACAACGCCAAGAAAGCATGGTACGGCCTGCGCGTCTATCCAGCCATAGGCCATGGCGGTGACGGCAGCGACTTTGAAGCGGATCACTTCTTTACTTTGATCGCAGCGCGTAAACCGCCGTGGGCGTTTTCGGATTGATATTTGGATAAGTCTTGAGTTGGTTTGGTGTTTTTGTCACGACGGAGAGATCGGTGGCGTGGTGTCGTTTTGTTTTTGTGAACATGGCTCACTTTTTATGTTGTGATGCCGTGCAGTGCCGCCCCGATGCTGTAGGCGATCCCCGCTGCCAAGCCGCCGACGATTAATGTTTCGAGTCCCGACAGCCACCATCGCTCACCGACAAACCGGCTTTTCATCGCACCCACGCCGAAAAACGCTGCGCCGGTGAGCATCGCACTCCAAAAGAAAGAGTGAATGACGTTCACATGGGTGGGCCCGACGAGTTCAAATACATAAGTTACGAGAGGCACAGAGCCTACGACGACGAACGCGGCGAACGTGGCCCACGCGGCTTTAATTGGATTGGGGCCCGTGAGCGACAGCCCCAGTTCTTCGATGAGCATGGTGTCGACCCATTGATGGGTGTCCGAGGTGATTACCTTTACGGCATGCTCTAGATTTTCGCCTTCGAATCCCTTAGCGGCAAACAATTGGCGTATCTCTTCTCGTTCGCCCAGTGGGTAGCGTGCGATGTGCTCTTCTTCGAGCTTTCGCAGGCGTCGCCGGAGTTGATCATCTGCTCGTGTGCCCAGGTAGTTGCTGGCCGCCATGCTGAACCCGTCAGCCAAGAGATTTGCCACGCCCAGAACCAATATGGTTCCCGCAGGCAGCCCTGCCCCTGTCACGCCCGCGACGATGGCAAACGTCGTAACCGTTCCGTCGATCGCACCATACACAAGGTCCCGCACATAGCTATGTCGCGGTCCACGTTCGAGACGGCGTTTGATCGCTGTGGGCGAGTGTTCAGCTTTCAGGTTTGGGAGGCTTAACGGGTCCTTTTGGTTGCCCATAGCTGGATTATAGAAAGACCGCTGAGATTTAGGGTTTTTGGTGTGTTAGAGCACCTTGCATAAATAATCGCCATGTCAGTTCTGGAGTAGGGCAGGTCATTGACCTGCCTTCTTCTTGGGGAGATGGAGAATAATTACGCCAAGTGCTCTAGCGGAGCTTTGAAACAGGAATTCGCGGCGTGGTTTTCCTTGGATTCGCCAATGCTGCATTTGTGAAGTGCATGTATCTCTATTTGAAAAAGCAACATACAGCGAATCGTCGTTGTGGCGAGATGGGCGTTGCAGCGCGATGTGAGTTCCGTGATTTGTCGGGAGTCTTGCGTTAACAACTTGTCGATCAACGCACATCACCAAGATTCGTGATCGTTTCAGCGATCGTTTTTAATCAAACATAATCATTGACATTTTCTTGTGTGTCGCTTTATAATTAACATCATCCAAGGCTGAGAAATGTTGTGAAGCGGGAAGTTGGTGGAGAAGAAACTGCGATACTGGTCAAGAAGGCAGCGATTGAGTACGCGCAGTTGGTTCGGTGATGAAAGCGGTAACAAATTGGTATCAAGAGGGATCATCAGTTGTGGACGGCGCTTCGCGGACGAAAGCTAGCTCTGTGCGCAGCGAGGCATGGATGTGTAAGCAACGGATCAGCGGTTAGTGATGATTTCGCTCGGTCATGTTGCGATAATTAGGTTTGGAGAATTCGCGGTCGTTGTGTGGGCGATGACCGCTATATGGACTGGTTAATCGGTCCTGGGGACGGGCATGAGAAGCCGTAGGCCTTTGTTGGGTCGCATCACCAAGCGCGCAAGGGGCGTGATTCTCGGGAATCTTCCCTGGAGAAGAGCGAAGCGCCTTCCCCGAGTCCAAGCATTCAATGACCTGCCGAGCGTCGAGCCGCTCGAGCAGCGTATCCTGCTGAGCTTTACGCCTACGCCTACCACAGAGTTCGATCAGGCATTTCAGACCTACGAGACGTCTGCGGCCCTGGTGGTGGACGCGTCACCCCCCGACACCGGCCTTGGCGGGACGTTTTCCAACAATGCGGTCAATATCACGCTCCAAGGCATCCCCACCTGGACCGAGCAGGGCCCCGGGCCGATCCAGAATGGTCAGACCGAGGGTTTGCCCAACAATCCAGTGACCGGTGCGGTCAACGTCGTGGCGGTCCACCCGATTTTGCCTGACATCATATATGTAGGCGCGGTTGGGGGCGGCGTTTGGAAGACCACGAATGGGACAGCGGCCAATCCCGTCTGGACCCCGCTTACGGACGACATGCCCTCGCTGTCGATCAGCGCTTTGGCGATTAGCCAGATCGACCTTAACACCATCTACGCGGGCACGGGTAGCCAGAGCAGTTCCGGCATTGACGGGGGCATTAATAGCCGAGCTCAGGGGCTGATGCGATCAACGAACGGCGGCGCTTCCTGGGAGATCATTCCCACGAACAGCGCTACGCAGTTCGATAATTTGGTCATTACCAACATCGTCCCGACGGGGATGCTCGACTCAACCACCAGCCAGGAGATCATCCTTTTAAGTGCGGTTGACCATGTGCCGCAAAACGCCGGCGGGACATTTTCGGTAGCGAAGCGGGGCGGGGTCTTTATTAGCCGTGACGCGGGTGACACATGGAGCCAGGTCTCGGGCACTGCGGGCACCGATTTGCCGTTCGGCCCGGCTACGGACCTGTTCTTTGTTCCCGGCGATTCGGTCATTGGTCGGCCCGATCAGATATACGCTGGCATCGCGGGCTTCTCTGACGCCAACAACAACGGCATACAGGACGGCTTGGAGTTTAATGCCGCCGACATCGGCATATACCGCAGCACAGACGCCGCCAATTGGGCCAAGGTCTCCGACGCCACGCTTCCCGGTTTTGCGACGATTCGTTCGATCACCTTCGCCGCACACGAGAACCCGGTTACGGGCACGTACTCTGTCTACGCAGGCCTGATCGACAACACGAGCAACGTAGCCGGTATCGTTCGTCAGACTACCGGTGGTGATGGGCTCGACAATGACACCGACGGAACGACCGATGAGTTCGACGAGTTCAACTGGGCCGCGATGGACCTGCCCGGGCTACAAGAGCCGCTGATCGCCGGCGGCACCGGATTTATCGATCTTCACCCCGGCAACCAGGGGCGTCTGCATTTTTCGATCGTCGCTGACCCCGTCCTCGACAACATTGTTTATGTCGGCGGCGACCGTCAGCCTTCAGCTGGCGAGGGTGTTGGCAGGCCAACCGCGTCGGGTGCGAATGATTTTAGTGGCAGGTTGCTGCGTGGTGATTCATCGGCGGGTACCGGTAGCCAGTGGACGTCCATCACGCACACCAATGCGATGGGGACTGCTCCGCACGCCGACTCGCGTCAGATGGTCTTCGATCTGATCAGCGGGGACATCCTTGAAGTTGACGATGGCGGCATTTATCGGTTGACCAACCCAAACAACCCCGCCACGCGCCAATGGGTGTCAGCCAACGGCAACCTGCGCGTCACCGAGGTTTATTCGGTTAATTACGATTCGACGAATGACATCATTGTCATCGGCAATCAGGACACCGGCTCGGCTGAGCAGACCGCCACGGGTAGCCTGGTGTGGACCAGCGCGGTCAATACAGCGGCGCCGTCCGGCTTCTTCACAGGCGATGGCAATACGCAGGCGGTCAGCAGCACCGCTGGCGGGTCTACACGCTACGCGCTGTTCTTCACGATTAATTCCGTTCGCCGCCGCCAGTTTGACGCCAGCGGGAACTTCATACCTGGCAGCGATGTGCCGGTGCGATTTGCCAGCGGATCGGGCCAGCCGTTCCAGTCAGGTCTCAGCGCGGCTGATCGGTCTGCTGTCCGATTCAATCTGCCATACACGCTCAATGCGGTCGATCCGACGCGCATGCTGATCGGCCACAACGGCCTGTACGAGTTTCGTGCCAACGGCGACATCCTGTTGCGGACTCTCCAGGGCACCCCCCCGGCGGGTACGGGCAATATTACCGCGGTTGCTTACGGGTTTAAGCACCTGACGAATTCAGCTTTGGACAATCCCGGCGTGCTCTACGCGGCTCGCGGCAATGTCGTTTACGCGCGGGCGTCAGGATCGCTGGCAGCGGGCGGCGCGGCACCGGCGCTGACCCAGACGACCATCGCCGGCGCGGGGACGATCCGCTCGATCGTCATGGACCCGACCGACCCGACGATCGCCTATGCAGCCGGGACGAACAACATCTTCATGACCAACGATGGCGGAGGCACTTGGCACAACATCACCGGCAACCTCGTTGGGCAGGGGCTGAACTTCCAGGCCCTGGAGGTGGCGAGCGTTAACGGTACGCCGGTGCTCATGGCCGGTGCTTTTGATGGTGTTCACAGCGCGATCTTCCCCACAGTCGGGTCTGCCGCGGACACCATCTGGTCCAAGCTTGGTAACAACTTCCCCAATACACCTGTTAACGATCTTCATTTCGATCGAGTGGATGGCGTTTTGCTAGCGGGCACGCTGGGCAGGGGCGTGTGGAAGATCGACCTGTCGGCACTGCCGCTCAACGAGGCGCTCGACAATCAGGGTTCGCTGGTGATTACGAGTAACCCCGGCTTCGGTGACAGCATCCACTTGATCCGTCGCCAAGGCAACCCGCTGATCCTAGATGTCTTCGTCAACGCGACGCCGGGTCCGGCGGTGCCGCCGACGATTTCGGTACCGCTAGCAGCTTTGCAATCGATTTTTGTCGCTGGCGGCGACGGCGACGACACGCTCATCGTCGATTCGACGAACGGGCTGATCGACGTGCCCTTCGGCATTGATTTTGACGCGGGCACGGGCAGCGACGCGCTGATCCTAACCGGGCCAAGCAGTCAGCAACTCGCCACGATCGATCCTGCAGAGACTCCCGGCAATGGGATACGCACAGTCACCGGCAACGGCACCGAGCAGAACGTGACGTTTTCGGATACCGAGACGGTTACGCCTGTGGGTATCACCGTCGACCCGCTCGACGCGATCCTGGGCAACTTCCAGAACGGCCTGGCGCAGCTCGCACAAACACTCGAAGCGCTCAGCGGATCGAGTCTCTTGGGTCAGGCCCTGCCGGTGTTTGGCACGTCGTTGGGTAGTGCGCTCAACGGTGAGGGTGTCGGCGAGCCTTCGCCGATTGGCGCCGGTGGTTCCCGTCAGGCTGGAAAGGCCCTGTTCCGATTCGGGCAGAACAGCACCGGTAGCCAGTTTCTCCGCCGTATCTTCGAGACCGGGTCTGGCGGGTTCTTGTTAGACGACATCACCACGCTCAGCACACCCGAAGACCTGCGGCAGCTTCTCGACGATTTGGACGCCACGCCCGGCAATGTGACGCTTAGCGAGTCCGCGTTCATCACCACGTTTAACGTCCAGGTCAACAAGTCCATCGACGGCGTAGCCGACATGGTGATCGACGCCCTCGGTGGCACGGTCAACTTTGCCGGGGCGCTTCAGTTCACCGCCGACGTTGCGCTGAACCTTGTGCTGGGCGTTGATTCTGATGGGTTTTTCGTGGATACCGCCAGTTCCACGCCTCAGATTGTTCTGACCAATATTCAAGGCACCGCCGATGCCACCGGCCAGTTCGGGTTTCTAGGTGTCACACTTGAGAACGGCACGCTGACCACTGCCCCGGGTGTCGCTGTTGAGATCAGTTTGATCGATCCCAATACCGGTGCCCCGGACGATCTGATCCGCATCGATGAGTTGAGCAATCCCATTACCGATTTGGCCAGCGTTAATTTCCAGGACGACCCGACCGCGGACGACATGGTGTTTTCAGGTTCGCTCAAGGCGGCGCCTCTGTTCGCGGGCGGTCCGGACTTGTTTAGTTTGGCCAACGCGCAGGTGCAGCTCTCCTGGGCGGATATTAATGACCCGCTGAACGTCAGTGTCCAGGCGGTGCCCGGGCTTGGTGACGACATTGCCGCGTTCCTCAACACGGGCATCGACGACATCATCGGTGGCCTCAACGAGGTTTCTACGGTTTTGCAGAGTTCGGCTAGCGTTGATCTGTTTGGTGCGAACTTCAGCGTTTTGGGTACGACTCTTGGCGATATTTTGGCCGGTGCCGCTGGCACGCGTGTCTATGCCGGTTCGTCGGTCTTCGACATCTCGCCCGTCACGACCAGCGGTGGGTTTAAGAAATTTATTGTCAGTCTCAATGGGATGAACCCGGGCCAGCAGGGCGTCGCCGTCGGCGCAGCGGTGACCTATAAGGGTGTAGGGGGTGTGAACTTCACGGGCACGATTGATAGCGTAGGCCTTTCCGATTTTACCGTACAGTTTGATGTGGCCGCCACCCAGCCGCCCGATACAGCCTCGCCGAATTTTGAAATCAACATCGGTGGCGGGCTCGACTCCATATTTAGTTCGTTCTTGGGCGACCTACCGAGCATCTCGGCACAGACGCCGACACTGCAGACATTCTTCGACTTTTTGGCTAAGCAACTCGGCGTCGACCTCGATTCGCTGGGTATTAGCATTGTGGGCTCGGGCAACAACATCGCCATCGAATTTGCCCTGCCGATCAATCCCGATCCGCTCACGTTTATGCAGCCGATTGACCTGGGCGGCGTGCTGGCGGGGCTTGAGCTCAGTGCCGGCGGCAACATCAATATCCAGGTCGACCCGAACTTCAATCTCGCGGTTGGTTTTAGCCTTGCGCCCGCTACGCCGTTGGCAGACCGTTTTTACTTCGTCGACTCGCCCGGCACACCCGATTTCAGCCTCGACGTCACCGCGCAGTTAGACGATCCGAATATCACGGGCAACTTTGGTTTGCTGGAGATCATGCTCGCCGAGCAGGCGCTACCGACCAACGAGGGCGTCAAGCTTGACGCCTCTCTCAGCCTGGACCTGACCGATCCCAATACCGATGGCCGCATTACGATTAATGAGTTGACCACCGCGGGCTTGTCGTCCCTGGTCAATACAAGCATCAGCGGTGCGCTCGACATCGACGGCCTGGAGATCACCGCCACAGGTGCAGTCGGCGGGTCCATCGGCTCGCTGCTGATCGACCTCGACGGCACCACCGGCGGAGCGATCAATAGCCTTTCCGATCTGGGGGGTGTGCTATCAAACATCAACGTCACCGGCGACCTTAATCTCCAGAACTTCGACAACCTATCCGCTTCGGACATCTTCGGCTTGATCTCGCAGCTAGCGGGTTGGCTCAATTCGCTCGGTGATAATCCGGTCCTCGATTTCACCATCCCATTCACCGACACGTCGCTGGGCGAGGCGCTTGAACTGGGTGCTGGGTTTGCCCAGAACGTGGCGGACATTATCGAGAGTGTTGATAATCCCGGCTCGGCATCGTTTGACACGATCGAACAGTTGACCACGCAACTTTCGAGCGTGTTGGGTTCGGGCAACGCGGTTACTTATGACGCCGCTGCCAACGCGATCCTGATCAACCTCGCCTTTTCCCATGCGCCTACGCCACTGTCGGTCCCGATTGATATCGATTTCGGCTTGGGCGACTTGGCGAGTATCAGCACGTCGAGCACGTTGTCTCTAGCGCCGAGCGTGGACTTTACGCTGCCGATCGGGATTGTCCTTCAGCCCACGACCGCTGTGACGTCCTCGACGCTGCTGTCCGAGTTGAACAACGGCAACGGCGTGAGCACCGTCACCGGGAACGACTTCGCCATCACGACGCGCGACGGGGTTGTGCACAACATTGATCTCTCATCCGTCACCGATGTGGGCGGTGTGATCTCGCTGATCCAGTCCGTTACGGGCGGCAGCGTCACCGTTCAGTTGATGCCCACTGACCCGGACAAACCCACCGGCGCCCAGAGGCTGGTGCTCACCGATCAGACGTCCGGGGGTAGCACATTCCAGATCGCTTCGCTCAACAGTTCAATCGCTGCGATGGCACTGGGGATCAAGGCGACCGATACCGACAACGACGGCGTGATCGACGGTCTAGCGATGAGCTCTGACAGCCTGCTCGATCGCCTCTTCATAGATAGCTCCGCCTCGCTGATGGGGCAGTTAACACTTACCGCAGCCGACATCGACGCGATGGCTAGCCTCGGGTTCCTGGGCCTGGAGATTATTGACGGTCAGGCCACCGCCAGCGCAGCGGTCGACATCAGTCTGATGAATCCGACTCCGGGTGCTAAGGTCTTCCTCAGCGAATTGTTCGACAATCTCGGCGGCGGTTTATCGAGTTTCATTAATATCACGCCCACCGGATCGGCTAGCCTTGATCTGCCTGTCCAGTCCACGGGGATCGCTGCGGGGCTTTTGACCGGCGACCCTCGTATCCTCGTTTCCCTGCCGGATATGTTCGACCCTAGCACGGCGAACGTCACGTTCCAGGACCTTGACAATATCGCGAATCTGAAGGATTTTTCCTTCACCAACATCCTCAACGCCCTTCAGACCATCCTTGATCAGCTCCAGACCGCGCCGGCTTTCAGCTTCCTTCGGCAGGATATCCCGCTGATCAACGTCAGCGTGATGGACCTGGTCGGTGTCGTCGACGATTTCGCTGCTGCCATTGAGCAGCTTACGAATAACCCCGGCGCTGCAATCGATCAGTTCGAATCCGCCATCGAGCAGGCGTTGGGGTTGCCTCCTACAGCCGTGTCGCTGAGCCTCGTCGATGGCCAGGGTAATCCGGTCGCCGGTCCTTTGCCCGCCGACGTGACGCTCCGCTTCGATTTTAACTTCGATATTTTTGATTTCTCTCAGCAGGTTCCGATCAACCTGGACCTGACGAGCTTGGTGCCGGCACTTGCGAGCCTCAACGACATTGTCGACGTCAATGGCCAAGCGCTGCTGGACATCATGGCCGGGGCGACGCTCGACATCGCCTTCGGGTTTGACCTGAGTGACACGAACTTTGATTTATTCCTGTTCGACGGCACGCAGTTCGAGCTTCGCGGCGAACTAAACGCGACGATCGCCGAGTTGACTGCCGCAGTGGGCCCGCTTGGGTTGTCGATTATCAACGGCATCGCCACCCTCGACGGCGGCAGTGGTACAGGCCCGGCGACGTGGACCATCGGGCTCAATCCGTCCGACGGTATTTCACGCTACAGCCTGCTTGATCCGTCGAGTTTTTTCGGTGGCAGCAACAGCGCCATCACCACGACGCTCGATACCGATCTCAATATTAACCTGCCGTTTTTCCTAGCCGATAAGACCACGCCGCTGGGTAGCGCCGCCGACGCCGACAACAACGGTTTCCCGGATAACAACCTGGTCATTCAGGGTTCAGCCGATTTAGTCAACGGGCTGAACGTACAGATCGTTCAGTTGCCGGATTTTGCGGCGGCGTTGGCGAACCTCGATTTTTCCGACATATTCAGCAGTTTTTCGATCGGTTTCGACAGCATCATGAAGCTGGTCGAAGACGTCATGATGGGGCAGATTTTTGGTATCGAAATCCCCCTGATCGGGGATAATCTCCAAGACGCGGCACGCTTCGTTGGCGACATCCGCCGCAGGGTGCGCGACAACTTCGATCGTATACAGAACCTAGGGATCGACGAATTACGCCAGGCGATCTTCGACGCGCTGGGCCCGGGTGGGCTTGGTTGGTTGCTGCCCGCGGGCACGTCGTCGTTGGGTCTCAATGATTTCTTCAGCACGCCCTTTGGCAACACCGCCACGGGGCTGACCGACATCGAAATACTCGTCGACGGCGTGGTCGTTACCGACACGACTCAGATTACCTCGCTGCCAAACGACTTGCTGTTCCGTTCCACACTCCACAGTGACTTGATCCAGGCGAGCGTACCCATAGGTTTTGATCTGGGTGATATCCCCCTGGTTGACCTCGAGGTCACGGGTAACGTCGACCTGACCATCGGTTTTGACTTCACGTTTGGTATAGGTGTAAGTCAGACCGAGGGCGTCTACCTCGACGTCTCCAGTGCCGAGGATATCCGGGTCTTTGTGGACGCCGCGATCCCCGGTTTCCAGGCGATTGGCACGCTGGCGTTTCTCCAGGTCGAGGTCAGCGACGATCCGACACAGCCCAGCGGCTTTAACCGGTTCACCACGCCGCCACCCGGCGCACCCGATGCCGCGACGTTTATCATCGACCTGCTCGATCCGAACATGGACGGCAAGCTGTCGTTCAGCGAGTTGCTCGGTGGCGGGATCAGCCTCGACGCCAAGCTCGACGCCGAGATTGATATCAACCTCAACCTGATCGCTTCGTTAGGTGGCGACGCGAACTTCCCGTCGGTCAAGGCGGAATTCGACTTGCTCGCTCAGTTCGATCCGAACGCGGCCAACTTCGGCGGCGGCAACCTCACCATGGCGTTTAATAACGTCCGCCTCGATCTGGGCGAGTTCCTCACCGGCTTCGTCACGCCGATCTTTGACAAGATAAACACCGTCCTTGATCCGGTTTTGCCGATCGTGACGGTGCTGACCGAGCCTATTCCGGTGATCTCCGATTTGGCGGGTCAGCCTGTGACGCTGGCCGATCTCGCCGCGATCTTTGGGCTAGCCGAGATCGCCGACTTCCTGGACGGCGTCGCGGCGGTGGCGGACATTCTCTCCGAGGTCAGCAGCGTTGCCACGGCTCTGGCCGGCGGCGAGTTGGTCTTCGGTGACTTCCCATTGATTAACCAGCCGATCGCGGGGGGGCTGACCGGTAGCGGTAGCTCACTGGTTGTTACCCAACCGGTGACCGTCGATACGTTTGATTATTCCGCGATTACAAACGCAGCCCCGCCGTTGCCGCCGGAGCTGGCAAACTTTAAGAACCGCTCGGACGGGGGTGGGTTCAGTTTTGCGCTGTTGGACGACCCCGCCTCGGTGTTGCAGTTGATGCTGGGCAAGGAGGACCTCGTTCTCTTCACGTACGACATGCCGGCGTTCGTGTTGGACTTTAGCTACAGCCAATACTTCCCGATCATCGGCCCCTTGGGTGTTCGTCTCGGCGGGCAGATTGGTGTTGGCCTCGATTTTGCGTTTGGGTACGACACGCAGGGATTCTTCGACTTTTCGCGTACCCAACGCGTGGCTGACATCTTCAATGGGTTCTTTATCAGTGATCGGGCCAATGCTAATGGTACCGGCGAGGACGTGCCCGAGGTTGTCTTTACCGGCGGAATCACCGCTGCGGTCGAGCTAAACGTCGGTGTTGCGTCGGCGGGTGCCGAGGGCGGCATCTTCGTCACCGTCAACTTCGACCTCAACGATCCCGACGGCGACGGCAAGGTCCGCATCAACGAGATACTTCAGAACCTGACGCTCGCGCCGCCGCCGCTTTTTGTCTTTGACGTCAGCGGCTCGATCTCAGCCAGGCTCAGGGCGTACATCGAGATCCTGCTCGTTCTGAATTTCGAGTTCGAGCTTGCCAACATTACATTGGTCGAGTTTGAAATCCCACGTCCCGAATTGGCGATCACCGAGCCTGTGTTGGCCACGGTGGTCGGTAGCTCAGGGTCGGGATCAGGTTCGAGCCTGTCGACGAATAGCTTGATCGCTCCCAGCGGTGCAGCAAATTTCGGTCCCACCACGGTTACTACTAATGCCACGCCACCCACCACGCCCGGCACATTGATCCTTAATACCGATCTTACGGGTAACGATAATTTCTCACTAGACCGCGGCGACAACGACAGCCACGTCATCGTGCGGTCACAGGGTTTTGTCCAAGAGTTCTTCGGCGTTAACAGCATATGGGCCGACGGCGGCGGTGGCGACGACGTCTTCTTGTTTGACCCGAGCCTGACCCTGCCCATCGAAGTCCACGGCGGTGCCGGCAATGACCGCATCACAGCCGGCGGCGGGGCCGCGGTGATCCGTGGCGATGACGGCGACGACATCCTTTCTGGCGGTTCGGAAGACGATCAAATATTCGGCGATGCGGGTAACGACACCATTACCGGCGGTCGCGGCGACGACCAACTCGAGGGTGGCGACGGCGTCGACGACATCGACGGTGGGCTTGGCAATGACACCATCCTTGGCGGTATCGGTAACGACATCCTCAAGGGCAACGTTGGCGATGACACAATCTCCGGCGAAGACGGAGACGACAGCGTCTTTGGCGGGCTCGACGACGACATGATCACCGGCGGCCAGGGCAAGGACACGCTCCGCGGTGATGCTGGGCGTGACATCATCCATGGCGGTACCGAGGACGACCGACTCGAAGGCGGCAGCGGCAACGACGACCTGTTCGGCGACGACGGTGACGACAAACTGTTTGGCGAAGCGAATAACGACGAACTGCATGGCGGCGACGGTGACGACGAGTTGCTCGGTGGTGTCGGCAGTGATTCGTTGTTCGGTGACGCGGGTAACGACACGATCATTGCCGGCACGTCCACCGTCGGCGGTGACGCCAACTCGCTGCACACAATCTTCGGTGGCGACGGCAACGACATCATTTTCGGCGACATTGGCGACGACACCATCGACGCCGGTCTAGGCGACGACCAGGTTTTCGCTAACAAGGGCAGCGACATGATCATCGGCGGCTGGGGTGCCGATTTGATCGTCGGTGGTGTGAACCAGACCACCGGAGGCGGGAATGCTTCGGACAGCAACACCATCTACGGCGACCTCGTCGACGGCCGCGCCGTTCCGCCCGGTGTACCCAGCGACCACATTGACATGATCTTCGGTGACATCGGCCCGGACCTCATCGATGCCGGTGCGGGCAACGATGTGGTTAGGGCTTTCGGTGGCAACAATACCCTTTGGGGACGTGCGGGTGACGATCAAATGTTCTCCGGCACCGGCAACGACATGGTCTTCGCCGGTACAGGCGCCGACTTGGTCAATATCCTCGGCGGCAACAATACCGTATTCGGCCAGGAAGACCCCGCCGCAATCATCGCCGACCCCGCTTCCGAGCCCGCCGATAGCCCCGACGTGATTGTCACCGGCTCGGGTAACGACCTGGTCTTCGGCGGCGCAGGCGGCGACAACATCTTCTCCAGCGGCGGTGACAACACCTTCTTCGGCGAGGATGGCAACGACCAAATCACCTCCGGCGGTGGTGATGACACCATGTTCGGCCAACTTGGTAACGACATCCTTTCCAGCGGCGGTGGCAACGACGTCCTGGTCGGCGGCGACGGTGACGATGAATTGCTTGCCGGCGATGGTAGCGACATCCTCTGGGGCGGCGATCAGGTCTTTGACCGTGACCGGTTCCAGGCGCCGAACCTGCTCGATCCGCTGTTCTGGGACGCCGCGACCCAGGCTCGTACCGGGTATATCCCGCCGGTCATCTGGCCGATCGACCCGAACACAGGCGTTCACGTCGACACGATCGACGGCACCATCCAGGACGGCCGAGACACACTGCGCGGCGGCGGCGGTACCGATTGGCTGTTCGGCGGTGGTGATATCGACGACCTCGACGGCGAGGGCGGCGCCGATTACCTCGACGGCGGTGCAGCCGATGACATCGTCCGTGGCGGCGACGGCGACGACAACGTCCGTGGCGGTGCTAATGACGACTCCGTACAGGGCGGCGCGGGCATCGACCAGCTCTACGGTGACGATGGCTCCGATCTGCTCTTCGGCGATGCGGGATTTGTTCGCGCACAGGACCTGCTCGATTCGAGCTTGCAGATCATCGAGACAGCCGGCACGCACACGCTGCGTGGTCAGCGCCTGTTCGGCGGCAACGGTATCGATACCCTTCACGCCTACGCAGCGACACTCGACCCAGCCATCGAGTCAGTGCTGATGGGCGACGAACTATTCGGTGGCACGGGCAACGATTGGCTGTTCGGCAATATTCGTCAGGAGAGGATGTTCGGCGAAAACGGCAACGACTTCCTGCACGGCGAAGAGCTGCGAGGCCCCAACTACGCTAAGAATACCCAGGCAGCGATCATCGGCGGTGACGACTTCATGGTCGGTGGCTCAGGCGAGGACCAGATGTTCGGCGGCGGCGGGAACGACGAACTGTGGGGCGGGGGCGATTCCGACTGGCTCGAGGGTCAGAACGGCAACGACACCCTCAACGGCGGCGGCGGGATCGACATCCTCGTCGTCGACACCAATCAGACCTACGACGTTTTTGGTGACGACATCGACGGGCACAACGACAACCAACCCGGTGCGGGTGTCGCGGACGACAACGCCACCGACATTGCCTTGGTCGAGGGCACGCTCTTTAACGACGTGATCCTGCTGTCCGAGGAGATCGTCATCGAGGGCTTCGCCGACGCGGTGAGCACGGGCTTTACCACCGCCAACGCTACTTTTGATCTGACCATCGACACGCCGCTTCTAGCTGCACCGCTGATCGTCAATGTTACGGTTTCGCAGTTCACCCCCACGCCCGGTCTGGTGCACGTGCTCGATCAGTTGGCTGACCACATCACCGCTGAGTTGGCCACAGCGTTGATCGGCACCGGCATTGAAAACAGTGTTGCAGCGGTGCGCAACGGCAACCGGATTAATCTACTCACCCGTGGCTTAGGCAGAAATGCCTCGCTTGAAATTACAAATGCCAACGCTATTACCACCGGCCAACTCGGCTTGGTCGATCCGCTCGCATTGAGTACAGCCGGTGCGGATCGTTTGGTGGTCGATCTGACCGCGGGCTTATCACGGCAGCGCACCTTCTTCTCCAAGTGGCGCGGCGCCGGCGGCGTCGGGCTCGTCGAACAATTCCGCGTTTCGGGCCTGTTCGGCGACGACGATCTCGGCTTCGTCGAGGGGCGCAACGCTGTCGACATCTCCAGCCTTACGGCACGCAGCAACGACTTCATCGGCGTGCTTGATGGCGGCCCGGGCGACGATATCCTGCGCGGCACAGCCGGGCGCGATCGCATTGACGGCAGCTCGGGCAACGACACCCTCTTCGGGCTTGCGGGCGACGATCGGCTCTGGGGCGGATTGGGTAACGACTCGCTCTTTGCCGGGCAGGGCAACGACGACCTGATCGCCGGCGAAGGTAATAACAAACTCTACGCCTGGTCCATGGACCCGCTTCCGTCGGGTGATACTCAGTTCGGCGTCTTTGTCGATGAGAACGGCATCCTTCGCGACGACAACGGCGACCTCGACGGCGACGGCTTGCTCGACTCAGACGGCATATCCCCGCCCTACGCGCTAGAGGACACAGGCCTAAACCGCATGCTCGGCAGCCGAGGCAACGACATGCTGTTCGGTGGGACCGGCCTGGACTTTATGTTCGGCAACGGCGGCAACGATCAGCTATTCACCAAGGACGGTGAGCTTTTTGAAGACGCCTTCGGCGACAACACCAGCGATCAGTGGAAGGCCTACGCTCGCTCCACCGGCCAGGTCTGGTACTACTCCGGCACCAACGCCGACGATGAGATCTCCGTTGACTTCGTTACCGAACCGGGCCTGCTCGCCGGGCACCACCTGATCACCCGGTTAACCAACAACAACGGCAATTTCTCGTTCGACGCACAGGTCAGGCTCGACTTCGACGCCCGCGACGACAACGGCAACCTCGTTTGGCAGCCCGACGACGCCTTGGCCAATCTCGACAGCCTGCGTGTACGCGACAACAACCTACGGTCATTCGGCGAGGACGTGATCAATCTCGCCTCTGCTGGCTTGCTGCCTTCCGAGGGCGAATTCCTGGCGATCATCATCGACGCGCTCGACGGACGCGACAAGATCACCGTCGGGCCTACCGTACAGAAAGACGTCTGGATCGACGCCGGCGCTGGCGACGACGAGGTGCAGATCGTTTCCGGCAACGCCATCCTCACCGATCAGACCGAGTCCGTTGTTCGTAACGAGGTACCCGGCAGTCCGAACGACTCATCTGCCGCAGCGCCGCTGCAGGGCTCAGCCATCCTGGTCGCCGCCGCCAACGGCCCGGTAGACGGACATATTACGGGTCGCGCACGGTTTGACCTGAAGGTCAACGGCGCCGCCCCCGTCTCTGTCTCTGTTATTGCTGGCACCACAAACGACAACGCCACGCTTGCCGACCTTGCCGCGGACCTGAACGCCGCCTTGACCCAGGCGGGCTTGGGCGCCGATGTCGTCGCTCAGGCATTGAATAATAAGCTCGCACTCGTCACCACAAGGACGGGCGCCCTCGCCGACTTGGAGATTACTTCCGCCAACGGCATCACGACCGGCCAACTTGGGTTCAACGTCGGCCAAGTCGCCAACGCCCAGGCGCTCGAGCGCAGCGTCCTGTTCACTGGTTTAACCATTGATAATCCCAACGACGTCGATTGGTACGTCTTCGACCTCACCGCAGCGCCCACCGGCAAGATCGCCATCACCAGCGCCTCCGACCTCGATCAGCTCTCGGGCCTGCTGTTTGAACAGACGCCCAACGGCCTGAAGTTGGTACGCCGTATCGATCCCAACAACGTCGTCGTCGTGGCCGGGCCCACGCCCGACGGTACTGAGTTGTTGATCGGCGCCACACCTCCGCCGACTGATGGGCTGCTCCCAGCCGATGCGCAGTTCAACTTGGTTATTAATGGCGTCGTCTCGCAAACCGTCACGATTGCCGCGGGTACCACACCACGCCTGCTCGACGACCTCGTTGCAGCACTCAACACCGCATTCGACGACCCCGCTTCCACCATCCAGTTTGGCGGGCAGATATTCAAGCTCAGCGAGCTTCTGGTCGCTGACACGACCCAGCAGCGGCTTACCATCGCCCCGAGCGATTACAGCTTTGTCCAGACCCTAGCCATCCAAAATATCGGTGACGCCACCGCGCTGCAGACCCTCGGCTTTGTCGATGGCCAGGCGCTCGATGCAGCGGACAACCAATTTTCACTAGCTAATCTCGACCAAGCCATTGGCTTGACCATCCACGACACCGCGGACACCGATCGTTTCCGTATCACCCTGCCGCAACCGGGTCAGCTAGGCGACCAGCTCGTCTTGAGCGTCAACGCCGGCTCGCCGGACGTGACCGTTGAGCTTAGAGACGCGCTGGGCGCCGTTGTGGTTGCAGCCGCCACGGGCGCGACTGTGACCAGTTCTCTCGATGGGCTCGCTGACGGCGACTACGAGTTGGTTGTTACCGCTGCGTTACCGACGCGGTACAGCATCGAGCAAACCATCGGGACGCCAAGCAACGCGCTGCTGGACCTATCCGGCGCAGCCGAGGTGTCGGATGATCTAACAGGTTTAACAGCGGGCAGGTATTTCTTACAGGTCCAATCGCTCAACCGCATCCCCACCATCTACGACCTTTTAATTGGCGTGGACAATAATCAGCCCGTTGCTGTGAGCCTCGCTACTCGTAGCGACGCGACGCATCGAAACGTGATCCTCGGCGGCGACGGCAACGACGTACTCAAAGGCGGTGGCGGCGAGGACTGGGTCTTCGGCCAAGCAGGGGACGACGTACTCTCAGGTGGGCTGGATCGTCAGGCAAGCGACCTGCTGTTCGGTGGTGACGGCAACGATACATTCCAACTGATCCCCGACGGCCTGCCGTTTATCAAAGGCACGAACAACACGCTCATTCCAACGCTCAGCGACTTCTTCGACGGCGGCTTGGGGCACGACCGCGTCCTGTTCCTTGGCGGCGACACTGATCGTCTTGGCCGAGATGTACCCGACTTTGTTTCCATACGATTCAATACCATCCTCCACCGCTACGAGTTCACCAGCCTGATCTGGGACATCCAGAATCAGCGGTTCCTCACCGAGGACAGCCCGGCGATGCTGGCGTTTGATGCAGCCGCCGCCACCAACGGCCAGATCACGACGGACTGGTCATTCGATCTGGTCGTCAATTCCGGTACGCCTATCACCGTGACGCTCCTCCAAGCCGACACGACGGACAACGTCACGATCGCCGATTTGATCGACGACATGAACGATGCGCTGGATCAAGTTGGCCTGTTGTCGCTCGTCGTCGCGGGTCAGAGCGCGAACCAGCTCACACTTTCAACCGTTGACACCGGCCCCGGTGCGGAGTTGGAGATCACTTTCGTTGATCCGACGCTTGAGACGCTCCTGGGCTTCACGCCCGATCCCGCTACCCGTACCGCGCGCGGCGTCGAGGGCGTATTCCAGCAGCAGTTCTTGTTCTACCAGGACAAAGATATTGAGCAGACCGTTTTCGACACCCGGGCTGGTGACGACGTGGTTCATGCCGACCCCGAGTACAAGTTCCCTGGCGTCGACTCCGAGTGGGGTATCAAAGCGGGTGCGTTCCAGCAGGGCGCAAGCATCGGTGCGCTGACCATCCTCGGCGGCGACGGCAACGATCGTCTCTTCGGCGGTGCGCTCGACGACTACATCGACGCGGGTGATGGCATCGACTTCGTGGCTGGCGGCCCGGGTGACGACGAGATCATTGGCGGACCCGGTAGTGACTTGCTGCTGGGTGACAGCACACCGGTGCCACCCGACGACTTTGAGGTCACCACACGCAACGGCGTTTCGGGTCGAAACGATGGGCTGAACTTCGCCTCGTTCCTTTCCGAACTGGAGCCCGGCAAAACCGTCGAAAACCTTACGCTCCACTTAGGCGATCTGGGTGACTGGTACATCTTCGCAGCACCGAAAGCGGACAACCAGTTTGGCATCACCGATACCGGCTTGCTTCGGCAAGACAATATCCAGATCAACTTCTTCGAGCAGACCGCAACCGGCTTGGCGCCGGACCCCGTCTCGCAGGCATTGTTTGATCAATCTAGAGACCAGGCTCTGTTCCTCTTCGCCGGGGAGAATACCGACCCGAACGACCCGTTGTCGCTGGTGCCCTCGGAGCGATTCGTGGGTGTGCCCGACTTCTACATGCTGCACGTGCTAAACGTTACCGGCTTCGGCATGATCGCTTCGGGGCCGGGTCCGGGTACAGGCATCCTCAGCGGTGACGCTACGCTGAGTCTGGCTGTGGACGTCACGGGGTTCACAAACACGATCAACATCACCCTGCCCCAGGGCAATTCGATCGGGGGCGATCCTGATTTCAGGAATAGCCTCGACGACTTAGTCGTCGCCATGAACGCTCTGATCGACACCGAGTTGACCAATGCAAGTCAACCCATCGACCTGATCAACGTGACCAAGGACAATAGCAACCGACTAATCATCTCGCTCAACCAGTCGGGTTCGCTCGAGGTGACCGCTGCGAATAGCGTGGCTCAAGACGAGTTGTACCTCCAAGTCGGCCAGACCAATGGCGCCGCTCGTCCGATGGGTTTCTACAACATTGGCTTTGCTGATCCCACGGAGATTGAGCAGACTGTCCACATCCCCGCCGACTCCGGTGACGCGCATATCCAGTCCGCCAATCCTGTGGACCGCGCCACCGCCATCCCGCTCGGTGATATCAACGGCGACGGCTTTGCCGACTTGATCGCCTCGGTTAACGAACGGTTCGGCAGCATATTCAACACCCCGGCCGGCTTCACAGGGCATGCGCAGGAGTTGGTCGCACCGAGCCTTGCTCGCATCTACTTTGGGTCAAACCCGCCCGCTGATTCCGACCTGACCACGGGTTCCGTTACGCTCAAGCTCCCCGCGCCCATCACCGGGCAGTCACTGGGCGTGCAGTCCATATTCGCCTCGCCGGGCGATCTGAACGGCGACGGACTCGACGACATCGTTGTGGCGGTTTCGGCCCAGAGCATCAGTGGCATTAACGCGCCTTTCCAAGACCAGGGGGTCTACATCCTCTTTGGCCGAGCGACGTGGCCGGACGTGGTTGACGTTGTGAACGAAGCTGACGTGATTATCACCGGGTTCCAGAATGAGCTGACTATCGATACTGCCGATATCGACAACGACGGTATCGCTGACCTTCTCATCGGTGAGACTCGTCCCAGTTCTGTGCAGGGAGGGGTAACGCACGTTTTCTACGGGCGATCGACTGCTGGGTGGGCCGGCGCCAACGCGGTCTTTAACGCCGACTTCTCCGACCTCACCGATCCCGCCAATCCAGTTGCAGACACGGATGGCTTTGATATCACGACCAATCCCGATTTCTGGCATCTGACCACTGGTCGAGGCGCAGACCCGGGTCACACCCCGTCCCACAGCGTCTACTTCGGCGCCAACGAGGGCCCCAACGGCGGCGGCACCTTCGAGGGTAGCGGGCTCGGGCACATCACCTCGTCCGTCATCGATCTGACCTCGTTGCTCAACCCGCAGTTGCTGTTTAGCTACTTCCTTGAGACCGAGGGTTCTTCCGGGTCGTTTGATAAGGCCGAGGTACAGGTTGGCATCGCAGACGCCGCTGGCAACGTCGCCTCATACGTCACGGTGGCTACCAACGACAACGGTACCGATAGCCTGATCGATCCGACCAGTGCCTGGCGACGGGCGATCGTTGATCTCAGTGGATTCGCCGGTCAGACCGTCCGCGTTCGCTTCCAGTTCGACGCAGTCGACAACATTCTCAATGCGTTTGAAGGTTGGTTCGTCGACGACGTCGTGGTGCGAGGCGCGCTTCTGGCCAGCAATGCGGATGCTCAACTCGGCCGATTCGGTCCCGATCAGATTTTCTGGGCTGATAACAATCAAATACTCCAAGGCGATATCACCAGCAAGCCGGCCAGTGGTTTAATCAACACCCAGAACTTCATCGTCTCCGTCGCTGCTGATGTGCAAGGCGGCAAGATCTACTGGAGCGAAGCGGCCTTCACCGGACAGCAATTCCCGCAGATGTTTATCAAGCGGCAGAACCTCGACGGTTCGGGCACGCCCGAAACAATATTTAGCTTCAGCCCCGGCACGTTCGGACCGACTCTGTTTTCCGCCATCACGCTCGATACCGTCAAAGGACACATCTACTTCTCCTTCGTTGGCCTACGCGGTATTCAGCGTGCCGACCTCGATGGGTCGAATGTTGTGAATGTGATCACGGATACCTCATCCTTCACCGTCGATACCCCGTATTCCCTTGCGGTCGATTCCGCAGGCGGCAAAATTTACTGGATGGACGTCGTCGCGCAGACGGTCAACCGAGCCGACTTGAACGGGGCCAACCCAGAAAAACTCGCGGCTGTTGCCAGCCCGCCCGGCAGTGCCTCGCAGTTTGCCCCGCACGCCATTGCGCTCGATACCGTTCAGGGCAAAATTTACTGGATGGATCAATCCAGCATCTTCCGCGCCGATCTGGACGGCTCCAACGCGGCATTGTGGGAAGAGGACATAAGTAACAACGGCGTTCTGGTCGATAGCGACGCGGGCGTGGTCTATATCCACGACGACGACGAAATCGATGTCAAATCGGTGGACAACCCCGCTCTCTTCGGGCGCGTTCCCACAGGCGTCGTTGTCCCGTCGAGCCCCGTTGGTCTCGTGATCGACCTGCGCACCCCGTTTGCGGATAACGTCAATGTCATCGAGAACATCGGCGACTTTAACGGTGACGGCATCGACGACTTCACCGCTAGTCGTTTCGACCGTTTAGGCGACGACATCTTCCTGTTCCTTGGCCGTGACAATGTACGGTACAGCGGCATAATTAATCAGCCTGCAACCAGTCTCGCTGACATGGTGATCCACGACGGCGGTGCTTTCATCGGTACCACAGCGGTGCCCGCAGGCGACCTCGATGGTGACGGCAAGGACGACCTGATCGTCAACGCTCCGCAGCAGTCGTACATCATCTTCGGCCGCGACGTCGTCCCGCCCGCGCCCGGCACGCCCGTTGATTTTGATGTGACCACCGCGCCCGACGTCGCCATCGTCAGTGGTCAATTTGGTGCTGTCGGTTTGGGCGATATGGACGGCGACGGCAAGGGCGAATTGGGCGTCGCCGCTCTCGAGTTCAACGCCGCACTAGCAGAGGACGGATCACGCCTTGAGCACCAGGTGGCTTACACGTTCTTGGGTCGTGACCGTGCCGAATGGTTCTCCGGACCGTTTAATGTAGCCGACCCGTTCGCCGATCCTGACATGGTCTTTGAGCCCGCACGTCCGCTCTATGATGATGAAGGCGATCTGACAATCACGCCCGACCGTTTCCTCCCGGCAGGTGATATCAATAACGATGGCCTGGCGGACGTCATCCTGGCAGACATCCTCGGCAACAACGCCACCCTTTGGCTTGGACAGCCACTGGTGCCTGTCGTCGACGCCGGTCTGTCCGGCACCGGCGCCCCGTTGGTGCGACCCGAGCCGTTTGTCTTTGAATTGGCTAAGCCGATATTCACCATCCCCAACCCGCAGCAGGATGGGCGCGTGCTCAACGGCTGGACCACAGGCCAACTCAACGCCGGGGTCGGCGGCGACTTCCGGATCCACCTGCCCGGCCCCGCTGGTACTGCTAAAGCTAGCTGGACCGTCGGCAGCCTTGCGACCGGCTCGTACGACGTCTATGCCACCTGGGCGCCGCTCGCCAACGCAGCCTCCAACGCCACCTACCGCGTCTTTGATGGTTCGACGCTTCTGGATACCGTCCAAGTTGATCAGCGGTTCGCACCCGAAGTGCTCAACCCCGGGGACCCCGGTCCTCCGTGGCGAAAGCTGGGCACGTTCGACATCAACAGCGGCGGCCTGATTATTGAATTGATTGACAAAGCCGGCGGCCTAATCGTCGCCGACGCCATCCGCGTCGATGTCGGGGCTACGCAGGTCATCGTCGACAACACCGACCCGGGTTACGCCGAGGTTGAGGACACCTCCCTCACGGGCGCTTTTGTGATCGAGGGTTTTGAGGATGGCGAAAACCTTTCCGAGGTCTGGGGCATCGGCGACTTCAACGCCGACGGTGCCGACGACTTTGTGATTCAGGGCGACAATCGAGCTTACATCCTCTTAGGCCCGGTCAACATCACCGGCACGGAAGACATCCCGACCGTCGCTGACATCCTGGTTGATACCAATTCGTTGGGCAAGCTCGCACGCCGCCCGACCGACATCGACGGTGACGGCCGCGCAGACCTTGTTTTTGTGAAGGGTGATGCGGGCAGTTTAAACTTCACGGTCACAATGATCTTTGGCCGACCGAATCTGCCACGCGTGATTGATTCCGGCTGGCTCGCTACGGCGCCATCGCGTGTTGTGCAATTCAATGTCGCCAAGTCGTCCGTGGGCTTGGGCAGCGGCGATGATGCGGCAATTCATCTCGCTCCGGAGACACTCGACTGGGACGGCGATGGTCTGTCCGATTTGCTGATCAGCAGGACGATTTTCTTTAATACCCAGCAAACCAGTAGTGTGCCGATTGCGCTGCTGTACACGGGCGCCGACCTAGCGCCTACTGCCGACGATCCGTCCGCTATCCCAGGCCTGAACGCCACGCTCCGCATTGATTCGGACGCTTCGAGCCGCACCGCGGTGATGAACACCTTACTGGGGGCCAGCTCCGGATTCACCGCTTCAGCTCCGAGTGCGTCTAACGTATTCACCCGTGCAGCAGGCGATCTCAACGGCGACGGCCTAGAGGACATTGTTCTGCTCAATAGCTTCTTCGCGACCTTCAGCAACACCACGCTCAGTCTCTCCACCACACTGGGTCGGGGTTACGTGATCCTCGGCCAGGCCGTCCAGAATTCGGGCGTGCAAGCCGACCTCAACACCAACCTCGGCACACCCGCCGCCAACACCCCCTGGCGTCTGCGACTCGACCAGCAGATCGTCAATGGGCAAACCAGTGTCGGTAGCACGCTGCCGACCGACATCACCTTCGGCGATGAGTTCAACGGCTACTCATTGGTATCCGCGACTCCGCTGGGTGACGTGAACAACGACGGCTTCGACGATTTGGCAGTGACGCGCCTGTTCGAGGATGCGAACTTCGGCCAGGGCAGCATCTTCATCCTCAACGGCTCGCAGTCCTTGGGACTGCCCCAGGGCATCGTCGATGTCGCCACCCACGCCGACGTTACCATTCGCCAATTTGACCCCGGCGTATTAGGCCCCGGCCAGCGCACGGTCGCATTCCTGGGTGTCTACGCTGGCGACTTCAACGCTGACGGTGAGGTCGACTTTGCTGTCGGTCAGCCCATCAGCGGCCTGCAAGACGCTCAGCCCGGCCAGCCCCCACAGCTTCTCGACTTCCAGTCTCGCGGCGACGTGCGCATCTTCTGGTCCATCGCCGACCATCAGGGCAGCGAGATCAACCTGACCGACGCCGACGTCGTCCTCACGGGTCAACGCGAGCTCGATCGTTTCGGCACACTGCCTGTGACCCCTCAGATGGATATCAACGGCGACCGCATCGCGGACCTGATCGTCGGTGCGCAAGACGCCGACGTGTTTACCTCTGGGTTCGTCAGCAAGGCCGGCAAGGTCTACGCCATCTACGGAGCTCCGCAGCGGTTCGATCTAGCCGACTCCCAGCTTGTCCAACCACTGGCTAACCGCACGATCACCGGCGCGGGCGATTTCGTCGTCGATCCGAACACCGGCCAACCGGTCACATTCTTCGATCCCGATTTGGACAACAACGGCGTGCTCGACACGAGCAATTTCGTCTTGCCTGCCAGTGGCGGGGCGCTGTGGTACTCGTTCACCACGCTCGGCGACGGGCGTGCGGGCAATCAGGTTCGTCTCCTGCCTGCGTCTCAGGCGCCCAAGACCATCGCCCTGAAGGGCCCCGACGGATTCGTCGAGGGTCTAAACGCCCTGCTCTCCAGCAGCTCCGTGACACAACTCGAGATCGGCGGCGAGCAGCGCGACATCGGCGTGATGGAATTTGACTTGTCCGGCTTCCTCGACGCCGTCGATGGGCCAAACGCCGCTCGCATCATCGAAAATGCCGACCTGGTACTCGATACCTTAACCGAGGTGGGCACCAGCCCGACCTTCCTGACCGAATTCAACGGCATCGTTTACTTCCGCGCGTTCACGTCCAGCCACGGCACCGAGCTATGGCGCACCGACGGCACCGGGCAGGGTACGTTTATGCTCAAGGACATCCGCCCCGGCACGAACAGTTCGACCCCGACCAACTTCTTCGTCTCCGACGACGGCCAAGGCAACCAGTTCCTTTACTTCAGGGCCACCACCGATACCGAGGGACGCGAGCTGTGGCGCACCGACGGCACGGCCGCAGGCACGGAATTGGTCAGCGACATCCGCGTCGGCACGAGCGGTTCCAACCCATTCGGCTTCGTCCAGGTGGCGGACGTTCTGTTCTTCAAGGCTACCGACGGCAGCGGCACTGAGTTATTCGCCCTTCGCCCCGATGGCACCGTCAGCAACTTGACGACCGCTTCTACGCTGACCGTGGGCGACATGACCAGCATCGGAAACACGCTATTCCTCGGCACAACCACCTCGGCAGGCGTGCATCGACTTCAGCGGATCATCGTGACCAACGGCGTGCCCGGTTCGCTTCAGACCATCTCTAACTGGCGATCCAGGCCGTCGCGGTTGACCGAGCTCGGTGGGCAGCTCTACGTTAGGGGCAGCCAAGACGTCAACATCATCATCGCGATTGTCACAAGCGGTGAAGAACTGTGGCGCGTTAATCCGAGTACATTTGCCATTACCCAGATCAGCAACGCGCCCGGCACCGCCAGTTCTAGCCCGACCAGGCTCACCACAGTCGGCGGCACGCTCTACTACACCGCTTCGCCCGACGGGTCTTCATCGCCAGAGCTTTATAAGATCACTAATGCCACTGGTACGCCTACCAGGCTCACCACAGGCGGACGCAATCCCAGCACCTTGACCGTTGTCGGGTCGCAGGTCTTCTTCAGGACCTTCGAGTCTGGTGGCCGCAACGAGTTGTGGGTCTCCGACGGCACCGTCGGCGGGACCAACCGGGTCACCGACATCAACACCAGCAATGTCAACGATTCGGTCAGCGGCTTGGTCGAGCACAACGGCCTGCTCTACTTCGAGGCCAACGACGGCACCGAGAACGCCATCTACCGCACCGACGGCATCGATCGCAATACCGAAAAGGTCCACGTCACCGGCACTAATACTCCGTTTAACTTTATTAGTAACGGCAACGACATCCTCTTCTCTCTGTTTGATGGTACATCGACCCAGTTGCACATTAGCGACGGTCTCCCTCAGGGTACGACCGTCAAGGTGGCCGACGCCGGTATCCTCAGCGGCACCATCCGCGTGAGCGTCTTGGACGACGAGGGCAACGGCACCGTCGAGGTCGCCGACGCAGCGGCGCCCGCGGCCAACTTCATCGACATCGACTTGGCGACGCTCAACATACCCGCCAACGGCCTGGCGAGGCTCGATATCGCTCAACTCATCAACGACGCGCTGCAAGCCGGCAAGACCCGCGTCACGCTCAAGATCGAGATGTTAGGCGCCAACCCGCTTCCTTTGTTGACCAAGCGTGCCCGGCCCCAAGACGCCTCCACCAGTCAGACCGCGTTGGAGATCACCACAGCTCAACGCAACGGCGTCGTCGCCGATCTCTACGATGAACAGGGGCATCGGCTTGTCGAGGGCCAATCGGTCATCGACACTCGTGCGCACAAGGCTGGGACATACTTCCTGCGTGTTTACAACCCATTTGCTGCCGATCAGACAGGTGACTTGCCGTTCGCCATCGAGTTCAACCCGCCCAAGGCCGGACAAACCAACCCGAACCCCGAGTTCGGCCGCGACCAGATCCGCGGCGGTGAGGGCCCTGACCTCTTGATCGGCAACGGCGACCTCGATCGGCTATTTGGCGAGAGCGGAATCGACAGCTTTATCGCTGAGGAATTCGAGCTGCGTGACCTCGAGACCGGTGAGACGCGTGAAGACCCGTCCGCGCCGGAGGCAGTCAGCTCTACAGGCACGCCGCCGGCAGACCGCGTGATTGACATCGAGGATATTCAGCTCCGTCGTATCGTCGCTTTGGCATTGGGCATCCCAGTCACCACCGCTTGGAACGGTGCCCCGTTGGTCTCGCAGTCGATCTTGGCGTCACGGCTCAACACGCTTACATACCTCGAAGCCAGTCTCGATCCCGCCGTCAACAATTTCTACACCACGTTCGAAGGCTTGCAGTTTGCCACGAACATCCGCTTGCTGAATCTGTCCGGCACGGCTCTAGGCGTCTTCTTCAGTCAGTTCGGCAGCCTCTCTACGCTCATACCCGGCACCGATCTGATCACCGGCGAGCCGTTCGGTCTTACAAGGCTGCAGTACCTGGGACTCGACCGCATAATCGACTTCGAGTCCGCCACCACACTCGCCGCCATCTCGCAGTTCGAGTCACTTGAAGTGTTGAGCATGGACCGGCCCGACGCCTCAGGCCTGGGATTCTTCCAGCTCACGGATATTTCCGCGCTGGCGGGCTTGAAGAACCTCCGTTGGCTGAGCCTCGCGGGCAATCAGATCACCGACCTAGGCCCACTGGCGGAACTCGACATATTGCAGCAAGCCGAGCAGATACTCGATCCGCAAGCGAACCGATTGGCTTACCTCGACCTACGTGACAACGCCATCACCGACATCGGTCCGCTTGTGGGTCAGGACATCATCGACGATGGCCAGTTCAGCGACGGCTACGCAGAGCCGGTCGGCCCGTGGGCACGCAATCAAAATCCGTTCCCCGGCGCGTTTGAGCAGGACTACCGCTTTACCTTCGCCGGATCGACCAACCAAGCCACGTGGACATTCACCGGCTTGCCCGCAACAGGGTTTAACGTCTTCGTCACTTGGCCCGAAAACGCCAATAGGTCTACAGCCGTGACGTACACCGTCACCGGCGAGATCACCACACAGGTCGTCGTTGATCAGACCCAGGCACCTGCCGGTAGCCTGTTCGGCGGCAGCACATGGGAATTCTTGGGCATCTTCGCGCCCGACCTCAGCGGCCAGATCATGGTCCAACTCGACGGTGCTGTGGACGGGATCGTCGCCGCCGATGCCGTGCGCATCGCTCGGTTCGACCAAGTGCTGCCCGCGTTGACGCAGCTCGACCTCCGCGGCAACCCACTCGACAGCCGCAGCCACGACCTATACCTGCCCGACTTGGTCGGCGTGGCGGGTTCGGGATTCGGGACCAATGCACTGGGCGCAGGCCTCCTGGTTGACCCCGATTTAGCTTCGCCGACCTTCCAGATACCGCAGATACCCCCGCAGGCGATCGCGGCCAATCTCACATCCCCGACCGTCCTCGCCAGCCTCGCCGCGGTCGATCCCGACGCTAACACACTGCTGCTCGGCTCGAACACCACGGTCAGGCAGTTCCAAGGCCCGTTCGATTCCACCCCGGGCTCAATACTTGACGACTTCATCGACCCGATCTCGTCGTTCTTCGACAATCCCATCCAGCCCGTCGACGCCATCTTCGGCCCCGACGGCAACTTCTACGTCGTCGATGCGGGTAACCGTCAGGTCCTCCGCTTCGATGGCCTCACCGGCACGTTCCTCAATGTCTTCGTCACCGCCGATGAAATACCCGGTACCGGAACGCCTGAGCACCTCGGCTTTGGCATCGACAACGACCTTTACCTCGTTGATTCGAGTAACAGCCTTCACCAGTTCAATGGCAATACCGGTGCCTTTGTGGAAACCGACTTCACCTTTGGGACTGGTCTCGACATCGGCAATATAGAATTTCACAATGGCAACATCCTGCTATTTACGGACATGACTAGCAGGAGATTGATCGGCCGTAACATCGAGACGGAAACGTTTGATCTAATTGGGCCAATTAACGGCACCGGTCTGTTCCCCGACGGTATTGACGTCGGTCCCGACGGGTTAATCTACGTCTCCAATACCGGTTCCAACAGGATCGAGCGGTTCCAATTCGATTTCCTGGCCGGAACGTTTGTTTTCGTCGATGTCTTTGTGGATTCCACCGCCGCACCTGAGCTGAGCGATCCGACCGACCTCGTCTTCGGCCCCGACGGCACCCTCTACGTCGTCAGCGACGGCAACAGCACCGTACTCGGATTTGACATCACCACCGGCACGCAGATCATTGACTTGGCGATCGTGTCCGGCAACCCACCCCTGGGCTCCATCCCGTTCATCAACTTCGCTCCGTCAACCGTCACCTTCAGCGTTACCAGCAGCGACCCTGCCGCCGCCAGCTTCACCATCAACACCAAAGATGAGATCGAGGTCACACCCACAGCCGGCTTCACCGGCACCATCCAGGCCACCGTTTCCGCCACCGATGGTCTGGGCCGCACCGCCGAGATGATCTTCGATCTGAGCATCGGCGTGGGCGCCGTCTACGGCAACGCCTTTAACGACCAAGACGCCAGCGGCACTCGCGATACATCCGAGCCGGGCCTTGCGGGTGTCACCATCTACGCCGACCTCAACGCCAACGGCGTGTTCGACGCCACCGAGCCCCTGGGCCTCACCGACGACAACGGCGACTACGCCATCAATGGCCTCACGCTCCAGTCGCAGCCGTACTTGGTGCGTCAGGTGCCCCTGCCCGACGCCAGCCTGACCGTACCCGTTGGCTTCGGCAACGCCATGTTCCCCATCGCAGCGCTTGCAGGCATCAACGTCTTCGAGCAGGTCGTGTACAGAGGCCGACTTATCATCAGCGGTTTCGACGCAAACACCAGCGTCCAGGGGCTGTTCTCCTACGATGGTGTTACGCTTACACCGCTAGCGGCCTTCCCCTCTGGCTCGCCACAAGGCCTGACCGAGTTCAACGGCGTACTCTACTTCTCCGCCAATGACGGAAACGGCGCCGGAACCGAGTTGTGGCAATATGACGGGAACACCGTCAAGCTCGCTGCCGACATCAGCACCACCAGTTCGTTCCCCACCTCGTTCGTTGTCTTCAACGGTGCCCTGCACTTTATCGCAAACGCCGGTGCCGGTGCCGGCAACGAGCTATTCAGGTTCGACGGCGTCAACCCGCCCACTCTCGCTGCCGCGTCGGTTCCAACAGGATTCAGCAATCCGTTCGATCTGGTGGTATTCAATAATCTCTTGTTCTTACGAGGTTTCACGCCCACGACCGGCACCGAGTTATTCGCCTTCGACGGCTCCAAGATCAATCTCGTTGTCGATATCAACCCCGGCGCCAGTTCCTCGACACCCCTCGACCTCACCCCGTTCAACGGAAACCTCTACTTCAATGCCTCCGCAGGTTCCGGCGGCGTGGGCAGAGAATTGTTCCGGTTCAACCCGGCGACAGGCGGCGTCGAGTTCGTCGCCGACATCAACCCTGGCACCAGCTCGTCGAGCCCATCCGAATTTACCGAGTTCAACGGCCAGCTATTCTTCAGAGCATTCAGGTCTGGAGGCGAGGGCACGGAGCTATGGTCCTTCGACGACGTCAACGGCCCGCAACTCGTGGCGGATATTAATGCCGGGTCACCCTCATCTACCCCGCAATTCTTTACCGTCTTTGACAACGCCCTGTATTTCTCCGCCGCCGACTCACCGTTCGGCCGCGAACTGTGGCGCACCGATGGCCAAAACGTTGAGCGGGTCTTCGATATCCGCGAAGGCGGTAGTTCATCAAGTCCAAGCGATCTCGTCGAGTTCGGCGGCACGCTCCTATTCGGTGCCAACGACGCCGCGGGCGACCAGGTCTTCGAGTTGATCCCAGACGCACACATGTTCCGTCTCAGCTCCGCTACCGCGCAGCTCGCCGCAGATTTTGGCAACCAACTCGTCGTCAGCGTAGGGGTGGACCAGACCGCCGACGAGGGCGATACCGTCACCGTTGCAGCTACTGTCAACGACCCCGATCCGTCCAATGGCTCAAACTTCGCGTTCCAGTGGCAGATATCCTCGCCGAACGTCACGATCCTAAATAACAGCGACACCACACAGACGCTCGAGTTCATACCAACCGACAATGGCACATTCACCGTGACGCTCACCGTCACCGATCTCGACGATGGGAATAAGCAGTTCACCGATTCGATGCGCGTCTTCGTGAACAACGTCGCCCCGACGACCACCGGTGGCTTCAACCAAACCCTTGATGAGGGCCAACCCATACCGACACTCGACGCGGCGACGCTTGTCACCGACCCCGGCGCCAATGACACACAATCAATCCTTTGGCAGGTGGTATCCACCAACGGACAGGTGATCCCCGATAGTACGAACACCACGCTCGACTTCACGCCCAACGACAACGGCACCTACACCGTGACCATGACAGCCACCGACGACGACGGAGCAGCATCCAACCCGCAGGTATGGGTCTTCACCGTCAACAACGTCGCTCCGCAGAACGTCAACGCCGGCGCGGACCAGACCGTCAACGAAGGGCAAACCGCCAACCTCGCCGTCACCTTCACCGACCCAGGCTCCGCCGATACCCACACGATCGATTGGCAGGTCGTTCACGACGCCACCAGCCAGGTCGTCGCCCAAGCCTTTAACGCCGGTGCGAACTTCAACTTCACACCTGACGATGACGGCACCTTCACGGTCACGGTTACGGTCACCGACAAGGATGGCCAGAGCAACACCGACACAGTACAAGTCACAGCTCTCAACGTCGCGCCGCAGAATCTCAATGCCGGCAGCGACCAGACCGTCAACGAAGGCCAGCTTGTGAGTCTGAGCCTCGTGGGATCACCGACCGACGCGAGTACGATCGACCAAGCGAGCTTGTCGGTGACATGGGACGTGTTGGCGAGCAACGGTCAGGCTGTCAATTCCGGTAGCGGATCAACCTTCAACTTTACGCCCAATGACAACGGGATATACACGGTTACGACGACGGTCTACGATAAGGACGGCGGCTCCACCAGTGACACGGTCACCATTACCGTCAATAACGTTGCCCCGCAAAACGTCGACGCAGGCCCGGACCAGATCGTTGACGAAGGCCAGCTTGTGAGTCTGAGCCTTGTCGGTGCGCCTACCGATCCGAGTTCGGTTGACGAGGCGAGCCTGTCAGTGGTCTGGGACGTGGTGGCTACCAACAATCAAGTCATCAACTCTGGTAATGGTTCGACCTTCAACTTCACGCCTACCGATAACGGCGTCTACACCGTCACGACTACGGTTTCCGACAAGGACGCCGGCTTCACCACCGACACCGTGACCATTACCGTCAACAACGTCGCACCTCAGAACGTCGACGCCGGACCGGACCAGGCTGTTGTAGAGGGACAGACAGCGAACTTTGCTGTCACCTTTAACGACCCCGCGGGTGCCGCGGATAACCAAGCAATCGCTTGGCGTGTCGTGGACGACGCCACAGGCTTGTCGGTAGCCACCGGTGGTGGGGCCAACTTCAATTTCACGCCTACGGACGATGGCACGTTTACCGTCACGGTTACGGTCACGGACAAGGACGGTGGTGTCGGTACCGATACCGTCAAGCTCACCGCCAACAACACCGCGCCTACGCTAATCGTGCCCGGAGACCAGGTCGTTCCCTTCGGTCAGACGTTTATCCTCACAGGCTCCGTCAGCGACGTGCCCACCGATACCGTCAGCGTCACCGTCGACTTCGGTGACAGCGTGGTCGTACCGGCGATCGTCCAGCCCGACGGCTCGTTCAGCATCAACCACGCCTACACCCAGCGAGGCCAGTTTACCGTCACCGTTACCGCCACCGACGAAGACGGCGGGATCACACAGCAGTCTCTGCTCGTCACCCACGGCCTATTGGGTGACTTGAACAACGACGCGCTAGTCAATGCCGACGATATCGATCTGATCTCCGCAGCGTTGTTATCTGGCAGCACCGATCCGAGGTTCGACCTCGACGCCAGCGGTATCGTTGATGCTGCTGACAAAATACATCTGATCACCGTCATCCTCGGAACCGGATTCGGCGACGTGAATCTCGACAAGGTCGTTGACGATGCCGATCTGAGTCTATTGCTGACGAACTTCGGCAGCAGCTCCGCCGGCTGGTCCCAAGCCGATTACACAGGCGACGGACTGGTCGACGACGCCGACTTGAGCCTGCTCCTGACAAACTTCGGCAACAGCTTTTAGAGCACTTGGCGTAATTAATCTCCATTGACCGGGTGGCACGGCTTGCTTGCAAGCCGTGAAATACAGATATTTCTTACACCTACGATCCAATCAAAATGGAGAATATTGACGCCAGTTGCTCTAACGTGGCTCCACACCGTGCGTAGCTCTTGTGCAGGTCCTCTATATTTTTTGAGATCGACTTGCCAGGCGGTTTGTCGTCAAAATGGTTTGCTTGGCAGAGCACGCTGCGCGTGATGTACGTCTACTCGACCTTGACGCGAAGCTTTTCGCCCAGGGATATAAACTGTTTGCCCCACTGTTTTGCCGCGGCGTCGCCTTGCTGGGTGTGATCCTTAAGCCGTGGCCAAACATGTTGCGCGACGTCGTAAAAAATGTTTTGCGTCTTCTGGAGATCGACCTCAAACGGCAGCATCCCGACCAGATCCGCGATGGCGTGGAACTGCTTCACGATTGAAAGCTGATCGGGCTGCGATCGTAATGATTTCGCCTGTCTTTCGAGGGTATTTTTCATCGCGTACGCCAAGCCCTCAGTATCCAGAGTGATCCCCCATTTTTGCGTATCATCCAATAGGCTACGCACCGCTTCGAGGTCAAGCGTTTGGGCTTCAAATGCACGAAGCAGGTCCGTGTTCACCACGAATTCCACCGCCCCGTGGAAAGCCTTCGGCAGCGGGATATCCAATCCCGCCAAGTAGTGTATGAGTGAGCCGTGGTGATCGTATAGGTGCCTGTATGCCGATTCGACCTCTGCCAACGGCGATTTCAAGATCAGATCGCGGACCTTACGCTGCTCGTCGCGGAATAACGATTTGAGTGAAATTGTCATCTCAACAAAGTGCTTGTCGAGCAGACGAATCGCCTGCGGCAGATCGCCCCCGGTAAACGCATCGCTTACTTCTTTTGTAAGAGCCTTGTGCAATGCTTGTTGGCCATACACGCGCACCCCGCCGGTCACGTTGTGGTCGCCGAAGTGCAGCACGCCGAAGCTCAGCTTCGTCGAGTCCCCTGTGATGTTCGACCGGACGGTCACGCATCCGATCGCGAGCTTGACCCTGCCCGCTTCCTGCACGCAATGGTCTTCACGGCCCACCGTGTAGCAGTAGATGTTCGTTTTGTCTGCGTATGGCTCGAAAAGGCAGCTCGCCGCGTAGTGGGCACACACTTTCTGCATGTCAACGGCTGCAGGCTTTACCCGTTCCCGGTACACGCGGCCCGCGTCGCCGTATTGCCGATCGTTACTCGGTGCTTGGCTCAATAAACGCTCGAACTCCGGCTCAAGGTCCTCGCCGAACAACTCTTTGCTCAGGTATATTGCCGCGGCTGCGTATTGCAAGCACTGCACCGGCTCCACCCGAGACACCTCGTCAAAGAACCAGCCGCAACTGGTGTACATGAGCATGAGTTGGCGTTGCAACTCGAGCAGCTTGATCGCGACGATCTTGTCCGAATCGGTGAGGCGTGCGGTAGCGTGCTGATTAAGAAACTTGTCCCACGTGTCCACCGACCGGTCCAGTACCACGTTGATGTAGTCATTACGCGCCGCCCACGGGTCCTTGAGGAGTTCTTTGCTCTTTTGTTCATAAAGAGTGGTGGTGGCATCTCGCAGCCAGTCCAGCGCCGTCCGCAGCGGCTCGCGCCACGCCTGGTTCCATTGCGGGTTGGCGCCCGTGTGACAGCCGCAGTCTGCTCGCCACCGTTCTACGCCGTGCGAGCAACTCCAGGAGGTATTCTCAATAATTTCCGCTTCATGCGTCGGCGGGTGAAGCTCAAGGTATTCCCCGTAATTGGTCACCTTTGCCATCTGGTGATTCTGGATGTGGTGCAGCGCATACGCCAATGCCATATCGCCAAATCGGTGGTGGTGGCCGTACGTTTCGCCGTCGGTTGCAATGTGCACTAGTTGCGCCCGGTCGTGTGGATCGGAGAACGTCTGCATCATCCGATCGACCAGCACCTCTCCTCTCGACAGAAGGTGGTCGAAGGCGATCGCCTGTGAGATGCCGCCATGGTAGAAAAATACCGCGATCGCTCGCCCCGATGGCAGGTTGATTTTGTATGGCTGCGTCGTATCGACTTTTCCACCTTCGACGTTGTCCCAGTTTTCACTATTGATTAGGCGCACCCGGCGTGCCTGGTACGGCGACAAAATCGTAAAGCGGATATCAAATGCTGCGAGTTCATCGAGTGCCGTCAAGTCAACCGCTGTCTCCGGTAGCCACATCCCTTCCGGCCTGCGACCGAAGCGGTGTTCAAAGTCTCGCACACCCCAAGCGACCTGCGTGTGTCTGTCCCGCGCATTGGCAAGAGGCAGGATCATGTGGTTGTAGGCTTGTGCCATCGCCGACCCGTGCCCCGAGAATTGTGCTGCACTCTGTTTGTCGGCGTCCAAAATAGCGCGGTACACGTCCGGCGATTGGGTCTCGAGCCACGACAGCAGGGTCGGGCCGAAGTTGAAGCTGATGCTCGCGTAGTTGTTGACGATCTTCACGATACGATCTGCATCGTCGAGGATGCGCGATGCGGCGTTGGGCGCGTAGCACTCAGCGGTGATCCGTTCATTCCAGTCGTGGTACGGGTACGCTTCGTCCTGGGTCTCGATGGCTTCGAGCCATGGATTTTCACGCGGTGGCTGATAAAAGTGCCCGTGCACGCAGATGTATCGATCCATTCGACAACCCATTCATAATCAGTCAGCACCGAAGCCAGGCAGCCATTTCGTAACCACCCCGCCTAGCTACAGCCTGACCACATCACGCATTCAGATCGGCTCGGATTCATGGTCTAGGTTCTTATCGGCTACCGGCATACCCTGCCCTTTGCGGTGATTCCGAGAATCGTTCAGGTCTCGTAGCGCCTGGGCGACCTTCGGCATCCGGGTGGTAAACGTTTCGAGATCGAACCGAGCCTTGCGAAGCCAATTCGGCCGTTCGTGGGACGTCCCCGGCACATTCTGTGGCTGTGTCTCCTGCCACAGGTCTTCGAGGTTTGCCAGTACCAGACCGGCCCGGCTGCTGCCTAGACACTTTAAAATTCCACGCACCACCGATTCCACTCCCGTCGATTCGCCAAGCAGACCCATCTCCGTGAGCCACCGTACCAATGCCTCCTTCATCTCTTGGCGATGCGAGCGTTCACTATCGCTATCCGAGTCGTTCAACAACCCCAGCAGGCGTTGGTCGTCGATGTCGACGCCGTCCCACATACCTCCAAACGTGGGTGTGTCATGCGTGTTTAGACTCGCTATGGATTTCTCTTTGATGGACGATATCGAGTGGCCCGGGTCAGTTCCTAATTCAAACTGACCGACGTACATCCGCCACACACCGTGTTTGCCCATGTCTTTTCGTACCTGTTGCGGTACGGTGCCTAGGTCTTCGCCGATGATCGTGACGCCGTGCCGGTGCGACTCCAGTGACAAGACAGCGTACATCTCTTCCGGATGGTGACGCACGTATACGCCGTCCGTAGCGTCCATGCCCTGTGGCACCCAGAACATCCGGTGCAGGCTCATTACGTGATCGATCCGTAGCCAGCGGGCGTATCGCAACTGGTGTCGAACGCACGCGGTGAAATATCGGTATCCATCCTCACGCATGCGCTCCGGGTGCATCGGTGCGAATCCCCAGTCCTGACCGCTTTTGAATAATTGGTCGGGCGGCGCGCCACCCGATACGCCGTGTGCAAACACCGACCTGTATCGCCAGGTGTCATACCCCTGAGGGTGCACCCCCAGCGGCAGGTCCAGGTACAGGTCGGCACCTCGGTTACGAGCATTTTTAGCGACCGTTCCGATCTGCTCTCGTGTGACCCACTGCGCATAGAGGTGTTCACGCACAGCCACGTCGTCGTAATCGCCACGGCGTAGCTCACCGTCGCGCATCCGTGGTGTCCAATCCTGCCATGGCGTGCGTTGCTTCTCGCACACCGCCCGAAACCGCGCGTAATCTTCGACAGCCGGGTTGTCCCTTACAAACCGATCAAAGTCGACCTTCCGCTGGGCGGAGTTATTAGGCAGGCTTGCTGCCAACTGAGCAAGCACCTTGCGTTTGAGTGCCATCTGTTGCCGGTAATCCACGGTCGGGCTCGACCGGAGCGCTTCGATCTGTGCTTTGAACTGAGCGCCTTGTGTCATCGTCTGCGCCGCGGCGCAGGTCTGGTACTCCGCTGTGCGCAATGGGTCTGCATAAAATTCGTTCCACATGAGCCTGCTGACCGGCGCGTAAGGGCTGTGTTCATATAGCTCATCGAGGAACGCTGACATCAGTGGCAGTGTTCCGACGCAGTTGCCACCCAAACCCGTCACCCACTCCAGTAGCCTCTCCAGATCGGTCAGGTCGCCCGCTCCCCAACTCCTGTTTGAGTGCAGCGCGTACAACGGCAGAAAAACACCCCATGCGCGACGCGAGTCCATGCAAGTCTCGTCGTAAGATTCCATAGGTGCGGAAATTATGGTGCTGTTCGCCGACCGTGTTTTCGTTTTTACGATCAACTGGTGATAGCCCCATGGCAGCTCATGTGGCACTGTTACGGTCTTCCGGAGGTACGGGACGTTCTCCACTACGAATGTTTTCTGCGCAGGCAACGGCTCAAGGTCGCAGCTCCATGTTTCGTGCCTGCCGTCTTCCAATTCCAATCGACAGTTGATGTGATTGCCGTCGCGTCGCGGGTCGATCCGGATAGCCACGCTCGCCGGCTGTCCCTCCCACGCCACAGCGACCGGCTCGATCAGCCGTCGCCAATTAGACTGCCTGTATTCCCGTGTCGCGTCGCGTGCTTCTCCGGCGCGTTCGATAGGTACCCCAAGTGCTGTGAAAACTTTCATCAAGGCGTGGGGCGATGCTTGCACCTGTTGTTGATGAATGTCGTAGTACGTCGTTTGTACGCCGCAGCATTTCGCCAGCGCATGCAGGTCCGCGTATTTAGCATCGTCCGCCGTTGTCATCTCATCAGCTCCATCAGCACCATACCCGATGTGTTATCAATTCAGCGCGGGCCGAATAAGAGTATCGACACATTAGAGCACTTTCGTTTTTGATCGCAATAGATTCCCACGACGAGCCGCGACCGTCAGGAAGCGGTCTCTTAACGCAGGGTTGCACCAAATATGAAAATGCTCTAAGTGCCAGCCTACCTGGGCGTGGCTTTTGTATGACACCGGGCCATCCAGGGGGGAAGTGTACGCAATCAATTGCGGGAGTCCTATACTTCAGCACGTGGGTGATTGAATACCGAGGCGGCTTGTGAACGAGAGGTTGTTCTTACGAAGCGGGTGCCCGCAGGTAAAATTTTGTTGTAAAACAAGTTAAGGTTGTTGCCCGCCGCGGTTCGTCCGTTGTTATAGACCCCGCGAAATAGGCGCGTCATCCCCCCGCGAGGAGGGCTCGTCAGTGAACCAAGCGTCGCGGTAGTCTGTATGCTTTCGAGAGCACCAAACCGCTTGCGTCGATTCGTCTCTGGGCCAGACCATTTAGATAGCGGCCAATGGGGCGGCGTCTGGGGTCTATGCGAGGCAATGTAAACAGGAGTGTAATCCGTGATTGATTTAGATGCCGTTTTTAATGAAAGCTATATCCGGGTGTTGAACGACAAGACGTCCGTTGGCAATCGTTTTTTCGACGATTTCTATGACCGTTTCCTCGCCTCCTCTCCACTCGTAGCAGAGAAATTTAAGAACGTCGACATGGCCGCTCAGAAAACGATGCTCAAACAATCGTTGTTTTATCTGCTCAATCTCTACACGATGAAAAAAATCCCCGACCACCTCACCGAGATTGCTCGCCAGCATGACCCCGCCCACGCGGATATCGCCCCGGAGCTCTACAACCTTTGGCTCGAATGCCTCATCGATACCGTCAGGGAATCCGACCCGCAGTTTAACGACGACGTCGAGCTCGCCTGGCGGATGATTTGCTCGCAGGGGATAGCGTTTATGGTGTTTGTCTACAACAAAAATACCAAAACTCCGCACGGTTGATCTCAGCTCGGTCTTGCTATGGGGTGAACGCTGTGCAACAGCTCATAACCACGCGTTTTATCTTGTCGGTTTTGGTGGCGACCTTTATCACCGGTTGCGGTGACAGCACCCCTCGGTCAACCACATCAGCCGCAATCACCGTAGCGGTGAGCATCGCGCCTCAGGCGTGGCTGGTCGGACGGATTGGCGATCCGCATGTCGATGTGGTTACCGTCTTGGAGGCGGGCCGCACACCCGAGACCTATCAGCCCACTGATGTGCAGGTCGGCCGAATTATGTCCGCCGACATCTATTTTCGGATCGGCGTCCCTTTTGAAAACAGTCCCTGGTTCAGCGCGATCGAGCGTGCCGGTGGGCCTGTGATCGTCGATACGAGTCGTGGCGTGCCGCTGCGTTACTTCACCACAGCCGATGATGATGAAAGCCCGTTACCACTCGACGACCACGCCGTTCACAACCACCATGGCCATCATCACACCGGGCCCGACCCACACATCTGGTTAAGCCCGCCGCTTCTCAAGATCCAAGCCCGAACAATCGCCCAGGTCTTGATTAAACTCGACCCCCAGCACAAAGCTCACTACGTGCGGAACCTCGAATCATTGGAAAGCCAACTCGATCGACTCGACGCGACAATCCGCGACACGTTGACCCCCATCCGTGGCAAGACCGTGATCGTGTTCCACCCCGCGTGGGGTTACCTCGCCGACCAATACAGCCTGCAGCAAGCCGCTATCGAGATCGAAGGCAAGCAGCCCAGCGACTATGAATTAACCCAACTTCAGCGGCTCGCACGCGACGGTGGGATCAAGGTCGTCTTTGTGGGGCCCCAGTCGTCGTCTCGGCCCGCTACTGCGATTGCAAAGGTCATCGGGGCGCGTGTCGAGGTGATCGATCCACTGGCGCCTGATGTAGACGAAAATCTGCTGCGTGTCGCCCGCAAGCTCGTAGAATCCTATAACTAACTCTGTAGGCTAGGGAGGCTAGGACATCAGATCACACCGGAGCGATACCGCGTTGGACCAGTCCGTTACAAATCCCATCGTCGAATTGAGTCACGTTTCGTTCGGATACCCACCGCACCACATACCCGTGCTCGACGACGTGAGCCTGCGCATCGAGCCCAGAGATTTCCTGGGCATCATCGGTCCCAACGGCGGCGGCAAATCCACGCTACTCAAGATCATCCTTGGCCTGCTCAAGCCCCAATGGGGTTCCGTCACCGTGTTCGGACAGCCACCCGCACATGTCCGTAGCCAAATCGGGTACGTGCCCCAGCACGCACACATTGATTCGTCCGTTCCCGCCAGCGTATTGGACGTAGTCTTAATGGGCAGGCTAAGCCGTTCGCCCTGGGGTGTTGCATTTGGCAGGGTACACACCGAAGCCGCGATGTATGCCTTGCGTCAAGTCGAAGCCGACGATCTCGCCAAGCGACCCATCGCCACGCTCTCAGGTGGTCAGCGTCAGCGTGTGCTGATCGCTCGCGCCCTAGCCGGGGACGCCAAGCTATTGCTGCTTGACGAGCCCACCGCAGGCGTCGACCCGAACATGGAGCGTGGCTTGACGAATCTCCTGCATCGACTCAATGAGACCCTCCCGATCGTTTTGGTTAGCCACGATATCTCCTTTGTCTCGACCCACCTCAAGCGGATCGCCTGTCTGAACCGGAAGTGCACCTGCCACGAAGCCCACGAAGTTTCGCCCGAGCTAATCGCACACGCCTATCACGACCACGTCCGCCCTATGCAGCACGCGGATCAGTGTCCGTTGTCAGACCCCGGCTGCGATAGCCAGTGTGCCCACGAAGACGTGCACCGTGACCCGACCCAACAGTCAGCGTCCCCAGCCGAGACGCCACCCGGAATGGATACCGGCGATCGGATACTGCGCCCATGACACGATTTTTTCTGGATATGGCTGATAACCCTTTCCTGGCTGCGGGTCTGGTGGCGGGCTTGCTCGCGAGCCTGGCGTGCGGCGTCATAGGCCCATACGTCATCACACGCAGGATCGTCTTCTTGAGCGGCGCAATTGCTCATACCGCGCTGGGCGGCATCGGTGCAGCGGTATTCCTGGCCAACCACTACCCGTCCGCTTTCGGTTGGTGTCGCCCTCTCCACGGTGCCGTCGTGTCAGCCTTGGTCGCCGCGGTGATAATCGGCATCGTACAGCACCGCGTCGCCGAGCGCATCGACACGCTCATCGGTGCTATGTGGGCGATCGGCATGGCGATTGGTGTGATGCTCATCAAGTTCACGCCCGGCTACCACACGGAATTGATGAGCTATCTATTCGGCAACATCGCCTACTTCGGCTGGGACCAGGTCAGGCTCATCGTCGCGCTCGACGTCATTATCATCGTGGCGGTATTGATTTGTCATAAACAGTTATTAGCGATCTGCTGCGATCAGGAGCACGCCCAACTGCAAGGCGTCAATGTCCTGGCAGCCAACATCCTATTGCTGACGCTCGTGGCGCTAACGGTCATCTGCTTGATCCAACTTGTGGGCCTAATCCTGGTAATTGCTTTGCTCACGCTGCCTGCTGCCACCGCTGCCCATCATGTATCGCGCTTGGCACCCATGATGTGCGTCGCGGTTGTCTTGTGCGCACTGGTTACCACCGTCCCTCGCGTGGCGGTATACGGCACCGCTCTGAGCCCCGAGTCGGTCATCGTCTTATCCGCGGGCGTGGTCTACCTTGCGTCCGTCTTGTGGCACCGTGCCCGGTTAGCAGTACGCTAACCACCTTGCCCTGTACTTTCAGTATGGTACGGATTGCTTTTATCGCTAGAGCAATTGGCGTTATTAATTTTCGTTAATCGGGTGGCACAGATTGCTTGCAAGCCGTGAAATACAGATGTGTGTTACACCTATGATTCCAATTCAGATTAATATTTGCGCGGTGTCCACGGATGCGGGAACAGGATAGACCATCACTTATGCTATTTCCGACGCGCTAGAAATAGACGCAATGCGTATCAATGGTGCACAAATAAAATGTCATCTCCCCACCGGGTATTGGATTGCGGTAAAAAGGGAGATCATTCATGTTTCGCATCATCAGCCCGTTGTTGTTCCTGTTAGCTCGGACTACGCAGGCGGAATTGTCCCCGCATATCCAATGCCTCAAAGTCGAGAATGAGATCCTCAGATTTTCGCTACCGAATCACATCCGCACGACACCGGTCGAGCGTACCAAGCTGCTCAGGTTCGGCAAGGTCTTGGGCTTGTCATTAAGGAATAGGACCACACATTGTCAGCCCACAGTATTTATTACGTCAGCGATAGTGCATCTTGCGGCTGACCTTGCCGACGGATCGACATCAGGAGGACTCGTGTTTGTGATTTAGTTGAATATTAGAACCATACGCCCCTCACACCAGTCAAGCTGTCGAGGGTTTTTATTGTGATACCATCATCCCTAATGATAGGTCCACCCAGCCACATCCGGTTGAAGGTGCTTAAAGCGGTCAAGCGTGATCGCCATCGCTACGACCCGCTGCGGGTCCTGGGCATGAGCGTGTCGTTGGGGTTGCTGGTCGCGGTTCCGTTATCCGGGCTGGCACAGGTGGATCTGTGGCGGGGCAGGCATTACTTGCTGTATGACATGGTCCCGTTTAAACACGGGTTGGCAGGAGTGATTATTGGGATCGGGTTGATGTACGTGGTGACGTTCTTGAGCAATGTCGTCGCGGGCAGGCTGTTCTGCGGGTGGGGCTGCCCGGTGGGTCAGGTGAGCCGGTTTGGGGAGGTGGTTGACACGCCTGGATTAAAGCCAGCGAAGCGACGGCAGGCTCAGATCAAAGGCGCGGCATTTAGCTTATTATTTGTTTTGTCAGTGATGGCTTGGTGGGTGGACCTACGGGTGTTGTGGCAAGGGTCAGCGTTGGCGTTGGCTTGGTCATGGGGGGTGCTGTGGATCGGGGTAGCCGGAGCGTATCTGCATGGGCGTTGGTGGCGATGGGGGTTTTGCAAGAGCGCCTGCCCGATTGGGCTGTACTACTCGTTCGTGTCCCCGGCATCGTGGTACGGGGTCTACTTCCGCAATCAGCAAGATACGTGTATCGAATGCGATGCGTGTGACCATGTGTGCCCAGTGGACCTCAAGCCGCGTGATCTGATGGCCCCGGTCCCGGCTCGGGCGGGGGTGTCGATTGCGGACGCACCTGGGCGCAACCACTGTCTGGAATGCGGCGACTGCATCCGCGCTTGCGAGCAGATGATCAAGCTTCGAGGACAGGAGCCGGTGCCGTTGTTATTGGGGTATCACCGTGGCCCGCAACGGATCGATAAAGCGGCAAACGCTCCAGCGGATCAGCAGGGACCATAAAGAAATTTGCGATCCATTGGTTGACAAGGTTTTCAATTTACTCAGAATGGTATTCAGACTATTTAACCTGATTTAATTTTTGCTTTGATGGGGTGGGCAGGTGGAAGGCCGACACGTGGACGCCCAGAACCGTGAACATCTGATTCGAGAGCATATCGAGGAAATCCGTCGGCTCGAGACGGGTTCTGTCGACGCGGTTGAGCCTGCTCGTGCATCCGCCGGTTGGCCCCCAGACGGGTATTACCTGCTCTGGCATGTGGTGGTGGGGATGATGCTGGGATTGATCGGGTCGCTGGTGAGTCTGCTCGCCAATGTTTTGGGAGCACCCCTGTTTGGAAAACCAGCCCTTGAGTTGATCCGGGTGTACCTGACTTTTCCGATGGGACAGCGAGCGTTGTACGCCGACGATGGGGTGATCCTTTTTGTCGGCTGCGTGTTGTACCTGTGCACCGGCGCGGTCTATGGCAGCGTGTTCCATGTGGTGATGAGTTCTCTCTTTGTCGAGGCATCGGCGGTCAAGCGATTTGTCGTCGCGACCGCGATCGGGCTGGGGCTGTGGGTAGTGAACTTTTACCTGATACTTAGTTGGCTTCAGCCGATGCTGCTGGGCGATAACTGGATCGTGCGTCTGGTGCCGGTGTGGGTGGCGGTGCTGACACACATGGCGTTTGCCTGGACAATGCTCGCTTTAGAGTCCCGGGGCCGTTTCGAGAGGCCGCGCCTAAGCGGGCCTTCTGATGCTTGACGTGAAATACAGGTCACAGGTATGTCCGAGAAAATAAGTTCAACCCGTCTATCTTCGGCCCGTAGGCCAATCCTTTGGGGTTGGCTGCGGCGCCCGTGGTTAGCGGTGTTTTTGTTTGCCGGGGTCTTGATGGCTTTGCTGGGTGCGTCAGGTCAAGGCGACCGAGACGGTGATAAGGTGGTCGCGGCCAACGACACAGCGGATCGCGAGAGCCCGCATCCGACCCCAGCCGATCCCCGTTCGGCAAACTATAACCAATGGCGCACGAACGAACCGGGTGAATACCGGAGATATAACCAGCGTGCGAGCCTTTTGCAGCGTGGCAAAGGGGTGTACGCGAAATACTGTGTCGGCTGCCACGGAGCAAACGGTGACGGTCAAGGACCGGCTTCGGTAAGGCTTATTACCAAACCTCGCGATTTCACCAAAGGCATCTACAAATTCCGATCCACCGATTCGGGTAGCTTGCCTTTGGAATCAGACTTGCACCGAACGATCGCCAATGGGCTGTCGCGCGTGAGCATGCCGGCGTTTCCGCTAATGCCCGAGCAGGAGAAGGTAGCGGTGATCGAGTACATTAAGTCGTTCTACCCCGATTGGGAGAAAGAAAAGAACAACCGAAAAATCGTATCGATTCCGACGGCTCCACAAGACCTGGATAAACAAGAGCGGGTCCTGCGTGGGCGGATTGTGTATCTGGCGATGCAGTGCGGCAAGTGCCACGGCAGTGATGGGGCTGGCACGGGGGCAACACAAACCGAATATACCGACGCGTGGGGCAACCCGCAGAAGCCTTTGAATTTTACCCGTGGCAGTCTCAAAGGTGGCGACAACCCGGAAGACATTTTCCGCACCTTCCATACGGGCCTTCGCAGCATCATGCCGGGGTACGGCGGGGTCACGCTAGCAGCGGTGAATATCGAGACGTTTGAGTCTCAAAAGAGCTATCTGCGCGAGGGCGAGCTTGAACAACTGGACCCGTACCTCGAATCGTTTCCGAAAACAGCCAGCGAGGTATTTACCCAGATGGATGAATCTCAGCGACAACAATTGGTGAAGCGTAATAGCTGGGACTTGGTCGCGTATGTCTTATCCCTGCAACAAAAATTCTCAACCGCGCAAGCTGTATTGGGACAGCCTCGGTCCGTACCACGCAGCGACCTGAACGGGGAGACCCCATGACCCGAATTGATTCGCCTTCACCCGCAGCCGCCGGTGTCAATCCCGTGAGTACGTCGCCGACCGGGCGGCTTGTCAATACGACATTGGTCAAGTGTCACCTCGTCGCAGCGGTATTCTGGTTTACGATCGCGTTGTTTGCGGGTCTGTTTTATTCTCTACAATTGCTTCAGCATTGGCCGTTGCCAAAAATCGCGGTGCTGTCGCCTGGCCGAATCCGGATGATCCACACGAACCTGATCGCGTTCGGGTGGCTCACCAACGCGTTCCTGGCCATGCTGTACTGGACGGTCCCGAGGCTGACGGGCAAGCGTGTGGCGCACAACGTGCTGGGGTGGGCGATCTGGGTCGCGTGGAACGCGATTATTTTAGCGACGTACATCGGTCTGCACTTGGGTCAAGCCCAAGCGGTCGAGTGGGGTGAGACGCCGGTATGGATCGATCCGGTTGTTGTAGCCGGGGCGATCCTGGTGTGGATTCAATTCTATACCCCGATCGTGCGCAGCACGGAAAAGGCGATGTACGTGAGCTTGTGGTACTTCACCGCGGGGTTTATCTGGCTGGGGCTGACGTACATCATGGGCAATTTTTTTCCGGAATACCTAGTGGCGGGCAGCGCGGCGGGTCCTTTGCTGGGTCTGTATATCCACGATTTGGTGGGGCTTTGGGTGACGCCGATGGGCTGGGGGATGATGTACTTCTTCGTCCCGATCCTTCTGAAGAAGCCGATCTGGTCGCACGCGCTGTCGCTGGTGGGGTTCTGGGGGTTGGCGTTTTTCTACCCTCTGCAGGGGCTTCACCATTTCCTGGGTTCGCCGGTCCCGATGTTTGCTCAATACAGCGCGGTGGTGAGCACGATCGCGATCGAGATTGTCGTCACGACCGTGGTGATCAATTTCTTTATGACATGGCGGGGCAGCGAAGGCGCACTTAAGAACAACATAGCCATCCGTTGGTTCTGGGTGGGCGCATTGAACTACGCCATCACCTGTTTTCAGTGCGCGTTCCAGGTCACGCTGACGTTTCAGCAGGTGATCCACTTCACCGATTGGGTCGTTGGGCACGCACACCTGGTGATGTTCGGGGTGTTCAGCTTCTGGATATTCGGGATGATCGAACACCTGTGGCCTAAGCTGGTCGGGCGGGATTGGTGGAGCGTGTCTCTAAACCGGTGGCAGTTCTGGCTGATCACGATCGGGCTGGGTGCGATGTTCCTGACGCTGACCGCTAGCGGGATCGCTGAGGGGTTTATGGCGATGCAATTGTCCCCGCGCGAATCGATTCTGGAGATGGTCCGCCCGTTTTGGATAGTCCGCACGATCACGGGTTTGGCGATCATCAGCGGGTTCGGCTGCCTTGTGGTGAACATGGTGATGACTGCCTGTGTTGCGAAGACCAAGCACATCGATGTCGATTACGAGCCTTATGAGCCGATCGAAAATGAGGTGACGGTTGGAACGGTTTAGCTTTATTTTTCTGGTAGCGGGTTTGCTGTTCTTCTCGGTGGCGTTCGCGATCGCTGGGTGGATCCCGACGCTGTCGCTCCAAGACATGGAGGTGCGCACGGTCGAGCAGCTAGCCCAACAGCCGCCTCTGGACTTTATTGAGATGCGTGAAGAGTACCCCGAAGCCTTTAAGAAGGCGTTTGGAGATACGAGCTTGGAAGGCGCGTTCGAGCAGGCACTGCGCTTAGGTCACCGTACTTATATTGCCGAGGCTTGTTGGCACTGCCACTCGCAGCAGGTTCGGCCTTGGGGCAATGATGAAGCGAGGTACGGGGCGCTGAGCTACCCCGAGGAGTACCACAACGAGTTGAACATGCCCCCGCTGTGGGGCACGCGCCGCATCGGACCCGACCTGATCCGTCGCGGTGGCAGGCAGTCGAACGATTGGCACGTGGCGCATTTCTACCACCCCCCGGACGTCAACCCACGGAGCGTGATGCCCGATTATCCCTGGTTTTATGAAAAAGACGGGATCACCCCCAACAAGATCGGGCTGTCGATCATCGCGTATGTCCAGTGGCTAGGCAGTTGGCAGCCGACCCGTCAAGAGACGATCCATCAACTGCCTGCGATCGATCGCAGCTATCCAGAACCCAATATCATCGGTCGCGGAAAAAACACCCTGTCTGTAGAGGCTGTTGAAGCGCAGCCGGATGCCGACGATGAATATGAAGACGACGAGTATGATGATGAGTACGACGACGAAGAAGACGGATATGGAGACGGAGATTATGAGGATGAATCTGAAGACGAAGATTACAGCGATGAAACCGAGGATGATGAGTACGGGTATTGACAGCCCCACGCCCGTGTGTGAAACGGAGATTCCGGTCGTATTTTCAAAGAGCGAGATAGGTCATGATTAGTTTAAACTCCGACGCCCAAGCGGTGCATCAGCGATCGAATGACCCGGCGGCATCACCCCGGGCGCGGGTGTTTTTGTGGGCTTTCAGTGTGGCGATGGTGGTGACGGCTGGCGGTGCGTTTATCTTTAAGTTGTGCGATTTTTATATCACCGCTACTACACAGGGGCCTGGGGCTCTCGCGTCGTTTCTGATCCCGGTGCTCAACTACCTGATCGTCGCGCTGGGCTTTGCGTGCCTGTTTCTGTGGGCGTATTTTTCGGGCCAATTCCGGGACATCGAAGCCCCCAAGTACCGCATGCTTGAGATGCAACAAGAAATCGATGGTGAGGGAGGTTAACCCTGGGATGAATATCGAACCGTAAATCCAGTTGTGATGGGATTAACTATGTTTCGACGACACAAATATCTCAGCTATCGGGGTTACACGTTTCCGTGGTTTATCGCGTTGATCTGGATTACCTATTTCATCGTCGGGCTGACCTATCTCGTGCGACACGTTTTGCTGGTGGACTAATACGCGTCGGCGTGTGTTTGGGCCGCGTCGTATAGACAATAAGCATTTGTGACATCTGATCGGGTGTAGAAGGGCAGTCGGACAATACTTAGGGTGATTGCATAACCGCGGCAGGCGGTTCCCCGACATGGCTTTGTTAACCACCAAATCGGAACCGGGGATTGCGGGGGGTGTGCACCACACGGGTGTTGAATCGTTATGTGTTCACTGCGGTCTTCAGATCCCGCGGGCACGGCGAAGGGGCGGTCATGGTGCGCGGTTCTGTTGTTTTGGCTGTCGATTTGCCTATGGATTAGCCCAGCCGAGCGAGGGGAGTTTCCCAAATACTTTCGGTGTCGATCACTCCGACGCGATCAGTGACGGGGCGAACACGTTGTTGTTGCGCCTGGGGTTGGGCATCTTCCTGGCTATGAACATTATGGTCTTTAGCTGGGCGTTTTATTCGTGTGAGTGGTACACTCAGGGCACGGGGCGTCACGATTCGCTGGCAGGGTTGTTCGCCTATCTGCTGTTGTTGTTAAGCACGGTTTTGATTGCGGCGTTGGGTATGCCTCTTGCGGCCGACGCGATGGGCCAAGTGTTTACCCCCGACCGTACCCTCGGAGCCACCTCCGCAAGACCCTTGGGAATACGAAACCGGGGCTGTGCTGCTGGTGTTCTGAGTTGGCTGCGCGCCGTTGGGCGTGTCCGCTTGGACACGAATGCACTAATCTGTATCGGGGTCGGCGGCGCTTATCTGATTAGTGTGATTCACACGTTGCAGGGCCGGGGTAGTCTATATTACGACACGGCGGCGATGATCCTGGTGCTGGTGACACTGGGGTACTTTCTTGAGTCTGCAGCCAAACGTAAAGCTTCGGGCGTGGCCCGCTCGTTGATGGAACCGCTCGCGCCCCGGGTACGTGTGCGGCGTCATGGTGAAGAGGTCCACATCAAGTCGGACCAAGTCATCGTCGGGGATCGTGTGTATACCCGTGCAGGGGAGTGCTTTGTTGTGGACGCCTTGGTCGTTGAAGGGGCCGGTCGCGTGGATGAGTCTAGCCTCACAGGTGAATCTCAACCTCGGAGCGTAGAACCGGGACACGCTGTATTGGCAGGGACCGTCAACCTCGATGGGCCGTTATGGACACAAGCGCAACGGGTCGGTGATGATCGTGTCATCCATCAGACACAGCGTCTCTTAGAGGAAGCTCGGATGCGTCAACTGCCGATCCAGAGATTGGCTGACTGTGCCGCGTCTGTGTTTGTCCCATCGGTACTGGTTTTGACAGCGGGTGTGCTAGTCTGGCACGCGATTCACGGAGATGCTACGCGCGGGTTGTTCGATGCGTTAAGCGTGTTGCTGATAAGTTGTCCCTGTGCGCTAGGGTTGGCCGCTCCGCTTGCTGCGTGGAGCGCGTTGCGTCGTGCTGCCGAACACGGGGTCATTATAGATTCAGCGGCAACACTTGAACGGATCGCCACGATCGATCGTGTGTATTTTGATAAGACCGGAACGTTGACCCAGGGCTATCTAAGTCTGCATCAAATCGTCGTAGCGGACGGGATCGATCAGGACCAGGCCTTGCGATGGGCCGCGGCTTTGGAGGCAACGAGTGTCCATCCGATCGCTCGATCACTCGTTGCGGAGGCACAACAACGCGGTTTGAAACTGCCCAGTGTAGGTGTCGCCAAAACTTTACCGGGCTTGGGCGTGGAAGCACGGATCGTGGATCAAATGATGAGATTAGGCAGCGCCAGGCTAGCTGACTCGACCGGGCTAAACGTGACACCGTTTGATGAAGCTTACCTTTCTCAAGATGCTTCCAATGGCACTGCCGTGGCGTGCACAAAGATATATCTACTCGACGCCAGCCGCGTCCTGGCACGCTTCGACTTAGCCGAACAGCTGCGCAATGAGGCAGCCGAAGCTGTGGTTCGGCTCAAAGAAATGGGGATCGCCGTCGAGATGCTCTCGGGTGATCAGCCGGCTCCAGCCAAGCAAATAGCCCGATCATTGAATATCCCATTTGAAGGGGCTCTGTTGCCGGCGGAAAAAATTGAGCGGGTTGCAGACGCCCAGCGATGTGGCGGGCGCGTAGCGATGGTCGGTGATGGGATCAACGACGGGCCGGTACTAGCAGTCGCCGAGGTGGGATTTGTGATGAGCAGCGGGACGGATTTAGCCAAGCAAGCCGGACACGTTTGGTTGTTGGTCGATCGGCTCGACCGCATCCCGATGACGATAGCGATCGCGAGGCATTGCATGAAACGGGTGCGGTTGAACCTGGCGTGGGCGTTCGGTTACAACCTGATCGGGCTGACACTGGCGGCCGGTGGTTTGTTGACGCCTATCATTTCGGCATTGGCCATGATCGCGTCGAGCCTGATGATTGTTGCTACCTCTCGCAGCGCGGGCCGTATTCACCAAGCCGACGATCTCGCAAGGACCATTCCTACAAAATCCGAAAACGAGCGAACGGTGTCGCCATCGGAGTCGAATAATCTTAAGGATCGACCACGGCCCGTGATGGGACAAACCATTGTGTCACAGGTGTAACCCGAACCATGATGACAGTCGATGGCACACTTAACTTTTTTGCAATTTATAGCTCATTATTTATCGCTGGGCTCGCTGCCAGCCTTCATTGTATCGGGATGTGTGGCCCGATTTTGCTGGGCTTTGCTCAGGTGTTTGAGCGCACCACGTTGACCATCAATGGGCAGTCAATCGCCGGTGATCGTAGTGCCCAACAAACCCGTTCATTGATCGGAGACTTCGCCTGTTACCACGCCGGTCGCATCTGGACCTACGCATTGCTGGGGTTCGGTGCCGGGCTGCTAGGGCAAGGCATCCGTGACAGCAGCGCCTACCTCGGATTGCAATTCCCGCTAGCGATCGCCATCAGCGCAACGGTCATCGTGAGCGGGGTATTGCTGCTGGGTGTCTTGCCCATCGGAACAATCAACGTATGGCTGGCCGGTTGCGGCGCCGGGAAGCTGACCGAAAATAAATGGTTAACCAAGCTGACCCACAATCGTGGGTCGATCGCCCGATTGCTACTGGGCGTGGTCATGGGGCTTTTGCCTTGTGGGATGGTCTACACGGTACTACTTGTTGTTGTAGCCATGCCCACACCGTTGCACAGCGCCGTGGGCATGATCATTTTTGGACTCGGTACGCTTCCCTCGTTGACCGGTGTATTGCTGGCCTATCGCGTGGTTCCCCTCCGATTCCGTGCTCACGGTTCGCGGTTGGTTGCTGTTATTATCATTATGGCGGGGGCTTGGATGATGGCCCGAACGCTGATCGTGTCGTCACCCTCGAACCATGACAGTGCGTACCACACTTGTCACAGCCATGTTCTGGGTAGGTTCGACACACAACCGTATGGTTCAATTATTCGGTCGAGCGGCGAATCCGATGTATTTCGAGATTAGAGCACCTTGCATAAATAATCGCCATGTCAGTTCTGGAGTAGGGCAGGTCATTGACCTGCCTTCTTCTTGGGGAGATGGAGAATAATTACGCAAGTTGCTCTAATACGCATTGCGTATAGTTCTAGCGCGTTGTAAAGGATGTAAGTTATTGTCTGTTTTGTCTTCGCGTTCGCAGATGCCGCGCAAGTATTATCTGGATTGGTATGACGGATACCTCGATGGGAAATACCCCCCTAGGGCCTAGGCTGACTTTGATATGGCCCTAAATGTTGGCCGGTGTGTCAGGTACCAAGCGGTGTCAATTTACGTAATTTATTGACGTGTGATTTGATAAATTGTGCCATTCCCAAAACCCTGACACGGTCCGACAGGTGGGCTTGATCCTTCGCAGAGACGCGACGATTTGCTGTTCAGTCGAAGGGGTGTGGTTCATGGCCTTGCCTCAGGACGATCATCGTTTCAGGTTGTGCGGGTGAGGTTCTCAATCAGACGAATCAGCAGACTCAGTGAGACAGCCATAATTGCGGCAGGCACAGCGCCCAGGAGTGTGAGGCGGGGATCGTTCCGCGCTAAGCCCCGCGCGATGAAATCGCCCAGTCCACCCGCACCAATATAGGTGCATAGTGTGGCGATCCCCACGGTCAAGACCGTCGCCGCCCGGATACCCGCGATCATCACCGGCGCGGCTAGCGGTAGCTCCACCATCCATAGCCGCTGGCGGGGCGACATGCCCACGCCGTCCGCGGCTTGAATGACCCCAGGCGGTACCTCACGCAAACCGATGAACGTATTCAGGACAATCGGCAACAAGGCATAGAGGACCAATGCCGTCACTGCAGGAACCATTCCCAACAGGCCGTAGACCGAAAACAAAAACGCGAGCATGGCTAGGCTCGGGATTGTCTGAACCACTTCGACGCCAGCGAGCACCGGCCCGCGCGTGGGGGCATTGCGGTGAACGATCACACCGATCGGGACGCCCAAGGCGATTGCGATCAGCACACCCAGGACGGTAAGGGTCAGGTGCTCGAGTGTCTTGCGGCCGATCTCGGTCTTTCGCTTAACGGCTAGTGCCCATAATGAGGCGGGTTTTGTAGACAGCCTGTCGCCGCTGGCAACCGGTGAACCCTCGGTCGCCTGCTCTTCACGCTGATTTAACCACCAACGGACGACATCCGCTGGCTCCTGCTTGAGTACATCTACCGCATGATTCATCTGTCGCATATCGCCATCGGAGATGGTCCCAGCCAGGATGCCCAGCGCATCGCGGATTTCCGGGTGATTCCGTAGCAGTTCACCGCGTGCGACCGGGGCTGCGTCATAAGGCGGGAAAAAATGCCTGTCGTCATCAAGAACGCGCAGGTTGTATTCGGCGATGCGGCCGTCCGTGGCGAAGGCGCAGATCACGTCTACCTGCTCTTGGGCAACTGCCTGATACATCAAACCCGGGTCCAGATCGACGGTCGTCCCCAGCTTGAGCCCGTACGTCTTGCACAGGCCGGGATAACCGTCGGGTCGTTCCATAAACTCCGAGGTGAAGCCGCCGCCCAGTTGTCCGGCCCGGTAGCCCAGGTCACTGATGGTTGCCAGGTTGTATTCATCAGCCATTGCGCTGCGTACGGTAATCGCATATGAATTGTTGAAGCCGATCGGCGGTAACCATTCCAGGTCATAGCGATTCCGGTAGGCCTTGGTGATGGTTCGGAACGCATCGTCTGGGTTATTGATCACCTCGTGCTTGAGGATGTTGAGCAATGCCGTGCCGGTGTATTCGACGTAAAGATCGAGCTGGCCACCAACGAGTGCCGTGTGACAGATGTCGGTGCCCCCCAAGCCAAAGCGCCGCTCTACCTTTAGATCGGTATGCTGCTCGATTAGCTGCGCGACGAGTTCACCCAGTATTTCCTGCTCGGTAAAGTTCTTGGAACCGACTCGCACGGTTTTCGGCTGCGCGACACATACCGGCGTGGTGAACCCAAGCAACAGTATGAATAGCCAACAGCGCGTCATACACATTGCGTATTTTTTTTGTGCATCGGAGGTGGCGTAAGTGATTGTCTGTCCTACCCCCGCGTTCGTAGATGCTACGCTAATATTTATGTGAATTGGTATCACGCCGATACTCCGGGTTGCAGCAGGGCTGCTTGCCTGGTGGCATGGTTGAACAATTCTTTGACGAACGGCGTTGCGGGATGATTAAGTAGCTCGTCCTTGGTTCCAACCTGCTCTAGTTTTCCTTGGTTCATCACGGCAATCCGATCTCCCAGACGGATCGCTTCGAACAAGTCATGCGTGACGAAGACGATCGTCTTGCCCAGCGTCTGCTTGATGCGTATCAACTCTCCCTGCAGTTGATCGCGCGTGACCGCGTCCAAAGCACCAAAAGGCTCATCCATCAGCAGGTATTTTGGGTCGGATGCCAGCGCTCGGGCGATTCCCACCCGTTGTTGCTGTCCACCCGAAAGCTCACGCGGACGCCGATTGGCATACTGGGATGGGTTCAGGCCGACTAGTTGTAGTAACTGTTGGGCACGAGTCGATCGTCTAGCTCGATTCCACCCCAGCAACCGGGGCACGACCGCTGCGTTGTCGAGCACCGACATGTGCGGAAACAGACCGATGTCCTGAAATACATAGCCAATCGACCGGCGTAGTTCGAGTAAGTCCTGCTGATAAATGTCCCGTCCATCCACCAAAATCCGCCCCGAGGTCAACGGCACGAGTCGATTAATCAGCTTCAGCGTGGTCGTCTTGCCGCAGCCAGAAGCCCCAAGCAAGACGAGCGTCTCATTTTTGGCCACCTCTAGCGAGAGGTTCGTCACGGCATAGCTGCGATTTCCATCGAAGTTTTTAGAAACGTCTCGGATCGAGATCAAAAGGGCACCTCGGTTGCCTGTCGTTGTGCTCGTGGGTCATTCTTATACGCATTGCGTATATTTCTAGCGCGTTGCAAGGTGATGTAAGTTATTGTCTGTTCTGTTCCCGCGTTCGCAGATGCTGCGAAAGTATTAATCTTGATTGGTATTAGATGTGTGGTTCTGTGCTTGACAGGCGATGAACTGTTCAACAAGTGTTATGTTAATGAACTTGTACGACGCACATGTATCCAACGTATACTAGCGTATCCAAGGTGGAATCGGACAATCCAACGAATCTGCAATTGCTCTGAACAACTCAAACTCACTGACTGTGACCTTGCTGTCCGCACCCACGCATTTCAAACACGCTGAGATGATTTGTTTCTTCACCTGGGGTGAAGCGGATTTCAATTGTTGAATCGCTTGGTCGACTCTTTTGAGATCGATGAAGCCAGTCTTCGGCCGAATCCGCTTGATCTGCTCTGTCCCTAAGGATTGAGCACCCTGATTGAACGCCGCTTCAATGGCTGCGTCTTGGTCGTGTCCCCCATGCGCCAAAGCAGATAGCAAGACAGAGCAGGGTTCGATGACTTCGCCTAGCTTGATGTAGCGCACCTTCGTCTGATTAACTTTTTCACCCGGTTTAGGCAGATGGTGCTTGAGCATGCGGTATAGGGCGTATTCAAAAAGACTGACATGGTCATCTGCTTCGATTAAGGCTTTGAGATTAGCCATGAAGATGTCGTGTTGTTTGTCAGAGAGCTGTTTGAGTGCAGGGATTGCTAGCTCGACGACTGGGAGACGCGATTTATCTTCCAGTTGGTTCACCATTTTACTTGCAACTTGGGTGAGTTGGACAACCTGTTTGTCGGCATGTGCTGCGAGACGATTAAGTTGGTTCTCTCTGATTTTCTGGGACGGATCCAATAATAGCGCATAGATCACCGCGCGTGCGCCGAAAGGATTGTGGACAGCTTTTTTGATCGGATGGGGCAAGCTTTCCAGTAGGGCCGCAGCGTAGAGGATGTGTTCTACACCCGGGGTGCCGATTTGGTGGAGCACATGTGTGGGATCGAATCGGCTGCTTTGTGCCTTGGTTTTTGGGGGTTTCTGTTGTGCTTGGCGTTTGGGCTTGTTCTTTACTTGAAAATTCCCATCGAAGGCCGGATCGATTCGCTTGATGCGCTGAGCCAGCGGGGGATGGGTGGCCATGGCGTTGAATAGGGCAGCCCCAATGCCATTACTAAAAAAAAGATGGCTGGTCTCTTGGGCGTGTGGGTTTTGGATCTTGGAGCCTTCGGCACTTGCACCAATGCGTTTGAGTGCACAGGCGATGCCGTTAGGGTTGCGTGTAAACTGGACAGCAGAAGCGTCAGCCAAAAACTCACGTTGGCGCGAGACGGCGCTTTTGATCAGCTTACCGAAAAATAGTCCCACGAACCCGATAGCCACCAAGGCCAAACCGATCAGGGGAATGGCCGCGTTGTTGCCTTCTCTCTGATTACGCGAATGTCTTCTAGAGCCGTAGAGACTTCCTCGCAATATGATATAGCCCATCATCCCAATCAAAAGGATCCCATGGAGAATCCCCATGAGCCGGATGTTCAGGCGCATGTCGCCGTTGAGGATGTGGCTGAACTCATGGGCGATGACGCCTTGAAGCTCGTCGCGTGTCATCTGTGTGATGCAGCCTTGCGTGACACCAATGACCGCATCGGCTGGGGTAAACCCCGCGGCGAAGGCATTAATCGCGCTTTCTTGGGGCATCACGTAGACCGGGGGGACTGCGGTGCCTGAGGCGATGGCCATTTCTTCGACCACGTGAAGGACTTTGCGTTCATCTTGGTCTGTTGTATCTGGATCAATCAGCACACCGCCCAAGGCCTGCGCGACAACGTAACCGCCCGATTTGAGTGTGGCGATCTTATAGAGTGTGCCCAAGATCACCAATGCCAGTGTGGAGCCAGCTACGAGAAGAAATAGTTGAGGATTCCAAATCGACACCGTGGCGTCTGGATTGGAGCGTCCGAGGTAGAGCAATATGCTCGCTACCGCGCCGTAGACCCCTAAGATAATCAGGACCACCGCCAGGACGAAGTAAACCACGAGCGTGGTGGTTTTGCGTCGAGCACAATCTTGTTGTTCGAAGAAATCCATGGTGCCTAGAAGCTAACTTTGACCGCTTCGCGCTGTTGAGGCTCTTCGATTACCCACAACTGCGCTTCTTTGAAGCCAAAATTGTTGGCCACCAGGATGTCGGGGAAGGATTCGCGTTTGTTTTCGTAGGCGGTGACGGAGTCGTTGTAGCCTTGCCGTGCGAAGCCGACTTTGTTTTCGGTAGAGGTCAACTCTTCTTGGAGGGCCAACATGTTTTGGTTGGCCTTAAGGTCGGGGTAATTTTCGGAGAGGGCGAAGAGTCGTCCCAGCGAACCTTGTAATGACGCTTCGGCTCCCATCAAACTTTTCATACTCGAGGGGTCGCCCGGTTTGGCTGCGGCTTGTTGTCCCGCAGTGACCGCTTGATTGCGTGCGTGGATAACCGCTTCGAGTGTTTCACTTTCGTGCGTCATGTATCCTTTGGCGGTTTCGACAAGATTGGGAATCAAATCGTAGCGCCGCTTGAGTTGCACATCAATTTGGGAAAAAGCGTTTTCGTACCGGTTCCTTAAAGTCACCAACCCGTTGTAGATCGAGACAAGGTAAAAGATAAGAACTAAGGCAAAGCCACCTAAACCCATCAGAATCCATAGGCCAGTCGAAATGTTAGCAAGAAAAACCATCGCAAAGCCCCAAGGTACAGTGTGAAATAGGATTATGAAAAATTGCCGGCGGGCATCCCTATGGGGAGCATTGTACTGCAACGGCCATCATTGGACCATGGGGCCCAAGTCTCGCTATTGCGTGGACTCTTTTCCGCCAAGCACGCTACCCGGCCATCAGGACCGCCCGCCTTTGCTGGGGATATCATGCCAATCAAGATCAATACTTGCGCGATATCTGCAAACGCGAAGACAAAACAGACAATAATTTACATCACTTACGACGCGCTAGAATTACACGCAATGCGTATCAGTGTTTCGTCTCATGTCGATTGCATCAATTGAAGGATATCTTTTCCGTGACGATCAACCAGTGTGGCCCCCACACCGTATAGTGCCAGCAGCGCGTCTTCTGAACGCGGCCGCGAGATGGCGATGGCCGTCAAGGTTCGGTTGGTCATGATGCGAAAGGCCGGAACCTGACGACGGCGCGCTTCGGTCAGACGCCAATTGACCAACGCACGCGCCACGGGTGTGTCCAGTAGTTGCTTACACGATGGCGCCGACACGGCGACGGGTTTGGATCGTCCGCCGCGCGACCGTTTGGGCGAACGCTTTTTTTGAGATGTTGGGATGATCACCACCGGCACGTTTTTGATCGTATCATCCGAAGCGTCTCTCCCGTCGGGTGTGAGAAAAATTCGTTTGTAGGCAATGTGGCGACCCTCTTTTTCGAATGACGCGTCTTGTTCCTGAACCAGACGCGCTCGGCATAAAGAGCCCAGCAAAACCTCGAAATCCTTACGCGCCAGGTCGTCACCGAACAATTGGGTATACAATCGTCCAGCGCTCGGTCCGTCGTGGCGACGCAACTCGAACAGAATTCGGCTCAGGTGTCGAGTTTGCGTTACGCTTGGAAGGGAAGTCTGCGTGACCACACATGAATCACTATCACAGGTGTCGCACAAGCCACAGGGTGTACCAGGGTCTTCCTGATCACCGAAATGACGCACCAGGTAGAGCATGTGGCAGCCTCGGTCCTGTGTGTAGCGACTGATTTGTTCGATCTGTGATCGTCGGTGGGCGAGTTGTGCCAGGTAAGGTTTTTCCCAGGCGTCCGGTCCGCGTGAGGCGTTTTCCTGTGGGTCGATGCGGGCTGCGCCATGGATCCAGAGTTTTTCCAGGATCGTGTCCAGGACGTCTGGTTCAAGTTGAAGCTTTTGCCCAAGCGATGCCTTTGTTTGCGGTTGTTCCTCTAGGGCGTGGTAGGTCCGGCGGATCACGGCCACGTCGGGGTAATCTCGTGTCACGAAAAACTCGTGCGTGCGTCGGTCAGCCCAACTATGCAGCAAAATAGCACGCGACGGTTGGCCGTCACGCCCGGCGCGACCAATCTCTTGATAATAGGCTTCGACGCTGCCGGGCAGTGCCATATGGATGACGGTTCGCACGTTGGCTTTGTCGATTCCCATGCCGAAGGCGATCGTTGCTACGACGACGTCGAGTTGGCCAGAGAGGAATCGTCCCTGGACATCGTCACGCTTCTGGGACCGGATGCCTGCGTGGTACACGTCTGTGGCAAAGCGTGTTGAGAATAATTCGGCTAGCTCTTGGGCTTTTTTACGGGTCGGGGCATAGACGATCGCCGGTCGGTTCGCAGTGTCCGCCAGGAGTTTTAGGGCAGTCTCGGGTCGCGCAGACGGCGGCATTTCCACCAGCTCGATGGCGATGTTGTCGCGACGAAAACCGTGGATAAAGCGCTTGGCGTCGGCGAGTTCTAACTGCGTGGCAATGTCGTCCTGAACGGTGGGTGTGGCTGTGGCGGTTAGCGCTACAATCGGAACGGGACGCAGGTACACCAAGTGTTCGCGGAGCATTCGGTAGTCCGGACGGAAATCGTGCCCCCACTGCGAAATGCAGTGGGCCTCGTCAACAGCGATCAGAACCGGACGTCGTTTGGCGAGCATCGAACTGAAACCTGGGACACTGAATCGCTCGGGTGCAACGAAAAGATAATCGAGTTGTCCGTCGAGGTACGCCACACAGGTTGCGCGCGATGCCAACCGGTTACGTCCTGAATGGATCCGATCGGCGGCCAGACCAAGATTGCACAGTTTGGATACTTGGTCTTCCATCAGCGCGATCAAAGGACTGATGACCAGAGTGGTGCCCGCGCGGGCTAGTCCGGGAAGCTGATAGCACAAGGACTTGCCCGCACCGGTGGGCATGACCAGCAGCACATCCTGGCCACTCGTCACGGCTTGGCAGACCGCTTCCTGGTAGGGTCGAAACGTTTCAAAACCGAAATGTTGAAGCAACAACGGGCGCAGGTTTTCCGGTGGCGTTACTTGCTGTGGTGGCCTTGGACTAGGCCGTCGAGTATCTGTGGAGTCTGGAGTTACGGTGGTCATGGGTGCGTCTGACTTGCCTGCCCCCCTCGATGAAAATACCCCCCCTAGAGCCTAGGCCGTATTATCCAACAATTCGGTCGAACCGCGAATCCAGTGTATTTCAGGATTTATACGCATTGCGTATAGTTCTAGCACGTTGTAAAGGATGTAAGTGATTGTCTGTTTTGCCTTCGCGTTCGCAGATGACGCGTAAGTATTAATCTTGATTGGTATTAGTGCGACGACCCGGTTGAGGCTTCGCGGTGATCGCCTCAAGCCCGTTGTCACGGTAGGCATACGCCCACTTTTGCACGAACACACGAGCCCGATCAAGCCGTTGCGCGATCCAGTAGGAACTCTTATCCGCCAACGCCCACCGCACCGCTCGGTAACGATCACGTTGCGAGGCATTGCGTTCGCGGCGTATCCGCCGCGTCAATTCGTTGAGGTCTTGAGGTGTCGTAAACAGATCTGCATCGCTTAGCCTCCTTGCCAAAAGTTCAATCCGCCCAACTATCCTTAGTCAGGCTGCCGACACATCCTACCAAATCGACCGCGAATTAATCGGGATGCGTATTATTGGCGTCCTCCCCTTGAACGAGCGAGAAAGACTAGAGCTAGCTCTGTAAGCGATTAAATTGCTAAATGCCAATTCTGTAAATGCATGTTGTGATTACTGTTGCATTAACATGGATTTAGGCGTGTACACGGCATCAAGCAACCAAGAGTTAATTCCGATCATTGATAAGACCGTCTCTTTTTTCGTGATCTGATTATCGGCATTGTCAATCTTGGTGATCTGTGACTCTACAACTGAAATGCCTGTTTGATTGAAGTGGCCTATCGATAACACTCTGGCAATCAATCGGCTTGAAAGTGGATGGGCGGTGGAAGGATCGTCAAATCAAAAAACCGTTTACGGCACTACGCAGGTGGCCACTCGAAGAGACCTTTGGCCAACAAGAGTGTCCTGATCTAGTTCAGCTTATCGCGACCGAATTTCTTGTAACTGCGTCACGCCATAGGGGTGAGGAATAACAGCAGATGCGAATTAGTCAGCAGACAGCACTGGTGGTTACTGCATGCTCCGTGGGCGGATTGGCGTTAGCGATAGTTTTAGGATCCGGGGTTCGTCATTTAGAAATACAGTCGAATCAGCTAGGGCCAAATTCCATCACGATGCGAGAGATAACGTATCTCAAGACTGCAGCTGACCAATGGTTTGTAACGGTCGATCTGATTTTTAATGAAGGAAAAATCTATTTAGCTCAAGGAGTCCAATCGCAAGCAGTTGAACTACAGCATGTCCTGGATGACTTGGAACGGTCTCCGTTGTTGAAGGAGGCAAACCGTGAGCAATTCATCTTGGCACGAGACCTGATAAAACGAGTCAGCCAGCGCGCAACCGAAGTAACAACGCTTCGTGGTAGTGGCCTAGAAAGCCAACTAAATCAGATCGTTGCCAGCGCGAATCAAGATACCAAAGCGCTAATCCAAACGCTTGACACGCTGTCGCTTCATGCGGACAGGCGATCAGAAGATGCGATCGAAGCATTGAAATCTAAACGGCTGCGACTGATTCAGGTCGGAACGCTGCTGGGGTTCATGTATATCGCCGCGATTGTGTCTGTCTGGCGGTGGGTGTCGGTCAATATAGTCCGCCCTTTGGAAAGGCTAACAATCGCCACTCAACAAGCGGGAGACACGATTGAATCATTTAATATCAAGGAATCCGGCCCGTACGAGATCAGGCAACTCACCAGGGACATCCGTGATCAGATAGCAGCCCTTCAAGCAGCAAGATGGATGGCCGAGGATTCCAGCCGCAAAAGCCGAGAAATGGCCGACCGCGCCAACGCCGTCACAGCAACGGCAGCAGAAGGGATTTTTACGCTCGATGAGAAAGGGAAAATCCTTTCTTTCAACAAGGCGGCGCAAAACATCTTTCAGTATGAAATACATCGGATTATTGGCCGCCATGTTTCTACGATCGTGCCGTCGTATTTTGGAGATTGCGATAGCACCAATGTAAACGATTGCTCATTGCTGGTCCCAGACCAAGTCACTTGCAGCGGATTGGAGCTCAAAGCCAAACACAATGACGGGACAAAATTCCCAATCGAATTGTCGGTCAGCGTGATGGATCGTGGCGTGTTTACCGTGATTGTCAGAGACATCACCCGACGCAAAGAAAACGAAGAAAAAGTCAAAAAATTAAACAATCAACTCGTCGAAGCCAGTCGCCACGCGGGCATGGCGGAAATCGCCAGTGGCGTCCTGCACAATATCGGGAATGTGCTCACAATTGTGAATGTGTCTGCGACGGACGCGTTAAATAAAACGCGCGCCTGCAGGGTATCGGGATTGAGCAAAACAGCGGACCTAATCAATGAGCACAGCGGCGATTTGGCTGCGTTTTTTGGCTCCGATCCCAGAGGGCAACAGATGCCGACCTATCTAACCAAGCTCGCTACCGAGCTAGAGCAGAAACAATCTCGGCTGGGCGATGACCTCGAATCACTCCTGAAGCATGTAGAACACGTCAAAGAGATCATTAACCTTCAGCAGGCATATGCCCGCGGAGGCAGCGCGGTGCAAACGATCTCTATCGAAGAGCTTGTCGAAGACGCGGTCGGCATGAACGCAGACAGACTCGAAAAATACAGCGTCGAAGTGGTTCGAGAATACAGCCACTCGACAGACATCACGATCGATAAGCACAAAGCGTTGCAGATACTGGTGAATCTAATCCGAAACGCAACCGACGCGATGGCTGACAACAATGGACGTGATCGCCGATTAACGATCGCCATCGAACGCGTTGCAAAAGACGCCCTGGAGATCGCGGTGGGCGATACCGGTACAGGCATATCGTCGGAACACATAAACCGAATCTTTCAGCATGGATTCACGACAAAGAAAGACGGACACGGGTTTGGGCTTCACGGCAGCGCCAACGCTGTCAAGGAAATGGGCGGAAAGTTGGCGGTCGAAAGTGATGGGCGCGGGCTAGGTGCGACATTCCGCCTATCTCTTCCCCTCAAACCACGGGAGATATTGTCATGAATGAAAACACAAACAGCATAAACAGACGCGTTCTTTTGATAGACGATGAAGACGTCTTGCATGAAGCCTATCGAAAAATCCTCGTGAGCGACAGTGCCAGTAACGGCGAACTGGACGACCTTGAGGCCGTGATGTTCGGCGAAAAGCAGAGCGCCTCTAAAACGGTTGACTTCGAAATCGCCTCGGCTTCTCAGGGTGAAGCAGGCCTGGAACTAGTCAAAAAAGCACTTCAAGACGGCCGCCCCTACGCGATGGCATTTGTAGATATGCGCATGCCACCGGGTTGGGACGGGCTTGAGACGATCTCACGAATTTGGGAACTCGACTCCAATATCCAGGTCGTCATATGCAGCGCCTACTCAGATTATGCGTGGGAAGACGTGGCCGCGAAGCTCGGGCACAGCGATCAGCTTTTAATCCTTAAAAAACCGTTTGACAACATCGAGGTCCACCAGATGGCTTGCGCACTGACTGAAAAGTGGAATCTCGCCCAAACCGCTCGCATGAAGATGGGTGTGCTCGAGCAGGCTATCCAAGATCGTACTTCTGATCTTGAATCACAGAAAAAAAAGCTTCAGCTTACCCTCGACAAGCTCCAGCAGACGCAAGCTCAGCTTCTGCAATCAGACAAGATGGCATCGATCGGCCAGCTCGCTGCCGGCGTGGCGCACGAGATCAATAACCCAATCGGGTTTATATCCAGCAACCTCAACTCATTGAATGAATACCTGCAAGACATCAAGCGAGTTATGGCTGCATATGACCAGTTGCTAAAAAACAACGATTCGCCAATCCCCCCAGAGACAATCGATCACGCGAAACAGGTTCGAAAAAATGTGGACCTTGACTATCTGTTGTCCGACCTGGACGACCTCGTCAAGGAATCTGTTGAAGGGACTGAGCGTGTCCGAAAGATCGTCGCCGACCTGCGCGACTTCTCCCACGTGGACAACGACGACACGACAATCGAAGACATCAATGCGCTGATCGATAAAACAATCAGCGTGGCATCTAACGAACTCAAGTACAAAGCAGAGGTCCGCCGCGAATACGGGAAGATCTCCGAAATCCCCTGCTACGGCGGGAAGCTGGGCCAGGTCTTCCTCAATCTATTGGTTAATGCCGCCCAAGCAATCGAGGGGAATGGAACCATTTCAATCCGGACGGGCCAAGAAGATCAGCACGTCTGGATTCTGATCGAAGACACCGGGTGCGGCATACCACAAGAAAATATCAAGAAGATATTTGACCCCTTCTTTACAACCAAAGATGTCGGGAAAGGAACCGGCCTAGGCCTGAATCTGGCATACAACATCATTCAAGATCACGGCGGCCGAATCACGGTCGATAGCACAGTCGGCCAAGGCACCACATTCCGGATTGTGCTACCAATTGCGGGACCGCCCAGCGAGAAAGCGACCAAAAACGACCTTGCCGCCTAGTCTCCAAAACAGGAACCGAAGCCGAGACAAACATGCAGCGAATAATCACCGAAACAAAGCTATGGAACCGGATGCGTGGCAGGGAATCTAATTCCCATTTCTCCATCTGGTCTCGAATGGGTTTGTGTTCGCCATCGGCCAACGGGGTGGAGGAGGATCTGTTGTGAAGCCCGCTGTTCTTGTGATTGATGATGAACAAGCGATCCTGCGATCGATCAGGCGGTTGCTACACCGTGACAATTATCAGATCCATTTAGCCAGCAATGGAGATGAAGCCATTAAGATACTCGTCGAGACTGACATCGCGGTCATCATCTGCGACCAGCGGATGCCCGGCATGAGCGGCGCCGAGGTTCTTACGCAGGCCTGTAAGATTCGACCCGATGCCTACCGGATCACCCTAACCGGTTTTACCGACCTCGAAGCAGCACAAAGATCAATCAACGAAGGCCAGATACACCAGTTCCTCACGAAGCCATGGCAAGACGACCACTTGCGCCTTTTGGTCGCAGAGGGAGTTCGGGCACACCAGCTAATCCAAGAAAATCGTCGCCTAGAGCAGCTAACCCGCCAACAAAACGTCGAACTACAAACGTGGAACAAAAATCTCGAAGAACAAGTCCAACAACGCACCAAGATGCTGGTGTATCAAAACAAAAAACTCCTGGGACTACAGGAGCAACTGGAACACTCGTTGCGCGACACGGTCGGCGTGATGGCCAGCATGCTGGAGATGTTTAGCCCGGCACTCGGAATCCACTGCAAACGAGTCGCTGAACTCGCTGGGCAAATCGGCACTTGGATCGAAGTCGACCAAGACAACCTTCGCGACATTGAATTGGCAGCACACCTGCACGATATCGGGAAAATTGCGACGCTAGCAGCTCGAAACCGCTCGCCGGGGCGATCACGAGGGCATAAGCACACGACCTCTGCTGCATATCCGGAAGCCGGCCACACCATACTTGCCCGCGTCGTCGGCTTTGAGAACATCGCTCAAGGCATACGATATCAAAAAGTACCATTCGACGGCGATGGGTCTGCTGCCGGCATGAAGGGAGACATGATCCCACTTGTTTCTAGGATCATTGCGGTTGCCAGCGCTTACGACGACGCGGTTTTCTCGTCCACCAATCCCACCGATCCCAACAGAGCCAATGGTCGCCGCACGCTGCTAGCGGGCAAGGGTAAAACGTTTGATCCCAAACTGGTCCAGATTGTGCTGGATCACCTCAGGCCCGAAGACGACACAAACCTTGCAGACACCGAAGTGGAATTATCACCCAGACAACTCCGGACAGGAATGGTCTTGTCGCGTGACCTGACGAATATCGATGGCGTGCTGCTCCTGAAGTCAGGCATCGAGATAACACCTGATCTTATCAACCGAGTTCGCGTTCTATGTAGCGGAGACCTACTACTCAGCGCAATCTATGTGAAATGCACGTCTATGCCCGCTGAGAATAAAACAGGAAAAGCAAACGAAGCTCCTGCCCCCAACATAAAAGAACCGAATTCCACTGACGAGAATGGAAACGATTCACCGCCAAGCAAGCTACTAGATCGAAAGAAGAAAGTTCTTCTTGTAGATGATGTTCAGTTGGTGTGTAATTCAATTCGCCGACAGCTATTCCGCTGCAACTTCGATATCCAGTCGGCCAATGATGGCCAAACAGCTCTGGAAATCGTTAAGAGCGAAGATATCGACTTGGTAATCACCGATCTTGCGATGGTGAAAATGAGCGGGGAATCACTTGTAAATAATCTGCAGCGTATCGCCCCCCATATCCCTTGTATCGTTCTGACCGGGGAGGCGACGAAAGACCGGGTTATCAAGCTATCTCAAGCCCCTAACGTCCGAGCAATCTTGACCAAGCCATGGGAGTCGCAGCAACTTCTGGACGCGATCAACAACGCCTTTGAACAAGGGTCGCCAAACAAGCCTGAGGAGGCGGCTTAGAGCAGATTGCGTGAATAATTGCCCTACCCACAGGATTCAAAGTAGTGACTGCATTCATCGATTTGAATATCTCGCAGGGCATCGGCGATTGCGGTGGTCAGTGTGTCAAACGTCTTGGCACCGATCCGGCGTAGCCACGCTTTGACCTTGCTCCATAATTTTTCGATCGGGTTAAAGTCCGGGCTATACGGCGGTAAATACCACAGGTCGGCGTCAGCGGCTTCGATCGCTTGACGTACGCTCAGGGCTTTGTGCGAGGACAGATTATCCATGACCACGATATCGCCGGGGCACAACACTGGCGTCAAGCACTGCTGGGTGTAGGCCAAGAACGTTTCGCTGTTCATCGGCCCGTCGAACACGACCGTCGCGTCTTGAACCACGCCCTCCAAACGGATGACGCTAAGCATTGTCATCGTTTTCCAATGGCCGTGCGGGGTTCGATCGACGCAACGCTGGCCGATTGGCGACCAGCCGTAGAGTCGCGCCATATTCGTTTTTGCCCCGGATTCATCGAGAAATACGAACCGCTCCGGCTGGGCAAACCGCTGGGCGATCGTGAAGTTACGCCGACGCTTAACCACGTCGGGGCGGTCTTGTTCCGCAGCAATCAGCGACTTCTTTTAAGCGATAACCCCAACCGTTTGAGTGCTCGACATACGGTGGACTCCACCACAGATACACGGAGTAGCGGCATCAATTACTTGGCGGTGATCCCCGGTTGCGCCGTCACCGTTTGACGCAGCAGTTGTTCGTCAGCCGTGGTGATTTTCACCGACCCCTTGGGGCCGGGCATGCCCGGCGGCAGTTGGCCGCGGTGGTCACGATGGATCCAATTACGCACCGTCGCGTGAACAACCGAAAAACGCTCCGCCACCGAGGTGATCGATTCACTCGACCCCGCCGAAGCCACCACCCGCTGCCGCAAGTCCATTGAATACGCCATGATCTTGGCCTCATTGCCATAAATCATGTTTATCGGCCAATGACAATTATTTACGCCAGGTGGTCTGGCAAGCGCCGTACGGCGCGCCGAAACTAAGACGAATGCGTATAAGGCTCTGGCTTAAGGTGGCTCTGGGAAACCCCGGCTCGCCATAAAAATTAGCGCAGGTGTTACTGAAAACATGGGTGTTATTGTCGATCTGGAAATTTTCAGATGTCCCTTGACATTTGAAAAAAGGTTCTAAAGCCATTCTATAGCAATACCCGAAAAGGAAATATATAAAGCTGACACTAACGGATGGATTACAACGGTCTTCCAAACTAAGCCCTATCCCAAATCTGTTTTTCCAACGAAGGTGACAAAAGTGTGAACAACACGCGCCCAAGAGCGAACCACGGCAAAGCCAAGCCGATGCTCCACAAGCCATTTGTCGTATACAAAAATTAACGTCAGAGAAGGGAACACGTTTTGAATAATACAAAACAGATTCTAAACACGATGCGAGTGATACTAGCAATGTGCTGCGCATGTGTTGTGACACCCGTCTTTGCTGAGGAACCCGATCCTATGGGAAAAGTGGGTGAAATCACCAAGAAAATTTCTGAAGCCACGGATGGCCGTGTCAATATGAGTGGGTATTTAAATGGGCACTATATGGTCCACGATGGGACACCTCAATTCACCAATAGCTTTCTTGATAAACCCCTTATTCAGATCCGGGAAGCCTCCCTGTTCACCGATATTCTGGTCACGCCTGATCTGATGTTCTCTTCAGAACTTGAACTGAGCTATGATCTCAGCACCACTCGTAACGGCAACAGACCCAACCGATTTGAAGCCCTATTTAATTATTACTATTTAGAGTATGACATATCATCCGCTCTTGATTGGGACACGGATGAATATGGCAGCCTGAGTATACGCGCAGGAAGAATCTTGGTTCCTTTTTTATCCTATAACGAAAACAAGCCCAACTTTAAACAAAACCTCATGACCCAGCCCTTTACCGCGTGGCAGTTGGCTCCCGTTAATAATGTTGCAGCAAGTTTTGATCAATTTGGATGGACCGACGTGGGAGGAACGATCAATTGGAACCGTGTTATGGGGGAAGAGGGCCTGTTGGATGTTAAGTTCAGCATCATCAACGGGCTCTCGTCAAATCAACGTGTTTTAGACAACAACGGCAGTCAATTGATCACAGGGCCGACGGTCCGACCTCGTGATGGATTGGCAAATGCCAAATCAGATTGGGATGATTTAGAGGATGGCAACGACTCCCTGGCCACAGTCTTGAAGGTGTCTTACACTCCTTTTAAGTGGCCCGTCGACGTAGGGGTTTCTTGGTACAACGGCAAATGGGACCCCGATAACGACCAGAACCTGAGCATGTGGGGAGTTCACTTCAATTATCTCGAAAAAGATTGGACGTTTAAGTTTGAGTATGTGAAGGCAGATGTCGAGCAGACCGCCGGAATTGATCCTTTTGCCGGGTCTGGACCCGCTTCCATTAACACGTCATCGGGTGATTACAACATGTTCGCCTGGTATGTCGAAGGGTCTTTTATTCCTTTTCGCTACGGGCCTGATGAAATCTATTATGTCCGCTTGATTGCTCGTTGGGATGAAGTGGATACCAATGACAAAGCTGTATTTACCCCATTTGACAGGTCTCGTCTTACGCTGGGATCGGAATGGGAGTTTTTAAAGAATGTGCGCCTGCGCTACGAATGGCAGTGGAATATGATTCATAATTTTGAAAACGCACCGGCCCAGTTCCGGGCGGCGGGAGGGAAAGAGAACATTTATATGCATATGATTTCCTTTATTGCATTTTTCTAAAACCAATTTACAAGAAACCGCAAACATGAAAAAACATCGAAATACTTTGGCATTATTCATTGCTGCGGGGATGTTTTTTACAGCCTCCTGTTCAGCCCTCGCGACCGATATCTATCTTGTTTATTCGGGAAAAGATAAAGGCGTAAGCAAAGAATTAAAGAAGGCTCTCCCAAGTGACCTGAAGGTGAAGTCATATAACGTCGATTTATTGGCTATGGCGGATTATTCCGGGAAACAAAAAGCCATTGCCAAGCTCTCACGGGCGAAGCTTGTTGTATTGATTAAAGAAAAGCCTAAGGAGGTTCTAGGAGAAGCCAAATTCCCTGCGGTGATCGAGGTTGACGGCAGCAAAGGTGACGTAGACGCGATCGTGGCAAAACTCAAAGAAAGCTAGGCCGTGTCCCGTCAGTCTATGCCCGGATCGTTAGCCAGGTTATCCAGCTTGCTGCCTGGAGGTTATTGGCTGTTGTTTCAAGCCTCGTGAGGCTGGAGAAAAATGAGCTTCAACGGAGGAGGCGCCAAGCTTTCATTTAGACGCCCCGGGGTTTTGGGGACACGAACTAATCATTATCCAATTCGATATGAAGAAGAAGATTTTAAGTTTTGTGATTATCGCCCTGCTGACGACGGTCTCTGTCACGGTTGTTGTTCTTACGAAAAAACAGCAACAAACATCCAAAGATGCGGCTTCTCAACAGCTCAGGACCATCATGTCCTTTGCAACCTCTGCGATCCAGGTCGGTCTCTCCAACGGCCTCGCTGAATTTATTCAATCTACGCTTCAGCAAATTCAGACGAATCCTAGTTTTCATTCAGGGATCGTCTACGACGAGGACATGATCCCTCTTCTGACTCTTCCTCAAGAGTTTAAGATGCCCGAAGACATTGAGCAGAGTCTTTCGCAAGCGTTGCCGGGTGAAGCACAAGGCACACCTTCCGTATCAGAAAACCTATCAAGCGAAACAAAAAGAGAATCTTCTATATCGCGAGATTCGATCTTATACCACTTGTCACTTATCGAGGATGACGATGGAGAGGCACTCGGATACCTTCTCCTATCATTTGACAACGCAGTAATTCAAAGCCAAGCCAAAAAATCACTCATGTTTGCATTGACTGTGAGCATAGCTATAGCCGTCCCCATTATCCTGTTGATGGCTTGGCAACTTTCCCGAATGATAAACCCCATCATAACAACAACGAAGAACATGAAAATGCTTGCTGATGGGAATACCGACATTGAACTGGCGGGGATGGATCGAAGAGATGAAATAGGCTCAATGATACAGGCTCTGAAAGTTTTTAAAGAGGGGCTTATCGAAAGGAAGGAATTCACTGCTAAGCTTGCGAGTGCTTTTGAAGACCATGTCGGAGGGGTCCTCAAATCGCTCTCTTCATCGGTATCAGACCTTGCATCTACATCAACGCTTTTATCATCCGTTGCAAGAGAAGGGAATAACCGAGCCACCAGTTTGGCAAAGACATCCGACAGCACTTCAAGTTCTGTTCATAGCGTCGCCTCTGCCGCAGAAGAGTTATCCTGTTCGATAAAAGAGATCACTCAACAGATCGAGCAGTCGAAAGAATTTGCGGGTAAATCTGTTTCAGAAGCAGACGTCGCCAATAGGGTCATTGTAGAGTTGGCGGAAAGCCATAAAGAAGTTGATGACATCTTGGGCTTCATCAATGATGTGTCGGCGCAGACGAAGCTCCTGGCCTTGAATGCATCCATAGAGGCCGCAAGAGCCGGGGAGGCGGGTAGAGGATTTGCCGTGGTAGCAGATGAAGTCAAAAAATTATCTACTAAAACAGAAGATGCCACCTCTCAAATTGCACAAAAAATCAACGGCATTCAACAACAACTACAAACTACAACAACCGTGATAGAAGGTGTTAGCAAAACCATTCATCAGGTAAATGAAATCTCTGAAACAATTTCAACTGCCATAAAACAGAATAACCTCGCAATACAAGAAATCGCTCAAAACGCGCAAGTCGCAGCACACAGCACACAGGAAACCATGGGTTCTGTGTCCAATGTCGCTCTTGCTTCCGAAAAAACGGGTTATGCAGCCAAGGACATGGATCAGACCATCCGCACGCTAGTTGAACAGTCGAATACCCTTCGGACAGAGATAGAAAAATTTCTTTCTAGTACCTCGATGGGGAATACCCCCTAGGGTCTAGGCTGGCCTTAATATGGCCTTAAATATTGGCGGGTGTGTCAGGTCGCGTCGATTTGCGTAGCTTATCATGAGATGTATTTCGATACATCGTGCCTCTCCCATGCGAAATCAAAAAACGCTCTAGCCCGCGCCACAACTTGCCAGCCAAGGCTTTGATCCGTTTTGACCCGATCGCACAGAGAAATATGAATGTGCCCGCGCTTTGGTGGGTTTAGGTTACAGCAATGGATTGCCGTAATGGGCGATACAGGACTCGAACCTGTGACATCTTCCTTGTAAGGGAAGCGCTCTAGCCAACTGAGCTAATCGCCCGGCGTCTCGTTGCATTATATCTATTCTCGTCGTGGTGCTGTTTGAGCGGGTTTTTTACTGTGGGAAGGCGGGCCGCGTTTCTGTGCGGTGACGGGTGGTCGAGGAGTATTTTATAATGCCAAGATGAATGTTGCGGCCTTGCCTCGCTTTCACGGTAGCGGGTCGGTTTGATTCCGAGTTTCACCGTGGCACAAAAAATCCGTATCATCACAGATACTTTCATAGAAGAAACCCTATGGCCGCGCCCGACTCACCACCTGAATACGCCATCCGATTACGGAATATCGTCAAGCGATTCGACGGCAAGGTCGTCCTCGACGGCGTCAACCTCGACATCAAGCGTGGTGAGACTATGGTCATCATGGGCGGCTCGGGATCGGGTAAGAGCACACTGCTACGCACGATCATCGGCTCGATCATTCCCGACGAGGGGTCGATCGAACTGCTGGGCGAGGACATTACCCGACTCGATGAAGCACGGCTAAACGAGGTCCGAAAAAAAATCGGTGTTCTGTTCCAGTCCGGAGCTTTGTTTAATTCAATGACACTGCGTCAGAACGTCGCCCTGCCACTCGAGGAGCACACGGACCTGCCGTCGCAGACGATCGACATCATGGTCAAGATGAAACTAGAACTGGTCGGCCTCCGCGAACACGCCGACAAGTATCCCGCTGAGATATCCGGCGGCATGAAGAAGCGTGCCGGCCTCGCCAGGGCCCTGGCGCTGGACCCTCAGGTCTTGTTCTACGACGAACCGTCTGCCGGGCTCGACCCCGTCACCAGCGCCGAGATCGATCGGCTCATGGTAAACCTCACCAAGCAGCTAGGTGTTACCAGTGTCGTCGTGACCCACGAGATGGATTCGGCGTTTACTATCGCCGACCGCATGACCATGCTCGATCACGGGCACATGATCATCGTCGAAGAGCATCAATACTTTGATAAACTCCGTGCCGACGACCTGCCGATCGAGGGGCTGAGCACGGTTGAGCAGTTGATCCGTCAGTTTCTGCGAGGCGATGCCGAGGGGCCGATCACCGAGCGGAAACAGAACACCGGCTACGCCGACGATATTCTCGGTGAGCTGCCCACGCACATGACGCCGCAGCCGGCGATCCGACCTACACGTTGATCTACGCAACCAACAATTACTTTTCGTACAATGAATACCGCATAGTTCAGCCATAGCTAACAATGGGGCCAGACGATTATGTCTCAGGAGCGTGAAAATCTTAAAGCAGGTTTGTTTGTCTTAGCCGGGACCGTCTTAGCTTTGATAATCGTTTTTGTGCTCGCCGATATCGATCAGATTTTCGAGCAGCAGAAAGAAGTCCAAGTTTATTATCAGCTCCGTGATGGCTTGCAGGGGCTAAAGCAGGGCGCACCGGTCACGCTGGGCGATCAGCCCGTCGGTGAGGTGACGGGTATCGAGGATGTCACCGAGCGGGATGCTGCCGGCAATGATCGCGTCATCGGCAAGCTCGTCATCGCATCGATTCCCAACCGTTACACGATCTTTCAGAATGCTGTGATTGAGCTTAAAGCTCCGTTGATCGGCAGCGGCACCTCGCTGAATGTCCGTAGTGTTGGCCAGGGCATGTCTTACGCCGGCACAGACCCTATCACCGGCACCGTGGCTGGTAGCGCGCAGGTGCAAGAACTGGTCCGGGAGGCGGGCATCACCGAAAAACAACGCCAGCAGATACGCGACATCATCGCAAATGTCGAATCCATCACCGCCACACTCCGTCAAGACATACCCTCGATCGCCGTTAGTGCCAAAGAGATCATGGCCGACGCCAAGGCCGCTTCGAATGACCTTAAAGAGATCATCACCGAGACCCGGCGTTTTGTGGCGGATATTCAAGATCGTCGCGAAGCCTGGCTGGGCCGAATCGACAATGTCACCGCCTCGGCGGATCAGGCCATGGGTGACATCCGAGATTTCATCAGTGACGAAGACCCGTTGCTGCGTCAGGCCGTCGAAAACGTTCACGACGTCACCCAGACCATTCGGGAAAAAACGGTCGCCCAGGTGACCGTCGCCATGGACAAGGCCATCGCCGCTGTGGATCATTTCCAGACAACTGCTCAGGAGATCAAGGCGTTTGTCGTCGGCCAGCGCCCCGTGCTCCAGCGCACACTCGCCAACGCCAGGCTTACCAGTGATCAGCTCAAGCTCACCGCAATCGAGGTTCGGCGGGCTCCCTGGCGTCTGCTCTACGACCCCGACGACAGCGAACTGGACTCTGACAATCTTTACGACGCCGCACGCTCCTTTGCCTTGGCCGCCGGCACACTCGACACCGCCGCCGACAGTTTGCGTGACTTGGTCGATAAACAGGCTGTGGACGATCAACAATTGACGCAGATGCTTCGCCACCTAGAAGCGGTGTTCTCCACCTTTAAGGACGCTGAAGCCGCATTCTGGAAGCAGATGAAAGTCCGACCCGCGGCGGCTAGTCCATAGGTGCGAAACAAGCCGTTTGGGAGATAGGGATTCTTAACCGTATACTAATTTAGCGACATACAAACCCGATTAGCCGAATTAAAAGATATAAAAGGTTGGCTAGCGAAAAGGGAAACACCATGACGACGCGTGTGAGATTTGGAGCTTGGATTTGTAGCCTGACCGTCGTGGCACTGCTTACGCTAGGTGGGTGTAGCCAAACGGTTAGTCAGCGGTCGGTCACCCTTCAGACGGTCTTGCATGACATGAGCCCGAACTTTGAGTCCGTCGCACTTTCGCACGATCAGGGTGTGATCCGTCGTGCCCGGGCTGTCGATATCAACGCTCGTCAACTTCACGATGACCTGACCCAGTTTTTCTTGATGAATCGTCCGTTGCGTATGAGCATCTACGCGATCCCCTGATAGACCGCGTCATTATTTCTCATCATCTATTTCACCGTGTATAAATAATCGCCATGCCAGTTCTGGAGTAGGGCAGGTCATTGACCTGCCTTCTTCTTGGGGATATGGAAAATAATTACACCAAGTGCTCTAGTTCACACGTCGAAGTAGTCTTGCAACGCGCGCACACCCCAATCACCATCTCGCAGCGCCGCGATCGAATTCACCGCCGCCGCCGCGCCCGTCACCGTCGTGATGATCGGCACGTTAAACCGGACCGCCGTCGTTCGCAGTTGGTCTTCGTATGACAGGATGCCCTTGCGCACAGGCGTGTTGATAATCAGCGACAACTCGTGGCTCTTGATCAGGTCCAGCGCATTGGGCCGACCCTCACGGATACGCTTCACACGCTGCGTTTCCACACCATGTTCATGCAGATAGTCGTGCGTCGTGCCGACCGAAACGACCGCAAAACCCATGGCCAGTAATCGCTTGGCGATGTCCACCGCGTAGGGTTGATCGTTCTGACGCACCGCCAATAGCACCTTCCCCGATGTGGGCAGGTTGTTGCCCGCAGCCATCTGGGACTTGGCGTATGCGATCGGGAAGCCCGGATCAATGCCCATGACCTCGCCCGTCGACTTCATCTCCGGCCCCAGCACGGTGTCCGTACCGGGAAACTTGCTAAACGGGAATACGGATTCTTTGACCGATGTGTGTGTCGGTGTGGGTTCCTGCGTCAAGCCTAGGTCTGCCAGTTGGTGCCCCGCCATCACTTTGGCGGCGATCTTGGCCCAGGATAATCCCGTCGCTTTGCTGACGAACGGGACCGTGCGCGACGCACGTGGGTTTACTTCGATTATGTAAACCTCATAATCCTGGCCAGACGACTCGTTAGGCCGTTTAATCGCGTACTGGATATTCATCAGCCCCCGCACACTCAGCGCCTTTGCCAATCGTCTCGATTGATTTTTCAATTCCGCAACCACACTGTCGGGCAGCGAGTACGGCGGGATCGTGCACGCGCTGTCGCCAGAATGAATCCCCGCCTCCTCGATGTGTTCCATCACGCCGCACACCAGTGCCCGCGATTCCGTTTTACCTTTGCCAACACTAGGCGGCACGGGGCCGTAGTCCGCCACCACGTCCACGTCACACTCAAGCGATTCGGATAGAAATTGATCGACCAGGATGGGCTGGTCAGGCACGTCGCTGGCACCCAGTGCAATGGACATATATCGCCGCAGTTGCGGCTCGTCGAATACCGTTTCCATAGCCCTGCCACCGAGCACAAAGCTCGGACGCACCAGCACCGGGTACCCGATTCTGTCCGCTACTTTGATTGCATCCTCGATGTTGTGGGCGATGCCGTTGCGGGGCTGTTTGATCCCCAATTCTTGGATCAATTGCGTAAAACGCTCGCGGTCTTCCGCCAGATCGATCGAGTCCACGCTCGTCCCGATGATCGGCACGCCCGCATCCTCCAGTCCGTGCGCCAGGTTTAGAGGCGTCTGTCCCCCGAACTGCACGATCACACCCAGCAGCTTGCCCGGCTCCGATAGCGGTGCGCCGTTAAGCTTTTCGCACACGTTCAGCACGTCTTCGAGTGTCAGCGGCTCGAAGAACAGCAGATCACTCGTGTCGTAGTCGGTCGATACCGTTTCGGGGTTGGAGTTAATCATCACCGATTCGTAGCCAAGCTCTTGGGCCGCAAACGCCGCCTGCACGCAGCAGTAGTCAAACTCGATGCCCTGCCCAATCCGATTCGGCCCGCCCCCGAGGATGACGATCTTCTTCTTGTCGCTGATGCGCACCTCGTCGTCGAACAGGTCCCGCCCATCAGTCCCCGACACCGGTGATTCATAGGTGGAGTAGTAATAAGGCGTCGCCGCTTCAAATTCCGCAGCACATGTGTCGACCAGCTTGAACACCGTGACGATGCCCGACTTCTGTCGATGCCCACGCATCTGCTGGATCGTGTCCCAGTGGATACGTCCCAGGTACACGTTTGCCAATTGTGCGTCGCTGTAGCCCATCTGCTTGGCCTGGAACAGCACCTCGCACGGCAGCACATCGATATTTTCGTATCCGATCAAGACACGCTCAAAATCGACTAATTGCTTGATCTGATCGAGGAACCACGGGTCGATCATCGTGGCCCGGTACACCTGCTCGATCGTCCAGCCCAGCTTGAACGCGTAGCGGATGAAGTGCAGCCGCCCCTGTGACGGGACGTTGAGCTTGGTCGTCACCTTTTCTTCCGACACAGGCCACAGCGATTCGTCGCCCACCTCTTGGCCCGAACCCAGTGCCGGTAGCACTTCGATCACCTTGTCCACGCGCCGTCGTGTCGCGTCGTCTAGGCTGCCGTACACCGCCGGGTCCTTGTGCCACAGCGACGCAGCTTCCAGCGGGGTACACCCACCCACCGCTTCGCGTAGCGCATCGAGCGTTTGTGGATCGAGCCGCGCCAGCGCACCGCGCAGCCCCCGCAGCCAATGGTCTTCGCGGTCCAAGCCCAAGCCGTAACGCTTGATCTCCATTGACCGCAGGCCCTTCTGCAGGCTCTCCTTGAACGTTCGACCGATGCTCATTGCTTCGCCCACACTCTTCATCTGTGTCGTGAGCGTTTCGTCTGCCTCCGGGAATTTCTCGAACGTCCATCGCGGGATCTTCGTCACCACGTAATCAATCGTCGGCTCGAAGCACGCCACCGTTTTCCCCGTAATATCGTTCGGTAGCTCCCACAGCGTGTAGCCCACCGCCAGCTTCGCCGCGATTTTCGCAATCGGGAACCCCGTCGCCTTCGACGCCAGCGCCGAGCTACGGCTTACACGCGGGTTCATCTCGATCACCACCATGTCCCCGTTTGCCGGGTTGATCGCGAATTGGATATTCGAGCCCCCCGTCTCGACCCCGACCTCACGGATGATCGCGATCGCCGCGTCCCGCATCCGTTGGTATTCCTTGTCCGTGAGCGTCTGTGCCGGCGCCACCGTGATCGAGTCGCCCGTGTGTACGCCCATCGGGTCCACGTTTTCGATCGAGCAGATGATCACGACGTTGTCGTCGTGGTCACGCATCACTTCCAGTTCGTATTCCTTCCACCCGATCAAGGACTTGTCGATCAGCACTTGGCTCGTCATCGACGCATCGAGACCACCCCGCACGATCGTCTCGAACTCCTCTCGGTTGTACGCGATACCGCCGCCGGTCCCCCCGAGGGTAAACGCCGGCCGGATGATCGCGGGCAGCCCCGTCTGCTCAAGCACCCGCCACGCTTCGTCCATCGAATTCGCCGTGTCTGCCGGGGGCAGTTTCAACCCAATTGATTCGACAATTTCTTTAAATTGTTTGCGGTCCTCAGCCCGGTGGATCACCTCGCGTGTCGCGCCGATCATCTCGACGCCGAACCGTTTGAGCACCCCGTCGTCCGACAAATTGCACGCGCAGTTCAACGCCGTCTGCCCACCGAGCGTCGGGAGCAGCGCGTCGATGTGATACCGACCGCCTTTTTCTGCTTCGATGATTTTCGTCACCGCTTCGGGCGTGATCGGCTCGATGTACGTCCGGTCGGCGAATTGGGGGTCGGTCATGATGGTCGCCGGGTTCGAGTTCACCAGCACCACCTGGTACCCCTCTTCCCGTAGCGCCTTGCACGCCTGCGTGCCCGAGTAGTCAAATTCACATCCCTGACCGATTACAATCGGGCCCGAGCCGATGATCAGGATCGTCTTAATATCCGTTCGTTTGGGCATAAGTGATCTCTCAGCCAGCCGGCCCAGCCGTCGTCGTGGTGGCAAATAGTAAGCTGCGTGTCAGTCGACAGCCAATCGAGGTGCGGGAGTACGCGCCAACCGATTTTGTCGATCCCGCAAACCGCGTCGGGGGCCGGTTCGATCTCCGCAATCACCAGAACCTGTTTCAAACCCCCTCTCCCCTTCAGGGGAGAGGTTGGGTGAGGGGTGAAAGCCCGCAAATCATGGGGTCACGACTCTACCCCATCCCTGACAGGGATAGGAGTTATGAAATCAGCTTTAGCCAAACACTCGGCCTCTCCGTTGACAGGCGGTCCGTATTACTCGTGGACCTCGATGATCTCCGCTTTGAGCGTATCAAGGTCGAGCATCGCGATCGTTGACTTGTCGGTCACCCATCCGCAGCATTCACCAGGGTTTAGGAATAGCTTCCCATCCTTGACCTCGTTTACCGGCTCGTGGGTGTGTCCGCTGATGACCACATCCGCCCCCGCGATATCCGTTGGCTTGAGCCACTCCACGAAGTGGTGCATCACAATCGTCTTACCGCCCAGTTTCACCGTCAACGGCCCGTCCACAATGCCCGGCAGCACACTTTTCAGGCCTGTCCGCTCACCGTCGTTATTCCCATAAATACAGTGCAACGGGATGGGCAGCACGTCCGGAGCGATCAATTTAGCGGCAAACGGGGACACATAATCTCCCGCGTGGAAGATGGCGTCCACCTCAATCCTGCGTAAAAACGCCACCGCCCGCCGGAACGTCGGCAACCGGTCATGTGTATCGCTGATGACGCCGATCTTCATAAGTACGTTAGCCGCGGTTTTTGAAACTCAGGGAGGGTTTGATACACCGGAGCCGTTTCTTCCCGAGCCGACTGATTCAAGCGTGTGGTGACCGGTTGTCGCCCAACAGTCCTATAACTAATTGCGACGCCTCTGTGTCCGTTCGCCGAGGCCTATACCAATTACCATAAGTATTGTCCGACTGTCCTTGTACGCGGAATCAAATGTCACAAATACTTCTGTCTATACGACGCGGTCAAAATATACGCAAATGCGTATAACCGAACATTCATATTACAGATTATGCCCGATTTTGTCCCCTCTATCCAAGACCTTCCCCTCGACGACGCCCAAGCCGTCTCGGACCTGTTCGACCAAGCCGCCGCCGCCAACCTCGACTGCCCCCTGCGCCGAGGCGCGACCATCCACCTGCCTCCCAGCGGATCGTTGTTCATGACCGGGGACCTGCACGATCACGGCTTGAACTTTAAACGCATTCTCCACCTGACCGACCTTGCCAACCACAGCGACCGTCACTTGGTCCTCCACGAGGTCATCCACGGCCCGCACCGCGTCAACGGCCGTGACCTGTCCGTCCGTACCCTCGCACGAGTGGCGGGGCTTGTTCGCCAGTTCCCAAACCGGGTCCATGTCCTCCTCGCCAACCACGAACTAGCCCAGCTCAACCGTGAAGAAGTACTCAAAGGCGGTACGCCGCTCGTCGAGGCGTTCGATATGGGGGTCGAATTCATCTACCACGACGCCGCGCCCCGCGTCAACGAGTCCCTGTGCAGGTTTATCCGAAGCCTCCCGCTAGCGGTGCGTTGTTCCAACGGCATCCTATGTAGCCACAGCCTGCCTTCGCCTAGGCTGCTCGATAAGTTCGACACCACCATCCTCGACCGTGTGCTCACCGACGCCGACCTAGCTGTGGGCGGGCACGCATACCACATGGTCTGGGGCAGATCGCACACCCCCCAAGCCGCCGATACGCTCGCCAAAGCCTGGGACGTCAAGCTGTTCATCATGGGCCATCAGCCCGCCGAGGTGGGCTTTTATGTAGAAGGCGACAACATGACCGTTCTAGCCTCCGATCACGACCACGGCGTCATTCTGCCTCTCGACCTGACGCAGGCCTACGACCAAGCCGAACTCGTTAACCAGATCGTGCCCTTAGCGTCTGTCGTGCTGTGATAACAATCCAGTCTCGCTCCCCCCACACCATTTAGCCCCGGGTGAACACACCCGGGGCTCGCCCCGCTATCACGTAGGGTCCGCTGTGCGGACCACTCCAGGTTGGTGTTGTCGTCGCGTGCCACTGGCGGCTTGTCCGCCAGTGCGTAGCTCCGCCCCCGCTCGGACACGTTTGTGCGCACAAATCCGGCCAACCACCCCTATACGAAAGCCCCGGCTGGTCGATTACGATCCGCTGGGGGCCGTTTGACGGCTCCGCCATGTTTTCGCTCAACAACCTCGTACGGGTAGCCTTCGGAGAGGACCAACGAGCTGCGAGCGGGACAATAAAAGCGGGTCAGCAAACTTGGTTGCTCTGGGCACGGGCCGGAAGCCTTGGGGCCTAAGAACCCCTCGTGAACCGAGCCCCGTCGGGAACAGATCAATCCGTGCGTCACCGCGACGAGCCGCGACTGTAAAGGAGCGGTCCTATTCTCGACCACACGGATGATTCGAAGCCCACGCATCTAATTATGCGTGGGCTTCGGGTGCCACTGGCGGCTTGTCCGCCAGTGTGTGACCCACCCGACACCAGCGACTCTGCGCGATCGGCCGACCTCTCCCGGCAAGAGCGATTTGGGGCCAAGCGACGCCGACAGAACGCCACGGACGGTTTACATTTCGTGTTACCTAAAAAACGCCGGTCGCGGTGCGCACAGGGCATGACTACAGCCCTCGCACATCGCCCCGGCGTTTCTTTTTACACCCATCAGTGGTGCCCGAGTATCCTGAGGGATATGGCTTCAGAAAGACCGCCAACCATGTCCCACCAGTCTCTGAGCCAACGCGAGTCGATCATCATCAGCGGCTTTGGCCTGGTCAGCCCGATGGGGCACAGTGCCTGGGAGACCTTTTCGAGCTTGCTCGCCGGACGCACCCTGACCGATCGCGCCGCCGCCATGTCGGACGACACAGACCCGGTCGATCTGGTCCGGGCTGTGGGGTCGGTGAGCATCGCTCGTCACACGCGCTGCGACCCCGTGGTTGAGATTGCTGAGCGTGCCGCTCGCGAGGCGTTGCAAATGGCTGGGGCACAGCCCAGCGAAGTTGATTGCGTGGTGGGGACGAGCAAGGGAGCCATGCACGCGCTGCTCGATGCGGTGAAGCAGGGCGGTCAGCAGTCATCTGTCAATACGTTGGGGCCTCCGCCGGTGCCGGACGCGCACCTAGCTGTGGTACTGGGGCCTCATGGGTACCTTGCGCACCACTTGGGTAATCGTCTCGGTTGCAATCCGCTTTACAGCATCGTGGCCGCCTGTGCGACGAGCCTAACCGCGTTGCACCATGCCAAGCAGATGCTGTTGTGTCCCCACACCACCGATCGCCCCAGCCGGGTGTTGGTCGTGACCGCTGAGGCGTCGTTGTTGCCGCTTTTTATTCACAGCTACCGCAGGCTGGGTGTGCTGCCGCCGTTGTCGCCCGATGGTTATCGTGGTCGGCCGTTGGACCATAGCCGTTGTGGGTTTGTCTTGTCCGAGATCGCAGCAGCCGTCGTGCTCGAGCGAGTCGATCAATCCCAACCGAGCCAGATCGAGTTAATCAATACCGCAGACGCGTGTGAGGCCCATGATCTGGTCCGCGCCGCTCCTGCCATGCCAGCCCTGGCGCGTGTCGCAGCGAGGCTGTTGGACGGCTGTGATATTGATCTGCTGCACCCCCACGCCACGGGTACCGCTGGCCACGATGCTGCGGAATTGACCGCCATCGGGCCCAATCTCCGATCTCCAACCGATGTATATGCTTGCAAAGGTGCGCTGGGGCATGGCCTGGGTGCCGCGGGGCTAGCGTCGCTGGTGATCGCGTGTCTTTGCGCACGTACCAGCCGTCGCCCGCCGATGCCCTGGCTCACGGACCGGATCGACGTTGCCCAGACCAAATTGCGGATTGCTCGCGACGCACACGATCGACCATTGAACACGCACGCGGTCTTTGCTGCGGGCTTTGGCGGACACGTTGCCGCTGCGTTAATCAAGAAGCATTAATATCGTCCGTCCAGAGAATTAGCTGGACGTTGCTCATTGCATTATTGCATTTTCAGGATCAATGAAGCTGACGCGGGCGCTTCACTTCAACGCTTTCCCGCTTTTTCCGCCGTGCTGGCGTAGTAAGTCCGCCACCGGTTCTTTCTCAAATTTGACCGCCCAATCTAATGGTGAGGACCCGTTCTTGGCCATGGCGTTGACGCTGGCGCCGCGGTCGATCAAGACCCCGGCGGCGTCCGTGTGACCGTTGCGTGCGGCGCAGTGCAGTGGGGTCTTGCCGAACTTGTCTCGGCCGTCCAGGTCGGCACCGTTTTTAACGAGGAAGTCAATAATCTTTGTCGAACCTGCCAGCGCAGCGGCATGCAGAAGGGTGTTGCCCGCAGCGGTCTTTGCGTTGGCATCGGCGCCGGCATTCAGATGCTTATTGATTGCCTTGAGGTCGCAATCGAGAATGGCGGTAAGCAGGGCGGTTTCTTGGTCGATAGAACTCATAGCAATCCATTCTAGCAGACATCATGTCGCAGCGATTTATGATGCTTCCGAAACTGCTGAGATATGGCGGGTTTGCGTATAGACCCGTCGCCATTTCCCAGCTATATAGCGGTTATTTGACGCTTGTAGGGGGGTGTGTGACCCCGGGTATGCTGTGGTAACTAGCTACTCCGCGCCGAACTTCGGGGTCGCTGGTCATGAATTTTCGTGGTTCGACGATGTCGTGAGCCAGCCCGATGACGCCTAGTAGGCGGATTGTCCAGTACGTGAGGTCGAATTCGAACCAGCGTCGCCCGTGGGCTGCGGCGCGTTGCTCGCCGTGGTGGTTGTTGTGCCAGCCCTCGCCGAAAGAGAGCAGGGCGACCCACCATAGGTTGGTCGATTGATCGTTGGTGTCATAGTTTCGGTACCCCCAGGTGTGCGAGGCGGAATTGACGAACCACGTGCCGTGATAGACGAATACCGTTCTAACACAGACACCCCAGAGGACCCAAGACAAACCGCTGGTCTCCCACCCGAGGCCGGCTGCCCATTGCCCGCCGAAATAACACAGTACGATTATCACCAATTGGGGCACGATATAAAATCTGTTGAGCAGGCGCATGCCCGGGTCTCTGCAGAGGTCTCGAGCAGCGCTGGCTGCGGTCCACGGCAGCCCCCCCTGGTTTTTTTGTAGGCACCAGAAGACATGGGCCCAAGCGAAGCCGTGTGTCGGTGAGTGCGGATCATTTGGATCGTCTGAGTGTCGGTGATGAATCCGGTGTGTGCCGACCCACTGAATAGGGCCCCCCTGGCAAGCCATGCAGCCGATCGTTGTTAATAAATAGCGGAACCATTTCGATGTCTTGAAACTGCCATGGGTCAGCAGGCGGTGGTAGCACAGGGTGACGCCGATACCGCCTGTTAACCAAGCGAGTACGCCCGCGACCACTAGTGCGCTCCAGGAAAAGTAAAACGGTGCCAGCAGACAGCCCAGGTGCATGAGGGCGATCCCAATGACGACAGGCCAATCAAGTGATTGTACCGATAGCTGACGGCGCCGGGGCCGGTGATCCGGGATCGGAAGGTCAGCCATTTGAACTCCTTTGCATCGGGTCAAGCAAGACCCATCCGTACTTGTACAGATAAGTCTGTCACCACCTCGGCATCTCAAGCTTCATCACGTGTCCTTTTGCCATGAATCCTAATATAGGTATGACAAATGCTAAGATAAGAAGGAAAGTATACCCAAATTAAAAAACGCAGTATTTGACTTGGCCTGATTGTCTGAATTCGGTGTGACCTGTGAAGGTGTTTCGATGACGGGGGTGTTTTGTAGGGATAAAAACCGTTTAGATGTTTTCTTTTCGGCCAGTGGCTAGTCCAGAGCGGTATCCATGGATTGTGTGAGGTCACAGTTCAAACTTGTTGGGTATACTAAGAGGCGTACAAAAATAAAGCGAACAGAACGCTGCGAAAACATGCCGTAAGTCCTGCGATAAAGAGATGTTGCGTTGGAAAACAAAACCGCTCGGGTTTTATTGGTAGAAGATTCCGAAGCTTTTCAGCGTCTTGTTAGTACTCAGCTCAAGAATGCTGGGTTTGACGTTGTGGTTGCGAAAGATGGGCGTGACGGCGTCGCAGCGGTGTTGCGGGCTAAAAGAGCGGAGAAGCCTTTCGATCTTGTCTTTATGGATATCGATATGCCTAGGATGGATGGTTACGAAGCCACATCCCGGATCCGAGAGCGGGACCTAGAATTGCCGGTGATAGCGCTAACGGGACAGGACCTGCCCAGCGATCGGCAGAAGTGTTTTGACGCGGGCTGTACCGAGTACGTATCCAAGCCTATTGACAAGATGACGCTGTTGCGAATCATCGATTGGCACGTAAGGTAGGGATTGTGTTGGCAGGCGAATACGAGTTTGGCTGGTGTCTAGGACAAGATCGAAGCATGGCGCCAGGCTTACAACGGAACTAGACCTCACTTATAAAGTGTGGGGTGCATACAGCGCACGCGGTGGGTCTGTGATCGGTGATACGCATTGCGTATATTTCTAGCGCGTTGTAGAGGATGTAAGTTATTGTCTGTTTTGCCTTCGTGTTCGCAGATGCCGCGCAAGTATTAATCTTGATTGGTGTGATGCCGGATTTGAGTGCTTTATGTTTTGAGGCTGCGGAACTGTTTGTCTTGGAGGATGGCCTCAACGAATTTGTGAGGGTCTAAGCACTCTTTAAGCTCGACGCCGATACCCGATAGTTCCTGTGATCGATTCCAATCGCGTGTCCATTTTACCGTTGCTTCGAGCAACAGGGGATCAGACGTCAGGTCGTGCAACTCGACGGATATGGGCTGCTCCTGTTCGAATTGCTCGTACGTCACGATGAACGCGCCTTTAGTGCTGATATCCAGGGTATGTGCTTTAAACCATTGGCCTTCCTGATTGCCGATACGCACGCGGTATGTACGCTGTAGGCGGGGGTATCGTCGATTAAAACCCTTTGTCATCCAGTCTGGATCCGCCGTCGCCACACCACGCAGTGCATCGGGTAGGCTTGCGCTGATATAGGGATCAAGACAGAACACTTGCACGCGGCCACTCGGTAGGGCTTTTGATCGCATGACGGGCCATTTCATTTTCAGGTTGAATGCAAACACAACACGTTCGGTTCCTAAAAAAAGTTGCGTGGGGATATCGATTAGCACCGCTAACGGGGGTTGCTTGAGGCAGTGGACCATCATCTCCTCGAGGGTCTCGACAAATCGATGAGGATAGTCACTGTCTTTTAGGATGGACGTGTATGGAGAACGTCCATCACCTTTGCACAGAATTATAAAACAAGCTTCTTCGGGCATTGTTTAGCCTGCAGCGGGGTAAACGAGAAACTATTTGTAGTATTTCGTCGTGTTTGTCCTGGGTATTGAGATATGTGTTGAGGCGATGGGTTATCTAATTCGCGATGGATAAAATTTTTGCGTTAGATTTGCTTGGCTGATTAGAATGAACCAACAGGCGGCACGGAAAATCCTTAAAACTAATCCTAAAACGGGCTTTGGGTACGGCTTGCTATGGGGGTGGGAATAAGGGATAGCATATATAATGACAGTCGCTAATACTGTAATCGTTTCGTTTTAAATAAATAGATCATGAGCGATACGGCCTTGTTATTTTCGGACGTGTTATTTGGGCTATATAGGGTGCGAAGTATGTTCTCGCGCGGGGCTGTGTAATACACATTTGTGAGAATGTAGGGTTAGCTGGCGCGTTTTCTGAATGGGTGTACGGTTGACAGAACTTCGCTACGAGCCGCGATCGTCAGTGAGCGGACCCCTTAGAGCCAAAAAACCGCTTGCTGACGCGCGCGGCTCGCTGAGAATCCCGCATGCGACATCAGAAAACGCGCTAAATTAGAGGGTTACAATATATAAGGTCGTAGACTAGGGTGTTTAAATCTGGGAGGTGGTATTGAGGGAGAATAAAGTGGCAGCGCAGCGTGATTGTTTTAGCTTTGCAAAACCATTGATCGCATGTCTCTTGATGGCGTTTACGGCGGACGCGTTGAACGCGGGCGGTCCTGCGTTGGCGACGGGTCATACGGGCGCGACGCTGGGCGGCGGTTTGGATGCGAATGGTTGGACGATTTTTACGCCCAGCGCGGACACGCGGATCGTTTACGTCAG